>NZ_JACFSD010000009.1:0-2673 GCF_016100595.1 Bifidobacterium sp. M0399 | reverse complement strand
AGTCAGATACCCCAACACCACACTCTGACCAACACACAACCAAACCCACACACAGAACCTAAAACAACGCGTTTAGTTCCTATAGCCCCTGATGCCGGAGAGACCGTTCTGTATCAGCATAGAGGCTAGATTGGCTGAGCTCTGATAAGGATGCGAAGGGTAAGGAATACGAGCGGTGTCCATCTCAGTTACACCCCTTTAGATAAAAAAGTGCCGCCCTAGTGTGCATATCATATAAATATGATAGAGGCAGTGGCGGCTTCTAACAAGCTTTAATATACTCGGGATATCAGTTAGAAAGCTTCATCAAGATAAAGCTTCACAATATAAACACATTTCTTATCGGATGGTCTTTCTTCTATCATGAGCTACTGCAGATCACCCTTCAATCGGCAAACATAAAACTGGTCGGCTCGGCCGGGGTTGTGGTCATCGGCGGCTGCGCCTTGATGTCTGGCCGCCGCTGTCGCACGCCTGCGGCGTGCTGCTGAAGGGGTTGGGAATGTGGTGTTTGTGCCGCCCCCTTCCATTCTGGCCCGGGCCGCTGCGACTCAAGCCCCGAGCGTCTCCGCCCACACCCCGCTCCGGCCGAGGGGGCCGAACAGCATGCCCCCTCGGCCTCCGGGGGAGTGTTCGGATCCACGCGGGGGCTTGACTCTCCGCTATACCCGGGCCGCCATTCCAGGCGTCGGCACAAACAGTCCCGGCACCAAGGAAAGGAACACCCATGAACACCACAACCAGCCTCCAGGACGACGTCAAGCAACTGAGCCAGGACCCCCAACTCATGCTCACCGCAGGCCGACAGGCCCTCGACAGCATCATGCGCATACTCGACGGCACCCACCAGCCCGAAGCCATAGGACACGACCGGCTCACCCGCATGGCCGCGCTGATAGAAACCTCACTGCCGCACCGCGACGCGCTCCTGGTCGCCGCCATCAACCCCGACACCACCCGAGACGACCTGACCACCATCACCGAACAACCCCACGACCCCGCCGCCGTCAAACTCATCTTCACCAGCCTCACCACCTGCTTCGAAGGCCGGACCCCCGTCAACCAGGAACGCGCCGACAGAGCCTACAACCTCTTCGACCAGCTCACCGCCGCCGTCGGCCCCACCCCACACCTCAGCGCCTCCAGAGCCTACCTGGCCTGGGCCGCCCGCGACCCCGACCAAGCCAGCTCATACATGGTCCAAGCCCTCACCCTCGACCGAACCAACAACCTCGCAGCGCTCATCGCCCTGGCCCTCAGTAAGAACATCAACCCCACCGACGACTAACACCACACACAACCAAACCGAAGAGGTCTCCTCCCAAACCAAGGAGGAGACCTCTCCGCGTCCGATGCGTTTCTCCCGCCCCATAAAAGGGGCACTCGAATCCGCTTCATTCCCTAGGAATGATCGTTGTTTAGATTAATCATGCTTGTCTGCAGCATCAACGGCATGAATGACGAGTAGGGAGATGAGAATGGTGAGAACCTCAGTTATCAAAGATGAGAGCGCCATGGCTTCCCACCTGCTGAAGGCCAAGGCCATCAACCCCATGAGAAACACAAAACTCACAACTTCGCTAACAAGCTTCTTCAAGACCTTGTGACTGCTCATGCTAAACAACACATCCACCAACGCATCAGTTATGTAGGTACCAAAGAACCACAACAGAAAGATAACGATGGTACCCAAAACCCCACGCCACCCATGCACCCAGGAACGAACGCCACCGAAAGGGAGCAAGCGATAAGTGACACCAATGCCGACCGCAAAAGGAAAGACAAAACCCAACAACACAGTTCCGAAAAAACCAACACCGGTAATCGCATCCGAAACCGTTACATGGTCTGATCGTCCACGGTCACTCATCGCTCACCCCTCTCTCCATGAATCAGAGGAACAAATCAACCCATGTCGCCGTGTATTCAGCAATATCGTAAGGGATGCCCAGCTGCATCAAACCTGAGACGATAGCGGCATGAGTCCAGACGCCGGTGGCTTCCAGGAAGTCTGCAATCCGACCGGCCCACGGAGCAATCTTGGCAGGAAGCTTGGAACCTCCCCAGCGCAGAAGCTTAATGACAGCTTTCTTGGCGATCGTCGTAGCCCAATTCCTCGATTGGAAGCCATTACCGGCAGTGCCATCATGCATCGAGAATGCATACTCGGTCAGGATGCCAGCACCTTCATAATCACCGTTTTCCCATGCGGTATCCGCTATCTCCAGCACATCCCTCGGAGTCAGCGAATCGGTGACTTGACTCACGATAGATGTCGAAGCGGTATCCACAGGCTCTGCAGCCATCGCCTGACTGGGAACCATGGCGACTCCCATAGACAGCGCAAGTGGAACAGCAACGCTGGCGAGCAACCTACTTTTGATAGTGTTCAGAGCTTTCATCATAAGCCCCTTTCCGTTTGTTGAGTCAATTCATCCTTGATAACCAATAACGAAGTCAGCGGTGTCAGCCATGGCACCTCTGACAACCCAGCTAAAACTGGAATACTGCACTGATAGATAGGCCTAACTATCATTCTTGAGTTATTACATCAACGGTGACAGTAGCACCACCGTTACACCATCATAGGGCTATAGGAACTAAACGCGTTGTTTATGTTGGGGGTTTGGCCTTGTGGCTGTAAGCGTGTTGGGTGGTTGTTAATAGGTCGGG
>NZ_JACFSD010000008.1:0-4587 GCF_016100595.1 Bifidobacterium sp. M0399 | reverse complement strand
CCGACCTATTAACAACCACCCAACACGCTTACAGCCACAAGGCCAAACCCCCAACATAAACAACGCGTTTAGTTCCTATAGCCCAGAATCTCTGAAGTGGGTGTCACTGCTCCAGGAAATCGGTGCAGACGCAGTCGTTAATATCATTCAGAATGGAAGCCACGGGGGAGGATCAGGTAAGTATAGACGCTGGGAAAAGTTTGCTATGCAAACGGCTTGGTGTCTTGACATCATTGGATGCAGCAATTGAAGGTCCATCTCTACTCAAAGGAAAGTTGCCATCTTAAAAGGCGACGTATGGGTACTTAGCTATCAAAGGCAATGAGCAAGTTATTAATATTCAAGAAGCGAGTTAAAACAGAAGTTGACACTGAACCGGGTTCTGATAATATTACTACAAAGCATAGTCCGCAACGATGGGAGACGCAATGATTGGGGAAGCTGTATACATGCGGGCGACGCACCCAGGATCTCCTTTCTTTGTCGATAGCCGTAGTCTCATGGCACATGCCGAAGAGTCATGGGATCCTGAACCTGACTGTCCGATAGGATGGGCTTCAAATAAATCCGTAGTATGGACATATATGTAGCCGACTGCTTGCATAATGAGGACCCACGGATGGAAAATTCATGTGACGGCTTCCCTTGACAATGCACAATCAGTTTTAGAAAAAGTTTCTAAAATCTGTATTTCAGAGCATGTTATGTTCAAATATCTCAGGGATAAACAACAGTACCGATCCTCCAATACCAAATATGCAGGACGCAGCTCTAGTGGAAAATTCATAACCATATATCCCTTTTCTGATGAGCATCTTGAAAGATTAACCCTCAAACTAGAGGAAGCAATAGGCGGTGAACCAGGACCTTATATCCTCAGTGATTTAAGGTACAATAACGGACCTATCTTTTTCAGATATGGGGCGTTTGTTTCAATAGAAATGTCCGATTCAGTACTCGTTGTCGTGGGGCTTTATAATCGCATGAGGTCTGGCGATACTCTGATCTCAGTACCATGAAGGTTAATATTATGCGTGATGGTGTGGTAGTAGCTGAACAGCTAAGTAAGAATTTCGTCTCGGGTGACGGGACTCCCACTGTGGTGTTCAATGATCTTTCTTTTGTTGCTGCTGGTGGTGCCATGACCGCAATTACAGGGCCCTCTGGATGTGGTAAGAGCACCTTGCTATATTGCCTTTCTGGTCTTGAACAGCCATCTCAAGGAAATGTGTGGGTGCTGGGTGAGGAACTAACTAAGAAGAACCAGCGTAACTTGGCTTTGTTTCGCAGATCGCATATCGGGTTTGTGTTTCAGTCCTACAATCTTGTCCCGTCCATGACCGTTCGTGACAATATCCTGCTCCCCTTGACTCTCAGCCATCGCAAGGTCGATCAAGGAAGCATCGATGCCCTCATGGATAAGTTCCACTTGAGCGGGCACGACAATGACGCAGCTAGTTCGCTCTCAGGTGGTGAGCAGCAGCGGGTATCCTTGATTCGCACCTTGGTCGCGGATCCCGATGTTGTGTTCGCCGATGAGCCGACAGGTGCTCTTGACCAGAAGTCCGGACAGTTGGTTTTCTCGCAGTTGCGGGACTTCTCCCATCGACCCGGTAAATGCGTGGTCGTGGTCACACACGATCTCCGCCTGGCCCGGCAATGCGACGTCGTATACACCATGAGTGATGGCGGATTTGTCGCATCAGGGAATGTGGAAGAGCAAGCGTAGTTATTGCCCTGATTCTGTATGGCGATGCGGCGTGAAAGGTGTAAGTCATGAAGTGGGCGTTGAATGATCTGAAAGCCAATAGAGGAATCTGGGCCGGTGTGTTTCTTGTGCTTGTGGTCACGCAGACGATTCTGTGCGCCATGAGTGTATGCAAGGGAATCAATGATCTCAAACATGATTCCCCGGGGGAAGTGGGTGTGGTATCTCACCATCTCAGCACTAACGTGGACTCGGTCTACCAGATAGCAATGGTCCTGGGTTGCCTGGTCATTATGGTGACGATTCAGGCTTCCATAAGGCAGCGGCGGAAGGGACTTGCATTGTTGTCCCTGCTTGGTGCCACACCTAGGCAGGTGCTGACCCTCACCATGGTGCAGGTGTTCGTGCTGACTCTGATCTCCTCCATCGTTGGTATGGCGCTGGCGCCAATTCTTGCCCCACGGATTCTAAAGTTCCAGTTGGAGGCCGTGCTGTTACCGCCGCTTATCACTTTTACTTGGCAGGGTTTCTTAGACTTTGCTTTGAGGGGGCTTGCAGTCGGTTTCATTGTGGCTTTGTTGGGTGCTCTCTTTACTCTGCGTGCTTTGAGGAAAGTGCTTCCGGTTGAGCTGCTGAGAGGTTCAGGAACTGAGGAAGTCCACGTCACGAGAGCTGGGCGCGGTCTGAGGAGATTCCTTATTATCGGTGGTTTCATCGCCCTGCTGGCACCGGCTGTCGCTGCCGTCATCCTGGTGTTGAACGACCCCAAAACTCTGAGTAAGACCCAATTGGGCATCATCATGCAACCCATGTCATTAGGCCCGATCATCGCGATACTGCTGTTTCTGGTCGCTCTGGCCTATTCTGGAGGACCCATCATCCAATGGGCCACCAAAACATGGACGAATCTGGTTCCTGTGCAATCCGATGTCTGGAAGATCGCACGGGCACAAGCCATTGTGAGAAGTCGCGGGAAGGCATTCGGCTCCACCATCATCTCACTGACTGCTTGCCTGTTCCTGCTCGGTGGATTGTTAATCACAGGTCAAACCAGTACTGCTGCCATAAGTGGCTTTCCCCAGTTGAAAGACATGGGATCAGCCACACCGATAGAGCTTATGTCCAGCCTGTGGTCGGCCTTGCTCATTGCTGTAATCGGTGCGGTCGCCAGTTTCGCCATCTCTGCCAAGGAACGCAACCTTGATCTGGCCCTTATCTCCATCGCGGGCGCTGTGCCCGGACAGCTACTTGCCATATCGGCCTTGGATGGTTTCATCCTCGTGACCACCGGTATCCTTATCTCTGCGGGGGCCACCTTGTTCGTCGGAGTTTTCACCGCTGTGACATTCCTCCCTCTTTCCAAGAATCTCTTTGTAGTGGTCTTCCCCTGGAAGTTCTTCATTATCCTTGCTGTGCCCATTATCGCCGCGGGAACACTTTCCACATTTTTCTCTGCACGTTCTAGTTTGAAGCGATCGGCAATTGAAACCGTCCAAACAGCCATAGGCGAATAGCGGAAATCATGTCAACTATGCAAACTCAGCAACGTCAAAAAACCACAATTTTTAATGTATTCAGACTATTGAAACCGCACACAGCTATCACTGTTGTTGTGATGTCTGTGGGTATAGTGTCTTCAGGTCTGGCGTTACTACAACCTCTGTGTGTCAATTATCTTCTACACGCCATAGAACAGAGTCAGAAGTTGGTGAGACCAATTGCAGTCTTGGCGCTTTTGTTTGTAGCAGGCATCGTCCTGGATGGTTTGGGATCCAATATGGCAAACCGCCTTGCGGCGAAAATAGTTTTCGATAAACGTAGCAATCTCATTACCTGTATCCTCGGCCTGCCGGTACAAGAGTATGATAAGAGGGAGTCGGGTGACTATGTCTCAACTGTCATCTCAGATACTAATGAGTTACGCTCAGCCCTGTCATCAGACTTCTTTAAAGTGGCCGCGAATCTGTTAACAGCTTGCGGATCAGCTGTCGCTATGCTGTTCATTGATACCAGACTCTTTGCCGTGGCACTTATAACTTCGTGCACATCCATTCTGTTGATGATTGCTGCTTCTTCTCGTCTGCAGGCCTAACCGAACTGGTACAAGCTAAGACAGCAAGACTGTCTAATGCCATACTGCGATCATTAGCTGGAATTCGCACAATTAAGGCCTTTATGGCAACAGTGCCTGAAACGAAAAGAGTAGTCGGTACCGCAGAAGAAGTGTATCGGGCAACAGTAAAAGTGGCCAACAAGGAAACAATCATTCGGTCCATTGTGAACTGCGCCATACAGCTGACCTTACTAATCGTTTTTTCCTTTGGCGGCGCGGAAATAGCGAAAGGGGATCTTGATATTTCTAATTTCATCTCCTTTTCAATGTATTTGACTATGGTTGTTTCTTCGCTAAGCTCCTTTTCCTCATCTATAACCACGGCTTTCAAAGCTTTAGGACCACTCAGGAGAATAGAAGACATTGAATCTTTGCGCGATAAAAGCGAAACCGTAAGTTCGAGCAATATGCTTTCCCCAGATGGGCATTCCTCGTTTGATACAGCCAACATTACGCTGGAGTTCAAAGATGTATGCTTTTCTTACAATACAGCGGACAAAGATGATGAACGAAATACCACTCTGCAGAACATTAGTTTTAGCGCAGTCCCACACCAAAGAACCGTCATCGTGGGCTCGTCGGGTTCAGGTAAAACTACGCTGCTTTCCCTATTGGAGGCTTTTTATAGGCCGGATTCGGGGCATATCCTATACAACAATGTTGACTCAACTGATTTAAATGGGCCTATAGGAACTAAACGCGTTGTTTTAGGTTCTGTGTGTGGGTTTGGTTGTGTGTTGGTCAGAGTGTGGTGTTGGGGTATCTG
>NZ_JACFSD010000007.1:0-5497 GCF_016100595.1 Bifidobacterium sp. M0399 | reverse complement strand
TTTTCGTGTTGTGGCGGCGGTGTGCTACTCTCCCACACTCTTCCGGGTGCAGTACCATTGCCGTGCTGGGTCTTAGCTTCCGGGTTCGGAATGGGACCGGGCGTCTCCCCCAGGCCATGACCGCCGCGAATCTTCAATTCTGCCGACCCGTGGGGGTCGGGGTGTCCTGGCGGCTTGGGGACCGGATGGTGGACGCGTGTCTCGTGTTCTTCGATCGCCTGTGGTTTCGTGTTCATTGCCGCAGGCAGGTTTCGCAGCAGGTGTTGATGCCGCCGCCCCTTGGTGGGGCGGGTTGTTGTGTTGTCTTCGACCATTAGTGCCGGTCGGCTCCGCCCCTTGCGGGGTGTCCACGTCCGGTCTATCGACCATGTGTTCTGCATGGGGTCTTCAGAAGCCGCAAGGCTTCATGGAATCCTTATCTTGGAGGGGGCTTCCCGCTTAGATGCTTTCAGCGGTTATCCCATCCGAACGTAGCCAACCGGCCGTGCCGCTGGCGCGACAACCGGCATACCAGAGGTTCGTCCACCCAGGTCCTCTCGTACTATGGGCAGGGCTCCTCAAGATTCCAACGAGCGCAGAGGATAGAGACCAAACTGTCTCACGACGTTCTGAACCCAGCTCGCGTGCCGCTTTAATCGGCGAACGGCCGAACCCTTGGGACCTGCTCCAGCCCCAGGATGCGACGAGCCGACATCGAGGTGCCAAACCATCCCGTCGATATGGACTCTTGGGGATGATCAGCCTGTTATCCCCGGGGTACCTTTTATCCGTTGAGCGATGCCGCGTCCGTACGCCGGCACCGGATCACTATCTCCGACTTTCGTCCCTGCTCGACCCGTCGGTCTCGCAGTCAAGCTCCCTTGTGCGATTGCACTCAACACCCGATTGCCAACCGGGCTGAGGGAACCCTTGGGCGCCTCCGTTACTCTTTGGGAGGCAACCGCCCCAGTTAAACTACCCGCCAGGCACTGTCCCTGGCCGGGATGACCGGCCGAGGTTAGAGGCCAGATGAGGACAGAGCGGTATTTCACATTCCGGCTCCACGGATGCTGGCGCACCCGCTTCGAAGCCTCCCGCCTATGCTACACAGTCCGCACCTAACGCCAATACCAAGGTATAGTAAAGGTCCCGGGGTCTTTTCGTCCTTCTGCGCTTAACGAGCATCTTTACTCGTACTGCAATTTCGCCGAGCTCCTGGTCGAGACAGTGGGGAAGTCGTTACGCCATTCGTGCAGGTCGGAACTTACCCGACAAGGAATTTCGCTACCTTAGGATGGTTATAGTTACCACCGCCGTTTACCGGGGCTTGAATTCACCGCTGCCCCCTCCGAAGAGGGATGACGGATCCTCTTAACCTTCCGGCACCGGGCAGGCGTCAGTGCATATACAGCGACTTACGTCTTCGCATGCACCTGTGTTTTTGGTAAACAGTCGCTACCCCCTGGTCTGTGCCGCCCCCGCCGGCTCCGCGCGTGAAGCGCCTCACCGGCAGGGGCCTCCCTTATACCGAAGGCACGGGAGTGATTTGCCGAGTTCCTTGACCAGGATTCGCTCGATCGCTTTGGTATACTCTACCTGACCACCAGTGTCGGTTTGGGGTACGGGCGGCGCCACTCCTCACGCCGAAGCTTTTCTCGACGGAACGGCACACCGGATTCGGGGCACAAGACCCCCCATCATCACACCTCACGCTCATGCCGGACGGATTTACCTGCCCGACGCGCCACATGCTTGACCACGGACAACCACCACCGCGGCCCGGCTCCCGTTCCGTGTCACTCCCGCGCTACCCGCCACGCATCCACACGCCGGTCCCATGCCATCGGACGGTCCGAAGACCACCACCCGACACAGGTAAGGGCACGCTTCCACGTCTTGGATTGGACGGCTTGACGCCGGTAGGAGAATATCGACTCCTTCATCCATTCGACTACGCCTGTCGGCCTCGCCTTAGGACCCGACTCACCCGGGGACGACGAACGTGGCCCCGGAACCCTTGGTCATCCAGCGGACGGGATTCTCACCCGCCTCTCGCTACTCATGTCTGCATTCTCACTTCCACGCGGTCCACGGCCGGCTCACGCCGCCGCTTCACCCCACGCGGAACGCTCTCCTACCCAGCACAGCGAACTGCGCTGCCGCGTCTTCGGTGGCGTGCTTGAGCCCCGCTACATTATCGGCGCGGAACCACTAGACCAGTGAGCTGTTACGCACTCTTTCAAGGATGGCTGCTTCTGAGCCAACCTCCTGGCTGTCTATGCGACTCCACATCCTTTCCCACTTAGCACGCGCTTAGGGACCTTAGACGACGATCTGGGCTGTCTCCCTCTCGACGACGGAGCTTATCCCCCGCCGACTCACTGCCGCGATACACCTCACACGTATTCGGAGTTTGGCTGCTGTCGGTACCCGATACGGGCCCTCAAGCATCCAGTAGCTCTACCCCATGGAGGCACTCACGCGACGCTGCACCGAAATGCATTTCGGAGAGAACCAGCTATCACGGAATTTGATTGGCCTTTCACCCCTAGCCCCAGGTCATCGGCCCGGTTTTCAACCCAGGTCCGTTCGGTCCTCCACGCGGTCTTACCCGCGCTTCAACCTGCCCAGGGCTAGATCATCCCGCTTCGGGTCCAGGACACGCGACTGGAACGCCCTTATCGGACTCGCTTTCGCTACGGCTGCCCCACACGGGTTAGCCTCGCCACGCACCACTGACTCGCAGACTCATTTTTCGATAGGCACGCCGTCACCCCGAAAGGCTCCGACGGATTGTAGGCACACGGTTTCAGAAACTCTTTCACTCCCCTCCCGGGGTGCTTTTCACCTTTCCCTCACGGTACTCGTACGCTATCGGTCAGACAGGAATATTCAGGCTTACCCCACGGTCGGGGCCGATTCACACGGGATTCCACGAGTCCCGCGCTACTTGGGAACAAGAACCGGCAGGCGGCGCGCCTTCGGCTACGGGGCCATCACCCTCTACGGCCGGGAATTCAATCCCGTTCGCCTCACACGCCGCTTTATCACTGCCGCCGGGCCCGTCGGAGCCCGGACGCCAAGTCCCACAACACCCATGCCGCAACCCCCGACGGGTCTCGCACGGCACCGGTTTGGCCATCATCCGCTTTCGCTCGCCACTACTCACGGAATATCCTTTCCTGCAGGTACTGAGATGTTTCACTTCCCTGCGTACCCCCCGCACGAATGCGGTGCCGGCCCATCACGGCCGGCGGGTTACCCCATTCGGACACCCTCGGATCAAAGCCCTGTCGGCGGCTCCCCGAGGCCTATCGCGGCCCCACGCGTCCTTCATCGGTCCTGTCTGCCAAGGCATCCACCATGCGCCCTTGCCGACAACACGACCACAGGCCATGCCACGACAACAACAACTGCGAACTGCCAGACGACAAATCATCACACTAAACGATCACAAAACGATCGACCCGAACCCACTCACATGGGCCCGGACGAAACAATACAGCAGACAGCCGGCACCAGGCCAGCCATCCGCTCGCGTCCACTATCCAGTTCTCAAGCCACCAGCGCGCCGCCGGCACCCGCCACGGGGCAACACCCCACGCAGGACCCGACGGGCGACGGGAACACCACCCACAAGGGTGGCGGTCCGGGAACCCAACAGCGCATCCATGCCACAGCCTCAAGACCGTTCCACGCCAGCACACCCACGCCAACCGGCCAGACGGCCGGCCCGCAGGCACGACCCCCACGCAGACCACGCAGGGGATTTCCATAATCTCCGTAGAAAGGAGGTGATCCAGCCGCACCTTCCGGTACGGCTACCTTGTTACGACTTAGTCCCAATCGCGGACCTCACCTTAGACGGCTCCCCCCCAAACGGGTTGGGCCACCGGCTTCGGGTGCTGCCCACTTTCATGACTTGACGGGCGGTGTGTACAAGGCCCGGGAACGCATTCACCGCGGCGTTGCTGATCCGCGATTACTAGCGACTCCGCCTTCACGGAGCCGGGTTGCAGGCTCCGATCCGAACTGAGACCGGTTTTCAGGGATCCGCTCCATGTCACCATGTCGCATCCCGTTGTACCGGCCATTGTAGCATGCGTGAAGCCCTGGACGTAAGGGGCATGATGATCTGACGTCATCCCCACCTTCCTCCGGGTTAACCCCGGCGGTCCCCCGTGAGTTCCCACCATAACGTGCTGGCAACACGAGGCGAGGGTTGCGCTCGTTGCGGGACTTGACCCAACATCTCACGACACGAGCTGACGACGACCATGCACCACCTGTGAACCGGCCCCGAAGGGAAGCCGCGTCTCCGCGGCCGTCCGGCACATGTCAAGCCCAGGTAAGGTTCTTCGCGTTGCATCGAATTAATCCGCATGCTCCGCCGCTTGTGCGGGCCCCCGTCAATTTCTTTGAGTTTTAGCCTTGCGGCCGTACTCCCCAGGCGGGATGCTTAACGCGTTAGCTCCGACACGGAACCCGTGGAACGGGCCCCACATCCAGCATCCACCGTTTACGGCGTGGACTACCAGGGTATCTAATCCTGTTCGCTCCCCACGCTTTCGCTCCTCAGCGTCAGTGACGGCCCAGAGACCTGCCTTCGCCATCGGTGTTCTTCCCGATATCTACACATTCCACCGTTACACCGGGAATTCCAGTCTCCCCTACCGCACTCCAGTCCGCCCGTACCCGGCGCCGATCCACCGTTAAGCGATGGACTTTCACACCAGACGCGACGAACCGCCTACGAGCTCTTTACGCCCAATAAATCCGGATAACGCTTGCACCCTACGTATTACCGCGGCTGCTGGCACGTAGTTAGCCGGTGCTTATTCGAAAGGTACACTCACTCTCGCTTGCTCCCAATCAAAAGCGGTTTACAACCCGAAGGCCGTCATCCCGCACGCGGCGTCGCTGCATCAGGCTTGCGCCCATTGTGCAATATTCCCCACTGCTGCCTCCCGTAGGAGTCTGGGCCGTATCTCAGTCCCAATGTGGCCGGTCGCCCTCTCAGGCCGGCTACCCGTCGAAGCCTTGGCAGGCCATCACCCCGCCAACAAGCTGATAGGACGCGACCCCATCCCATGCCGGTAAACCCTTTCCCACACCATCATGCGATGATGCGGAGCATCCGGCATTACCACCCGTTTCCAGGAGCTATTCCGAAGCATGGGGCAGGTTGGTCACGCATTACTCACCCGTTCGCCACTCTCACCACCAAGCAAGCTTGGCGGATCCCGTTCGACTTGCATGTGTTAAGCACGCCGCCAGCGTTCATCCTGAGCCAGAATCAAACCCTCCACAAAAAACCATGAAGAAGGCCGAAACAGCCCACATCAATAATTGACGGGCCAGCTTCCATAAGGAGGAAACCAACCCACGAAAAACCCCGACACCCCTCACAACGCTCCCACGTACCCGACAACAGCCGGGCGGGCATCGGACTGGCAATCAAAAAGCTATAAGTAGCACAAACACGCTCTTGAGTTCTCAAACCACCACCACACCAACA
>NZ_JACFSD010000006.1:0-6060 GCF_016100595.1 Bifidobacterium sp. M0399 | reverse complement strand
CCCAATCCACGCACACTGGTCCGCCAGCCACCACCCCCGCTGGCCGACCCTCCCCACGACGACCACACCACCCAAGGCAGGACCATTGTCGGCGGGCAGGAAGCATCCCCGCAGTCTCCACCCTCCTTCTGGAAGCAGTACGGACCCCTGATAACCAAAGCGACACTCTGGACCATGCCGGTCTGGCTACCCGCCCTCCCGATCCTGCTCTTACTGGCCGTCAAAGCCCGGCTACGCAAACGGGCACGGTCGACGGGCGACCCGAAGACACGTATCCGCGCCGGCTGGCGACAGATCGGCAACCTGGGCAGGCAGACCGGTCTGTCCCTGGACGGCACCCGTAGCGAGCAAGCGGCTCTGATTGCCCAGACGCTTCTGACCGACCCCCCAGGGTCCTCGTCGGCCGGACTGCGCGGGGATCTGGATCGACTGCGCAGCATGGCCGATCAGGCCTCTTTCGACCGGCACCCCTCCGATGAACAGGAAGCCGAAGACTGCTGGCAGCTGGTGGACAAGCTCCGATCCGCCATCCTGGCATCCCTGCCACGAACCCGACGCTGGCGCACCCTGCTTTCCCCCAGACACCTGCACTGACCCGCTCCTCATGACTGGACCCGCCATGACATCTCCTTCCTGCCCAGACAGTGATATCGCATGGAAGAGAGCGTGTTCTACGATCGAGCTTCAAGAATCAAGACCCTACCAACCCACTGATGCAGAGCTTACACGCAAAGTTATGGCCAACCAGCTGCGCCCATGGACAACAGGTGTAGACACGGTCACCGGACAGTCGTTGTTTGCCACTGTCCTCCGATAACCTGGACCGCAGAGGAAAACAAAACAAGGGCCTTTACGATCGCTGGGATCGTAAAGGCCCTCATCTTTTATCGCATGTCCTGCAACCGAATCCACGACAACCAGTTGCTCAGTTATTCAGACGCTCACTGATTGGAATGCTGATCCTCCGAGGAGGAGAAAGTGGCATCGCCGGACTGCTGCGATGGCTGCTGGGCTGAGTCGTGGCCATCGGGTTCCAGAACCCGAGGACGCAGCGCTGGTGCCATCACCCCGGCAGGGTCCGGGACCTGCCCGTTGGGAGGATCGATGCCGGCATGGCATGGTAGGCATCCGCATTGAACTCCTTGCTTGTTTGCGCGAACGCCTCAACCGACCGAGACCACTCCGGATGTCCAAAAGCGCCTTATCGACCTTGCTGAGTCTGAAAAGCGGGGATCTGTATCATTCGCGAAACCGCGTCATCACCGGCAAAGTACGGATAATCCTGTTGCCAGAGCACCTTTGTAGAACCGCGCGCTCCCCTGCGCGCACCAGCACTGCATCCCCTATGGCCTGCAAGACCCTGGCATACCGGTCAGCGGCCATGCCAGGCATTTCGCACCAGTTGGGGGTTTACCGCCAGCGTGCATGCTCCGGAAGCACGGTCACGCCTGACCCTGCACTTCGTCCTAGGCAATCCTTATCTTCGACAGCTGCTCTTGGGCAAAACGAAGGAAACCGTCCGAACCCGCCATGGCATACTTCAGCAGGCGATCGAACTGGTCATCATCCATCCCGCCCTGGCAATTGACCACGAACAACGTGTGGAAGACCAGGCCTTTTTCGGAACTCTGCAAATAGGCAGCCGGCCCCTCATAGTACCGGTTCCAGGCATTGCAGCAATCCTCAAGCAAATCATGCCGGCCATTCGGATGACTGCCCTGCTCAGTCCCATGAACCACGAGATACTCATCATGCTCGCCACGTACACTGAAATCGAGCACAATATTCCCCCATAAACCGATCCAGGCCTGCTCATGATACTCGACACGGTATCCTTGGGCATCCAGCCACTGCTGTATTCTCTTCCCGTCAACCACGGTTTTCATCGGCTGTTCCATTTGTTCATGCCCCTCTTCCGTACGGTGCATTCGGTATGCGTATGGGATCCGGGCACTGATCATTCACCCAAGCATAAAGATTCTGTATCAGATAGATGGAATCATCGAGACGCTGTCCCAGTACCTCATCCCGCTCGTCGCACATAATCTGCCCGACTCCCGCTATCCTGACGGCCTGGTTCTGCTCTAAGGAAGGTTCGGTGGCATAGGCCTTGAGATATCCAACTGATCGGTTCCATTCAGTACAGACATTCACCGCATCCCGATACCTGGCGGAGCTGAATCCCCGGCTCCACAGACTCGTGAAACCAATGGAATCCAGACTTTTGCTCATTACAAAAGTAATGCCGCAGTCGACCAACGGCACCAGTACAGGACCGCCGCTGGCATTGACGTACGAGGGTATCCCCCGCTGAGCGAGCAGTCGTATTATGCGGGCAATGGGAGTTGGAAGGCCTTGCAATAATTGCTCATCCACACTCATCCCAGCGGTTCCCTGGCCTTCCACATCCGCAGCAGTATCAGTCATCCCAGTCTCCTTATATAAATCCACCCGTGCAGGCTAGTCAGTCAAGGTCGGGTCGTACCCGACTGGTTCACTCCCGCCCCTATTGTCCCGTTGTCAATTGCCCCGTTGTCAAAGGACAGATGGCGATGACGGGAAGGCGTGCACATGATGACCAGCTGAATCACTATCGCCACGAGCAGCGGGATGACAGCCAAGAGCAAAGGACCGCCACCTATGGTCAACATTCGAGATTTCACCAGACCAATCGTGGCTATAACCATAAGACCGTACGGAATCAAAGTCAGCCATCCCGGCAGCAATAAATCATGCAGACGCCGCACCTCCAGAGCATACTCTGGCACCACCATGATCAGGTCAAAGACCAGGGGGATGAGAGCCCAGGTTCCCCCGCCGCATACCTTACTCAGGCCCTGCTCTACAATTGATAGAACGATGAAGAACACCCATATCTCCTTGCGGCACGATCTCCCCCGCCCCCGGGCAAACAGGTAGAACGGCCGCTGCAGACATTCTCGAAATGTAGCGTCATACATGGGTTCGAAACCCTTCATCTCTGCCACACGAGGCGGTCTATTTTCAAACAAGGCAACAGCCATGGTCCCCTTCCTTCCATGCAACTCGAGCGGCCAGCCAGAACAGATTCCGCCACAACCAACTTCATTGTCGACAACCAGCGTAGATTGCATTGCGGCTGTAGATATCGTTCACGTAAGGCCTGAAGCCCAGTAAAGACCTGGACGATTTTTAATACTACAGGACTCCACTTGCCGCCATGCAGTAGCAAACGAAACAGCCGACATCCAACCCGACTGAGGCCAAGCAGACCAGATGCGCGACAGGTACGTCTTACCAGTAACGCCCTCATTGATCCTGTGCGGCGGTGCTGCCGCGTGCCAGGGCGGCCACCAGGGTCATCAGGTCGAAGATCAGCGCCCAAGCCGCCAGCCACTCAAAGGAGGCGTCACGGTCGTCACCCGCACAATAGTCGATCGCCCACAGGTCCTGCAGAAACCACAAGGCTCCGGTTGCGCCCACGGCCACGCACCAGGGCAGGCACGACAGGGGGGAACCCCCGGACAGCAGGCACAGCATCCACGACGGCAGCACGCACGACGCAGCCGAAGCAGCCCAGGCCGCCACACGGCCACGCACCCGATCCGACACGAACCGCAGCCAGGTCACCCCGGCCACCACCAGCACAGCCACCGACACGAACACCCAGCGCATCACCCCCGGACGCTCGCCGGTCATCGCGCCGAACATCACCCCCCAGCAGGGCATCGTCGGCATCGTCAAAGCCAGGCACCAGAACCCCGGACGCCCCCCACGGCTCTCGAACCGGCTTAAAAACCACCACATCGCAAAAACCGAGAACAGACCCGCCAAGCAGAACTGTATAAAACGGTCGCGCATCCACTGCTCATCCCCATACAGGAAGGCCCAGCCCGGTACAAACCCCGCCAGGAAGGCCGCCCCGTACACCGCCAGCTTGCGCACCACGCCGGCACGAGAAAAGGCACGCTCCCCCACAGCCGCATGACGCGCGCATCCCGCAACCCGCGACATGACCGAAGACGCACTCTGCAGCCAGGACCTCCCGACAGGAAGCCGCAAGGAACCGGAAACACCATCAGCCATCACACACCACTCTCCTGCTCAAAGCCTCGAATCCGCCACTTGGCCCACCAGAACGTCGATTCCGGTCTTGTATCAGTGCCGTTTATGCAGGTCTCTTTCCATCCCGCATCGTCGAGGTTCACCCTTTCCTGTTACAGCAGAGGGGTCACTGTCCGTTCGGGTTCCCTGGATACTGTGCCGTACCAGTCCGACTCACACTGAGGCTTCCGTTATCGACAACTGGATGACGATGACGCGAGGGAACGCACATGATGGCCAGCCGGACTACTACAGCCAAAAGGAGGATGATGACCCCCAGGGGCGAAGGGGCGGACGGATCCAGTCCTTCCAAGGTATCCGACACCATCGGACCGACAATAAGACCCACGCCCACCACCTCCAGCACATAAGGGACGAGCGCCAACCACCCCGACAGGGCCAGATCATGCAGACGCCGCACCGTCAGGGCATACATAGGCACCAGCACCGCCAGGGAGAACAGCCCCGGTATGACGGCCAAGAGACCCGAAGAGAACAAGCGGGTCAGAAAGGTGTCCAAGACCCAGACGAACGCGGCAAAAACCCATATCTCCTTGCGGCAGGAACGTCCCTTCCCTCTCGCATACAGGTAAAAGGGCCGTTGCATGCACTCCTGCATGGTCGCATCGTACATGGGCTCGTACCCCTTCATCACATCCACACGAGGCGGCCTCTTCGATAACAAGGCACTGGCCATAATCCTCACCTTCACTTTCTTCATAAACCCGTCCCGACGGATTGTCGGGACGGAACATCCAATATCGACATCAACGCAAGCACACCCATGGCGCAACCCACCGTCCGGCGTCACCGGCCGGCATCGTCGTCATCATTGGAGGTTCCCAGGAGGGAAGCGATCAGCAGGATCAGATCGAACACCAGTGCCCAGGCCGCCAGCCACTCGAAAGCCGCATCACGATGCGTGCTCGCGCATTTCTCGATCGCCCACATGTCCAGCACGAACCACAAGGCGCCGACGATGCCCACCACGCAGCACCAGAACAAGGACGCGCCAGCCGACCCCGTCACCTTGGCCAGCATCCAGGACGGCACCACACACAACACCACCATCGCCGCCCACCACACGAACCCGTTGCGCACCAGCCGCATCACCACCGGAAATACCAACACCCCAACAGCCACCAACACAGCCACCGACACCAGAATCCACCGGATCACGCCACCGGAATAGCGGGCGCCAGAACCCAATATGATGCCGAACCCTGGAGCGCACGGAAGCGACAACATCACAAACCAGGGCCCCGGGCGCCCCTTCCCATCCTCATACCGCCCCAACAGGATCAGAACAGCAAATGCGGAAAGCACAGCAAGCAAAACAGCTTGACCTATCCGCATGCGGATCCAATCCTGGTCCTGGTCAAACAGGAGGAACCAGCCGCAGGCGAACCCGGCTAAATAGGTCATTCCGTACAGCACCGTCTTCCACAGGACCCCGCCCAGAGAGAACTCACGGGCACCAGGCCGCGCATGCGGGATGCTCCCCACCACACGCGACATGATCGACGACAGGACAAACGCATCAACCCGATCATCAACGCCATCCGACACCCCGCCGGCACCAACGCGCCCACCGGTCGACACAGACATCACCACCACTCACCCTTCGCCCTACACCTGCGCAAGCACGGAACCCAAAGAACCGGCTAACGGCGAGAAAGGCTTCAAATAACCAAGGCTCTCAGACACCGACGTCTTCCACCCGATACCGCCTTTATCTTGATTATAGACCTGACGCTTCAAGGCCTCGACCCCGTCTTTGACAACAGAGGAGGCGGACGGGTCCAGCCTGCCGTCCGGCGTCAGCGGGCGGGAGCACTCGAATCGACTTGACGGGACGTGATGCCCAGGCCTGGGTGGAGGTCAATCTGAAAGGACTCGGATGGATCCCCTTCTACCCCACACCACCAGAGACCAAGACCCCGGACAAATCCCTGGACCCCACACCCCCCAATCCAC
>NZ_JACFSD010000005.1:0-8122 GCF_016100595.1 Bifidobacterium sp. M0399 | reverse complement strand
GCCGGGCGGGCATCGGACTGGCAATCAAAAAGCTATAAGTAGCACAAACACGCTCTTGAGTTCTCAAACCACCACCACACCAACAAGCGTTCAGCTTCCTCTCGGAAGAAGAACCGCCGTGTTGAGCAGCAAGAGATAAACTTACCACGAGCCGAGCAAAACGCAACCCGGCCCCTCCGAAAAGACCCTCAAAACAAGCTATAACAAGCCCTCAGACGGCGTGTCGTTGCATGTCCCTTTTTAACTTTAGACGTCGCGAAGTTGGACTTCAGCGCACCGCCACGGCTTCATGCACACATTTTATTCACAAAGTGACGATCGGTTCCCAGCGCCATTGGCGTGTCGGCTTAGTCCCTTCATAGTCCTTTTGAACTCTGCTCATAGTCGGCTGTATCCAATGCGGAGTTCACCTTCCGTTCTCGACCGCCAGTCATCCACAGCCTACGAATATGAATGTTGACATAGATGTATGTTCGCGCACTATGTTGGTCTACGAGTCATGGATTCTGTTGACGGATGGTAAGACGGGTGTATGAGCACAACAATTGCAGTACTGACCGGGGCGGGAATCTCGACTTCCGCCGGCATACCGGATTTTCGCGGGCCTGACGGGGTTTGGACCAAGCATCCCGATCAGATGAACGTTTATGACTTGGACCTGTTCATGAGTGACCGGAAGCAGCGGGAGTATTCATGGCGGTGGCAGAAGGAGTCACCAGTCTGGAAGGCCCAGCCCGGAGTAGCGCACAAGGCGCTGGCCAGGCTGGAGCAGGCAGGCATGCTGAACCTGCTGGCTACGCAGAACTTCGATGCCCTCCACGAGAAAGCCGGCAACTCCGAGGATGTCATCGTCAACCTTCACGGGACCATCGGCAGCTCCCATTGCATGAAGTGCGGTCAGGCATATCGGACGGCCGACATCATGGCCAAGCTTGATCAGGAACCCGATCCACACTGCCACAAGCCCATGCCCTACCAAGGCAACATGCCATGCAACGGCATCATCAAGACTGATGTGGTCTACTTCGGTCAAGCCCTGCCCGAAGGAGCCATGGAGAAGAGCATGAGGCTGGCCAGCCAGGCCGATCAGTTCTGGGTGATTGGCTCCACCTTGGAAGTGTATCCAGCAGCTTCGCTGGTGCCGGTGGCAGCCCAGGCGGGCGTGCCAATCACCATCATGAACATGGGCTCGACCCAATACGATTCCCTGGCAACCCGACTCATCCACGAACCTATCGAAGAGGCACTGCCCAAACTCGTCGACAAAACCATCGCCGGACAAGGATGATTCCCCAATCGCTCCGCGCAATTACTGGAACAGATCCGCGATCTGCAGGTTTCTGATGGGCCCTGCAAGAACCTGCAGGGCCCACTATGGCAATCCTTGAGCCGTCTTCCGTCTCACTACAGACAGACTCCACTTGTACCGGTCCCCTGTCAGCGTCGTTTTGGAACCCCGGCACTCCTATCACGCGGATACTCTGCATCAGGAAGCGAACCTCTGCCCCAGAAGAAGGACAACGAATCAACTCCGGAAGCCAAAGTCTTCCCGCCCGAGCAAAGTATGATGCCCTGGACATGCCCTTATCAGCACCGGCAGAGTCGATTCTTTGCTCCAAAACACCCATGGCCACGCCACAATGATCAGTGGGTACCCCGCTGGCTTCCAGCCATACATCCCAGCGGAGCCTTTTCATCCCCGATAGCATACTTTTAGTAGAGCCTAATCCTGAAACGCCTTGTCCCAACAGAGCTCCGACGCTTCCAATATAGAATCTAAATCTCTGATAGTCACCAAGTAGATTAAACGTGTAATAGCCGAGCTGAAACTCGCCTGAAAGACAAGATCACGAGTCCAAATTCATCGGGGAAAGCACCGGCGCTTCTCGCCAGCGGGAAAAGGACCGTTTTTGGAACAAATGGTGATTCCTGGAGAATTTGATTCTTTTTGTTGAATTGAGTGTTTCAAAACTCGTCTAAAAATCAATGTACAATTTGATGGACGGAAGGACGGGTTTTGAAACACTCATGGAGTCGCGATGCGCTTCGGCAATATGGTCTGAAAAAACTGGTACGCAAATGTGTACAGGTCTGGCTGTCTTTGTATATAGCGCTTGTAGCTGTGTCGATAGTGCCTGGTGTAGTCGGGGGAAAGATTCAGCCGCTGAATGGGATAGCGATGTGGCTGATGTTGGCCGGCTTGCTTGCCGTCCTTTGGATTCTTTTTTATCGACGACCTGAAGAAGATCCTTTAGGGAACAGTCGGGATGTGTTGATGGTTGTTTGTGGCGGACACCTGCTTTATCTGTCCGCGTTAATGGTTTTGATGACACGGGGGTGGCGTTGTCGGCTGATGTGTCTTGGTTGATAATAGCTATGTCTCTGGTAGAAGATGTGGCTCTTGGATACTATTCCTGGGATTGGTGCAGGGGAGCCCTGAATCTCAGATGGTTCTTGCGAACATGGCCGTATATGCTCCTCGGGGGCATTATGGCATATTGGCTGTGGCGCAATGATTCGAGGATATCCGATTTCCCTCAGAGCAGGAATGTGTTGTGGTGGATCGTATGTGGCGTTTTCTCACTGGTTATTTTTACCTATGGCAAGCAGATATTTGACGAGCGTATCTGTCCCAAGGAGGGACCGTATACGGGTAAGGATTCGGCGTATCCATATGGGGGAGGGGCTTGCGCATGCTGATTGGGTATGCCAGGGTCAGCACCCTGGACCAGAACGAGGACCTGCAGGTCGATGCTTTGAAGGCTGACGGGTGTGATCGATGCTATGTTGATCACGCTTCAGGAGCCAAGGCCAGCCGTCCTGAACTCGACCGTATGTTTGATGTTTTGCGAGAGGGTGACGTGCTGGTGGTATGGAAACTCGACCGACTGGGGCGCAGCGTCCAGAACCTGGTCGATATCATGAACCGTCTGCAGGATATGGGTGTTGGCTTCAAATCTCTGACCGAGCAGATGGACACAACCACTCCTGGTGGCGTCCTGGTGTTCAACGTGTTCGCCGCCATGGCCCAGTTTGAGCGTGACCTAATCCGTGAGCGAACCACCGCCGGTCTGAAGGCTGCCCGGTCACGGGGAAGGGTTGGTGGGCGGCGTCCCAAGCTGAGCAAGAGCGATAAGTCCATGGTTCGGCAGCTCTACGAGTCCAGGAGCGTTACAGTCCAGGAGATTGCGCAGCGCTTTAATGTCTCCCGAGGAACGATATACAAGACGATTAAATCTGATGGCACTGAACAACTTAACGGATATGATTCATTAAATGATAACGAGTGAAAAGAATATCATCTGTGAGAAGTGAAATATTTGGACGTTGGTGTGCTTCAGGGAGTAATTCTGGTCTATAGAACTGATAAAACCAATTGCAGCAGATGTGTTTAAGGCAGATTGAAACCTTTCACTTGGTGGTGTGCTGTTCCTGTGAAGCAATCAGTTGCTTGTAGTAGTCGCATCTACCCAGCAACTCTTCATGGTTGCCTTCATCCAGGACCCTACCGTTCTTGATAACGACAATCCAATCGGCTTCAAGAATAAGTGAGAGGCGATGGGCTGAATATAGAACTGTTGTGTTTCCGAATCTCTGTCGAATAAGTTTGGCAATAGTCTCCTCAGCCAGACCGTCTAAGTTGGATGTCGGCTCATCCATGAGTAAAAGCTTGGGCATTCTAATCAAGGCACGGGCCAGGGCAATTCTTTGCTTTTGACCGCCCGACAAGGCTAAACCAGACTGGCCCACTTCCCTATCCAGGAGCTGTGCATCTGATACGCCGTCGAGTTCGAGGCCGACACGTTTAAGCACCTGAGATATTTCATCATCTGTTGCCGTGTTGTTCCCAAGTAGTATGTTGTCTCTGATGGTTCCCGTCAGGATACAGGGGTCTTGTTCCACATACGCGATGTCTTTTCTCAACTTCTCCATGTGAAGGCCAGCGAGATCGGAACCATCGACGGTTACTTGCCCATTGGTGGGCTGGAAGAACCGTTCGACTAAGCTCAAGCATGTTGTTTTTCCGCCGCCTGATTCTCCAACCAGTGCCGTTATTTTCCCTGGAGGAGCGGTAAAACTAACATTGGTTAGCGAATTCTCTGTTTGGTCGATATACCTATGGTTGATTTCCTTGAAAGTCACTTTTGGAGCCTTTGTTAGGCTAAGCACCGTTCCTGCTGAATCGTCTTGCTGTTCTTTCACCGTAAAGAATTCATCCACTCGTTGGCTTCCGACTATGGCTTGTTGCATCTGCCCTATAGCAGACACTATTGAATTGATCGCTGTTGAGAAGTAGGAAAAGTACATCAAGAACATGACTAGCGATGTGAATTCCATCTGTCCACACGCAACTTGATATGCTCCGTATAGGATGGCGACTATGTTTCCCAGCTTTGACAAAATCTGGTTGACAGGCGCAAAACTGCTGTATAACCAAACAAGTTTCCTCCCGGAGGCAAAAGCCTGCCCTGTTATGGCATATATCTTGTTTTTTTCCGGGTCGATAGAGTTATAGGCTTCAAGTGTTCTCATGGAAGCGGCGGCTTCCTGCACAGTCGAGGTCATGTCCATTGTTGCATTCTGCAGATTGTTCTGCAGTTTTTTTTTACCGGCTTAGTTGCAATAAGCATAAGTGATATTGAAAAACCTGCAGGAATGAGAACTATCACAAAGAAAATGGGGTCAAGCCACACAAGGCACACCCCTGAACCTACAATCAGGATTATTCCTTGCACCAGTGAGAGGAATTGCGATGGAACCGACTTTATCAAAGCGGCATCATTGGAAACTCTTTGCGAATACCAGGCCGGAGGTTTCTGTTCCCTATCAAGCAAACTCATCCGGAAAAACTTGTCGACCATGCTGTTGCGAATGGAATATAATGATTTCTCCCCTATTGTGCCTAGTATGGCTTGCTGGATTGCTGTCAATACAGCGCCAAGAATGAACAGTATTCCCAATTGCACCGCGATTAATACGATTGCTTTGTGTTGTTGCACGCCGTCTATGAGGGCTCCGCTGAGCTGTGGTTGCAGCAGGACGACCGCTTGTGCGAGGATTCCCAGCAGAAGGCTTGCCGTGTATGCAAGAATGTGCCCCGGCATGTATTTCCTGACGACGTGGATAAAGTTCATGGTTGGCCTGGCCTCTAGTGTTTTGTGGGTTGGTTCTTGTGGGTGAGGCGTGTGCAGAGGATGGTGGTGGCTATGGCGACGGCCAGGAGCAGGAGGGACATGGGTAGGAAGATGTCTGCGATGATGGGTGTGTGTTGTATGCCGACCCCGTCCCGGACGAAGCTTATCGCCACGGATGCCTCGGTGATGGCCACGGCGACGAGGGAGAGGATGATGCCGGCGGTGACGTCGAGTGTGGTCTCGATGGCCGCTGACCAGGCGAGGGCGCCGCGGGTGACGCCCATCTGGTTGAGGCGCCGGTTCTGCATGCGTCGTTCGCTGATTCCTATGGCTATAGATTGGACGAGGAATATCAGGGCCAGGATGGTGCCGCCGGCTATCATGAGCGGTGTTCCCTGCTGCTCCTTGATGCTGGTCTTGATGTAGTCGTCGATGAAGTCCTGCCTGTTCAAGGCGGTGATCTTGTGGGTGGTGTCCCTTATCTGTTGGGCTATGTCGTCGGCCTGGGTGTGGTCGCGGGCGGTGATGAAGGCGTACAGTCGGCCGTTCTCGCCCTCCCTGGGCAGGCCATCCTCGGTCGTGAGCATGTCCATGTTCACGTGGGGGGTGGTCTTGGGCGGCTCGATGACGGCCACGACCTGGACCTGGTGTCTTTTGTCGTGGCGGTCGATGAGGGTGATCGTGTCGCCCGGCTTGCGCTGGTTGTCGTATGCTCTGCTTATGGCCACCTTGCCGGCGCCCAGGTCGGCCAGGCTGCCCTGGAGCACCTTGGGGGCGGTGTCCTTGTGGCTGGGGTCGGCCAGGTCACGGGCCTGGGCCCAGGTGACCTGGGGGAAGGTGTCCATCTGGATGTTTCCGTGCTTGTCGGTCAGGACCCATTGCTGGGTCTGGTAGATGTCGGCTGTGCCGACCTCCCGTCCGAGCCCCTGCAGCGTGCGCGAGATCCTGCCGGCCTGGGACAGGTCGTCCGAGGAGGCCACCACGTCGGCCTTCATGGGCTCGATGCTGAGCACCACCGAGCTCATGCGGCCCGCCTGCATGATGAGGATGAAGGAGACCAGAATGGTCAGCGCCATCATGGCCGGCAACGCTATGGCCGTGGCGCCTGCCCTGCCCCTGCGGACCCGTTGCCGGGCCAGCAGGCCCGGTCCGGCCGCGGTTTTTTCGGCCAGCAGGCCCAGCAGGGATGCTACCGGGGGGACCAGCAGGGGGGCGGCCACGTACACGGTGATTATCAGTAGGACGATCAAGCCCAGCAGCCGGTCGTAGAACTCCGAGCGGTCGACCGGCATGAAGGCGACCGTGATAGAGGCTAGGAACAGGGCCAGGGAGCATACGATCCGCAACCGGCTGGCCTTTTTGTCCTTGACGGCCGGTTGTGTCATCAGCTTCAGGGGGGTCTCGGCCCCGAACCTGCGCGTGGCCAGCCACACGCCCAGCAGGCAGACCGCCATCATCAGGGCGAAGGCCACGGCCGCCACCCACAGGCGGGCCCTGGGGTGGAAGAGCAGGTCGATGTCCGTGGTGCCCATGGCCCTTATGAAGGCCATGCCCACAGGAACGGTCAGCAGGGATCCGGCCAGGCATCCCGCGGCGTCGGCCAGGGCCAGGGGCAGGGAGAACTCTCGCAGGGCCATGGCCACGACCTGTTTGCCCGAGGCGCCGTTGAGCCGCATCAGGCCGTATTCCCGGCGCCTTTCCTGGACCAGGAAGGACACCGATGACAGGACCAGGAACACCGTCACCAGCAGGCAGAACACCAGCGCGATCAGCGACACAGTGTTCAATGCCAGGTCGTAGTAGGCCTTGGTCAGAATGCGGTGGTAGGCGTTCAGGCCCTCCAGGCCGTGCAGGCCGTCGTAGGCCAGGCCCGCCTGACGTGCCTGCAGGGTCGCGCAGGACAGGGTCGTGGCGGCGAACACGGCCAGGCACATGATCCAGTAGGAGGAGCGGTGGGCCCTGACCAGGGAGAAGGACAGGCTGGCCCTTGTTGGCCGCTTGCGCCAGGGTCGGCTCGCCTGCTGGGCCGGGGAGGCCATGCCCGCGCTCACCGGTCGGCCCCGCTCAACGTGGTCTCGGCCAGGTGCATGGCCAGCTGCTCGGCCGTGCAGCCCGACCACACCGAGTGGATGCGGCCGTCGACCAGGAACACGGTGCTGCCAGCACGGGCCGCCACATCCGGGTCGTGGGTCACCATCAGCACCGTGGACCCCCGCGCCGCCACCTGGCCGAAGGCGTCCAGCACCAGCTGGGAGCCGGCGGTGTCCAGGGCGCCCGTCGGCTCGTCGGCAAAGACGACCGAGGGCCTCGAGGCCAAAGCCCTGGCCACCGCCACACGCTGCCGCTGCCCGCCCGACATGTCCGAGGGATAGACGTCGGCGAAACCATCCAGACCCACCGCCTGCAGGGCCCGCACGGCGTCGTCGACCTCGATGCGCGGCCCGCCGAAGAGGAAGGACAGCATCACGTTCTGCAGGCATGTGAACGCTTCGACGAGGTTGTAGTCCTGAAACACGAACCCGATCAGGTCACGCCTGACACGTGTCAGGTCGGCCTCTCCCATCCGGGCCAGGTCATGCTGCCCGATGTGCACCAAGCCCTGGTCGACCGGCAGCAGGCCCGAGGCGCAATTCAGCAGGGTCGACTTGCCCGCGCCCGAGGGCCCCATGATCGCCGTCCACGACCCAGGCGGGCATTGCAGGGACACGTCGGTGATGCCGGCCCCGCCCGAACCGTAATGATAGGAGACACCCTCAAGGGACAGAAACTCACCAGCCATACCCAACCCCAATCCACAGCCCGACGAAACCCCGAGCACCATACGAATCCACAACGCGAAAAGCTACAGCGAACTTTACACTGAGACGCAATACAAGTATTGCTTGCGTGACGGTTAAAAGTCGGCCTATAGGAACTAAACGCGTTGTTTTAGGTTCTGTGTGTGGGTTTGGTTGTGTGTTGGTCAGAGTGTGGTGTTGGGGTATCTG
>NZ_JACFSD010000004.1:0-139698 GCF_016100595.1 Bifidobacterium sp. M0399 | reverse complement strand
CCCGACCTATTAACAACCACCCAACACGCTTACAGCCACAAGGCCAAACCCCCAACATAAACAACGCGTTTAGTTCCTATAGCCCGCAATCGCTGCTGGACGAAACGAGGAGACATGGACAAAAACCCGAACCAGAGCAACGAGGAGGACCTGAGTGCACGACTGTGCGAGACGAGGCAGGTGCTCGAGGAGCTCAGGAACTACCAGGGCGCGCAGATACAGCTGGTCACCAGCCGCCAGGTGAACCTCAGGGAGTAGTTGGAGACGATAACCTCCACGATGGAACAGGTCAACCAGATGCTGTTGACCAGCTTGCAGCGACTAGAGGACTCAGGCAACAGGCAGAGCGAAGCCTCAAGGAAGGTCATCCTCTTTGGCTACAAGGCGTTCGAGGAGAACGTGGAGCAAACGGCGAGCAGGCACGAAACACAGCTCAGAAAGATGCACGACGAGCAGCGGTACGTGAACGATCGACTCTTGAGGCTGCAGAGCAAGCAGAACAGCGGGCTCGACTCGCTCGCCCACGACGTCACACGACACCTCGACGAGGCACTGGTCTCACTCGATAGACAGGCCAGCGAGCAGATCAGACGGATGAGCAACCGGCTCGGCTGACATCAGACCCGCAACTGGCTGACCGCCACCATCCCCACCAGTGTCATCACCAGCGACATTCTCTACATGATTCCGCACTGCATCCACTAAACATCCCATGCTCATGGTGTGAGTGTAACCAAGCAAACTGGTCTTTTATGTGTTGTTCGAATTCCGGCAGGGGTATTGTTCCAAGAGTGGTGGCGTCATCGTACCAGTTCGGATTTCCACATCGGTGTCAGTGACATGAGAGCAGTCTCAATGTGTGAGAGGCCGGAATGAGTTAGCTGTGTTTATGGCGTAGAATAGTTAGCGGTAGGACGTTTTCGCCTCATATTTGCTTTCAAAGGAGAAGACTATGAGGAAGTTTGGGAAAGTTGTTGCTTCATGAATGGCAGCTCCTGCCTTGTCGGCCGGCATGTGTCTGCTCTTTGTTTTGGGTGGGTGAGGTGATTTGCGAATTCACTGGATTCAACGGTTGACGATTTGGGCTTCCTTGATTCTCACCATGGTGGTGACATTCGAGATGCTTATCACTATCGACCAGGAGCTTCCTGCAGGTACTGGTACCTCTTTCACCGTCGAGAGGGTTGATACCGCGACGAAGGCGGATGCTGTGCGTGCGATTGCTCAAGCTTCAAAAACTTTGGGGATTAATGTATTCAAGATCCAACCTTCATTTCGTGATTCAATGAAGTCTCGTGTTCTCGTGGCCTTTGTGGGCGACCAAGAGTCTTTTCAACGAAATGGAGGGTACGATTATCCTTCCTTTTCAACGCGTGACCAGTCAACGAAAGTAGTTTCTTTTGAAGAGATTACCACCCAGGACTTGCGCGGAAGCTATGCGACCAATGCGGATAGGTCGCATATGGAACAGCTCGCCAAGGCTTTGTCACGTTCCCGGATAGTGGTTGACGAATCACAAAGCCTCTGGTCACGAGGCTTCTGGATAGCTGCGATGATATACGCGTTAGGGAGGGGTGGCCTTTGGGCGGGAGTCGTTATCATCGCCATCACATTGGTGGTTTCCACCGCGTATTCCCTGTCCAGGAACAGGAAGATACATGCGATCAAGGCGATGCACGGTTATACCAGCGGAAGGATACTCGTCGGCGAGCTGGCGTCACTGCTCGCCACACTCGCCGTGGGATTGGTGACAATTACCTTAGTGGGATTACCTTTCCTCTGGTTTATCAATAACTTCCACCAGATTTGGCGACTCCTTCGAGCGCTGTTTGTCGCCGTGGCTGTATTGACAGCATATCTTGTCTTCCTAGCGTTGGCTTTAGGTGGTGCCAGTGCATTCCGCGATCGAATACCCGCCGTTCTCAACGGAGAGGGCAACGAACTCCGTGATGGCATTATTGCGGGTTTTGCCCAGTTCATAGTAGTGGCTGTTCTCTTTGGCACCATCAGCGGTTCTCTGAATAGAATCAGCGCGGTACAGAGCACCAGCCGGTCCTTGGCACAGTGGTCTCGCATCTCGGATCAATATGTCCTGAGGTTTTCAATCAACACCACACAGGAGGATATGCTCCGGGCAGCGCCTCCCCTGATGAAAGTGATCGAGGATCTTGACGGCAGGGGGAAGGCGATGTTGGTCGGGTATAATGGTGACTCCGTTCGTCCCGCTGATGGGAACAATGATCCTTACGAACCGGACGGATCCGATTCGATGATAGTGAGCCCGAACTATCTTGACAAACAATCCATTGCCGGACTTGATGGGAAACCGGTTAAAGTGGTTGGAAGAGATATCGGGGCTTTCACACTCCTGGTGCCTTCATCATATAAAGGGGACCCCGGAGCCTTATTGAAGAAATATGCCGAATATTTCAAGACACAGTGCCAACTGGGTGTTACCCAGAAACAGAAACCATATTCCTGCAACCCTCACGGCGTCCTGGTCCGCACACGTTCGGGCCAAGACATATCTCTCTTCTCGGGGACCCAGTTCATGCCTGCGGAAGATCAGCAGAGGCTGTCTTTGAAAGATCCAGTGGTAGCCGTCACATCCCCATCGTCAGGGTTGATCAGCCCCATGGTATACCTGTCATACACATCAAGCGATAGTGTATTGTTCTCTGATCCGGAACTCTTGCAAAGCAAGCTGGACCATTATGGAATCTCCGGATACTTCCAGGGTATTGACAACGCCAAAGACTCGGTGGCGTATACGTTGTCATTATCCAGGAACGAGCAACGCGGGGACATTATAGCCATATCGTTCGGTCTGGCCGCTGCCATGATGGCCATCCTTGTGTGCTCGGCCGCGTATTGCGCAAGACGACGCAGGCTCTCCTTCGTCCAATTCATCCATGGATACGGGTTTTTCAGAAGACATGGAGGCTTCCTTATCATGCAGAACACCGGGGTGCTGCTGACCCTCATAGCAGTCGGCATGATCGGCTCGATGAACAAGGTTGCGGATCTGGTGGCTGGAACATTGCTCTTCGCCGGATCCAGCCTCATCATGGCCATTACCGTATCGGCATACGAATCAAGGTTCCGTGCCGACGACATCAAACGCCCGTGAATCCGCGGTGCGGAGGGAGATGCATATGACAGACGCAGGCATGCAGCCGACATTGAAAGTCGAAGGACTTACCAAGAGATTTGCAGAACACACCTTATGGTCGAGACTGTCCTTCGACGCTGGACCCGGTTCCATAATCGCAGTGAGCGGACCGTCCGGCGCAGGCAAGACGACCCTGCTCAACTGCGTCGGCTTGTTGGAGGACTTCGATGAAGGATCGGTCACTTACAACGAAGGGACATTCCGTTCCGGTTATTTACACAAGAGCAGGAAGGGACAGCGAGTGTGTCTTCGCGAAAACATAGGATTTCTATTCCAGAACTATGGTCTTGTCGAACAGTGGAACGTATCGCGTAACCTGCAGATTCCCCTCAAAATGAAGAAGCGCGAGCATCGCAAGGAACGGGACGAACGAATCGACAGCGTACTTGACATCGTCGGGATGAAAGGTTCACAGAAGAAAAAGATTTACACCCTATCGGGCGGGGAACAACAAAGAATCGCCCTCGCAAGGCTCCTGCTCAAACAGCCGAGTGTCATTCTTGCAGACGAGCCGACATCTGCGCTAGATCAAGACAACGCTAACGTCGTAATACGTATACTGTGCGAACTTGCCCAACAAGGTGCCGCCGTCATCATCTCAACGCACAATGAAGAAATAAAGCAAATCTGTTCGTCGATTATCGAAATAGGCTGATATACCCACGTCCTCCAACCGCAGACCGTGACGACCCTGGGGAAGGGCATCACCCACATCTGGCCGTACGGGAAGAAGGCCAGGTTGCTCATGGTGTGGATAAGCACCCAAGTCGTGCGCCAGAAGAAGCACAAGACCAGCCGCGTCATCATGCTTCCCTTCACGCTGCGGCAGCTGATGGAAGACCTGGGCATCCAACGCAAGCCCCGTAAAACCGATTACGAGAACTTCAAACGCCAGATCAGCGCCCTGTCCTACTCCGACATCTACGCATGGCTGTCGAGCGCATATACGCTCTCAACCATTCACACGCCTACCAGACCCCGCTCATCACCTGAAAATCGCTCCAGAACCAGATGGGCTCGAACTATGCCGAAACACGAAACTTCGTCACTAGATTCAAACAGTCGCTGAAACATGTAGCCGCTCTCTGGAACGCGGCCCTGGCCGACGCCGGCGCAAAGGGCAGGCTTCATTACAGCATCGAGAAAGGCGGAGTCCGCCTGCGACGAGACGAAAGACAGCGCAAGGATCGCCATAGTTGGGCCATACAAGAATCTGTCGGGCCCATCAGCCAAGTTCAGCATTGGCGACAGCCAGTCTGACTGTTCTATCGGCCATCATCCTTATCGCGGAACCTGGAAAGATGGATACCGGGCCCCGGGCCGATTGGGAAACCATGCTCAGTAGTTCTGATGGACCTGGAAGCCGTGGCTGCGCAAGGTGTCCAGAATCTGGGTGATGTGATCGGGGCCGTTGGTCTCCACAGTCACCTCCAAGAGCACGCCGTTGTCATAGTGGCCGGAGGATTTGAACTGGTCGTGGTTGAGCTCGATCACGTTGGCACGCAAATCGGCCAGGACCGTGGCCACCTTGACCAGCTGGCCGGGAACATCGGGCAACTCCACCCCGAACTGCATGATGCGCCCGCGGGAGATCATCCCCCGCTGGATGACCGCACCCATGGTGACCGTATCGATATTGCCACCCGAGATGATGGGGACGATCACATGCGGACCCGGGGCCGATCGGAAGACATCGGATTGTAGATCCAACTGACCCAGTGCTGCCAGGGAGACGGCACCAGCCGCCTCGACCACCAGTTTGTGCTTCTCGAGCATGAATAAGATCATTTCGGAGATGTCGCTTTCAGTCACCTGGACCAGATCATCCATATAGCGGCTGAGCAGAGCATAGTTCAGATCGCCGGGACGTCTGACGGCTACGCCCTCGGCAGCCGTACGCATCTGATCTGCTGCGACCACATGACCAGCTGTCAGAGATTCACGCCAGGCCGGAGATCCGACCGGGGTGGCTCCGATGACTCTGACGTCTGGCTTGAAGGTCTTTACGGCGAGCGCCACGCCGGCGCCCAGCCCGCCCCCACCCAGGGGAACCACGATATCGGTGACATCGGGCACGTCCTGAAGAATCTCCATGGCGATGGTTCCCTGACCGCAGACGACCTCGTAGTCGTCAAAAGGCGGGACGAAGGTCATGCCGCGATCACGTGCCAGACCCAAGGCGTAATCGGAACTTTCGTCGAAGACCTCGCCCTGCAGGACAACCTCGGCGCCATAGGCCCGAGTGGCATCGACCTTGAGGGGCGGCGTGATTCGGGGCATGACAATCGTGGCCTTCGCGCCACGGCTGCGTGCGGCAAAAGCCACCCCCTGGGCATGATTGCCAGCGGAAGCGGTGACGATGCCGCGGTCGAGCTCGTCCTGATTCAGCGAGGCCACCTTGTTGTAAGCTCCGCGAATCTTGAAGGATCCGGTCAGCTGCAGATTCTCCGGCTTGAGCAGAACGCGATGGCCTATCCGAGCACCCAGATCATCGGATTCCTCGATAAGGGTATGACGGGCCACACCTTCCAGACGTTGGGCGGCTTTGCGCAGATCAGCGGCATGATCGGACTCAAGACAGGCAGTGATTGTTGAAGTATCCATGCTCCAAGTATGGTCGGCCGGGCCCGACCAATGGGGTCAGCCGTCAACATGGTGGACACCTAAACATACTGAAAAACCAAAATATGTGAGCAATCGAACGTTTGGGCACCCGAGGACCGGACAGGCATGAGAGCGGATCTGAAACAACCAGAAACAACTAGACCGACAACCAAGCAAGCAATAAATGAATCAGTTCCGACAGACAGATTGGTACGCCGATGCGACCGAGTCGGGCAAACAAGTGGACATGATGGATGAACAAAAAGTCCGTCTGCAGCCAATAGTTGCCGACAGCCCTCACCAGTCCGCCACCAACAGACAACGGTCGCAACCGACCGCCAATGGTCTTCCGTCTGTGGTCGCCACAAGCCGTCACCGGTGGGCGGCAATTGCCAACAGCCCGCCCGTGAACTTGACGGACTTCACGAGCAGTCACCGGCGACGGCCGGTGGCCGTCTGCCTTACTTGTCGTCTGTGAGCTGGGCATGTGCCTCGTCGACCACGGTATGGTCGTCGCGGAAGTCATGGGAGGCCACGGGCTCATTGGAGCCACGGGCCACACCGGCACCCAGGTCGGCCAGCAGCAGAGTGACCGCGGTCGGATCGTTGACCCGCAGCCGTGCCTTGGTCTGGCCGGGCCCGACCTTGATGGTCCAGCCCTTATCGGGCATGACGGCGAACATGGTCTCGTCGGTGTCATCGTCGCCCAAGGCCATCATGAAGTCGTAGTCACCGCTGTTGACGAAGGGCAGGATGGCCTGGCCCTTGCTGGTGGCTACGGGGGTGACCTCGACGACCTTGGAATTCTCCATGATCATCAGTCCTAGGCCGACTACTACGCCGCGCAGACGACGGAGCAGATCCTGACGCTCATGGTCGGCCACCTGGGCATCGCTCATCCGGTAGTGCCAGGCCACCGCATCGGACTTGCTCTCCACGAAGGAGTTGGGGACCCTGGTGGCCGACTCATCCATGATGGGCCGGATCACCTTCTGCCAGGTATCGGAGTCGGGCAGGCCCTTCGCCCGCTGCCACTCGTCCGAGTCGCTGCCGGGCAGGTTACGGTTCCAGGCGCCATGCTCGGCAATCAGCCCCACCGGCAGGTCGCCGAACCAGTCCTGCATGATCTGATGGCTGCGGCCGGAGACCAGCAGGAAATCCACATCAGGATTGCTCCCCACCTGGGTCAGCAGACGGCGGAGGGCCTGGGTGGGCTTGGCCCGCTCAGGACGGCGAACCAGCGGGGTCAGCGTTCCGTCATAATCACACAGGACCAGACGACGATGGGCGCCGTCCCACTGACGAACGATGGCGTTGTGGTGATCCATACGCAGCCTCCTATCGGTCATGCCCGGAGCAGACACCTGCCGCAGGGAGTCGAGGAACGAGGTGCACCAGTTGGCTGCAGTGCGCACCTTGAGTCGGGCCTGCATGCGGATGTTGCGCTGCCTGGACTCCTCGGGGGTGATTTCCAGGGCGTTGTGCAGGGCCTCGCAGACCATGTCGATATCGTAGGGATTGACGATGAAGGCATCGGTCAGCTCGTCGGCAGCCCCGCACATGTCCGACAGGACCAGGGTGCCGTCGCGTCCGTCATGGCAGGCCAGGTACTCCTTGGCCACGAGGTTCATCCCATCGCGCAGGGGGGTGACCAGGGCTACGTCGCCGGCCGTGTAGATGCCGCAGACAGGCTTGATGGACAGGGAGCGGGTGATGTAGTGGATGGGGGTCCAGGCCAGCAGGGAGTAGCGGCCGTTGATCTCCCCCACCAGCTGGTCCACCTGGGCCTTGAGCCGCTGATAGGACTCGACGACCTCACGCGAGGGGGTGGCCAGCAGGTAGTAGGTGACATGGCCCACCCACTCAGGGTACTTGTCCAGCATGCGGCCGAAGGCCTGAAGCCGCTCGGGCAGACCCTTGGTGTAGTCCAGCCGGTCCACCGAAACGATGACCTTGTTGGAGCGGCTGCCCACCGAGGAAGCCGCCTGCTTGGCCAGCGTGGACTCGGGGATGTCCTTCTCCATGTAGTGGCTCCACCAGTTGGCGTCCGATGTGGCGGCTTCGTTGGCCGCCACGCCCTCGGCAGTCACCGAGGTGCGGTAGCGATGACGGGGAGACTTGCCGCAGACCTCGTCGATTCCTCGACGCATGGCCCGGGCCAGGCCGGAGTGGGCGGTACGCCGGTAGAGGTTGTAGTCGATGCCGATGGGGAAGGCATCGATGGCTGCGCGGTGGCCGTCAGGCATCTCGACCACACCGTCCCGGTTGACCGGCAGTTCTGGCAGCAGCCTGTGCAGCGAGGCCAGGAAGCTGGCGGAGAAGTCCACGGTATGGAAGCCGATCAGGTTTGCGCCCAGGACGCCCTCCAGTATCTCGCGGCTCCAAGGCAGGGAGCGGAAGATCTCGGCGCTGGGGAAGGGTACGTGCAGGAACCAGCCGATGGAGGCATCAGGGTAACGTTCGCGCAACATCTTGGGCAGGAGCATCAGGTGGTAGTCCTGGACCCAGATGGTGTCGCCCTTGCGGATGAGCGGCTCCACCACCTGTGCGAAGCGCATGTTGACCTTGCGGTACATCTCCCAGTCCTCCTGGCGGAAGACGGCCTCATGCGAGAAGTCATGGAAGAGCGGCCAGAGGGTGTTGTTGGAGAATCCGGCATAGTATCCATTCAGCTCCTCCTTGCTCAGGAAGATAGGAATGCACCGGCTCTCCCGGTAGGCCTGACGGATGCGGTCCAGCTCCTTTTCCGAGTACTTTTGCGGATCGATGCCGCTCCAGCCGATCCAGAGGCTGTCCTTATGGGAACGGTGGTAGGGGCCGATGGCCGTGGCCAGTCCCCCCACGTTCTGTCGCAAGGTGTAAGAGCCGTCCTCCTGTGCCTGCAAGGACATGGGCAAACGGTTGGAGACGATGATCAGACGAGACATGCAACCCGCTTTCTTTTCCCGTCCGCGCCGGAATCGTCGGGATTGACCACAGCGCGAACCCATCGCCCCGGGACCCGCGGACCCGACCGGTCCGCACAGGCCCATCAGGGCATCGCTGACTTCCACTCTAGCCTGGAAAGCGTGCCGACGGCGGGGTTTTCCTCAGAGTCGGTAGACGAAGCCCTCCCAGGGGGAGAGGCGGCCGGTCAGCAGGGAGCTGGCGGTTTGCTCCGGTCTGTAGGTTGATATGAGGATCCGATCGGGGTCCACCGCTCCGAGAGCCATGGAGGTCAATCCGGTTTGATCCAGGCCCAGAAGTGCGGCGGTTTCAGGCGGCAGTGAGGCCGGGCGGCTGCTCAGATTGACCACAACCAGCAGGCGCTGACAGGGCAGGGCATCCAGCACGCTGGCAGCCTCGGGTCCCGACTTGGGCTCGGGCGCCTGGTCCAGGGAACGGGTGAATGAGTAAATCTGGTCCGCATCCGGATCCAGAAGGGTGAAGTCGCCGGCCGCCACGACCGGATTGGTATGACGCAGGCGGATCAGCTCCCGGTAGAAGGCCAGGACCGAGTCCGGGTCACGCAGCTCGGTCTTGGCGTTGACCTTATCCCTATTGGGATTGACGGCCAGCCAGGGCTCCTTGGGGGCGTATGGAGCCGTGAAGCCGGCGAACTTGGTGGAGTCCCACTGCATGGGGGTGCGGGCGTTGTCGCGGCTCATATAGGCCAGGGCGGCCATCATGGACTCCGGATCCTGCTCGTGCGCCTGATCGACCCGCTGATGGTAGAGGTTGATGGACTCCAGATCCTGGTACTGGTTGAGGCTGGTGAAGCCGGCATTGGTCATGCCCAGCTCCTCGCCCTGATAGATGTAGGGGGTCCCCCGGTGCATGTGCAGGAGGAGCCCCAGGGCCTTGGCCGAACGCGAGCGCAGCTCCTCACTGGAGGTGTCGCCCCAGCGGGAGACGATCCTGGGCTGGTCGTGGTTGTCGAAGTAGAGGCTGGCCCATCCGGCCTTGGCCACAGCCTGTTGCTGCTCGTCCATGGCAGCCTTGAGCCGGGGAACTCGGAAGGGACGGATGTCCCACTTGCTGTCCCCGGTGTCAACCTCGGTCTGGGTGAAGAGGAAGAGCATGTCCAGCTCGTGGTTGGCCGGGTCGGTGATCTGCCCGCTGCGGGCAGGCGCCAGACTGGGAGCCTCTCCGACGGTCAGATAGCCCTGCCGACCCTGGAAGACCTGGCTGCGCATCTGCCTGAGGAATTCATCCAGCCTGGGACCATCCACACAGAAAGGCACCGAGGATGAATAACCCTCGGGCCCAACGGGACCGTCAGCGATGGCCGATCCATCCTCGCCGGGAAGGCGGCCCTCGGAGTCGACAGTCTTGGAAATCATGACGATCACATCCATACGGAACCCGTCGATGCCCCGGTCCATCCACCAGTTCATCATGTCGAAGACGGCCTGCCGGACCTGGGGGTTCTCCCAGTTGAGGTCGGGCTGCTTCTTGGAGAACAGGTGCAGGTAGTATTCGCCGCGCTGCGGATCGTATTGCCAGACGGAGCCTCCAAAGTAGGACCCCCATTTGTTGGGCTCTGCGCCAGGGGTGCCGGGTTCGTGGCCGGCCTTGGCGGGCCGCCACCAGTACCAGTCGGCGTGCGGGTCCTCCCTGTTGCGGGAGGCCTGGAACCAGGCGTGCTCATCCGAGGTGTGGTTGACCACCAGGTCCATGACCACCTTGATCCCCCGCCGGTGGGCCTGGTCCAGAAGCTCGTCCATATCGTCCATGGTGCCGAAGATGGGGTCGATGTCCTGATAATCGGCGATGTCGTAGCCGTTGTCGTCCTGGGGGGACTTGTAGACCGGGCTCAGCCAGATCACGTCCACACCCAGATCCGCCAGGTAGTCCAGCCGCTGTGTGATGCCCGGCAGATCGCCAAAGCCGTCGCCGTTGGTGTCCTGGAAGGACCGCGGATAAATTTGGTAGACCACCGCGTTGGCCCACCAGGGATTAGGGGTGGCTCCGTTGGTCCGTACCTGGTCGGGCAGCTGCATGCGTTCTTCCTGGGTCATGGTCCTCCTCACGAAGATTGGATTCCTGGGACTTCCTTGTTCTGTGACCTCTACTATAGGCTGACCAGAACTGCCTGTCCTGGCAGGGCTACTTGACAGCTCCTCTCATGACGCCGCTGATGACCCACTTCTGTGCGAACAAGTAAACGATCAGGATGGGCGCCAGGGCCATCAGGTAGCTGGAGAATGCCATCGGGTAGTTGGTGGCGAACTGGGAGCTGAAGACATATTGCGCCAGTGGGATGGTCTGGCTGGTCTGATCCGTCAGGACAATCAGCGGCATGAGGAAATCGTTCCAGGCCCAGAGGGCCGTGGTGATGGCGATGGTCGCATTGATCGGCCCCATCAGAGGGAAGATGATGGTCCAGAATATCCTCCAGGTGCCTGCGCCATCCAGGCGGGCGGCCTCCTCAAGAGCGGTGGGGATGGATCGGATGAACCCCGTGGCGATGAAGAGGTTGGTGCCCAGGCCCAACACCACGTAAAGCAGGATCAGACCGGGTACGTTGTCCAAGTGCCAGCTGCCGAACTGCTTGGCGATGGGAAGCATGACCACGGGGAAGGGGACGAACATGGCCGCGATGAAGAAGTAGTAGAGGAAGCGGAAGAAGCGCTTGTCCATATTCCTGGCCACGGCATAGGCCACGAAGGTGTTGGTCAGCAGGGTGAGTGCCACTGCGCAGACCGTGACGATGGCCGAATTCAGCGCAGCCTTGGGATAGTTGACCTTGTTCCAGGCATCGGCGAAATTGTGCCACTGCCAGGAGGAAGGCAGGCTGAAGGTTCCGGCCTCCGCAGGAGTCTTCAGAGCCGTGACCACGGTGAAATAGAGCGGCACAAGAATCGTCAGGGAGAGGACGGCCACAGTGGCCGTCAGCCACCAGTTGACCCTTTTGAGGCGCGATCCCGTAAATCCCCAATGCCGCCTTCCACTTATTCCTGTTGATTGTTCAGATGTCTGCGGTTGCATAAGCGCTGTCTGTGCCATCTCAAATCTTCTCCCCTCTTCTGGAAATGCCCAGCTGGATAAACGCGATCACAGCCAGGACGATGAAGAACATGACCGCATTGGCCGTCTGATAGGCGTACTCGCCTCCGGTAAGGCCGCCCTTGTATATGAGATAGGTGACTGTTTCTGTCTTGGAGTCAGGTCCTCCTGCGGTCAAGGCCACCACCTGATCGAAGGTGTTGAAGGCATTCTTCAGGGTCAGCACCAGATTGATTGTGAAGAATGGGCCAATCAAGGGGAAGGTGATCCTCCAGAATTTCTGCCACTCGTTGGCGCCATCGATGGATGCGGCCTCATAGACCTCCGAGTCGATGGTCTGCAGACCCGCCAGATAGATCAGGGTTGAATAGGCCACTGCCTGCCAGACCGAGAGGAAGACGATAGGGACCCATGCATAGTGCTCGCTGGTCAGCAGGGACTGGGAGAGCCAGCCGATGCCCAGAGCCTTCCCCAGAGCCGGCAGGGGCGTCATGAAGATGTACTTGAAGACATAGCCGATGACCAGAACCGAGAGCGTATAGGGGATGAAATAGATGACCCGGAACCCGTTCTTGAAGGCGATCTTTCCATTCAGTGCCACCGAGATGAACAGGGCGATGAAGTTGACCAACAGGGTGATCAGAATGGCGATCAGCAGCGTGAACAGGTAAGCGTGGCCCACACGGCCGTCACGGAAGAGGGCTCCGTAATTCTTGAAGCCGATCCATGAGAAGCGCCCGTATCCCTGGGAATTCGTGAAGGAGCAGGCCACACCCTGGAGGAAGGGCACATAGAGGAAGAGCGTGAAGATAAGTGCCGCAGGGACCGCCATCCAGTAGAAGGCGCGGTCCACTTTGCGATTGGAGAACTTTGAAGGCCGTTTTCCGGCCTTGGCTGTTACGTCAGCGGTACGGATGCCGACGACCTTGGATTGTGCCATGTCTGAATCCTGACCTTTCATCATTGGAAGTTCCTTGCCTGGACCTTGTCCCATTCGTTCTGCATGGAACCGATGAAGCCATCCACATCCCCCTTGGTGACCATGGTCTGCAGGTAGCCGCCGATATTGATGGAAGAGGGGATGTAATGGTCGCAGAAGTCAGCCAGGCGGTTCTGTTGGAAGAAGGGAAGAACCCCGTTCAGAGCCGGATCGCCTGCCTCCACCTTTCTGGTCGGCGTGAAGGCAGTCTGGGCCTTTGCATACGTGCGCAGCTGCTGGGGCTGCATCAGATAACGGATCAACCGCATGGCCTCCTTGGGATGCCTGGTGGTGGCACCCATGGTCAGCATGACATCGTCGCCAGCCGTCAGTATCTGCCGGGAGGGGGAATCATCGGCCGGCATCTGGGCGAATCCGAGGTCCACATCCGGATCAATCATCCTGATTTGCGGTATGGCGTATGTTCCCAGAGGAAGGATCGCCACCTTGCCCTTGGCCATGTTTTGAGTGCCCTGCTGATAGGTGACGCCCTTGTCGCCAGTGGAATGGCTGAAGAGCTCGACCTCGCGCTGAGCAGGTTGTGTCCACAGGGTCTTGAAATCGGTTTTACCAGCCAGAAGATCCCTGTATCTGCTCTCGGGGACCAGGGTTCCCGCCAGTGAAGCCAAGGGAGCCTGAGCGGTCCACGAATCGGAAAGGGTGCCCTGCACAGGTTCGATGCCCTGGTCCTTGAACTTGTCCATGACGGCTGTGAACTCCGACCAGGTACGCGGTGGATTGTCAGGATCTACCCCTGCCTTTCGCCAAAGTGTCTTGTTGTATATGTATCCGCTGGCGTTGCCGGCAAAGGGCAGGCCATACAGGCGTTTGGCCGAAGGATCCTTGGTCTGGACCAGGTTCCTGGCTATCGACACCATGCCCGGATTGAGCTCCTTGACCAGGGGATCGTCAGTGAAATCATGGAAGACCCCGGATGCCGCGAACATGCCGAAGCTGATATCGCCGTTGAATGTGATGACATCGGGCACCCGGTTTTTGACCAGACGGGTACGCAAATCCGTCTGGGCATCGGCCGAATTGTTGATGTTCACCCTGATGCCAGGATTCTCCTTCTCGAATTGTGCCACCATGGCCTTGAACTGGTCGGCGGCCTCGAATTTGAACTGGAAGAAGTCCAGAGTGACCAGGCCTGAATCTGCGGAACCGCAGCCAGCCATTGCCACGACGGTCAACAGAGCCAGGAGTGAGGCGACTCCATTGCGGACCCAGGCCGATATTCGACCAAGCCGGGATCCTTCCCTACTGCCGATATCATTCATATTTGGCTCCTTTACCATCCATACGGGCAACAATGACCTAGATGATTCTTCGGACCAGCATAGGGGACCGGGATATTTCATTCCCAGCTCTGGCGAGTTCCTTTCGTTAAGAAAGTAATTAAGATAGGCTGTTCAGTATAAGGGGCTTGTCCGCAATCAGGTCGGACCAGTTTTCCGTGAGGAGGCACCGTGGCCGACAGAGACAACCAGAGATCAAACCAACACGAGGATGCCGACTGTTTAAGGGAAGCACGGCCGTTCCCGGCCTGGTTCACGGCCTCCAGGTACACCCACCGCATCGCCGTTGAGATCCTCCAGCACGGCCCGATCTCCAGAGTGGCCCTGGCGCGACGATTCAACCTGACCCAGGGCGCTGTATCACGCATCACCAACGATCTGACCCATCTAGGGGTCATCAGGGAAGCAGGCACACTGCTGCGGGCAGGCAAGGGCCCAGGAAGGCAGGGTGACCGCAAGCATGGCCCCATTAGCGTAGGCAGACCGCAGCAGGCCCTGGTCATCCGTCGGGAAGCCAAGACCTTCATCGGCATCAATCTTCACGGCGGCACCGCGTTGGCCACGGCGACGGACCTGGCCTGTCGACCGGTCGGCCGGTCTCACAGTCATCACATACGTCAACGCAGCCCAAGCCAGGTCGTGAGGATGCTGTCAAACCTTGCTCAGGAGTGCATGCGTGAGATCAACCAAACCGGATTACCCAGCCCCTCCGGCCTTGCCATCTCCCTGGGCGGTCGGGCGGAGGGAGACAGGGTCGTCACCTACGCCCCATTCCTGCATTGGAGCGAACCCGTCGATCTTGCCACCGAAATGGAGAACACATGTGACCTGCCTTGCCTGATCTTCAATGATCTCGATGCCCTGGCCCTCTACGAAGGATGGTTTGGCGAGGGCATCGGACTGGACCGCTTCGCTCTGATCACCGTGGGATCCGGCATTGGCTATGCCTTAAGCGAGCACGGCATGCCCGTCTCCTCGCCGGATGAAGGGTTTGGGCTGATCGGCCATCAGCTGGTGGATCCGGATGGGCCGGTCTGCTATCTGGGCCATCGTGGCTGCGCCCAGTGCCTGACTACAGGCTCCCTGGCTGAGCAGTACTCGCATGCCATCGGGCAGGCCGCCAGCCTCGAGAAGTTGGTCAAAGACCTGGAGGAAGACATGCCGCAGGCGGAGACCCTGCTCAATCTGACCGGTTATCGGCTAGGGGTTCTGATCGCCTTGGTGGCCAACGTGGCCCTGCCTGACAAGGTTCTGGTGGGTGGGGAGACTTCCTATTTGATGAAGAGGTGCATCGAATCCGTACGCAAGGGCACTGCCTCATTCCGCCACAGCCAGATGGTCGAGGTCCCTGTGAAGATCATCGACAGCGACTGGCTCCGCTGGGCACAAGCGCCGGCGGCCAGAGCAATCGCACGGTACCTGCAGGGTCCCGAAGAGGCCGATAAGCCCGAATGACTCGGGAAACGACTGGGCAGATTCAGATACGGCTCGCTTCAAAAATCACTGCCTCCGCCGGATGAATGACCGGTGGCCGAACTCCCTGAGCTTCCAAGACCGCACCCGGGAGAACCGTGCCTTTGGGACACCACCAGGCCAGAGGGCTTTGTCCACTGCCGATCCGATCCAGGTCACTGCAGATGTCCAAGGGCCTGATCCGGTAATCAGACTTGGAATCCAGGCCGGGAAGCGCTAAAGGCTGCGGAGGGTAATTGACCGAAGAGGTCAACTGGGTGAAGCGGTAGAGCGCCTGCGAGCCGTCAGCAGAGACTACGCCGTCCAAGCGGACTGCCGGGTCCGGCGTATCGCCATGTACTACATGACCGGTGTGCAGCATATGCCGCCACTGCTTATACAGATCGATCCAGCGTCCCAGCTCGTCCAGCTGATCCTGGGGCACGGCAAGCAGGTTCCATTCCACGCCCATATGGCCGAAGAAAGCCATGGCCGCACGCAGACCGAGCGAGGTGGCACGGCCGGTGGAATGGGCGGGGGAATCACCCACATGCTCCCCCAACATCTCCGGCGGCACCAGCAGAGATGTGTACCGCTGGATGTCGGCCCGCTCGACTGGGTCAACGCAGTCCGAGACCCAGACCCTGTCGGCAAATTCCAGTATGCCCAAATCGATCCGTGCGCCCCCTGAAGCGCAGGACTCGATCTCCAAACCGGGATGCCTGGTTTTCAGGTCGCGCATGATTCCATAGACCGCCTCAGTCTGCGCATGCACGGCAGGACGTCCCGACCGGGGAGAGCGGGCCTCAGTCACATAGCGATTATGATCCCATTTGATGTAATCGATGCCCATAAGCGCAATGAGCGAGTCCATTGCCTCGAACACGTGGGCATAGGCATCGGGGTTGGTCAGATCCATGACCTGCTGGTTGCGGCCTTCGACAGGCAACCGGGATGGCCCCGAGGACAGGACCCAGTCAGGATGATCGCGAAAGACATTCGAGTCCGGACTGAGCATTTCGGGTTCGAACCAGAGGCCGAATTCCATTCCCAGCTGATGCACCCTGGCGGCTAGCGATTCCAGGCTCTTAGGCCCTTCGGGCCATACCTGCCGATCGATGGACCAGTCCCCCAGCCCGAACTCATCCGAACGCCTGCCCTGGAACCACCCATCATCAACGACAAAACGCTCCACACCCATACGGGCTGCCTGCTCGGCCAGGGCAGCCAGCTTGTCATAGGACTGGTCGAAGTAGACCGCCTCCCAGGTGTTCAGGGTGACAGGCCTGGGACGTGAGGCCAACCCAGGATGGAGGGACCTCAGGAAAGCATGATACCTGTGGGCCGCCTGGTCCAGCCCTTTGCCCCGGGAACCATAGAGCCAGGGCGTTGAATATGCTTGCTGGTCGGAATAACCATCAGCAGGAGGAAGCGTGATCTCCCCGGCCATCAGAATCTCGCCCCCGCCCAGCAATGCGGGAGCTGAAGGAATCCGCTCGGCGCTGAGCAGACCATTGCCGCTCCAGCCCAAGTGGACCGCATATACCTCATCATGTTCGAATCCGAACCCGGGTCGGCCCGCGCACATGACCAGGGAGGAGTCAAAATCCGGTCGTCCCACCAGGCTTGGACGCTCCAGACGGCCTATGGTCAAGGGCTGGCGTTGCGGGCTGCGCTCGCGCAGGTGGTGACCGGTGGTGGTCAGGATCTCGCTTGCCTCAGCCGGCAAGGGAAAAGCCAGCTCCAAGCCATTGACATCCAGATCTCTGGCCGTATCCAGGTTGAGCAGGTCCGCACGCTGCCTGACGAGACCGGACGGCAACACCTGGCAACGCCAGGTCAGTCCCACACCCTGGCCCCGGTCGCAGGCGCGAACCGTCAAAGTCGGTGCAGTCAAGTCATCAGACAGGACCGGGCCTGTACCCAGATCTACTGATTCCACCTGGAAGCGGCAAAAGATCTCGACTCCGCCGCGGCAGATGCACAGTCGGCGCTGTCCGGTCCAAGCCTCGGACTGGGTCGGAAGAATGCTCGGCCAGGCCGTCAGGTCCAGCCCTCCCGAGACCCGCTGCGGGGCCAGAGCGTCGTAGGTTCCCAGAAGGGCCTGCGGATCGGCCACTGGATCGCCCCAGTGAACGATCCGCGGCAGACCCTTCCCCGGGAAGAGGACGGCAAGGGCCAGCCCGGACTGCTCCATGTAAACCAACCTGAGGGGAACCCCCAGATTCGATTTGCTCTGATAAGACCCCGTCCTTGGGCCGCCGCGATGATCCTCCATGACACCTCCGCCATAAGCCCGGCGATGTCGGTCGCCGACACTGATAAATCAGGCTCCATGCTAGGGACCTGCGGCTAACTTGTCTGGAAGGGCGTGTTTTTCTTACTTGGGAAAGTAATTCACGGAAATCTACTCAGCAGCCGTTCGCATCACCCCTGGTCGGACTGCTCCTCATGATGGACGCGGAAGGCCAGCTCGGCCAGATGGACGCCGTGGGTCAGGAACTCCTGGGTCCGGCAGACATAGTCATGCTCGCGACCCAGGCGTGCCAGGTAGCCGTTGATGTAGTCCACCTCGGTCGGCCGGCCCTTGGACATGTCCTGGTACATGGAGGGGTAGTGGAGGGGATTGCCCACGCGGCTGACATAGTCCACCTCGTCCAGGGTCTCCTGCCGGGTCTGGATCAGCTGCTTGCCGGCCCGCTCGCAGGCGTCGTAGGCCTCGTCGATCAGCTGGCGGGACATGTCCTTGGCACCCGGGTAGGAGATGAATTGGCCCATGGTGATCTGGTACATAGTGCAGATGGTGTTGACCACCGAATTGAAAATGATCTTGGCCAGGCAGGTGCCCTCGAAGTTCTCGGTCAGGATGGGGTTGAGGTTGGCGGCCTTGAAGTCCTCGGCCATCCGGCGCTCCAGGTCGGTGGTCTGCTCGGTCATGGCGCACAGGTGCATGGAGCCTGCCCCGGACTTGCCGATGAAGTCCACGTCGCCCGGCCCATTGAGGACCGTGCCGATCATGGCCGTGCCGCCGTAGATGCGCTCCTTGGGGAAGTACTTGAGCAGCTTGTCGAAGTGACCCCAGCCGTTCATGGCAGAGAAGACCACCTGATGGTCGCGGAAGAGCGGTGCGCAACGCTCCAGGACCCCCTCCAGCTGCATTTGCTTGAGCATGACGATCCAGACGTCGGGGTCGCCCTTGTAGTCCTCGGGGGTGTAAATGTTGACGGGCACCAAATGCCGATTCTCATGATCGCGGGAGACATAGACGCCTCCCTGATCATGAACCTTGTCAATATTGGGCATCCAGGTATCCACGAAATCCACCTGCAGGCCGGCCTGCTCCTGCAGCAGCACGCCCAGACGATAGCCCATGGCTCCGGCACCGATGACCGTATATCGCATCGAAACACACCCTCTTTGTTCTCTTGAATAGACAACGCACCTCCAGGGACCGGCCCGGGGGATACCAAGCAGTATGCCGAGACGGCAGAGGGGAACTTGGGCTAAGGTCGCATGGTGGACATAAGGGCTGGAATACACATCGATTTCTGAACCTTAAAAGACATCGCCACGTCTGGTCGGTGCCCATCGGCACATACGCGGACATCCTGCCATCCCGACGAAAACGTCGACCTAGGCTGGAACCCATGCAGAAAGAGCAGCGAGGAGCCGGAGGGATGGACCGGCGGACCCTGGCCATCCTGGTCCTGGTGGGCGTGATCAGCGGATTCCTGTCGGGGATGTTCGGCATTGGCGGCGGATCGATCATCGTGCCAGCCCTGGTATGGACCGGACTGCAGCAGCGTCAGGCCTCGGCCACCTCGCTGGCCTCAATGATCCCCATGTCGCTGGCCGGAGTGGCCTCCTATGCCCTGGGCGGGCATGTGGACTGGCTGGCCGCCCTGCTGCTGGCCGTCGGCACGGTCATTGGGGCGCAGATCGGCACTTGGCTGCTGGACCGGCTTCCAGAGGTGATGCTCAGGTGGCTATACGTAGGCTTCCTGATGGCAGTCATTGCCCAGCAGCTGCTGTCCACACCCTCCAGGGAGAGCAGCATCCAGCTGAGCCCGGTAGTGGCCATGATCATTCTGCTGGTCGGCATCCTGATCGGAACCCTGTCAGGGCTGCTGGGCGTAGGCGGCGGAGCCATCGCGGTGCCGGCCTTGGCCCTGCTAGGGGCTAGCGACCTGATTGCCAGGGGAACCTCCCTGCTGGCCATCCTGCCCAGTTCCTTGTCAGGAACGTTCACCAACCTGCGACACCACCTGGTCCACGCCGGTCAGGGGCTGCTTCTGGGAATCGTGGCCGCCTTGACAACGCCTTTGGGCACCTGGGCGGCTTCAGGGGTCAGCGCGCGAGTAGGCGCCAATCTGTTCGCCGCCTACCTATGCCTAATTGTTTTGCGTTGCATCTGGGCGGCCCTCCAAGTCACTCCGGCCTTCCAACGTTACAAGGCCAGTCGCCGCTAAAAAAGAAGTCTCAGCTCTGGCGATGCCGGGCGAAGAAATCGGCAAGAATTCCTGCGCATGTCTGTTCACACACACCGCCCAGCACCTCGACCTTTGTTCCGGTGTGCGGGTCACGGGGCAGGTCCCAGACCGACCCGCAGGCCCCCATCTTGGGGTCCCAGGCGCCGAAGACCACCCTGCTGAAGTGACAGGCCATCAAGGCTCCTGCACACATGGGGCAGGGCTCCAGGGTCACGACCATAGTGCACCCTGCCAGATCCCAGCCCGCGTCGGATTTCCCGATGGCCTCCATCTCGGCATGAGCCAGGGGACGGCCCAGGGCCTGCCGCTGGTTGAAGCCCCGGCCGATGACCCGACCCGAGGCATCCAATACCAGGGCGCCCACGGGTACGTCCCCACGGTCTCCGGCTATGCCGGCCAGTCGCAGGGCCTCTTCCATGGGTGCCTTCCACCGTTCTTGCACGGGTTCAGTCTGGCAGTCCAGCCCGACAGGTCAGTTCAGTTGATCATGCCTGCGATGCGGCGGCGCACATGGTGCAGATGGCCCTTGGTCCGCCCCGATGTGTCGATGCCACGCTTGGCCAGGAAGGCACGAACCATCTTGTCGCCCTCGCTGAAGATCAGGACCGTCAGCCCAATGCCCAGGCAGATGAGCCACTGGCTTGCGCTCAAGGGGGCCATGCCCAGAACGCCCGCAACCGGAGCAAGATACATGGCCCCCGCATGGATGCCAAGGGCCACGAACGAGGCCACCAGAAGGAAGATGTTGTCCAAGGGGTTGAGCTGGAAGATCAGCCTGTTCTCGGACCGGGCCGACATGGCGACGAAGAAGTTGAAGAGGACCAGCAGGGTCAGGGCGATGGTCCGGGCATGGGCCAGATCCATTCCCGCGTTGATGTTCAAGCGGAAGAGGACCAGGATGCAGGTGGCCATCCAGAGCCCGCAGACGGCAAGTCGCGCCCAGAGCACCCGCGAGAGCAGACCCTCTCCAGACGAACGCGGGGGCGACTCCAGCTCATCCCCGTTGCCGGGCTCGAATCCCAGGGCGATGTCCTGGACACCGTTGGTCACGAAGTTGATCCAGAGCATCTGCAGGGGCAGGAAGAGCAGGGGCTCCTCGGAGATTACATTGACCCCCACGGCGATCATGGCGGCTGCAGCCGTGGACAGGAGGAAGTAGGCGGACCCGCGGATGGCCTTGAAGATGACCCTTCCCTGGCGCACGGCCTGGGTGATGGTGACGAAGTTGTCGTCGGTCAGGACCACATCGCTGGCCTCCCGGGCCACGTCAGTGCCGGAACGGCCCATGGCGATGCCCACCGAGGCCGCCTTCAGAGCTGGGGCGTCATTGACGCCGTCGCCGGTCACAGCCACCACATGGCCCTCATCCTGCAGAGCCTCCACAATGCGCAGCTTGTCCTGGGGAGAGACGCGGGCGGCAATGGAGGTCTCACGCAGACGGGCCCGAAGAACCTCGTCGCTCATCTCCAGCATTTCACTGCCGGTCAGCGCCTGGTCGGTGTGCTCCAGACCCAGGCGGCGGCCTATGGCAGCTGCGGTCACCGGATGGTCGCCGGTGATCATGACCACGCGGATGCCGGCCCCGGCACATTCGGCAATGGCCTCGCGCACGCCGGGTCGAGGCGGGTCGAGCATACCCTCCAGCCCAAGGAAGGTCAGGTCGTCAGGTCGACGGCGGGAAGCGGGATCCTGGTCAGAGGAAAGGACCCTGCTGGCCACGCCTATGACACGCAACCCCTGGGAGCCCATGGCTTCGTAGGACTTGTGAACGGCCTGGGTGTCCAGGGGGACGACTTGGCCATCCGGGTCCAGCATGGTTCGGCTCATGGCCATGACCGCGTCCGGGGCTCCCTTGACATATTGGGTCAGGGTGCCGTCTGGACCGCGGCGGATGGTCATGGAGTGGAGCAGCTCCGGCTCGTAGGGGGTCTCCATGACGATAGGAGCGTCCAAATCTTCGGTGGTCACGGCCCCGGTCTGATCAGCCAGGCGTGCCATGGCCATATCGACCGCGTCGCCGCTGTATTCAATGCCGCCTTGTTCATTCGGCTGCCGGTGGGCCTCATTGGTCAGAGCCCCGGCACGAGCAAGTGCGGCCAGACCGCGCATACGATCGTCGTCGGATACAGCCTCCGCACCCAGGTCCATGCCCTCGACGGGGACCGGCTGGCCGCCACCCAGGGTGAACTGTTCCACGGTCATACGGTTCTGGGTCAGTGTACCGGTCTTGTCCGAGCCGATGACGGTGATGGAACCCAGGGTTTCAACGGCCGGCAGAGAGCGGACGATGGCATGGTATTCGGCCATCCTTGAGACTCCCAAGGCCATGGCCACGGTCAGTACGATGGGCAGGGCCTCGGGCATGGAGGCGACCACCAAGGAGACTGCAGATAGGAAGGCCCCCGTAGCGTCGCCATTGAGGATGGCTCCGCCGATGAAGACGAAGACGGCCACCAAGATAACGGCGATGGCGATGCCCACCTCGGTGCGGTGGATGATCCGCTGCAGGGGCGTGCGGCCCTTGGCCACATGGACCAGATCGTTGATTTCGCCCAGTTCGGTGTCGGAACCGGTGGCCACCACCAACCCTCGTCCACGGCCGCTGGTGACCATGGTGCCCGAGAAGGCCATGCAGCGCCTGTCGCCCAGGGCTGCATCGCGGTCCACGGGGTCCGTATTCTTCTTGGCATCCTCGCTCTCGCCCGTCAGCATGGCCTCGTCGATGCGCAGGTGGAGGGCCTCGATCAGCCTCAGGTCAGCGGGAATGCGATCACCACTCTCCAGGAGGACCAGGTCGCCCGGCACCAGCTGGTCGGCGTCAATCTGCTCCATCCGGCCCTGACGCACCACTCGTGTGGTGGGGGTAGATAAAGTGGTCAGGGCCTCTACGGCCTTATCGGCCTTGGACTCCTGCACATAGCCGATGATGGCATTGAGAAAAAGGACCAGGAAAATGGCCGCAGCGTCCACATAGTGCTGCAGAAAAATGGTGATGATGCCGCAGACCATCAGGACGGCGATCAGGGGGCCGGCAAACTGCTCCAGGAAGAGCTTCCAACGGGGTTTGGCCTGGGCCTCGGCCAGACTGTTGGGCCCGAAGAGCTCCAGTCGGCGTGCGCTCTCCTGCGTATCCAAACCCTGGTCCCCGGTGTGCAGGGTCTCCAGCACAGCCGAGGTCTCCAGGCTATGCCAGTCGGTGTCGTCGAAACGCATGTCAGTCCCTGCTGCCGCTGCGTTCTGATTCTTAATATTTGTAGATGTCATGGATGATGTCATCGGTCAACCTGGCCTTTCCAAACCGGATCGGTCATTTGTCCCCGCATGCGACCCTCTGCAGTCTTTCTTGCAATCTTCCTTTTGGACCGGGGTATGTCCAAAAGCATCGGGGAAACAATAGCGTGCGCGCAAGTCCCCGGGGTCAAGAGATGGAGCTCCATGGTCAACCGCCGCAAGCGGTGCACCTCTGGGAGGTTCGGAGCCTTCCCGGTCTTCACGAGTATACCGATTAAGCCTGCTTTTCATGCACTTACGGAGGCCCCCGGGCCGGATTTTCACAAATGTTCGCCTATCGCGAGCACGGTCTGTCCACCATTTTGGCTTGAGGTGTCAACTTAGCGCACATTGTCCATTGATGCTGTTCCTGGATACCGTGATTCCGTATAATGGACGATGCGACGTCGATCCTCATGCGACCCTGCACTCGGAGATTCCTTCATTGGTCGAACGAACCCTGCTAGTCGGGTCTGCGGCAGCCCGCCCGGGATTGCGTGGCGGAAAGGAAGCCCGTGGAAACATTCATCCTCATTCTGTGCATACTTGCTGCCGTCCTCGTCTCTTCCTTTATTTCCAGATTCATTCCCCGAATCTCCACCCCCCTGGTCCAGATCGTCCTGGGCGCAGTAATGGCCCTGTTGCCCATTTTCCCGCGGATGCGGCTGGATCCCCAGCTGTTCATGGTTCTCTTCATCGCGCCCCTGCTCTACTACGAGGCCCACACCATCAACAAGGTGGAGCTGCTCAAGGGGCTGCGATCATCCCTCTCCCTGGCCATTGGCCTGGCTGCTCTGACCATGCTCATGGTGGGCGTCATCCTGCATGCCGCCTGGCCCATGTTCCCCCTTGCCGCCGCCATGGCCCTGGGCGCCGCCCTGGGGCCCACCGATGCCGTGGCCGTCTCCTCCTTGGGCGAGAGCGCCGACCTTACACCGGACGAACATTCGATCCTGGCCGGCGAATCGCTCTTCAACGACGCCACCGGCGTCATCGGCTTCCAGTTCGCCATCCTGGCCACCGTGACCGGCTCCTTCTCCCTGCCCCAGGCCCTGGGCGAGTTCTTCGTTGAGTTCGTAGGCGGCATCGGCTTCGGCCTGATCATGGGCTTTGTAATCAACTGGCTCTTTGAGTCGGCCCGCCGCCTCGGCTGGGAAACCACCACTACCAGGATCCTGCTGGAGCTCTTCCTGCCCTTCCTGATATACATGGTCGGGCAGAACATCCTGCATGTGTCCGGAATCCTGGCCGTGGTCTCCACCGGACTGCTGATCCGCTTCGACCACACTGGAGTGGGCCCCAATACATCCAAGGCCAACATCGTCTCATCCAGCGTCTGGAAGGTACTCTCCTTCAGCCTCAACGGTGCGGTCTTCGTCCTTCTGGGCATGCTGCTGCCGGCAGCCATGGGCACCAGCTGGCGAGACCGGCGGGTCAGCAACTGGATGCTGGTAGCCACCATCACTCTGGTCTGCCTGACCGTGATCGTGCTGCGCTTCCTGTGGACAGCCAGTGTCCTGATCTTCACCAAGGACCGCGAAACCGGCAGTAGGCGACGGATGACATCCAAGCTCCTGAGGTCGGCGGCCGTCATGACCTTCGGTGGCCCCAAGGGAACCATCACCCTCTCCCTGGCCCTGACCATCCCCTATATGACCGACGACGGGTCGGCTTTCCCCATGCGCAGCGAGCTGATCTTCGTGGCCGCCGGGGTCATCATCGTCACCCTGGTGCTGGCCAACTTCGCCCTGCCCCTGCTGGCTCCTTCACAGAGCAGCGAGGTACCGGCCCAGCAGGTCGAGAAATCCATCAAGGTGCTCAGGGGCACGGTCCGGGAACTCTCCAGCAGGATTACAGACGAGAACCGGCTGGCCGTCCAGCAGGTAATCAAGCAGTACAATCACCGCATCGCCAAGCTCAAGTCAGAGATCGGCCAGTACTCCCCCAAGGACTTCCAGGACCTGCAGGTGCAGACGATGGAGTGGGAACAGGATTATATGGAGGAGCGGCTGAGCCGAATCGAAGAAGCCCAGGATCAGCTGGAGGAGCGGCTCAGAAGCGAAAACGCAGGCATAGAACAGACACCTGCATCAACGCAGTCTGCCACCGGAAACCAGACCGAGGCCGAACCCAGCACCGAGGCCGAGACCGTAGCCGACAGGGATGCCGATGCCCAGCTGATCGACCGGCGCAGTGAACGGGGAGACGACCAGGAGGAACTGCTGAATCTGCGCAGCCAGGAACAGGCCGCCCGCAGGATCCTGTCCACCATATCCGGGTCCCTCTTCCACTTGGACAGGGGCGGGGAGCTGCGCTGGAGGGCCTACACGGCTCGCAGACGACTCAGAGGGCTGTTGCACAGCCAGTTCCACCGCCTGAAGCACCTGACCCAGCCGATCGACAAGGACCAGGTCTTCGTTGCCGGGCGCCACCTGCAGGCAGAGATGAACCACTTCCTGATTGAAAAGCTCTACTCCGAGCTGGGCAAGGGCCGCTTCAAGACCGAGGATCTGCTGAACACCATCATCAACCACCAAATGATCGAATCCTCGGCGGAGGGAAAGACCGAATACGCGGGCATACCTGCCATCAGGGATCAGCTGGAGGAGACCAAGCGCGAGGGATACGCCATCGAACTGAGCCAAATCCAGGACATGGTCGAATCCGGTGAAATCTCACGCACGACAGCACGGAAGATGCGTCGCAACGTCTACGTCATGCAGGTTGACGCTGACTCGGCCCTGTGAGCCGATCTACATAAGGCCCGAGGTCACGTCGATCTCGCCCAGCCACTGGCGAAGGTCATTCATCTCGCGCATGTCGACGGCATGTTCCAGGTGGTCGTACTCGGTGGTGTGCAGCCATACGTGCTCGTCCAGCCAGGCGGCCAGGGCACGGAATTCGTACTTGGGCACCGTGGTGTCATCCGAACCGAAGCCCAGAAAGACCGGCTTGTTCAAGCCAGCCAGGCGCTCATCCGCAGGAGCAGTACCGGGCACCAGGCCTGGGGCCAGGAACCCGGACAGGCATATGGAGGCCCGGTAGCGCTCAGGATTGACCCGAAGCAGATGAACAGCCAACATGGCTCCCTGGGAGAAGCCCATGGCCACTACAGGTCGGTCCTCGGGGATGTTGGCTGAAACCCAGGCATCCACAGCCCGAGCTGCTGCATAGCCATCCCTATCCAGATCCTCCTGCTCGGGACGCATATCGTGGAACCAGGTGTAGCCCGGGCCGAACATGCCGCGCTCGCTGCCAGGCACCACCATGGGTGCCCGCAAGGAGGCGTAGTCGTTGTAAGGAGCCACGTAGCGCATCAGGTCAGCCATGTCCTCCTCATTGGAGCCCCAACCGTGCATGAGTACAAAAATGGGCCGCGAGGGGTTGGCTGTGCCCTGCTTGCGGGACCAAAGGACCTGCTCGACCTTGAGCTCCTGCCCAAAACGTCCGGGCACCACTGTTGAGGGCCGACCCACCAATCCGTCGTTATCCTTTTGTGCTTGATCCATATCTGCCACGATAGTCGACCGGCCCGGTCATTCAATGCTGACTTATGAGTGGCTCGGCCTGGCCACCCCACTGGCTCTGCAGTCCGGTCACCTGGGCCTTGCTGCCCACCACCATCCAACGCTTGCCGGTCAGCAGCCATAGATCCTGGGGCTGCAACCCTCCTCCATAGCGGGAAATCAGGTCAGGCACGCGAGCGCGGATAGGCCCTTTGGCCAAGGAGGCCGCTGAATCGTTGTCGAAGACCACGTAGGCCATGGTCGTATCCGTGCAATACCGGGCTTGGGAGATGCCCACATACCCGTCCAAGCCGATGTCATGCCAACCTGAAGCGCACTGGCCAGCAGCCTTGTCGATACCGCCGGTCATGGCCTGAGGCGAGCTGATGGGCGCTTCGTCACGCGCAGGAGCCTTGATGATGCCCTTGGGGGAAGAGTTGGCAATAAGCAGGCCTGCCACTGTCAAGAGCATTCCGCAAACCAAAAGAATGATGCCCGCCGAGCCTACCGATGGCCGATTCGGGACTGGTCCGGAATGACGGGCTATGACGACCAGGATTATGGTCAACAGTGCAAAAGCGACGGAGACACCCACCCAGGCCGAAATGCCCACCTGACCTATGACTCCCAGCCTGGAGGGGGCTATGGCATGAGCCAGCAAGGCCGCGCCCGCAAGAGCTGACACCAATCCTGTGACTGCCGCAAACCGACTCCAGATGTTGGCATGGGCTATCTGAATAGGACGCTCGTCCATACCGGGGTGGGGAGGGTAGGAGGCTGGCAGACCCTCGTCATACCCGCTGTCCGCCAGCCGCTGATCCAGCTGGTTGAATCCATCGGCCATCGACTTCGCCACCTTTCACGGTTGGTTTCAGTCTATGGGGGCGGACACATACAGACCAGCGACGCCGGCCAATGCTTCACCATCCCAACATCCTGCCGGGCTGATAGATGGGCCTAGGCAGAAGCTCATAGTTACTTATCGCCGCGACGTTCGGCACCAGCACAGGCCCGATGACAGCGAAAAGTCCCAGAGCTCAGTTGGCGTTCAGCCCTTGATGTCTCGAGGATCCTTCTTGCCTATGGTGCGCTTGTCGCGGATTTTGTTGCCACCCTTGTTATGGATATTGACCTCACCGCCGCCGGACCGGTCTGCAAAGACCTTGGCCTGCTTGGTGGCCTCCGCCTTGGTAGCAAAAGTGCGAGAGACGCGTGAGGCACCGGCCCGCTTGACTGTCCAGAGATCGCGATCCCCGTCGTATTGCACGTGATAATCAGCCATGATGGCCGTCCTTTCCATACTTCCCTGTACCCCCTCATCTTCCACTGCCCGGCCTGAGGCACCGTGCTTCGACACTCCAGAATTTTCAGGAATATTGTTCAACAAAGACACAGCCCTGTGTAGCAACTCCTGTCTCAAATACGAAGTGACTTTCTAGTTAGAACGAAATCCGGCTACAACTCGACGTGGTCCTGCAAATACCGAAAAGCACACGCATGACTTCGGCCACGTCGAGGTACGAATAAAACCTGTTATGAACTACTTCCAATGAATACAAATTGGCTATTGTCGAATAATTTGGCTCAAGCAGAACAGTTCGAACTTCTCATGCGTCAGCACCTGGTTACAAGAAAAGCGGGAATCAGCGTATCGAATTAGCACTAACAACCGACTGCAGAGAACCGTCCGGCTCTGCACATGCAAGTGAGTTCATAACTTTAATCGACTGAGCAGTGAACATCACCAAACCTGAACGCTTTTCTATAATTACATCCTCAACATCAGTCGAATTTCCACGACGGATTTTCCCAATGTGCATCGGCATCTTTGATTCCGTAGGAGTCAACGATCTTGAAGACAGACCAGAATTGAAGGATAACCTCTTAAATCAAGGAAACGGCTGAATTCCAGTTCTAAACGACAAAAGCTATCTGACGAAGAAATACGAAATGCCATGCCTCTTAAACTGATGCTATGAGACAAAAGAAATGGACCATACCTGCCCTAATAGCAGGTTCAGTCCTCTTTTGCGTTATTCCATACCTCTACCAATGGGTTACCGGCAACAACTCCGACTGGCAGGCGTGGTGGGCTTTTGGCACCTTCCTCATCGCCCTTATCGCAGCCATCATCGCTTATAAAGAGTACAACGCCCATATCAGCGCAACGGAGCCGCTCATCATAGTTCGCATTGCAAAAATGAAGGGCAGCACCCTTGATACGGTGTTTCTCACCAACGTAGGCGGTTCCATTGCCCTCGATATCAAATTTTCGCTTTCGCCAGGAATAAGTCTAAAAAGCTATGCAGGCGTAGAATATCTGGCCCGAAATCTTCCAAAACTGAAGCCAGACGAAGAAACCATTATTATCGACGCACAACACTTGACCGCAGTTCAACTCTTAGTAGGATCAAACCGTTCTCGCCAGATACTTCATGTTGAGTGGAAAGACGCATTAGGCCGACAGTACGTGAATGATAATCAAAAGCTTGACTTCGGCATTTATTCTTCCGCGTCTGTCACTGAGGAATAATTTTCAAGAGTATTCTTATCGAGAACCAACGAAAGCCATTTAGGAACAAGGCGCTTTGCAGAGATATACAGACTTGATAAGCTTATGACCAACAAATATCCACGTAAGCACCTCATATTCCATATGTCAGATCTGTGGAATAAGGCGCGATCTCAGAAAAAGCCGGATCACGTCAATAAAAGCTCATATATGCGAATATAAAAGGTTTGAAATTCTAATCTTTATTGACGCGCTTGTAAATCAGACTGGAGCGGGCGACGGGAATCGGACCCGCCTCTGAAGCTTGGGAAGCTTCCATTCTACCAATGAACTACGCCCGCAAATCCGGCTACCGGGGTCAGGCCCCGGCCAACCGCATGCGAGTCACCATGGTAGCAGGTCTCGGCGATGTGCGCGAATCACCAACTCCGAGCACGGTTGCGAGCAAGGTCTTCAATCCACTTTCAGACAGTGCCGTCAGGCTCAATCAGGTCGGCCACCACTGTGGAGCAGGCCCCGAGCAAGGCGGCATCCTCCCCCAAGGCCGAGCGGTCAACCACAAGAGGTCGCCGAAAATCAGTGGCCAGGGCATCATTCATAGTCTTCTCCATGGCGCTCAGGAAGATGCGGTTGACCACCCTGGAGTCCCCTAGAACAGTCACGCGAGGAATGTCCATAAGGCCGGCGGGCATGGTCAGGACGCGGCCCAGCAGTTCACCAGCCCGCCGCAGAATGCTTGCCAGATTGTCAGGATCCCGATCCATCGCAGCAGTCAGCCTGGGAACGCTAATCAAGGATTCCAGGCAGCCGCGCTTGCCGCAGCGACACTGAGGACCAGTTGGGTCCACCACTACATGACCGATCTCACCGGCTGCACGGTTGCAACCGGTCACCAGCTCGCCAGAGACCAGCAAGCCTGCCCCGACTCCGTTGCCTAGGTGGACCAGCAGCAGGTCGGATTGACCTGAGCCGAACTGCCGCTCGGCCAGGACCTCGTTGTTGGCATCGTTGTTGACCGTCACCTCCAGGCCTGTCTTCTCGTGCAGATAGCCGCGCAGGTCGGTCTGAACCCAGCCCAGGTTGGTGGCATCGTCCACCACGCCTTCAGCACTGACGATTCCGGGACTAGATACGCCGATGCCCATGATGGGATGGGCCGCCCGTTGCATCAGCGAATCGGACAACTCCCCCACCAAGTCCAGAGGGACCTTGCCGTCAGTGGTCAGAGGGATCTCTTCACGCGCCACCACCTGTCCGGTCAGGTTGAGCACCGCTCCCCTAAAGACATAAGGAGTGGAAAGGTCCAGGGCCAGGATGCTTCGCCCGTCGGGATTGATGCGCAATAGCCGTCCACGCTTGCCCGGCCCGGTGGATTTGCTATAACCAACTTCCATGAGCAGATGCTCACCCAGCAGCTCGGCCACGATGTCCGATATGGCGACCCTGGTCAGCCCGGAGGCTCGGGCCAGGTCAGCCCTGGTCATACTGACATCAGGATAGAGCAGCCTAAGCAGGATGGCTCGGTTGTGTTGCCGCACCGACTCAGGCAACGCCTTGGACAGGTTGCCGGTATTGATGGTCATGATTCACCTGACGATAAATAATGCGGGGACGGGGACCCGCCGTGGGGATTGGGCCTTGAACCCCGTGACCGCGCCCATCCATACTTGCATCTTATATTGTAAACGCCCTTTTCCGGGCAGGCTCAGACCTCGTCATTGCGACACCAGAGCGGTTCATTTTTCAAGACTGCGCACTAGCATCATAGACAAGACAACGGGGCAGCCAGTAAAAAGTTCAGTTTCCTAACAATTACGTGTTAGGCTGTGAACAGATACCAGAAACAGCTGCATACCCTCGCTGAGCAAAGGAGCGATCGCCATGACCACCACACCGAACCATTCGGGAGTCTCACCGTCCACCACAAATCCCCGATACCTGCTGGGCAACGAAGCCAACCGCATCTTCATGGCCTCGCAAACCTATGGCTTCCTGGACTTCGGGCGGGGGTTCCCCACCGAGCAGGGCGGCGCCGGCTGGCTCAATGACGACGGCAGCATCGACCCCGAGCAGGGAATCCAGACCTGGATCACCTGCAGGATGACCCATGTCTACGCCATCGGCAGCCTCCTGGGCTACCCGGGCGCATCGGAGCTGGCCCACCGCGGTGTTCAGGCCCTTCAAGGCAACCTACACGACGACGAACACGGCGGCTGGTACCCCTCGGTCTCCTGGCAGGGCCAGCCCGAGAGCGGCAAGACTTGCTATACCCATGCCTTCGTAGTCCTGGCTGCCTCTTCGGCCATGCTGGCGGGCGACCCTGACGGACAGGACCTGTTGGATCAGGCGCTGGAGATCTTCAACCGCTACTTCTGGGATGACGACAAGGGCCTGGCCGTCGACACCTGGGACAGCGGCTTCACCCGTCTGGACCCCTACCGGGGGCTCAACGCCAACATGCACAGCACCGAGGCCTTCCTGGCCGTGGCCGATGCCACCGGCAAGGAGGATTATCGCGAGCGCGCCGGTCGCATCATCGACCAGGTCATCAGCTGGGCTGAGAACAACCAGTGGCGCATCCCCGAACATTTCAACAGCGACTGGCAGGCCGACCTGGACTACAACCAGGACAACAAGGCCGACCAGTTCAAGCCTTACGGGGCCACGCCGGGCCACGGAATCGAATGGGCCAGGCTAATCACCCAGTACGCCCTAAGCAGGTTCGATCGGGAGGCCGACCGCAGCCGCTACATCGAGGCAGCCGAGCACCTGTTCGCCAGGGCTGTTGAGGATGGCTGGGCCGCCGACGGGGCCGAAGGCCTGGTCTACACCACGGACTGGCAGGGCCGCCCGGTGGTCCACGACCGCATGCACTGGACCCTGGCCGAAGCCCTGAACACTTCGTCCACCCTCTACGCAGCCACCGGCAAGGCCACCTACGCTGACTGGTACGCCACCTTCTGCAGCTATGTAGACCACTATCTGATTGATCACCAAGGCGGATCCTGGTGGCATCAGCTTGATGCCGACAACCACGTGATCGGTACGGTCTGGCCCGGCAAGTCCGACCTCTACCATGCCTTCCAGTCCACCCTGATCCCTTACAACGACCCGGCGGTCTCCATCGCTACGGCCATCAAGAAGGCTTGCGGACAGGGGCAGGCGGAGCAGGATCAGGCCCGCTGAAATCCATGGCAGCATCGACCCCGCATCCCGAGGCGGATACAGATAGCGTCCAGGCCGGTCCGATCAGCCTAGGAATTGACATTGGTGGCACCAAGATCGAAGGCGTGGCCATAGACGGCGACAAGCGCCTGCTGGCTTGCCACCGAATACCCACGCGCAAGGGTAACCAAGCGGTTCATGACGACACCGTGACACTTATCCACCACCTACTGGATCCGGTTGGCCTGAATCGGGGGCCGGTCACCGTAGGCCTGGGGATTCCGGGGCGCGTGGATGCCAACCGTGGAATGGTGGATGACGCAGTCAATCTGGGAATCCGCCACATGGCTCTGGGCCCTGCCGTTGCCAAGACGACCGGTCTGCCCGTCCGCGTCGAGAACGATGTCAACATCGCTGCTCTGGGAGCCGCCTCGCAGGCTGACAACACCCTGATAGCCCCTGGAACCACACCCCACTCCGAAGCTGCCCGGGACCAGGTCCGACGACCCGCATCAGAGCCTGGACGTGACGGACCCAGGGCCCTGCCCGACCAGGACGACCACGTAGTGGCCTTCATCAACCTAGGCACCGGTCTGGCAGCGGGCATCATCCGTGAGGGTCGGATCGAACACGGAGCCAGCGGGGCAATCGGCGAAATTGGCCACATCTCAGTGGATGCCCATCAGTTCCCCTGTAAGTGCGGCCAGTGTGGCTGTCTGGAGACCGTGGCCTCAGGTGCGGCAGTGGAAACCCTTTGGCCGGGAATCGCCCACCCCCTGCCTGACCTGATTGCTCAGGCAAGCAAGGGGAACCAGCACGCCAAGGAGGTCCAGGACATCATCGGCCATGGCATTGCCCTGGCTGTCCAGATCGTGGCCCTGGCTATCGACCCCGCAGTCATCATCTTGGGCGGGGGCATGAGCAAAACCGGCCAACCCCTGCTGGATCTGGTCACCGAGCATCTGAATAAGAGCGCGGCCTGCAGCCACTTCATCGCCTCGCTGAGGCTACCCGACCGGTTGCGTCTGGCCCCAGCCGACCTGCCCATCGCAGCCATCGGCGCCGCCCTGGCAGGACGCATGGCCGCCGACAGCCGCCCATCTGAGCTTATTGGAAAGGAAATCGCATCATGACCGAAATCATCATCGTCAAGTCCCAGGAGGAAGCAGGGAAAATCTATGCCCGCTGCACAGCCGACCTGATCCGGCGCAAGCCTGACTGCGTGCTGGGTCTGGCAACGGGGTCCAGCCCCCTGGCGGCATACCAGGCGCTGGCCGACCTGGTTCACAAGGAAGGTATCGATGTCTCCCAGGTGCGCGGATTCGCCCTGGACGAGTACGCTGGCCTGGATCCGGCCCACCCCCAGTCCTACCGGTCCACCATCAACCGGACCGTGGTCGAGCCTCTGGGCCTGGACCCTGCCAAGGTGCAGGTGCCAAACGGAAACCTGGACACCATCAAGGACGCTGGCCGCGTGTACGACCAGGCAATCAAGGATGCCGGCGGAGTCGACCTGCAGATCCTGGGCATCGGCACAGACGGGCACATTGGCTTCAATGAGCCTGGATCCTCCCTGGCTTCGGGCACCCGCATCAAGACACTGACCGAGCAGACCCGCATCGACAATGCCCGATTCTTCGACAATGATATGGATCAGGTGCCCACCCACTGCATCACCCAGGGAATCGGGACCATCCTCAAGGCACGCCAGCTGGTTCTCCTGGCCTTTGGTGCCGGTAAGGCAGAAGCCGTGGCCGAGAGCGTAGAGGGCGGCATATCGTCCTTCTGCCCGGCCTCCGCCCTCCAGATGCACCCCCACGCCACTGTGATCGTGGACGAGGCCGCCGCCTCCCGCCTGCGCAACCGCGACTACTACAAGTGGGCATATGCCAACAAGCCTGACTGGCAGTCCATCTAGAAGGCAAACCAAACATGTCCAAGGAAGCATACGAGTCGGCGGGGCTCGCGGTTGAATCATCCCTCCACGGACCGGCCCATCCCCTTGTCCTGACTGGCGCAAGGCTGATAGACGCTCGAGGAATCAGGGAAAACAGCTGGATTTTGGCTCTGGATGGCAGGATTGAGCAGGTCGGGCAAGGCAGAGAGAGCCTGGAATCCGCCCTGAGGGCCGCTGGCCTGCCCAGCCTGCCGCCCTCCTTCCTGCCTAGGTCAGATACCCATGACGTGAATGCGGACGGTGCTGAGTTCATCGATGCAGCCAGCTTCATCCTCACCCCCGGGTTCATCGACATCCACTCCCACGGCGGCTGGGTTCACTCATTTGACGACGGCGACGAGGCCATTCGCACAGCCAGGGCCTGCCATATGGTCCATGGAACAACCAGGCAGGTGCTCAGCCTGATCACCAATCCGGTCGACACGATGTGCACCAATCTGCGCTCAGTCAAGAGGGTCATGGACTCCAGGCCCGACGTGCTGGGCGCCCACTTGGAAGGGCCCTTCATCGCACTCTCCCGTAAGGGCGCGCACGATCCCAAGTGCCTGCGCGATCCTGAGCCAGCGGTTCTTGACAATCTCCTGGAGGCTGCCGACGGTTGCATACGCCAGGTGACCCTGGCCCCCGAGCGCGACCATGGCTACGAGGCCATATCCCGCCTGGCCAAGTCCGGTGTGGTGCCTGCGGTTGGCCATTGCGATGCCGACTATGACCAGACCCGCCGCGCATTCGATGCCGGCGCCCGTATACTCACTCATGTTTTCAACGCCATGAACGGCATCCACCACCGTCAGCCGGGCCCCATTCCAGCCGCCGTGGAGGACCGCCGGGTTACGGCCGAGCTGATCAACGACGGTTTCCATGTGCAGGACCCCTGCGTCGACCTGGCCTTCAGGCTCTTCCCCCATCGGATAGCCCTGGTCACCGACGCCATGGAGGCCACCGGCTGCGAGGACGGCGCCTACAAGCTGGGTTCCCTGGACGTAACAGTGAAGGGCGGCCACGCCCGTCTGACCTCCAACGGGGCCATCGCCGGCTCAACCCTGACCCTGGATGTGGCAGTCGGCAGAGCCGTCCAATCCATTGGCCTCCCGGCCCCCCAGGCCGTGGAAGCCGCCACGCTGACGCCTGCCCGGGCCCTGGGACTGGACCGCTCCAACCCGATCACCGGTGCTCCGCTGGGTCTGCTGGCACCCGGCTATGCGGCCGACCTCCTCCTCCTGAACCCGGCTGACTGGTCCGTCAAAACCGTGGTCTGTAACGGGCACAGAATTCAGCTTTGAATCGACCTCAGCGGCTCCTCCTACTCCGACCCGGACAGAAGGAGCCGCTCTATATCCTCTTGATCCATATGGGGATAGGAACCGCAAATCCTCCCATCCTGCATATACAGAATTCTGTCGGCCCTGGAAGCCACCCTGGCATCATGAGTAACCAGAAGGCTGGCCTTGAGTCCCGCACTCATGGCTGCTTGGATGGCATCAAGGGTGTCCTCACGGGCTCTGGGATCCAGATTGCCGGTGGGCTCATCCGCGAAGAGAACCTGCGCATCCATGATCATGGCCCGAGCGATGGCCACCCGCTGCTGTTGACCTCCTGACAGCTCGCCCACCTTTCGCCTCATTACACCGGTCGGCAGGTCCACACAGGCCAGAGCCCGACGTACAGCACCATCATCGGTGGCTGAACCATTCAAGGACCGCGGCAGGATGATATTCTCGGCGACCGTCAAAGAATCGACCAGCATGTAATCCTGGAAAATGAAGGCGAATTCGGTCCTGCGAAGCCTTGCCCGGCGAAAATCCGACTGCCGAGCAATATCCCGATGCTCATACCAGACCTGGCCTCGCAAGGGGGTCAGGATGCCGGCAAGCAGCTTGAGCACAGTGGACTTCCCGCATCCCGAGGGTCCGATCAGTGCCGTAATACAGCCATCTTGCAGTTCTATATTGACTGGCCCGATTTGAGGTGCCGGGCCATTCCTGTCATACGACTTTCCCAGCAGACGATGCCTGCGTCGTCCATTTTCCGAGTAGTCGTAGCAAACGGACCTGGCCCGCAAGACCGTACCGCCACCATCCGGGCCCACACCCTGGGCAGTTACCTGAGATTTTCTTGCATCCCATCCATCATGTCCTGTTTCCATACATCCCTCCTTCTCACGCCCAGCCTTCTTACACGCAATTTTCAAAACATCCGCTCACAACCGCCGAATGTAAGACTCCGTCTCATTTCATGGCGCTCTCACTTATTTCCAGTCCACCACAGGCTGCTTTGCTCATCCCTGACAGACCAGACGAACATAGGAAATCATGTGGGCGACCAGGGCCACCAGCCCCATCGCCAGGACCACCGCCAGAAGCAGACCCAGCTGCCCAGCGGGACAGTAAAAGGAGATACCTCCATAGAGTTCGACTGACTGCGGGTGAGAGCAGAGGTTGACAACCAGGAGCGAACCGGCGCAGGCCAGCAGGAAGGCCGGCAAGACTTCGCTCAGGTACCTTAACGTCCCACTGCATCCGTACCGCCAGACTCCCAAATCAAGAAGGACGGCCACGGCCCTGGTCCTACGCCTCTCCTCAACCATGGTGAAGATCAGCGACAGGACGCCCACGGCACATATGACCAAGACCGGGTAGACGATGACGGCCATTTCCTTCATCCCCTCCCCTCCGGTCTGTGCATAGATCTTGCCAGTCGGCAGATTCGCCACCCATGCTTCAGCCGTCTGGTCAACGACCCCTGTCGGCACCTCCCGGCCACCCACCTGTGACGAAACCAGAGCCAGGGGAGTGCGCCCGCCCCAACGTTCATATCCGGTCTTCCATGCATTTCGAAAGGTAGAAGTAGATAGATGCGAGGGGATGAAGTACTGACCCATTCCACCCGGCAGGTCAGCTATAGCCGCAATCCGACTCCGTCGAGCTGGTCCGTTCCCATCATCAATACAGACCGGCGCGCCGAGGGACAGACCCGCACCCACCTCCGGACTGGAAGCCACCACCCCATCGAGCCCGTCCAATCCTGTACTATCCCGCGCAGGATGCAGGGCTGCCGACGGAAAAATCCGACTCAGATCGCCATCTATTTGAAGGCGTGAGGCACCACGATAGTAGGAGGCGGCCCGGCGTATTTGCCGGTCGCATCCCGCACCGTCCTTTGCCATAGGCACTACGGTGGCAGGAGCCAGAATAAGAGGATCAGTATCGCGCGACCGAACATAGGCAGCCCAATGATCCAGGGCCCCTCGGTCACTGCCGACCGGGCTGATCACAGACCCTCCTGCCAGAGCCGTGGTCAGAGAGGCGCGCGCATTGGCATCGCTGTATCCCAAGAAGCCGAAAAGTCCGCAGGCAACTGCAGTGGCGACGACCACCATCGTGAAGAGCGAGGCCGCCCTAGTGGTCTCCTGATTGCGCAAAGCCAAGGTGACCACAGGACCTTTTGGGTAACCCGCCATGATGACCCCCGCTGCTCGGTTCAATAGGGGTCTGCCCACTCTTATCAAGGCCCATGCCAAGAGAGGAATCAAAAAGATGCCCATACCGCCGGCGGCCGCTCCAGTCCCCTTTAGGTAGATCATCATGCAAGTCGCAAGGACCACCAGGAGCATGGCAGCAGTAGACAGGGCGCGGTGCCGTCTCCCGGAAGAGCGGGGCATGGACTGCAAATCGGGCCGAGCTCGGATGACCCTCACTGCAGCCAATATGGCGCCCAGACATTGGCACAAAACGGAAAGCAGGACCGTCATAAGAATGGAGGAGAGGTTTGGCAGGATGCCATGCTCCGGCAAAAGCATGTCCAGCCGTGCCATGGCAGGCCTTGCCAGAGGCTTCATCAGCTCGCCCAGAGCCACGCCAATGAGGCCTGAGAAGGCAGCCATGAGACCTTGGACGGTCAGTATCGAGCCCAGGAGCCGACAGGGGGAGGCGCCCAGCAGACGGATGCGCATGAGCCTGTCCCATTGAGCAGTGAAGGCATGGTCGCTGATGGTCTTGGAAACGGAAGCTGAAGACGTCAGAAAGATGGCTACCATGATTACCGGAGTGGTCGAATCGGCACCCTCTCCTCCCCGGACCATAGCCTCAAGAACCAGGAGAATCAAGGCCATGGGACAGGCTCCAGCCAGGATGTTCAGGATTTGCAGGCCGCGGTTTCCCCTCCACAAGGAATTCACCAGGCGGATGTACCCGATCCTAATACTCCGCCCCTCAGCCCCTTCCGTTCCGGGTCCTTTCCTTTCACCGCCTATTGCTGCCCATTGCATAGGGCCAAGCTATATCGACGGATAGTGGAGATGCTACCGACAGATGTCACCATCAGGAGGACAAATGTCACTGCGTCCGCTGCACTGCAGAAGTTACCTGCAAGAATCCGCGGTCAATGGAAGGGAGAGTATTACCCGGGTACCTCGGGAAGACTCCGCTGTCTCTGCCGGTCCTACCTGCAAGAAGCCGCCCAAGTCCTTTACCCTCTGCTCAAGGGAGGACAGGCCGAAGCCCGGCACAAACCGACCAGACCCTTTGCCAGGACCCACCCCGTCGTCCGTCACACACAGGCGAAGGGTTCTCGGTGCCAGATCAATAACAATCGAGGCGGAGGAGGCATGGGCGTGACGGACCACGTTGGTCAAAGTCTCCTGCAAGGCCCGGTAGATAAGGACCTTATTCTGCGATGACAGGCCCTCCAGGCTCCCATTCACCGTAGCGGTCACATGCAGACCTGTGGATTCAAAGGAGTCTGCCAGACCGACAATCGACTCCTTGGTCAGCTCCCCGCCAAAGGCAGCCGGGTTCAAAGCCCTGGCCTGCTGACGTACCTGAGCCAGTGCCTTCTTATCGATGTCTTCGGCCTTGATCACATGGGTGAGGGCCCGGTCGATGGATGAACCCTTGTGCAGGGTCCTTTGCGCCGCCTCAAGCTCCATATGCATGGCCGATAGGTACTGACCAATCGAATCATGCATCTGCGAGGCCATCTCTGCCCGCTCCTTAGCTAGGGCCAGGCTCTCTATTGTGAGCGACAGCCTGGCGAGCTGCCGGTTCTTTTCAATGAGCAGACGGCTGGCCCGTGCGTAAAAGAGGAAAGCCACCGCGAAGAAGACGATCAGAGCCAGGTTCAGGACCGTATCGCCCCAGGAGTCCCGTCGCCATTCTCCCCTCCATGCCATATGCAGAATGTAGACCCCTATTTCCCCTCCTACTGCGACCCAGGTCCAGATCTCCGGAAAGGCGAAGAGAACATCCACGGTCACGATGGTGGTGAGAAACATCTGCGGCGGATTGTCAAAGAGAGTGGCTGCCAGACAGACCACGATGAGAAGGCCCCCACAAATGAGGGCAGGAATACGTCGCCGAATCAGCCTATAACCCAGCCAGGCCGACACCATGACCGTCTGGAAGAGGAAGAAGTTGAGAGGATTGCCATATTTTGACCACAGGAAGGAGCAGCAGAACGAAGCGACCTCCACCAGGCCCACGTATGGGAGGGACCCTGGTTTCCGCTCCTGAGACGACACAGTTTCTGACGGGCTCATGACCGCCTTGAGGTCATGGCCAACTCGGTGCGATTGCGCACGCCGGTTTTGTCGAAAATGCTACTGACGCGGTTTCTGACCGTGCCCAGGGATAGGCAGAGATGATCGGCAATCTCCCTGTTGGTTAAACCAGCCACAATCATGTCGATGATCTGACGGTCAGTCCGATCGAAGTCGTCGGCTACGTCGACTCCTCCCGCTGCTTTGACAGGCTTCGACGGTTCGCCTTCCCTGCTGATGAGGTCCATCAGCCTACCCGACTCTGCAGTCCCGAGGACGCGTTCACCCCTATAGACCCTATGCACGGTGCCGATGATCTCCTCTGCATCGGCGTCTTTGAGCAGGTGCCCATATGCTCCAGCCTTGATGCTTCCCACAAGGTTCTCATCCTCGTCGAATGCCGTCAGTGCGATGCATCGGGCTTTCAGTCCTCTCTTACGCAAGATGTCGATGAGGCGAATCCCGTCAATGTCAGGCATACGGCAGTCAACCAGGGCCACATCGACATCTCTCAGGCGAGGGTGCTCCAGAAGCTCCCGGGCACTGGCTGCATCCGCGACAATGTTGATATCGTCCTCATCAGCCAGTATCGAGACCAGTCCTGCTCTGACCAGCTCCTGATCGTCGACGATGGCCAGATTGATGGTCTCCGTCATCCCAGGCATCATCTCCTATCGACAGGGACGCAAAACTGCTCGACCTCTCAGTACCCTACCTGGGCTCCATGCCCGGAATTCACCTGGGTCTGCCCCATCTCCTGGCTCATCTGCATCAGACGGGCGATGCGCTCATCGGTGGGCGGATGGGTGGAGAAGAGCCTGCTGAATCCTTTGACCGAGAAGGGGTTCTCGATCATCATGGCGGCGGCGCTCTGGGTGCCGGCGGTCTGCGGCATAGGCGCAGCCTGAGACCCATAGGATATTTTGTTCAGCGCCGACGCCAGAGCCGCCGGATCCCCAGTCAGCCGGCTGCCGTCCTCGTCGGCGTCATATTCACGGGTGCGCGAAATGGCCATCTGGATCAGGGAAGCACCCAGAGGGGCCAGAATCGAGCTGATCAGCACGCCCAGGAGGCCGAAGACGCCGGAATCACTATCCCTGTCCCGGCTGTCACCGCCGAAATACATGAGGGAGTAACCCAGGTAGGTGATGACCGTAGCCATGGCCGAAGCCACGGCAGAGGTCAGGATGTCATGGTTGTAGACATGCATGAGCTCGTGGCCCAGCACCCCGCGAATCTCACGCTCGTTGAGGATGCGCAGGATCCCCTGGGTGCAGCAGACGGCAGCATGGCGCTCGTTACGGCCTGTAGCGAAAGCGTTGGGCGAGTCAGTGGGGGCAATGTAGATGCGGGGCATGGGCTTGCCGGCTCTCCCCGACAGCTCCCGGACAATCCGGTAAAGGTCGGGGGCCTCCTGCTCGCTGACCGGCCGGGCATGCATGGATGCGATCGCCACCTTGTCAGAGAACCAGTAGGATCCGAAAGTGGTGGCCAGGCCTATGAGGATATAGATGCCCAGCGTCCCCTGGCGACCGCCGGTCAGCCACCAGATGAGCATAATAACGGCCCACATAAGGGCGAACAAAAGCGTCGTTTTCAGGCCGTTGAAATGTCCGTGAACCTTCAGCTTGCCATTCATGGTTCCATGGTAGACAATACCGCTGAATTTTTGCTGAACGACCGCTGAAAAGATGGGACTGCCGGGCTCCTCCCCTACTATCTGCTCAGAACAGGCCTGGTTGGCTCGCAGCCTTTCTCCTGCTTTTAGGCTCAGAAGGAACATATTGGGCCTTCTTCAACCTCCCGTTGGTATCGAAGAACCGGCGAAGATTCATGGTCTTCACCCCAAACTGGTCTGCGATGTTAGGAATCCTGGGCTCTTTCTTCATGTGCTGTCCCTGTTGTAGCGGAACCCGGGCCTCATCCGTCACAATGACCGCCCCCTCGACCTTGGCCACGGCAATCAGCCAGGGATCCGCCTTGCCCTCTGACTCCCAGTATTGGCGCGAGCCTTCCGTATACTGCCCGCAGGTGACCAGATAATCCTGGATTTTCGCATATACCTGCGCATACCTGTCGTCCTTGTGGCTTATTTGGCGGCCTTTGAACACTGCACGCACCCAAAGATCCAACATATCGGGATCGGCAGCCTGCTCGTTGACCAGCTCGTCGTAGACGACATCCACCATGGCAATCAACCTGTCCTCAGCCAGTTTTTCCATCCATCGCCAGAAGGGGTGGAACTCCTTGTAGTCGAAAGGATGGTTGAGCCGGTAGGAGGCGATGAAGATGTTGGAATCAGGCAGGTAGAGAGTAGCAGTCATATCAGCTTCTTTTCACGAATCAAACCCTGATAAGACTGCGGAGAACGCACACCCACCAGGTCGAAGCCTTCGGTTGGAGCCAATCTGCCTCCGTCCATGGCGGCATTGACCAGGCGGACGAAACCGGTGTCAACCCTGGAGGCATTGGTCCTGTTGCCATTGCCATGGGATTCCCGCTCCTGATGATGAACGGCCTTGTCCTGAAGATGCCGATTCATTCGTGTCTGCAGCTCCTCAAGCGTATCCTCGCCAGTCAAGCCGAACTGACGGGCCTGTATCCCCATGGCCAAGGCACTCAGATGGAAGTCGTCAGCTATGGATTCCGCGGCGTCGGCCGGCTCTTGGCCCTCGTCCAGCTTCTCCTGCCACAGCCGCCGGAAGCGGTCATCATCAATCACAGCCTTTACCACAGCCCGGTTTACTGCTCGCTCCATGGCCTTGCGATCCCCTTGGCCGCCAATGCCGTCGAAGAGCTCCTGAGTGCCCAGCAGTACGTGCCCCACCTCGTGAATCAAAGTGAAGATCATGCCGTCAAAGGAATCGTTTCTATTGATGAACACCAGCGGAGCCATATCGTCGATCAGCACGAATCCACGGAACTCCTGAAGATCCAGTTTTCGAGAACTCACGGAACCCACCTGGGAGTTGAGCATGATCATGATGCCCGCATTGGATGCCCGTTCCTTGATCTGACGGAAGCGGTCGCTGGAATTGCGGCCCTCCCAGGCAGAGCGCCCATCCAGTCCAAGGGTGGAGCGAAGCGCATCAGCCAGGGCATCGTCATGCTCGGCATCCTGTACCGAACCGACCAGCGGGTTGGCGTCCAAGCCGGACTCAAGCAATTCATCCCTGGCCCATTCCTGCCTGAATCGCATCTGATCGATGGTGTCCTGCAGGTTTTTGCTGGGCTGCACAGACGTATTGCCTACGGTACGGTACCGGACCAGAGGCTCAAGGCGACGCTGGGGCACGACCGACCTGACCAAGGCGCCGAAAGGAACATGCAGGGCCCTGCTGAGCTGCTCAACCTTGTTGAAGGATACGGACACGGGTTCCTTGGATTCCAGCCAATCCGGCAACTGGCCAAGCCCCCGGCGCCGAGACAGGGCCACCGGATCGGCATCACTCTCCTCAACGGCCCACTGCAGGGTTGCCGGATAGAGAGTCAGATTAGCCATGCCACGCTCCTTCGATTCCGTGAAGGGCTCTAACGACAATGATAGCTGCGCCGGGTCTATCCGTCCGCTGTGAGCACCCGGTAGCCAGATCAAGAAACAGGGCCTGGACGTGGTTTATGAAACCTCATCCAGGCCCTGCCACTGACGGCCTAAGACCAATCGCCTACTCGCCGTGGGCGAGCTGGCGAAGCTGGTCGGGATCGATGACCTTGATGTGCTCGCGGCCGACCTTGGCACCTTCGGCTCGCTCATAGGCATCTACCCGCTTCCAACCGGCGAAGTCGATGGGCCTGATGCCCTTGTCGGCCAGGAAACGGTCAATCGAATCGTCGTCACGATCCTTGGCGAAGCGGCCGCGAGCCGGGCTGGCGGCCAGGTCATCCAGCATGTTACCGATGGTCTCCAAGGCATCGGACTTGGTGGATCCGATCAACCCCACAGGTCCTCGCTTGGCCCAGCCCGTTGCGTAAAGACGGTCGATGGGTCGGCTGTCCTGCCCTTCGGGAGCAGTGGTCACGCGACCATGGACGTTGGAAAGGGTGTAGCCGGAGAAGTCATAAGGAACGCCGGGAACCTCGGCAGGCTTGTAGCCGATGGCGTGGTAGACGGCCTGTACCGGATACTCCTCGTACTGGCTGGTCTCCTCCATGGTGCCCTCGGGCGTGACCTTGGTCTTCTCCACACGGATGCCGGTCACCTTGCCGTCCTGGCCGATGATTGCGGCGGGCATCCGGTAGAAGTGCATATAGAAATGGCGGTCGGCGGGGTTGCCTTCGAAGTCGACGCCGCCGTCCTCAGCCATGTCCTCGGCCATCTCCCTAATGGTGAAGAGCTCCTCCAGCATCTGCCGGGTCAGCTTGTCGGCACCGGCCCGGTCGATGGTCTCCTGGTCCAGGTCGAAGTCCTCCTCGTCGATGACGATTTGCACTCCGGGCAGCTTCTCCAGCTCACGCAGTTCCTGGACCGAGAACTTGGCCTGGGCCGGGCCACGACGGATGAACATGTGCAGTTCACGGGCCTGGTTTCCCTGAATTCCTTTGTAGACGTTATCGGGGATGTCAGTGCCCAGTAGGTCGTCGGCCCGACGCATCAGGATTCTGGAGACATCCATGGCCACGTTCCCGCCTCCGATGACGGCCACCTGCTTGGCATCCAGGGGCCAGTCCTGGTCAGCGTCAGGATAGCCGTCATACCACTCGACGAAGTGAGCGGCCCCATGAACGCCATCAAGTTCGTGGCCGGCGATCTCCAGAGGGCGGTCGTCCACGGCGCCGGTGGCGAAGAGCACCACATCGTAGCGCTGAAGCAGATCATCCAGGTTGACGTCCTTGCCGAACTCCACATCCGCATAGAGGTGGATCTCGGGGTTGTCCAGGGTCTTCTCCAAGGCGCCGGCGATGTACTTGATGCTGGGATGATCGGGAGCCACACCGTAACGAACCAGGCCGAAGGGAACGGGCAGCTTCTCGAACAAATCGATACGGGCCCGGTCGCCCAGACCCAGGTCGGCACCCTTCTCCCGCAGCTGCCGCAGCAGAATGTCAGAGGCATAGACCCCTGCAGGCCCCGCGCCTATGACGGCCACGCGCAGGGGGGAGCCGGCTTCCTCGCCGCGGGCCGGTGCGGGCATGGTGGAATCGTTGACATTATTATCGCTCATGCTTGTCAGCCTAACTCAAAGCGGAGGGCGGGAACAGAGCTAGTTGGGCTCCATCCCCGGGACTTTCACCAAGCGTCGCGAATAGCCTTAGTCCCGGTCTATCAGTGCAGTCAGGGCCCAGAGGATGGAAACCACGTCGATGGCCTCCTGTGTAAAGGCGCCGACAACCACTGGGATCAGGTCGAAAGCGGCGCAGAGCATACCCACCGTGGCCAGGGTCAGCCCCAGCATGACCGCCTGGAGCATGACCCGCTTGGTCCTGCGGGCGATGGTGATCGACCTGGACAGACAGGCGATGTCGTCGTTCATGATCACGGCCTGGGCGGACTCGGAGGCGGCCGTAGTGGTCCCGTCGGTGATGGCCATGCCCACGTCGGCGGCGGCCAGGACCGGGGCATCGTTGACACCGTCCCCCACCATCAGGGTGATGGATTTGGTCACTGACTCACCAAGGAATTTGGACAGCCAGATGTCCCAGAATGGCTGACGGTTGGGCTCCTCCCTGGAAGCCTTGGCGATCAGATCGGCCTTGTCCTCGGGGAAGAGGCCGGCATGCACGTCGGTGATGCCCACCTGGTCGGCGATGATCCGGGCCGAGTCCTCCTTGTCGCCGGTGACCATGGATAGACGGGTGATGCCCAACTCCCGCAGCTGGGTAATGGTCCGGGCGGCATCCGACCTGGGCACGTCCTTCATGACTACCCTGGCGGCCAAGACCCCATCGATAGAGACGTAGGAGGCCATCTCATCAGGCGCCAGGGGGCCGAATAAATCACTTGAATGCCCGTCTGCCACGAACTGGGCCCTGCCCACCTTGACCTGGTGGCCGTCGACCTGGCCCTGGACCCCGTTGCCGGAGTCCTCCCGAACCTCCCGCGCATGCAGATGGGTCTGGCCCTTGCTCTGTGCCCGCAGTCGCTCCTGGGCGGCGGCCCCGGCCTCGGCTATTCCATTGGCCAGGATGTGGACCGAGTAGGACTCCACAGCACCCGCCATGGCCAGAATCCGGTCCGTATCCACCTTCTGCTTCCCACCGTCTGGCAGGTCAATCTTGGACACCTGGGGACGTTTTACGGTCAACGTGCCGGTTTTGTCGAAAAAGATGTGCGAGACCCGGCCCAGATTCTCGATCACATCCTGGGTCTTGATCAGCAGCCCCGCCTTGGCCAGCCTTCCCGTCCCGGCCATGTAGGCCACAGGGGCGGCAATCAGCAGAGGGCAGGGGGTTGCCAGGACCAGAACCTGGGCGAACCGGGTCGGCACGCCGGAGATGATCCAGGCCACGCAGGCGATAATGAAGGCCACCACGGTGAAGGGGACCGCCATCAGGTCGGCTGTTCTGACGACTGCAGCCCGGGAGTTCTGGGCGGAGCGCACCAGGCTGAGGATTCGCTGGTACTGGGAGTCCCGCGCCAGCTGCCGGGCCCGCATCAGGAAGGTGCCCGAACCGTTGACCGCTCCGGACATGACCTGGGCGTCCTGGTAGAGCCTGCGGGGCATGGGCTCGCCGTTGATGGTGGACATGTCCAGGGTGGCGGTCGGGCTGATCAGCTCACCATCAACGGGCACGGTCTCGCCGGGCTTGACCACCAGGAGGTCGTTCAGACGGACCTTATCGACATCCACCGTGCTCCAGTCGCTCTCCTTGGGAAGGGCATGCTCCCCCTCTGGCAACTCTGCCTGGACCACATGGGCCACCTGGGGTGCAGCCTGGACCAGCACGGTCAGGTTGTTCTGCGCCTTGTTCCCGGCGTACTGCTCGATGGCATCGCCCGAGTAAAGCATGAGGACCACGGCCCAACTGGCCCAGTACTGCTGCACAGCGAGGGTGGAGAGGATGGCGACCACGGCCAGGATGTCCACACCCACGTGGCCCTGGCGCACGTCATCGATCATCCCCTTGAGGGTATCCACCAACGAGACGGCCACCAGGACGGCGACCAGCCATTGGGCAGCCTGGCGATAGGGGTGCCAAAGCAGGCCCATGACCAGCCCGCAGACCAGAACCACCCAAAGCATGGGGACTTTCTTGGCGAAACTCAGGACTTTTGACATGACCACTTCCCCGCTCCGGACTCGTCTACCTGACAGCCGTAGCCGGATCACGGCTCTCTTCTGCTCTTGACATTTCAAGCCTATACCGCGCCAGGGCCAGCGGTGTACGGCGGATACGACAAGGGGCCGCACCCGCCAAAGTGACGGATGCGGCCCCTGGGTTCAATCCCGGATCACTGCCCGAAGAAGAAGCGGAAGGGATCCATGGAGTCATCGTCGTCGCCCGAACCGCCCTGGCCGGAGTCGCCGTCCTGGCCGCTGCCGTCCGAATTCCTCCTGTTGGTCCTGGGCTTGCCCTGAACGGTCTTCTCCTCGCTGTCCAAGGTGGCGTTCACCTCGGCGGTCTTGCCGTCGCGCACCACAGTGATCTTGACCGAGTCGCCGAAGGCTGCAGCCCGGACAAAGCCCAGCAGGGAGTAGTTGTTGTTGACAGCATGGCCATTGAAGGCCACGATGGTGTCCCCGACCTTGATGCCGGCCTTGTCAGCCGGGGAGCCCGAAACCACATTGGTGACCTTTGCACCGCCGCGGGTGACCCCGTCGGCCTGGGCCGTGCTGCTCTGGATGGTGACGCCCAGGGAGACGTGCTTGGCCTTGCCGTCCTTGATGATCTCATCAGCAACTCGCTTGACCAGGTTGGATGGGATGGCGAATCCGATGCCGATGGATCCCGCCTCGGATTTGGAGGAAGCCATGGATGCGATGGAGGAGTTGATTCCGATGACCTCGCCGGCCGCATTGAAGGTGGGGCCGCCCGAGTTGCCGGGGTTGATGGCCGCATCCAACTGGATCGCGTTGGTCACGATGGGGTTGTTGTTGCTCTCGTCCATGACCGAGACCGGGCGGTTCAGAGCCGAGACGATGCCGGTGGTGGCCGTGTTCTCGTAGCCCAGGGGGTTGCCGATGGCCATGACGTTCTCGCCCACGGCCAGCTTTTCGGAGTCGGCGAACTTCACAGGCTTCAGGTCGGAGGGCGCCTGATCCAGGCTGAGGATGGCGAGATCGGCAGTAGTGTCGGTGCCGACCACCTTGGCCGTGTACATCTGCCCGTTGGAGAGGGTGACGTGAATCTCCTGGGCGCCATCGACCACGTGGTTGTTGGTGACCACATGGCCCTGGGTGTCGAAGACCGCGCCTGATCCGGCCCCGACCCCGCTCTTGGTCTGCACCTGGATGGAGACCACGGACTCGGAGACCTGCTTGCTGATGCCCTGCCAGTCAGGAGCCTGCCCGCCTTCGACCTTGGCTGTGCCCTGGCCCGAGGAGTTGGAGGAGACTCCGCTCAGCGAGGAGGACGAGGGCAAGGTGATCCATCCGTTGGACAGAGCCGCCCAGCCCAGGCCCAGCATGAGAGCTGCAGCCACCAGGGCAGCCACCACGGCGGTGAAGACGTACTTGCCCGTGCCGCTCATGTTGCTGCTGGCGTTGTGGGCGGGACCAGGCCGACCGTTGAGGCCGCCGGATCCGAAAGGCACATAGGGGCCCTGGCCGGAAGGCTGGCCGCCCTGGGGGTTCTGGCCGGCGTTCTGACGTGGCTGGCCGTTCTGACCGAACTGGCCTGGCTGGCCGTACTGCCCGAAGAAGCCCTGCTGAGGACCTGAGCCATATCCCTGGTTAGGCTGCTGGTTGGGTTGTTGATTGGGTTGTTGCTGACCCTGATTGTTGGCAGGCGGACGTGAGCCTGCTGGCGCGTATGCTCCATACTCGGGCGCAGGCCGATAATAAGGCTGCTGCTGCGTCGGCGCATCCTGCCCAGTGGCCGAGCCACTGGAGGCGGAGGCTGAAGCCCCGGTGCCGCTATCGCCATTCGACCCGTTTTCCGTAGTCGCGGGTCGTGCATCGCCGCCAGGCATGGCAATAGGGGTCGTGGGCCTCTGGTCCCAAGCCTGAGTCTGCTGATCCCCTTCTTCTGGCGCGGGGACTTGAGCAGAGTCGGTCTGGTCTGTGGAAGCTCCCGTCTCCTGCTCTTGATTGGCGGCCCCGCGCTCGATGTGGCTTGGCTGCCAGGACTGGTCGTCATCGCCGCCCCTCCAAGGGTCGGCCTTGTGCTCTTCAGCCATTTCTGCTCCTTTGGATCGATGCCGCTGCCTGCTATTCGGTCACGCTTGTCAATCTACCCCGTCGCCCGCGCTTTTTGCTGTTTCCGGCTGACAGGCGAAGCGGGTTCTCGCGTGTATTGCTTCCAAGTCTAGAGGCGAAGTGCTGAATGTTGTCTGGACATTGTATGAAAGTCACATCGACTGTACACAGGGCACAACAGAACGGTTGGATGTCTTGGATACAGTGGAGCCATGAGCCTGATCACCAACCCGCTGGGAGCCACGCCGGGCCGACCCGGCGACCGCGCCGCATTCTCATTCGAGACCCTGAACCGCCTGCCTGACAGCCCCGATGGCCTGGGGCACAATGGCCGCCGCTACGGCCGCACCGGCATCATCCACACTCCTCACGGAGACATCCACACTCCCGCATTCATCCCCGTGGCCACCCAGGCGGCCATGAAAGCCGTCCTGCCCGAGCAAATGCAGCAGCTGGGCGCCCAGGTCCTTCTGGCCAACGCCTTCCATCTGTTTGAACGTCCCGGCCCCGACATTCTGGACCAAGCAGGAGGCCTGGCCCGGTTCATGAACTGGGACGGCCCCACCTACACCGACTCGGGCGGCTTCCAGGTCCTCTCGCTGGGAGCGGGATTCAAGAAGACCCTGGCCATGGACGTGACCGGCATGAAGTCGGACCAGGTGATCGCCGAAGGCAAGGAGCGACTGGCTTTCGTGGACGAGGACGGGGTCACCTTCAAGTCCCCGCTCAACGGCGACCGTCACCGCTTCTCGGCCGAGATCTCCATGGGCATCCAGCACCGCATCGGAGCCGACATCATGTTCTCCTTTGACGAGCTGACCACCCTGATGAACACCCGCACCTACCAGGAGCAGTCGGTGGAGCGCACCTTCCGTTGGGCCAAACGCTGCGTGGACGAGCACCACAGGCTGACCCAGGCACGGACCGGCAAGCCCTACCAGGCCCTGTTCGGCGTGGTGCAGGGGGCCAACTATGAGGATCTGCGCCGACGTGCCGCCCGCCAGATCGCCTCCCTGGACTTCGACGGCGTGGGCATCGGCGGTGCCATAGAGAAACGGCTGCTGGGGCAGACCTGCGCCTGGATCTGCGACGAAATGCCCGAATCCCGGCCAAGACACGTGCTGGGCATCGCCGCTGTGGACGATATCTTTGCGGGCGTGGAGAACGGCGGAGACACCTTCGACTGCGTATCCCCCGCCCGTTGCGGGCGCAACGGGGCCGTCTTCACCCGTGACGGCCGCTGGAACATCAAGCGCGCCCAGTTCAAGACTGATTTCAGACCCATCGAAGAAGACTGCGACTGCTACACCTGCACCCACTACTCCCGGGCCTACATCGACCATCTGCTTCGCGCCCATGAGCTCAACGGCTACACGCTGGCCACCATTCACAACGAACGATTCTTCGTGAGGCTACTGGACGAGATCCGCCAGTCCATCGACGGCGGCTACTTCGACGAATACAAGAAGGAGACCCTGGCTCGGTTCTACGCCCACGGATCCAAGGGCTGAACCAACACGCCATTATTGCGCCGCATAGACAAACGTGCTAGCCTTTCCAGTTGTCTGCGAACGTGGCGGAATGGTAGACGCGCTGTCTTCAGGTGGCAGTGAGCTGATGCTCGTGAGGGTTCAACTCCCTCCGTTCGCACCAAACAAAACGCCGTTGGCAAGGAATCCTCCCTGTCGACGGCGTCTTTTTATATCTCGCCTGCCAAACGGCTTTCACAGGCGAGCGGCAATCATCTCCTTGATCTTCCCATCCTCCGCATTGGCCATGAAGTACTCTGCAAAATGCTCGCCGGAAATGGTCTCTTTAAGGAAGCCCTGGTCAATCCGCTCCAGCACCTCCGGCAACGGACGATAGACCTGATTCTTTACATCACGCAGGATGCCGGCATTGCGACGCTCCGGCACCGCCCGCTCCTTGGGATAGCCGCCACCGGCTGGCTCGGCAAAGAGACGCTCGAAAATCAGCTTCAGGTTCAGCTCGGCTCCCCACCCAAACCCTTTGGCGAAGGGGATCGAGAGGGCATTGCCCCCGTTGATCTGGCTGAACAAGTAGGCGTCAGTCGGATCCACGGCCAACCCGCAGACCACGCCAGGGAAACTGTTCAGGGCCGTCATGGCCCCCTGGCCGGTTCCGCACCCGCTGATGACAAAATCAGCCGCCTTGCTGTTGAGCAGGATCGAAGCCAGCAGGCCATTCTGCACGTAGGTCAGCTGGCTCTCCCCCTCCTTGCCGTACATGCCATAGTTGAAGGCCTGAAGCCCTTTCTGATCGCAGACCTCCTTCAAGGTCGCGAAAATCAGGGCGTTCTTCGAGGCCTGCGAGTTCTCGTTGATCAACGCTACTTTCATGCTCTGCCTACTCTCCCTCAGCACTGATTGATTTCACTACCCGTCTGAACCCCTGCACCCCCTCGGGCAGGCAGCCCGAAAGCTTCTTACCGCGGCCTTACCGAGGCTGCTTGCCGATATAGGCCAGAATGCCGCCATCAACATACAGCACCTGCCCGTTGACGAAGTCTGAGGCCGACGAGGCCAGAAAGACCGCAGGACCCTGGAGGTCCGAGGGATTCCCCCATCGGGCTGCGGGCGTCTTCGAAACGATGAACTGATCGAAGGGATGCCTGGATCCATCGGGCTGACGCTCACGCAGAGGCGCGGTCTGCGGGGTGGCGATGTAGCCAGGTCCGATGGCATTGCACTGAATGTTGGCACCGCCGTATTCCGCACAGATGTTGCGGGTCAGCATTTTCAATCCGCCCTTGGCAGCCGCATAGGCCGAGACGGTCTCACGCCCCAGCTCGCTCATCATCGAGCAGATGTTGATGATCTTCCCGTGTCTCTGCCGGATCATCCCCGGCAGGACGGCTTTGGAAACTATGAAAGGTCCGATGAGGTCCACATCCACCACCTTGCGGAAGTCCTCGACAGTCATGCTCAGCATGGGGATCCGCTTGATGATGCCGGCATTGTTGACCAGAATGTCGATGGTGCCGACCTCCCTGTCAATCCGGTCGACCATGTCGACCACGGCACCCTCATCGGTCACGTCGCAGACATAGCCCCGGGCCGGAATACCTGCCTGCCTGTAGGCCTGGGTCCCCTTGTCCACCGATGAGCGCCTTGAAGCATTGAAAACGATGGTCGCGCCCGCCTCATGCAGGGCGGAGGCTATTGCAAACCCGATCCCGTACACAGCGCCGGTCACCAAGGCCACCTTCCCCTTCAGAGAGAACCTCGACATGGAAAACTCTTCCATGATGACCTCCTCATCACCGACTGTTGCGCTCGCGGAAACTGTGTAGGGTATGCCGCATCCGCAGATGTACGGCTGAACAGCACCACCGCTGGTTCGGCTTTAAAGTATCAGGCAATGAGTTCTGCGACAAGAAAGTTGCAGGAGCTTTCAACCCTGTATTTCCAACACTCCGGGCCGAAATCCCAGGGGAGACGGCCGGGCTGCAAAACAGTAGGATGTTCGATGAAACCAGCCCATCAACGAGGAAGGCACCATGGTTCAGACCCCGTCAACACCACTGGAGTATGCCCAGGCAGCGGTCGACACACTCCGCCGCACGTATCCGAACCCGGCCGACCTGCCGCCGATCCGCCATTTCCACTACCATCAGGGCGTCCTTCTGTCTGGAGTGCACCAAACCTATCTGATCAACAATGACGAATCCTATCTGGAGTACATAAGGGGTTGGATTGAATCCAACCTGGATGACCAGGGCCACGTGCTCAACCACGATCCCGTATGCTTGGACGACATCCAGCCAGGCATCCTCCTCTTCCCCCTTTATGACCATTTCGGATCCTCCCGGTACAAGACCGGCCTGGACCAGTTGGCCGACGACCTTGAAGCCTATCCAAAGAACGACGAGGGCGGATTCTGGCACAACGACGGAGTACCGCGGCAGATGTGGCTGGATGGGCTCTATATGGGCGGCCCCATGATGGTGGAATACGGTACCCGCTTCGGACGCAGGAATCTGGTGGACGAGGCCGTCAGACAGGCCCTCCTGATGCAGAGGAAAACCCGCGTACCTGAAACCGGGCTCTGGCGGCACGCCTATGATCCCGATCGTAAGGAACCCTGGGCCGACCCTGTAACAGGTCTCTCGCCCGAATATTGGGGGCGGTCCATCGGCTGGGTGCCCATGGCAGTAGTCAATGAACTGGAACTGCTGCCGCAGAGCCACCCGGGGCGCGAGGATCTGCGAAACCTGGTCCGCGACCTGCTGACCGCAGTCTGCCGCTATCAGGGCCCCGACGGCCGTTGGTGGCAGGTTCTCGACAAGGTCGGCCAGGCGGGCAACTGGCCCGAGAACTCTTGCACCTGTCTCTTCGTGGCCGCCATCTGCAAGGCCGTAGACCAAGGCATTCTGGACAAGACCTATCTGGAAGTAGCCAACAAAGGATATGAGGGGGTCATAACGAGCCTCGAGTGGCAGGGAGATGACCTCCTCATCGGCGACATCTGCATAGGAACCGGCCCCGGCAGCTACGAGGAATACTGCCAGCGACCCACCAGCATCAACGACATGCACGGGGTGGGCGCCTTCCTGCTCATGTGCGCAGGAATGGAACACGTACGGGCCTAGTCTGCCGACTGTTGTATCTCCTCGTCCGCTTCAATGTCCTGGTCGTCGAAGACCTTGCGGCCCTGGTAAAGATCCAGGTCCAGCTCGTTCTCGGTCCTGGCCACGATGACTGCCGTATTGGCGGCACCAGCCACGTTCACCAGCGTACGGCCCATATCCACCAGCTGGGAAATAGGCTGCATGATAGCGATGAATGGTACGGGCAGGCCAGCCGCCGTGAATAGGGAGGTGGCGGTGATCGTGGCTGTGCCGGGCACGCCTACCGTCCCGACGGAAACCACCAGGGCAAAGACGATCAGGAGGGCGAAACGCAGGGGGGAGTAAGGAATCCCCTGTGCGTTGATGGCGAAGACCGCCAGGAGAACGGGCCAGAGTCCGGCGCATCCGGGCATGCCCAGATTGGCTCCCAGACTAGCCACGAAGGAGGCCGTCTCTTCGGGAACGCCGGCAGAGCGCAGCTGACGGACCGTGACAGGAATGGTCCCGATGCTGCTCTCTGAGGTGAAGGCGACCACGCCCGCCGGCCAAAGGGAGCGGAAGAAGGGCAGAGGATTGACCCTACCGACCAGGGCCAGGATCAGGGGTTGGACCAGGAAGAGCTGAATGGCCAGACCCAGGTAGGCCACCAGAAGAACAGCAAGCAGGGGCAGAAGGCTCTTCAGGTTGCTGCGACCAATGGCGGCTGCGATCAGGGACAGGACCGCATAGGGGGTGAAGCCGACCACGATTTGGGTAGCCTTGGACAGGACCACATTGCCGGCTTCCACGAAAGCCTTGAAGGAGGCCACGCTCTGCTCGCCGCGCGGGGTTGAGGCAGCCTTGTTCAGAGAGACGGCCAGGAGGATGGCGAAGATCACGACAGGGATGACCTGGTTCTGGGCCCAGTTTGCCGCCAGATTCGAAGGGAAGAGACCGACCAGGGTATCGAGCACTCCTGGCACCTCGTGAGGCTTGGCCTCCTTGGGCAGGGCCTGGTTGAACCCCTTGCCGACCTGGAAGAGCAGCCCCAAAACCAGGGCTATCACGGCGGCTGTGAAGGTGTTGACCAGCAGCAGAACGATGGTCTTCACACTGATGCTTTTCAGCCGACCAGACCCTCCGATACGGCTGATGCTGGCAATGATGCTGAAGAGCAGCAGGGGTACCACGAGGGCCGAAATGACCTCGGACCAGACGTTGCCGAATGCCCCCACATAGGTGGTGTGACCGGAGAAGCCCACACCTACCAGTATTCCCAGTACCGTCGCTATGATGACCCGCCAACTGAAGTTGACCTTGGTCTTCCTGCTCAGCAGGGCCAGCCCCGCAAAGAGAATGACGACCACTATCAGGGCCGCCCAATCCCAACTTGTTTCCGACATTGCCTCTCCCCTTCAACCTCTTCTTCCCAGGACCGAACGGTCTGGGGTTGGGGTTCAATCTAACAGGAAAGAAGCGAAAGTTCAGCGATTCCCGGAAGAATGCCTATACCCGTTGCTTATGGACTGCTATTCTCTGGCGGATTAGGCCTGGCTGACAGGGGTTGCTAGGAGCGGACCAGGCGGGCGATGGCCTCGGAAGCCTCCTGCATCTTCTCGTCAGCCTCCTCGCCCCCCTTTTCGGCAGCCTCGCGGACGCAGTGGTTCATGTGGTCGTCCAGCAGGGTCAGAGCCACCGACTTCAGGGCGCTGGTCGAGGCGGCAATCTGGGTGAGGATGTCGATGCAGTAGGTATCCGACTCGACCATCTGCTCGATGGCTCTGACCTGACCCTCGACACGCCGGAGTCTGGTGATAGTCCGCTTTTTGTCATTGGCATATCCGGGCACGATTCACTCCATTCCTAGTCAATGGCATTCATGGTTGAGCCGGGACTAACTCGAATTCATGAAACCCATCTCGAAATTCACTATCAGTATACCCCTGGGGGGTATAGTGGGCCACATGAGCAACTTCCTGGTCCTTATTGCAGCCCTGGTCATCACGGCGGGCATCATCTGGTACTTCTTCGCGCCCAGAAAGGCCACCCAGGCCAAGGATGAGGACGGCGTCCAGACCGTCCACATCACAGTCAAGGGCGGATACAGCCCTCAGCTGATCCAGGTTCAGGCCGGGCGGCCGGTCAAGCTGGTCTTCGACCGCCAGGAGAGCGGGGAATGCTCCTCACACGTGGTCTTCAATGACTTCAATATCGACAAGACCCTGCCTGCCTTTCAGACCTCAACCGTCCAGCTGACCCCGCCCAAGGCCGGCGATTATCCCTTCGCCTGCGGGATGAACATGCTTCACGGGATGCTCCGGGCCACCGACGGACCCAAGACCGGCAATACCGAGGCACAATCCAACCAACCACAGGGCGGCCAGCCACAAAGTGAGCGCCCACAAGCCGAATCCACCCAGGCCAATGGCGGCAGCGACCAGGACGAGGCGGATCAGGAACGCACGGCAGAAATCCGTGACCTGACCAGGCGATTCATCGTAGCCCTGGTCTTCACGCTCCCGGTTTTCATCCCAGCCATGTTCGGCATGTTCCTGCCCATGCCACACATTCTGATGAACCCCTGGGTCCAGCTTGTCCTGATATTGCCAGTGATGTTCTACTCGGGCTGGCCCATCCATCGCACCGGGTGGCTGGCCCTGGCGCACCGGGCCCCGGAGATGAACTCGCTGGTCGCCCTGGGCACTGCCACAGCCTTCCTCTACTCACTGGTGGTCACTGTGGCCCCGCAACTCCTGCCTGAGGGAAGCCGTGAACCCTACTACGAGGCCGTGGGCACCATCATTACCCTGATGATCCTCGGCCAGATCCTGGAGGCGCGGGCCCGTCGCGGCACCGGCGATGCCATCCGCGCCCTTATCGGACTAAGGCCCAAGACCGCCACCGTGGTGAGGACCGGCCAGGACGGCAGGGAAACCGCCCAGGAGATCGCCGTCGACGATGTGGTCGTCGGAGACGTGATTCAGGTCCATCCGGGCGAGAAGCTGCCGGTGGACGGCCAGGTCATATCCGGGTCGTCCTCAGTGGACGAATCCATGGTGACCGGCGAGCCCATGCCCGTCCTCAAGCAGGAGGGCGATTCCCTGGTCGGAGCCACCGTCAACGGCACGGGCTCCCTGCGCTACAAGGCCACCCAGGTAGGGCAGGACACGGTCCTGGCACAGATCATCCGGCTGGTCAAGACGGCTCAGACCTCCAAGGCGCCCATTCAGAAACTGGCCGACCGAATATCGTCAATCTTCATCCCCGGAGTCATCCTGGTAGCGCTCTGGACCTTCGTGGCCTGGTGGGCGTTCGGCCCCATGCCCCGCGGAGTATACGGAATCGTGGCGGCGGTCTCCGTCCTGGTCATCGCCTGCCCCTGCGCCCTAGGCCTGGCCACTCCCCTATCCGTAACGATCGGCACCGGACGCGGCGCCCGTGCCGGTGTGCTCTACCGGTCGGCGGAGGCCCTGCAGGGAGCGCATGACATCGACACCATCGTCCTTGACAAGACCGGCACCATAACCCAGGGCCGGCCTGAACTGGCTGATGCCCTGAGCGTGCAGGGGATGAATGATGACCTGCTGATCAAGGCGGCCGCGAGCGCCGAGAGCAATTCCGAGCACCCCCTGGCCCAGGCCATCGTCCAGGCTGCCAAGGACCGCAACCTGGAGCTGGTCCCGGCCAAGGACTTCGACTCGGTTACCGGCGCTGGCATCGATGCGACCTTCCCTTCTGGCTCCTTCGAGGCAGGCAAAGGAACCCCGCATGTTCTTGTCGGCAACCGCAGACTGCTCGAGAGCAGGGGAATCGAACTTGAGAACGAAATAGCGGACCGGACTGGCGCGCAATCCCTCTTGGACACTGCCCGCAGCTGGGAGGATCAGGGCCGCACGACCATCTTCGTAGCCATCGACGGCAAGCTTGCCGGGGTCCTGGCAGTGACCGACCAGGTCAAAACCGGCTCCAAGCAGGCCATCCACGACATGAACGAGCGTGGCATCCAGACCATCATGCTGACCGGCGACAACCAGGGCACCGCGGAGCAGGTCGGGGGCCAGGTAGGGGTCACCCGGGTGGTGGCGCAGATCCATCCCGAGGACAAGGCGAGCATCGTCAAGGCCCTTCAGGCCCAAGGACACAAGGTGGCCATGATCGGCGACGGCATCAACGACGCCCCTGCCCTGGCCCAGGCCGATCTGGGCATGGCCATCGGCACCGGAACGGACGTGGCCATCGAGTCCGCCGACGTGACCCTGGTCTCAGGCGACCTGAACGCAGCCGTCAAGGCCATCGACCTCTCTGCTGCGACCATGCGCAACATCCATCAGAACCTCTGGTTTGCCTTCGGATACAACGGCCTGGGCATCCCCATCGCCGCCGGCGTGCTCTACCCCTTCATCGGCCTCCTGCTCAATCCAATGATCGCCGGCGCGGCCATGGCCTTCTCTTCACTGTCGGTGGTGCTCAACGCCAACCGGCTGCGGCACACACCCCTGAAGGCCAGGCCCGTCAAAGAGGCCAAGCCGATCGACATGGATGCCCTGACCAGGGACCTCAACATTTCCAACCACCAAGAACACAACCAAGAGAAAGGAAATGAGATGGGACTCTTCCATCATCATGACGACATGCAGCAGGATCAGGCGACGACGGACAAGGTCACCGACCCGGTCTGCGGCATGACCATCGACCCCAACACAGCCGCGGCCAAGCGCGACTACCAGGGCAAGACCTACTACTTCTGCTCGCAGAACTGCGTCGATACCTTCGATGCCGATCCTCAAAAGGTGCTCAACAAGTAGGATTGCAGGCGTATCATATTCCTGTAGACACATTTTATGTCTACAGGAATATTGGTGGTTATTATGCGTCTGCTCAGAATGGTCGTCGAAGGACTTGAACCCTTCGAAAACCAGACCCTGGCCCTGGATCTTTACGCCCGCGACCAGGTTCGCTCGAAAATCCCCGGCAACGGTCTGACTTATCTGGAAAACAATCCGACTAGTCACATTTACGCGCAGAACGTGCTGTGCCTTACGGGAATCAATGCATCCGGCAAAACCACGGCACTCAATGCCTTGGCTCTGGCCGTCAGCATCCTGAGCAAGGATGCCAGTCCTATGCTTTCCTCCGTCAGGTCCCTCAGCGCCTTCGGGCCAAGCCTGCAGATCTCCCTGATATTTGAGTCCAAGCAGCACTTCTATCTGCTCAAGTCACAGCTGGATGCGGTCCGGAACGACAACGCCGATGAAAGTACGGACCCACTGGCAGATAGCACTTATAAGTTTTCTCAGGAACAACTTTGGCGATATCCAAGCAAGCCCCTGCCCAAGTCCGTACTTCGCAATACAGACGCTTTCCAACAACGCTCAAAGCTGATCAAGGTCCGGCGTCTGGCAACCCAATCTCCAGGAGATACAACCACCGATGCCTACCTGACAAAGGAGGCCTTCGACTACCTCTCGCCTCACTCCAGCATCGTTCTGCCCTATACCAGGACGGCTCTCGCTCAGGTCATCGCCCGCATCGGACCAGAAACCTACTTTCCCATCGTTCCGGTCGACACCATCGCTGATCCCGTGCTGCACGTCTTCGATGACAGCATCGATTACTTCCACATCGACCAGGAACATCGCGCCCATCTGAGATTCGCTGGCACCTCTCAAGAGGTGGTCATGTCCAACATGGACACGGCCGGACTGCTCTCCCTGGGCACAGTCCGTGGATCCCGGATCATCAAAGCGGCCATCCGGGTTTTGCGCACAGGTGGTTATCTGCTGATCGATGAAATTGAGAACAGTATCAACAAGGAGCTGGTACGCATGATCATCAACCTCTTCATGTCTACGACCAGCAATCCTCATGGCGCCACCCTGGTATTCACGACCCACTATGCAGAACTGCTCGACCTGATCCAGCGCAAGGACAATATTTACTTCCTCAGACGTGGCGAGGACGAGCGTAAGGGCATCGAGGCAATCAATTACTCAGAGGCAGTAAAGCGCGGGGAGCTCAAACACAGTGAGGTCTTCCTGTCCAACTACATCGGAGGCACCGCCCCCAAGGCAGCCGAACTGAAGGCCATGCGCCAATACGTAGCCGGCCAGGTAGCCAGGCAAGAAAATCATGCGTAGCAGACGGGAGGAACTTGCAAGGGCCATCGGGGACGATGCGGTGCTCTTCTCATGCGAAGGCGTAGCCGAGCAGGTCATCGTCGACAAACTGGTCACCAAGCACCTGACTTTCATCAATCGGAATCGTATCATCACCGATCCTTACAACGACGATGCCTGGTCAACCTGTGACAGAAGCGGTGAGGGCTTGGCTCGGGACTTCCTGACCCAGGATTACGGACGAAACGTGACCATCCTCTGTATACAAGCTGGGCCACCGCACCTTGCTGCGCCAGCCTTACGCCAAACATGCCCGGACCATCAACGTCACCACGCATCCCGAGATTGAGATGCTGATCGTCTGTCGCGAGGGCAAGCTGGACGAGTACAACAGTTGGAAATCACACCATCGTGGCAAAAAGAACAGCAAACTGAAGCCCAGTCTCTTCTGCAAGGATGAGCTGGGCAGGGACGACCGCAACTTCCGTGATGTCAAGAAATATCCTTTTCTGAATCAATACTGGGATGATGCGGATGCGCTCGTCAGAGCTTTAGAACTGTACAGGGAACTAGCCTCTGCAAAAAAGCAGGGCATTGACTTTATGCTGGCCGATCTGCTCAGCGTCTGATCAGCGGTCGTCAGCGAGCTGCCAGGGCTGGTCGAAAAAGTCGAAGATACGCTCCAAGTAAGGTCTCAGAACATTGTCGGGCATCTGGTAGAGCTCGTGCATGCTGCCCGGGATGCGCACCAGAGTGGCCTGGCAGCCGCCCTGCTGGACCTGGTCTACAAAACGGTTCTGGGGAATCGGCAGCACAAACCGGTCGGGCTGAGCTTGGAAAAGCAGCAGAGGGGTCTCCACCCGACTGCAACGGTCGGAACGCAGTATGGCCCGACTCATCTCCAGGCTTTCCCTGACCCAGCCGAAGGTGGCGGCGCTGGTCTGGTAGTGCAGTTCCTTGGCCCGTAACTTATGGGTCCAGGACACCCGGGCCTGGCTGCCATTGGGATACTTGCCCATGTCCAGCTCGGGACGGAATGGGCCGAACCCAGGAACTATGCTGCGCGAGCGCCCCATTATGCAGGCGGCGTTTGTTGCCGTCCAGGCCACCGAGGGCATGAACCCGGTCCTCGGTGCGATCATCGGCGATGACAGGACCGCCTTGTCGATAAGGGAGGGGAAGGTTTCCAGCATCCGCGCAGCCACGCCGCCGCCCATGGAGTGGGCATAGAGCACCATGGGCTCGTCCTGGGCATACTGCTGGCCCACCTGGGAGCAGAAAGCGGCCAAATCTGCCACATACCGCTGCCAATGATCCACCCAGATCAGGCTGGGATCGTTCACGCCCCGGCCGGAGAAACCGTGTCCCCAATGCTCAGGAATACAGACGGAATACCCCTGCATAAGGAAGTACCAGGCCATCTCCTGATACTTGTCGGCGAATTCCGAAAAACCGAAAGAGATGATTACAGCCCCGCGCACGCGCGCTGAGCCGGACTCCACTGCACCCTGGCGAAACAGCGTCCTGTCATAACAAACGTAATGCAGAAGCCGGGAAGGATCCACGCCGCTAAGATGGGCCTTGTCCAACAAGATTCCCCCGTCCTCGCCGCCGTCATGGGAGATCATCCATCCGTCACTGCGACAGGAGGCCAGGTCAGGAAGGACACGATCCTTCATGATTTGGTCGTAGCGGCGTTCCTCAACCAATTGGACGCTCATGCTCTCACCCTATACCACCTTCTGTTGGACTCGGCCCTACATGAGCCGGGTGCTCTCAAGGTTTCTGACGATCCAGTCATTGAGGCGGATGACGGGCTTGCGCAGGACCAGCCCCAGCAGCAACGAGGGCACCAGGAAGAGAGCCAAAGTGGCCATCTCATGCCAGAACTCCATGCCATAGGCTCCGGCAACAGCCGACTGCATGGCCCCGATGGCGTGAACAAAGGGCAGGAAGGGATAGACCCCCTGGAAGAATCCGGGCAGCGTCTCCATGGGGAAGGTGCCGCCCGAGCCGGCCACCTGCATGACCAAGAGGATGACGGCAATGGCCTTGCCGATGTCCCCGAAGGAGACGACCAGGGTATAGATCAGATTCATGAAGACGAATGAGGCGAAGACCGCCACCAACACGAACATCAGCGGATGGACGCACTGGACTTTCAGATAGAAGAGGTCTCCCAGTGCGATCAGACAGCCCTGGAGGATGGCCAGCAGAGCGAAGACCGCGAATCTGCCGAAGTACTCCTGGTAAAGCTGAAGGCCAAAGCGACGGGCGTTGCCTGGCGACTCGGGGCGGAAAGCTCCCCAGGAGCGACGGCCCTCGGAATCCTCATCCAAGTCATCGGCCCTCTTCCAGGCATCCTGCAGGGAGTCCAGGTGCAGGACGAAGGCCTTTTTCTTGTCTGACAGGGCCACCTTCATCATGGCTGCCAGAATGGTGGCACCCACCCAGATGGAGAGGATGGTGTAGAAGGGCGTCATGGCCGACCCGTAGTTCATGACAGGGAAGACCGCATGCCGATGGATGCCGACCGGCGAGGACAGAAGCGCGGCCAGGGTTTCGGAATCCCCGCTCAGCAGGGATTTGACCTCCTGGGTATCTTTGCCCTGCGAAGCCTGGGTCAGGTGTCCCCCCAGGTCGGTCAGCCGCTTGGATGCCTTGTCCAGACGCTGAGAGATCTCACCCAGTTGGTCCTTGGCCTGGCTGATGTCATTGGTCATAGGTCCCGTCAGCCCAGAGGCGCCCTTGACGGTCCCATCCAGGCCCGTCAGCAGCCGGTCGGTCGAGGTGACCACAGTGTCCATGGAGGAAGCCAGGTCGTCCAGGCGAGGCCTCAGATCCTTGCGGTACTGGGTGCGGACCTGATCCACCGAGGCACGGGCCTGGGCGATCCTATTCTTCAGATCCTGCCGCTGTCCGCCCAGCTTGTCCTTGCCTTCCTTGGCTGTCTGAGAGGCCTGGCTGATCCGGTCTGCCAGGTCACGCTGGGCTGCCTGAGCTGCACGCATTCCGGCCTGGGCCTGATCGATGGCGGTCAGAAGAGCCTGACGCTGCTCCACCGTCAGATTGGAGTCGGATTCCACAGTGCTGCGCAGATCCTCCAGGCTGGCAATCATCCGATCGTAGTCGGCCGCCGAGTCTCTGATCCGTTCGCTCAGATCATTCAGCTGGCTGCTGACGGCATCGCTCTGCTGGCCCACCTTGTCGAAGGCGTCGTCGATCTTAGAGCTGATGGTGTCATAGGCGCCCGAGGCCTGGTCAAGGGCGGTGTCGACCGCCTGGGCCGACCCGGAGAGGGACTTGCCCAGATCCTTGGATCCCTTGGTCCCCTGGTTCAGGGCCTTCCTGGCATCGGCCATGGCGGAGTCGGACCGGCCCAGGATCCTGCCGGTGGAGTCAATCATCTTTCCGGAGGAGTCCAGAAGGCCCGCATAAGCATTCACCTGACCGGAAGCGGTGGTCAAACGCTGTGACATCTGGTCGATGTGGCTGGTCGTCCTGGCCAGATAATCCTGAACCTGGGGGCTCTGGGAGTATGTGAAGACCTGGCTGGCCAGGTCGATCCCCACCTGACCCACGGTCTTGACGAAGGTCTTGTCAATGGTCGTGGCCACAGTGTCGGCCCCCTGCTCAGTGACGTGGGGAGCGATAGCGTTCTTCTTCTCGTTCAGGTAGTACTCGAGATTGGCGTGCTTCACATCCTGCGAGAACAGGGTCATCATGTCCGCGCTGAAATCCTTGGGGATGATGATGGCAGCGTAGTACTCGCCTGAGCGCACCCCGTCCAGGGCCTGATCGCGGTTGACGAACCTCCAGTCCAGCTGGTCGTTGGCCCGCAGGGTGCTGGTGACCGTCTCCCCCACGTTGATCCTGACCGGGATCAGGTCGGACTTGTACCCCTTGTCGGTGTTGGCCACGGCCACCTTGATGGCCTTGGTGTTCTTGTAGGGGTCCCAGCTGGCGGCGATGTTGAACCAGGCATAGAGGGCCGGGACGATGATCAGACCCATCAGGACGATGATGGCGATGACATTACTGGTGGCATCGGCCAGGTCCTTGCGCAGGATCCTCCAGATGTTCCTCATCGACGATCACCATCCTCGGGAGCGCCTTCCTCATCACGATTCAAAACTGATTCGCGCACGGCCGTGGTCAGCCTCGTCATGGCCGATGGACCCTGCCTGTGCGGACGAATCAAGGCATGGAAGTCCATGCCAGGGCGCTCGGTCAGGCCTAACTGCTGCACATAGCTGTCGCAGATGTATTCGACGATGATCAGGTAGGCGTCGATCAGGACGATGGAGGCGATGCAGGCGATCAGCATGACGATCTTGGCCTCGGTGCTGAGCAGCAGGATAAGGAAGAGGACCGGCAGCAGAACCAAGGCCAGACCAGCCCGGATCAGCCTTGGATAGAGGGCCAGGAAGCGATGCGCCCGCCGCCTTATGACGGCACGGTAGTCGCCCTCGCCCAGGATGGAGCGGGCCAGGCTGCCCAGGCTCAGACGACGGTCAGCGGAATGGTTCTGCTCGGTCAGCATCAGGTCGGTTGCACCGAGCCGCCGGTCGAAGAGGGCATTCAGGTTGAGCAGGTACCGCCGCACCACCAGTCCGATCAGCAGGGCCGCCGGCAGATACCAGAAGATGTGGAGCATGTCCTGCCAATAGTGGTTGCCGTACATGCCGCCGATGGTCTCGCGCATGGCGTTGATCCCATAGGTGAAGGGCAACCAAGGGTTCAGATTGCGGAAGAAATCGGGCATCATCTCGATGGGATACATGCCCGAGGACCCAGGTATCTGCAGAATGACCAGAACCACGGCCAAGGCCTTGCCGATGTGCCTGAAGGAGGCGGCCAGGGCATAGATGATGTTGATGTAGACGAAGGATGCGAAGACTCCGGCCAGGACGAACAGGGCCGGCTGCTGGCATTGGATGCCCAGCATCAGGTCGCCCACTGTAGCGATCAGCGCCTGGAAGAAGCCGACGAAGACCAACAGAAGCCAGCGGCCCAGATAGGCCTGGGTGGCGGAGCACTTGCGGATGCCCTCCTTGTCGACCTCCAGCTTGTAGATGGCTATCAGGATGAACCCGCCCACCCAGAGGGCCAGATTGGTATAGAAGGGCGCCACGGATGACCCGTAGTTGCTGACCGGGTAGACCGTGTGTGAGGCCAGCTCCACCGGCGAGGCCATGGCCTTCCCGAAGGATTCCGGGCTCAATCCCAGGGTCTGGGACATCCGGTTCCAGGCGGCCGAGGATCCCAGAGCGGCCACATCGGTGCGAACCCCCTCCAGGTCGGATCTGACTGAGACCAGAGAGGTCCTGGTGGTGGACAGGGTCGACTGCGCCTGGCCAATGGTGGAATCCAGCTGATCCAGCAGGGCGTCGGTCTGGGCGGCCGTGGTGGACAGGCTACTCAGGGCACCCTGAAGCGAGCCGTTTGAGGCGTTGAGGTTGTCCAGCCCGGTAAGAAGGCTGGGCATGGTGGTCCCCGTCAGGCTTTGGCTGGCCGAAGTCAGGGTCTTGATGCCTGTGTCGCCGGTGTCGGTCATGGCCGAGCTCAGGTCCGATGCGGCATGCTTGCCCGAGTCCAGAGCCGTCGAGGAGTTCTTCCTGAAAGCATCCAGGGATGCCTTCTGCTGCTGGTTGGTTTTTTTCAGATCGTCGATCTGCCGCTGGATGATCTCGTAGGCCGGATCCCCAGGACGCAGTCCGGACTGGTCAAGGCCCGACTGGAGCCGGTCCACGGCCTTTCCGTTGGCATCGACCAGCTGGCCCAGGCCGGAATTGACCCGGTCCACCTTGTCCTGAGTGGCGTTCAGGTCGGCGGTGATTCCGCCCGCTACCGTATTCACATCAGTGACCGCGCTGGACAGCTGCACTGACCCGTCCGCCAGGGCCTGGTTCAGAGCAGAGGAGAAGCGGAGACTGTCGTCGCGGGTCCTGGTCATGTGGTCCTGGGCCTTCTTCAGGGTGGCCTGGGCGGCCGATATTTGACTCTGCAGGTTCTTGATGTCGTTTTTGGAGCCGGCCACGGTCTGCCGAGCCTGGCTCATAGTGGAACCGATTCGGTCAAGCTGGCCGTCCGTACGATCCAGCTGGCCGATGATGTCCCCCAGGTCGCCCACCACCTGGCTGCGGTTCTGCTCGGCTGCACCCTGGGCATCGCCGGCGGTCTGCAAGACCTTTCCTGCCAGCGCGTCGCTGACGGCCGAAACGAAGACCGTGTTGATCTCCTGGTCGATGGTGGAAGCGCCGGTGTCGGTCACCTTGGGGGCGATGGCGTTCTTCTTCTCATTGACGTAATAGTCCAGAGCAGGCCTGCTCCCGGTCCCCTCAACGATACCGACCAGGTCGGCGCTGAACCGTTCAGGGATGATAATGGCCGCATAGCACTGGCCCGAGTGGACCTCGTCGATGGCTCTCTTGTCATCATCCACGAACTTCCAGCCCAGGCTTTTGTTGGCACGCAGCTCCTGGATGACCGATTTGCCGGCGTTGATCCTGCCGGTTTCTGCGGATTGTGCCCCTCGGTCCATGCTGACGACAGCCACGGGGAGGTTTTTGGCATTGCTGTAGGGGTCCCAGAGGGCCATGATGTTGAACCAGGCATAGAGGGAGGGCAGCACGGCCACGCCGATGGTCACGACCAGGGCTACGGGATTGCGCAGTATCCGCCAGAGATCTCGCCTGAAGATGGCCAACACGGTCTTCACCGCCAGGCACCTCCTTCTTGTCTGTCCGGGGGATAACGGCACAGGCCTGCTCCACTCGGATTGGCTGCATCCTCCCGGGACCTACGTCCGGCCCGAGTATAGCCACCCTTCCTTACTGGCCCAGACCGGTCAGCTGATCGTGAATGCCCATGCAAGCCTGGAGGCGGTAGAACAGGCATACGACCAATAGTGGTTTCATCGTATATGAGTAAGGACGGAATCTTTGGGCATCACGCAAGGCCGGACTGTCAGGACGACAAAGGCTCTCGACGATAGTTCATGACTTTGCCACGAACAGACGCGAGACCGCCATCGACAGGGCCACAGCCAAGCCCGTGGGCATAAAGGCCATGACCGGCAGGTGGCAGACCTCCATGAGCATGGCCATGGCCATGAGCGGAGCCTGCTGGGAGGCGGCCAGCAGAGAGGCGGCACCAAGGACGGCACACTGCCAGACCGGCAGGCCAGGCACTAGGCAAACCAGCAATAGGCCCAAAACAGCGCCCATGGCTGATCCTAAGGCTATGGATGGCGTCAGAGTGCCCCCAAAGGCCCCGGCACGGATGGTGGCTGTAGTCAGCAGAGCCTTGGCCAGAGCGAAGAGGACCAAGAGGGCAAGTGACTGAACCAGCTGGAGCCCAGAAAATCCGGCAGGCAAACGCTGATCCATGCCCATCTGGGCCAGAGCCCGGCCATTGCCCATCACCTGAGGGACGACCAAGGCGACCAGACCGGTCAACAGGGATATCCCCGTCAGCTGCCAGATGGCGGCAGGGCCAGTGGTTCTATGGGCCTCTGCCCAGGAGGTCATCCGCCGGAATCCAGCCCCCAGCAGCCCCATGACCGGTCCGATCAGCAAAACTACTGCCATAAGCCAGGGCCGGAAGGGTTCGGAGCCGACCTTATAGTAAGGAGCAAACCCCTTGATGGATCCCCCAACCAGAGTAGCCAGGGCCGACATGGCCAGATTGACCGTCACCACTTCGGCATCCACCCGCCGCAGCAGCACCTCGATACCGAAGAAGGCACCAGTCAGAGGCGCAATGTAAATGCCGGCGAATCCCGCACCAGCAGCCGAGGCGACCAGCAGTGGACCGTCTTGATCACGTAGCCCCAGCCGCCGTCCCATCTTGGTCCAGAGACCGCCCAGAAGAGCCCCGGCCTCGCGAGGGGCCACCTCCCTACCTATGGAGCCACCAGAAGCCACAAAGAAAATCTGGGTGAGCACATGGACCACGGTCCGCCCCGGGGGCATGGGCGCGCCCTTGACAGCTTGGCCGACCGAGGGGACCAGTCTGGTCCTCGTCCGCAGCCAGGCCCAGACCAGACCGGCCACAAGACCGGCAAGAGTCACCGAGGCCAGCCTTCTGATCGGCGGTACTGCTTCAGCCGTGGGAGCGCCTGGAGTCTCAGCGAAACCCAGCAGGCCGACCTGTGTCAGCTCGAAGAACCTTGCCAGCAGGCCCGAAGAAAGTCCGACCAGCAGCCCCAGGCAGAGCACTGAGACCGTCAGACCCCAGCTGCGGGGAAACTGGAAGCCATGGTTGGGTCCTAGAGCCTGGTCAGGCTTTCGTTGGATATGCACAACCCCAATCTAGCGGAAGCAGCAGTCCGCAGAGCGTTAGCCCAAGCAGCCTTTCTGTCAGTCCGTCTTGTTCTTGAGGGCGTCCCGCAGGAAGTCCCGCTGCAAAATGAGCAGGTTCTCGGCCACAGTCTCGTCGTTGGTCATGTGGGTGATGCCGGTCAACGGCAGAACCGTATGGGGGCGTCCAGCCGCCATCAGAGCGTTGGAGAGCCTCAGGGTGTTGGCCACGGAGACATTGTCGTCCGCGAACCCGTGGATCAGCATCAACGGGCGGCGCAGCGAGGGGGCGTCATCAATGATCCCATTACGGCGATAGACGGCCGGATCCATGCCCAGATAGCGCTCGGTGTAGTGGGTGTCATAAAGAGTCCAGTCTGTGGGAGGGGCACCCGCGCAGGCCGCATGGATCCGGTCGGGAGCCCGCAGAACCGATAGGGCCGACAGGAAGCCGCCATAGGACCAGCCGATCATGGCCACATGCCCCAGGTCGGCCTCGGGGGCGAAGTCCGGCAGGGCCTCCAAAGCCTCAAGCTGGTCATCCAGAGTCACCTGGGCCATGTCCTCAAAGATGGCCCGATCCCAGGCAGGACCACGACCAGGCGTGCCTCGGCCGTCGGCGGTCAGTACCAGGAAGCCCTGATCGGCCCACCACTGGGACTCCCAGTAGTAGGACTGGTTAAAGACCACCTGCTGGGCACCTGGCCCGCCGTAGGGCTTGAGCAGGACGGGCAGGCTGTCGGCGCTGGCGTAGGGGCTGGATTCAGAGGGCCTGACGATGGCTGCGAACAGCTCGTGCTGCCCCATGCGCACGAAGTCCACGTTGGGTGTGAACCCGGGATCGCTGCTGGTGTCGGCCAGGACAGCGCTCATAGCCCCCTGGCTATTGATATGACCTGTATCCACGGCCCGACGATCAGGACGATCCTGATGCTCCGGCCGTACAGGTTCGCCAGTCTGCCTAGCGCTGCTGTCAGAGCGAGCTTCGCCCACCAGGCCCAGCCCTTCAGCACCCAGGCGGTCCAGGTCCCCATCAGCCCCCAGATAGCAGTGCCGCACCTGTCCCTGCGCCGAAGCCATGGTCCGGCCGCTGACCACGATGCCATGGCCGGCTCGTGAGGCGGACCACACTCCAGGCAGGCGGTTGAGCACATGGATGGAGCCGTCATAGCTCAGGCGCATCAAATCGAAACTGCGGGGATCAGTGGAGACCACCGCCAGCACATCGTGGTCCTCCACAGACAGCACCTGCCGGATCTGGCAACCCGCTGGGGAGAAGACCTTTCCGTCAAGGCGCAGCCGCGTGGTGTCGGCTTCTGTGTCGATGAAGGCATCCACCAGCCCGCCCTGGGGCCGGTAGGCCGGCAGCCCGGGCACCAGGTCGATCCACTGGTCGTTGCTATGCTCCTGCAGCACCATGGTGGACACCTTGGGTGCCGCCTCGGGATCAAGCAGGGTCATATTCCGCCCCGGCTCCAAATCCTGACGGACATCCGGCACCTGCACATCCAGGATCCTGTCCTCGGTCTGTCGGCGGTTCTGAACCAGCAGCAGGGGCCGATGCCCATCCTGCCAGCGGACCACGGCCATGTACTCGAAGGCCTGATGGTCCCAGTCCACCTCGCCCACCCAGGGGTCGGTGTCATCCTGGCCCAGGAGGACCAGGCTCAGCCCAACACGTGCGTTGGCAGTCAGAGCCTGGGGATACCGCCGGGCGCGCGGCCCGACCTGGGGATTGGCCGGATCGCTGATGTACCAGATCGGCTCATCGGAGGAATCAGTGTGTTCGACCAGCAGAGCCCGGGAATCCGGCGACCACCAGAACCCCTGGTAGCGATCCATCTCCTCGCCGGCCACGAACTCGGCCAGCCCCAGCTGCATCCGATTATCAGTGCCGGGGCGCAGGGCCAGGACAGCCCGTTCATGATCCTGCTCGGCACCCTGTCCGATGGTGACCACCATTAGCCGGTCGCCAGTCGTATAGGCCACCATGGTGCCGTCCGGGCTGATGGCGGGATTAAGCACAGCCGAATCACTGTCTTCCAAGCTCAGAGCCCGTGTGGAGGCGGTGAGACCATCAGAGGCTATCAGCGAAAGCCAGAGCCGACCACCCAGGGCAAAGACCACCCGATCCCCGGCAGCATCCACGCTGTAATCGACAATGCCCTCGCCGCCTTCTCGCGAGCGCTCCCTGCGGGCCAGCTCGGCGGCCGGCACCTCTTCCTGGTCCGCATCCTCCAGCAGGGCCCTGGGGTCAGCCAAGAGCACCTCATGGTGGCGGCCTTCCTGGTCAAAGACGGACAGCCAGAGCCCGGTCACCAGGTCCTCAGGCCCGTCGGAGCGCAGGAAGACGGCGCGTGAACCGTCCCCCACCGCCAGGGCCGACCGCGGCGCACCCAACGTAAACCGCAGGGTCCGGGCCTTGGCCCGCGGATATGCCTCCATCGCCCGATCCACCTCTTCGGCCATGCTCGCTCCTCGAATATCTCTGACATGATCCCCATGACCATGCGTCTGCCACGATGATAAGCGCCCAAGCGCCAAAGGGGAATTCGATCAGCCTCAATACTGATGTATCATCCTGACGGTCGCGGTTCGTTCGAACCCGTTCATTGGAGAAATTGCAAGCATCCGACCACTCATTACCCCCTTCCGGCAGGGTCACGTACTATGAAAGGGTTATATGGAAAGGGATGACTATGAGCGTTCTCGATCGTTTCGAGAAGAGCGTGGAAGGCGCCGTTAACGGTGTCTTCTCGAAGTTCGGCTCCAAGGACCTGCAGCCCGTCGACCTGTCGAGCGCCCTCGAGCGTGAGATAGACTCACAGGCCATGCCCGTTGGTCGCGACCGCACCGTGGCGCCCAACGAGTATCGATTCAGACTATCCACACCAGACTTCGACCGCATCGAGCAGTGGGGTTCGGAGGCTCTGGCCAACGAGCTGGCAGACAATCTGACCAAGTACGCCGAAAGCCAGCACTATGCCTTCGTCGGCCCGGTCGTGGTCATATTCGAAGAGGACCTCAACCTGAACAAGGGTGACTTCCACCTGTCTGCCGAGTCGGTTCAGGGCAACGCGGCGCCCGTTACCACTCCCGAAGAGTCCAAGGACTGCCCGGTGCTGGAGATCAACGGTCGCCAGTACCTGCTGACCGCCCCCATCACCACCATCGGCCGTGGATCCTCCTGCGACATCGTCATCGACGATGCAGGCATCTCCCGCCGACATCTCCAGATCGAGATCACCGACAAGGGCGTAGTAGCCCGCGATCTGGGGTCCACCAACGGCACCTATGTAGAGGGACATCAGGTTCCCGCAGCCACCCTGCTGGACGGCAATACCATCACCATCGGCCGTACCCGCATCCTCTACTGGGCATCGTCGCAGGAACAGGATTCGTAAGTCGCCCAGACCTTGAAGTAAGGTCGAATCATTATGCTGACTGAACTGACATTCGCCATCCTCAAATACGGATTCCTGGCTCTGCTATGGGTATTCGTCTGGCTGGCCGTCCGTTCACTCCGCAAAGACATCGAGACCTTCAGCCCCAAGACTTCCCATACCCGCCGACGCAGTGAACGCGCAGCCCAGCGCAAGCTACCGGCGGCCGCCAGATCCGTGCCTATCGCCCCAGTCAGCAAGACAGAGCACGCGAACAACGAACCCTCCCTGCTGGTGGTCATCGACGGACCTCTGGCCGGCTCCTCCACGCCGCTGTCCGGGCGTCCCATCACCCTGGGCCGCTCCTCCTCGAACACCTTGGTGCTGGACGACGAGTTCGTCTCCGGCCATCATGCGCGGGTCTACCAGGATCCTGCATCGGGCCGATGGGCCATCGAGGATCTTGGGTCCACCAATGGCACCGTCGTCTCGGGGCAGAGAATCACGGCTCCGACAATCCTACCGGCGGAGGTTCCTGTACGCATCGGAGCCACCACCTTCGAGTTGAGGTAGCCGCCCATGACCAGGAACGATGCGAGCCAAAAGCTGTTCCTCTACTCCACGGCGGTTTCAGACGTGGGGTACGTGCGCAGCAACAACCAGGATTCGGCCTTCGCCGGCGAGCGCCTGGTGGCCATGTGCGACGGCATGGGCGGCCACGCAGGCGGGGATACGGCCTCGACCATAGCCATCCGATCCCTGGCTCACATCGAACGCGACGACCGGGAACAGGACGTGCAGTCCCTGGCTCGGATGATGGAGACCTCGGTCATCGCGGCCCATGACGCCATCGTGGGCAAGGCCAAGCGCGAACACCGGCTGTCAGGCATGGGCACCACGGTCACGGCCCTGGCTCTGGCCAACGACTCCTGGGTGCTGGCCCATATTGGGGACTCCCGGGGTTACCTCCTGCGGGAGGGCAAGTTGATCCGGATGACCCAGGACCACTCCTACGTGCAGCACCTGATCGACACCGGCCGCATCTCCCCGGCCGAGGCCCGCAACCATCCTCAGCGCAACGTGGTCATGCGGGTCCTGGGGGATTTCGACATCGACCCCCGCCCGGACATCTCCATTTCCAAGGCCCTTCCAGCAGACCGCTGGATGATCTGCTCGGATGGTCTCTGCGGCGTTCTGGAGGACTCGACCATCGCCGAAGTGCTGTCCTCGGTCTCGGACCAGGCGGAGTGCGCCCAGCAGCTGGTCACCTTCGCCCTGAAGGCCGGAAGCACCGACAACGTTACCGTGGTCATCGCCGATGCCACGCTGGCCCTGGACGCCGATGCCTTCGACCTGCCCCATCAGACTCCTCTGGTCGGTGGCGCGGCCAGCTCCAACCTGGAGGCCCTGGCCGACATCCTGGATGAGCCCGTAGCGGCCGCACCGCGCCTGCGTGACGAGTCCCGGGAGTCCCCCGCCAAGCGGGCCGCCGACCTGGCCCAGGACCGGGACGCCGACAAGCAGGAGGACGAGGATGGCGACGGCCGCACCGCCCAGCCCTCGGCTGCCCGCGAGGAGAGCGGCGAACGGCATGTGCCCGACACCAGCGAGATCCCCATCGTCCACAAGAAGGACGGCTCAGACTCTGCCGATCCCTACGATCCAGATGTGGCCGATGCCATCCACAAGGAGCACCTGGAGCAGCGCAAACGCCAGCGCGCCCGGCATCGGCGGATTCGGCTGATCCTGGCCGGCATCATCACCCTGGTGATCCTTGCCCTGGCCGGAGGCACGGCGGCTGCCTATCGCTGGAGCCAGGAACAGTACTACCTGGGCACGGACCAGGGCCGTGTGGTCATCTACCAGGGCGTGCCCACCAAGGCCTTCGCCCTCTCGCTTTCCCACCCAGTGCAGACCACGGACATCGCCGTCAAGGGGCTTCCCCAGTCCTGGCGTGACCAATTGGAAGAAGGCATCACCGTCTCCAGCATGGACGACGCCAAGGAGCACGCCCGTCTGATCCGGAAAGAGGCCGGCGACCTCAAACGCGAGCAGGCCAAGGAAGCCAAGGAAGCCAAGGAAGCCAAGGACGAGTCCGGCCAGGCGACGACTTCCCCCTCAGCCTCGCCCTCACCGTCGAAAACCGACCAGAGCGGGCGGCAGCAATCATGATCATCACCCGTCTGCGCCGCATAGGCCTTCTGCTCTTCTCCCTGCTGGTGGGGTTCATCGGATTCTTCCAGATGTTCGCCCGTGCGGCGGGCCGCTTCCCCGGTGACTACGCAGCCCTGCTGGCAGTCACCGCCGCCCTCTTCATCGCCCTCTGGGTCCTGCTGGAGATTTTTCAGCCTTACGGCAGTCAGGCCATCCTGCCCAGCATCGTCATCCTGAGCTCCCTGGGCATAACCCTGATCACCCGCATAGATCTGCGCAACGCCCGGATTGGCCAGCCTACACGAGTGGGCTTCACCCAGCTGATCTGGCTGTGTCTGGCCCTGGTCCTGTGCGGGCTGCTGGTGGTGCTGCTCAGGGACTATAGGCTGCTACGCCGCTTCTCCTATGTGAGTATGGTGGTGGGCCTGGTCCTGCTCCTATCACCCATGCTTCCCGGCATCGGCCGCGAAATCGGCGGCGCCCGCATCTGGATAGGCATAGGGTCTCACACCCTGCAGCCCGGCGAATTCGCCAAGCTCTTCCTGGCCTTCTTCTTCGCCGCCTACCTGTTCGACCACCGAGACCAGCTAGCCGTGGGCGGCAAGAAGTTCCTGGGCATGCGGCTGCCCCGAATCAAGGACTTTGGCCCCATTATCATCGTCTGGCTTATTTCGCTGGCCGTCCTGGTCATCCAGCATGATCTGGGCACCTCGCTGATGTACTTCGCCATGTTCGTCTCCATGCTCTATGTGGCTACCGGCCGCACCAGCTGGATCGCCATAGGCGCGGTCTTCTTCGTCATCGGGGCTGTGGCCGCCTCCATGATCTTCGCCCATGTGGGTGCCCGTGTGGACGCCTGGCTGCACCCCTTCAGCGATGCTGAGTTCAGCAAGGCCTTCGGTGGGTCCGGCCAGCTGGTGCGCGGCATCTTCGGCCTGGCCGCCGGCGGGCTGACAGGCACCGGCCTGGGCCAGGGACGCCCCTGGATCACCCCCCTGGCCAACTCCGACTTCATCTACACATCGGTGGGCGAGGAGCTGGGGCTGAGCGGCCTGCTGGTGGTCCTGGCCCTCTACCTGGTCATCGTGGCCTCGGGCATGATCACGGCCATGAAGATCAAGGATGGCTTCGGCAAGCTCCTGGCCTCCGGTCTGGTCTTCACCATGGCCTTCCAGGTCTTCACCGTGGTGGGCGGTATCACCCTGGTCATCCCCCTGACCGGACTGACCATGCCCTACATGGCGGCGGGCGGCTCCAGTCTGGTGGCCAACTGCATCCTGGCCGTCCTGTTGATCATCATCTCCAACGCGGCCAACAAGCCTGCGCCGGAGGTCAGCTCGGACACCTTCAAGTACGAGGCTCTGGCCGTCCTGCGCCAGCAGGAGACCAGCAAGCGCAACAGCCAGGACGACTCGGACCCCGACTCAGACTCTGACGACCAAGAGTCCCATGATCGTCATGCCGGGCCGATCGAGCAGACCGACCAGGACGAGGAGACCGACCTGCCAGCCACCGGCCGCATCCCCGTCCGTCAGGTCCGAGGAGGTGGACAGTGAACAAGGCCTTGCGTCAACTCTTCAACGCCGTCATCGTCCTCTTCGTCATCCTGGGGCTTTCCAGCTCCATCATCATGGTGATCCGGGCGGAGAGCCTTAACTCGGACCCCCGCAATCTGCGTGCCCTGTACCACGAGTATGCGGCACCCAGGGGGGCCATCCTGACCTCGGACGGCGCCGTCATGGCCCAGTCCGACCCCATCAACGACTCCTTCCAGTACCAGCGGCACTACCACAAGGGGCCCGTCTACTCGCCCATCACCGGCTACTACTCCATCACCAGCCCGGCAGACCGAGGAATCGAGGCCTCGCGCGACCGTCTGCTGAGCGGGCAGTCGGACAGCCTGTGGATGGACCGGGTCAAGTCCCTCTTCACCGGCACCCAGAACAAGGGCGCCTCCATCGAGACCTCCATCAATCCCAAGATGCAGGAGGCCGCCTACGCCATGCTGGGCAACTTGTCCGGTTCGGTGGTGGCCATCGAACCCTCCACAGGCCGCATCCTGACCATGGTCAGCACACCGAGCTACAACCCCGAAGACCTGACCGCCCACGACAGCGGCGATGCCTCCCAGGCCTACCAGAAGCTGGCCTCCCGTTCCGACAACCCCATGCTCAACCGGGCCACCTCGCAGCTGTATCCGCCCGGGTCCACCTTCAAGGTGGTTGTGGCCGCCGCCGCCCTGGAGTCCGGCCAGTATCACCCCGATAGCCAACTGCCGGCCGGGGCCTCATACACATTGCCCGGCACCAACTACAATCTGACCAACACCACTGCAGCAGCCGGCGGGGTCAACGGGAAGATCAGCCTGGAGGATGCCCTGGCCTACTCATCCAACACGGCCTTCTCCCAGCTAGGGGTCACCCTGGGCGGCAAGACGCTGGCAGCGCAGGCTCGCAAGTTCGGCTACGGCTCCACCATCACCCTGGACGGGACCACCTCCACAGGACGGCCCATGAAGGCCGTGGCCTCCAAATTCCCCGAGGACCAGTCCCAGGACCGGATCGCCCTAGCTTCCATCGGCCAGGGAGACACCCTATCCACCCCACTTCAGGCTGCCATGACGGTCGCCGCCGTGGCCAACGGCGGCAAGCTCATGCAACCGACCCTGGTGGACCGGGTGCGCTCCAGCGACCTCAGCGTCATCAGTGAGACAACGCCCTCGGTCTACTCACAGGCCTTCTCATCGGACACCGCCAAGGCCCTGACCACCATGATGGAGGCAGTAACCACCAAGAGCTACCCGGAGCTTGAGATTCCAGGCGTACAGGTGGCCTCCAAGTCCGGCACAGCCCAGATCGGCACGGGCAATACGGCAAATGACGGGTGGATGGTAGGATTCGCTCCGGCCGACAAACCCAAGGTAGCCGTAGCCGTCGTGGTGCATGGAATCTCCTCCTATGGCATAGACATTGCCGGACCGATTATGAAACGCATCATGCAGGAGGCTGCCAAGTGAAACTGGTACAAGGACAGCTCATCCATAGACGGTACCGTCTGGACCGTCGCCTGGCCCAAGGGGGCATGGGCGAAGTCTGGAAGGGCTATGACATCGAACTGGGACGAGTTGTGGCCATCAAGGCCCTGCGCGAGGATCTGACCAACGAGGAGTCCAAGCTGCTGCGGCTGCGGGCCGAGGCGCACAATTCCGCCAACCTGGCCCACCCCAACATCGCCGCCCTCTTCGAGTACTACGAGCACGACGGCATCGGATTCCTGATCATGGAATACGTGCCCAGCCAATCCCTGGCAGACATCTATCGGGACCGGGGCGCCCTGGACCCCATCGAGCTGCTGCCCATCCTGATACAGACGGCCCGAGGACTCTACGTGGCCCACTCCCACGGGGTCATCCATCGGGACGTCAAGCCGGCCAACATCATGGTCTCCGACACCGGCGAGGTCAAGATTACCGATTTCGGGGTCTCCTACTCCACCAACCAGGGGCAGATCACCCAGGACGGCATGGTAGTGGGCACAGCCCAGTACATCTCGCCCGAGCAGGCCCAGGGCCTCCAGGCCACCCCCCAGTCCGACATCTACTCCCTGGGTGTGGTGGCCTACGAGGGGCTCTGCGGGCACCGGCCCTTCACCGGCGCCACCCCGGTGGACATCGCCGCAGCACATGTCAACGACCCTGTGCCGCCACTGCCCGACTCGGTGGACAACCAACTCATGAACTTCGTCATGTCCATGCTGGCCAAGGACCCGCGAGACCGCCCGGCAAATGCCCTGGTGGTCTCGCACACGCTGGCCAGGATCGAGCAGCGGCTGCTGGACCAGCAGCTGGGTGAGACGGAGGTCATCGACCCGCGCGCACCCATGCCTCGACGCATTGTGAGCAGGCCACACGCGGCAAAAGACATCTTCAGGCCCTTCTGGGGGCACTATGGAGAAGGAAGCGCACAGCGCGGCCTTGAAGCGACGAACGGAGGGGATACCCTATGAGCATCACACTGCCGCCGTCCCTAGCGGACGGACGTTACCGTCTGGGACAGCTGATCGGACGCGGTGGCATGGCCGAGGTCCACAAGGCTGTGGACACGCGTCTGGGAAGGACGGTCGCGGTCAAGATCATGCGGTCCGATCTGGCCAACGACGAGGTCTTCCTATCGCGGTTCCGGCGAGAAGCTCACTCGGTCGCCCTGCTCAACAACCCCAACATCGTCTCCATCTACGACTCGGGCGAGGAGATACTGACCGACGACCAGGGCAACCATGAGCGGGTGCCCTACCTGGTCATGGAGTACGTCAAGGGACAGACCCTGAGGTCCATCCTCAAGGAGAACGGGGCCCTGAGCCAGCGCGACAGCGAGCAGGTCATGCTGGGCATGCTGAGCGCCTTGGACTACTCCCACCACATGGGGGTCATCCACCGGGACATCAAGCCCGGCAACATCATGATTTCGGAGCAGGGCATCGTCAAGGTCATGGACTTCGGCATCGCCCGGGCCATGGACGATTCGGCCGCCACGATGACCCAGTCCCAGGGCGTAGTGGGTACGGCCCAGTACCTGAGCCCTGAGCAGGCCCGCGGCGAGAGCGTGGACATGCGTTCCGACCTCTACTCGGCCGGCTGCGTCCTCTACGAGATGCTGACCGGACGGCCGCCCTTCAACGGGGATTCGGCCGTGGCCATCGCCTACCAGCACGTTACCGAGGTGGCCACCCCGCCAAGCACCATCGTGCCTGGCCTGCCGAAGATGTGGGATTCCATCTGCGCCAAGGCCATGGCCAAGGATCGTCAGAACCGGTACGCCACGGCCGCCGCCTTCAAGAGCGACATCCTGGCCTTCATGAACGGCGGGACCCCGGTGGCTGCCGCCTTCAACCCGCTGACCGACCTGGCCAACGTCAAGGCCCGCAAGGATGCCGAGCAGGGCACCGAAACGGCCACCATGCCGCTGACTGAAGAGGAGACGGCCGCCACCCAGGCCTTCAACCCTGTTCAGGACCCACTCAATCCGGCCGCTGCCACCGATCTCGCCACAGCTGAGCGCACGGCCACCAAGGCGGCCCAGCAGAAGTCCAAACGGCGCAAGAAGATCATCATCGCCGCCATCGTGGCGGCCTTGCTTCTGGTGGCCGCCGGACTTGGCGTGACCTATATGAGCCGAAACCGCCATCAGATGGCCGAGGTGCCCACCATCAATGCTCAGATGTCGCGAATTCTCGCCCGTGAGAAGGTCACCGCCGCAGGCTTCAATTACCAGGAGAAGGAGGACCATGACTCGGCCGAGCCCAAGGGGACCTTCACCAAGCAGAGCCCCAAGGGCGGAAGCATGGCTCCCAAAGGCTCCACAGTGACCGTCTGGTTCTCCTCCGGGCCCAAGGACACGGCCATTCCCGACGTCAAGGGCATGAACCAGCAGGAGGCCCGCAAAGCCCTGGAGAAGGCCGGATTCAAGGCCTCTCCCGCCGCCTCGGTAGAAGACAGCCAAGACGTGCCCAAGGACCATGTGACCCGCACGGATCCCGCCGCCGGCCAGAGCGTGGCCAAAGGAACCAGCATCCTGCTCTACATCTCCTCGGGCATGACCAAGGTTCCTGATCTGTCTGGCAAGAGCAAGGACGACGCGACCAAGACCCTGCAGAGTCTGCACTTCAACATCACCATCCACGAGCAGGCCTCCAACACCGTGGCCAAGGACGTGGTCATCAGCACCGACCCGGCTGCCGGATCCTCCATCCAGCAGGGAGCCATGATTACAGTCACCGTCAGCAGCGGCATGAAGCTGGGTTACTACATCGACATGACCCTGGGCGAAGCCAAGCGCAACCTGGGCCAGGGGGTCAACATCAAGGTCAACGGCCCCAACAACGACAACGCCGTGGTCACCGGCCAGGATCCCACCTCAGGCGCCTCCTTCGACAAGTCCAAGGACACCATCACCCTGACCACGGCCATCAGCGTCCCAGTCATCGCCCCGGGCGAGACCTTGGGCAGCTACCGGCAGAAGCTGACCAACAGCGGTGTCAGCGCCGACAGAATCACTTCTGTCGGCAAGGACACGGACAAGGTGACCGCTGTAAGTCCCGGAGCCGGCAGCAAGGTGGACGACAACACCCCCATAACTGTGACCACCGTCAGCTCCACCAACTGATCGTATGACCCGGCGGCCACAGCCTTGCCGCCGGGTCATATAGTTGGGTCATAAAGAGCCAGGCAGAGTGAATACGGGATGAATTAGAGCGATGGCTATTAGTCCGCGTCATTAGGGTGAGAACCGAGACTTTCGGCCACAAACATCAGTCATGACTTCTGCTGACAGACCAGAGCTCCAAGCGTTAACCGCCAGGACCCATCAGCCAATCCGTAACGGTTGATCCATAACTGCCGGACTGGCCGCTTGCCAAGTCGCGTCGCCAGATTGCGACAAACCCGCATTGACTTGCAGCACTGCGTCATCAGGACCATGGCCGCTGGAGAGACGTAGACAAGACCTTTGCCTCTGCCTTTGCCTTTGGCAATTACTTCTGACAGTCGGCAAGACATGACTATCAATAAGCGGCGGGGTCGCAGAATCACACTGGATCCTGCGGCCCCGCCGCTTTTCCACGCCGCCTAGATCAGAAAGCGGAGTAGTTGGATATCTGTCTGAGCCAGGGCACGTTGCTGGCCAGCCATGGGAAGCCCCATTCCATCAAGGCACAGGTCAGAGCCAGCAGGAACAGAATCAGCAGAAGCCAGCGAATCGGAGCTATGCCGGACTGGTGCCGCAGCAGCCAGCCGTAGAGGCTGATCATCGGCTGTGGCTTCTCGCCCTTGCGAATCTGCCGCAGCAAGGGGTAACGCCATGCGACCAGGGCCGCCAGGTAGATGATCAGATAGGCTGCTACCAAAACCAGGAAGACCGGTTGCAGGGAACCCACCCTGGCTATGACCGAGCCCTTGTCGTCTGCAAAGGCCACCTTGCTGCCTCGGTCGCCAAGCAGTTCCTTAGGCACCCCGTCGGATACCTTGGCCCAGTAGCCGAATTCGCCCCAGCTGATCCAGCGGTGGGTGGCCGTGGTGTACTTGGGCTCACAGGTGGTCAGTGTAATCATGCGCCGATCTGGAGCCTCGTTGGGCGAATAAGGGTTGGGGGCGATGACGCTGACCTCGTTGGCAGCCACGATCTTGTAGCGGGTGTAGTGGTAGACGTACCAGTAATCCTTGGTGCGCAGGACGATGGCATCGCCCACACGCAGCTGGTCCACATGGCCCAGCGGCTCACCATAGCCGGCGCGGTGTCCGGCAATAGCCATGTTGCCCAGCTCGCCCGGCATCTGCGTATTGGAGTAGTGTCCCAGTCCCGCGTAGGCCAGATCCCTGGGCGACGTGCCCTGAACCACGTTGCGTTCCCAATGCTGTCCAAAACGAGGAATGTAGATCTGGGCCATCAGATCGCCCTCTGAGGCGTGTTCGGGCTGTACCGGCGGCATTCCGCTCTGAGGCTTGGCCACCTTTCGGGTATCTCCCGATCCCGGGTCGCTCCAAGCGGTCGAGGCACGGGTCTCCAACTGCTGATGCTCGGACTGCACACCGGTCCACCAAAGCTGCCAAACCACGTAGAGGGCACAGATGACGGCCAGCGTCATCAGCAGCTCCCCCACGATTTCTGCTATCCCAACCGGCCACTTTCGTGGCTTATCGGCAGGTTTATCAACCGACATCCAGTCATTCTCCGAGTCTTCTGTCGTCATTTACCGTGCCTTCTCATCTAGAGATGCATACTGGAGTGGCTGCAGGACAGCCGTCGTCTCAGGGAATCTCAGATTGCCCGAAGATTCGACATTCCATCCCAGACCTACCGTATTCACGTACTCCTTGTAAATCTGGATGGATGGCGAAGCATTCAGGGACTTGGTCATCCGATCGACTGGTCCTATGGCCGAAATTTTATATGGCGGCGAGTACTTTCGACCGTGCAGCAGCAGCACATTGCCCACGCATCGCACGGCCGTGGTGGGCAGGACACGCTGGTCCTGGATTCTCATGGACTCGGCTCCCCCGGCCCAGAGCGCGTTGACCACACTCTCCACATCCTGCTGGTGGATGACGTAATCATTGATGTTGGCCGTCGATCCGTCGGACCCCACCTTCTGCTTCCAGAGCGGGGAATCATCGAGGGTTACCGTCAGTCCCGGCCCTTGGACGGCCTTGAGCACCGTGCCCGAACCGGGGTCCTCACGGGCCTGGTCCGAGTTGCCTTTGTCGTCGTCGGTGATGGTCTTCAGAGCGTTGATCTGCGAGCTCATGTCATTGATGTCCTTGCGCAGCTCCGCAGCCTTGTTCTCGCGCTCTTCCACCAGCCCGGCCGTATCCGAGGTGACCGTGACCGTCCTGTTGACACGGATGTTGGTGGTCAGCATGTACCCGACCAGGGCCAGCACCACAGCCACGGACAATGTGCCGACCAGGGACCTGCGTGCTCCGTGCCGTCCCGTCCGTCTGGTCATAGGCATACCCTCATCCTCGTCTGCGATAGTATTACGTTCGAGTCTAACCGCTACTATGGCTTAGTAGATCTAATGAAGGAGAATAACCTCATGGCAGAGCATCAACTCCATGATGACGAGGACGAGGCGGTGGACGAGGCCAAGAAGACCCAGGCCGAGGCCGAGAACAAGACCGCTGGCGCTGGCGAGGATGCAGAGGACGAGGAGTATGGCCTGTCCATGGACAAGGTGGAGGCCGTGCTCAACGAGAGCGTTGACAAAAAGCACATGACTCCGCAGATGCGCCGCATCGTGCAGCGTCAAGAAGAGAACACCCGCCGCGTGGAAGACACCATCAAAAGCACCAAGGCCAATCCGCGCTGGTTTGTGCCTCTCTTCGTCACGCTGATGGTAGTGGGCCTGATTTGGATCGTGGTCTACTACATCGCTTCCACCAGGGGCAATGTCTTCCCAATCCCCGGCATCGGCAACTGGAACCTGGCCGTAGGCTTCGGCATCCTGCTGGTCGGCTTCCTCATGACCATGTGGTGGCACTGATCCAGCTGCTTTACTCTTCAGGAACCCTGCAACCGCCCAGGCACGGATGTGGGGTTCTTTGCATATCCATCCATCCCAGAGCGTCAGGCATGTGTGGATTCAATTTCCCGGCTCCACCTATTTCATCCACTGTTTCGAGACTCAAACCAAAGTTATCCACAATCGCCCGAATTTATCGTGGACAGCTTAAGACACCTGTCCACAACCCTACTGCTGATTGGGTTCTGTGTTTACTTATCCACTTTTTGCCGATATATATGCACCAGTTCTGGTTACTTATTCCCAGGTTATCCACACGATTGTCAACAAATGTGGATAGGTGACATCCATGTCATTTATCTATCACGGAAGGTGTAAAGCAGCAGACAGCTGCTGATTGTCAGCGCATGGGGTTGAACATGTTGCAACCCAGAGCCAGCAGGACCAGGACCACCAGGAAGATCAGCATGGGCAGCAACCAGGAGAGTAGGCCATGCACGCGCGAGCCGGGCCGGCCCATGTGCAGCAGGGCCAGCATGAAGAGGCCGCCGACTATGAAACCGCCCACATGGTCCTGCCAGGCAATGCCGGGCACGAACAGGGGCATGCAGAAGTTGATGGCCATCCAGACCACCATGGAAACGATGTCAATCCCCAAACGACGATAGACCACCAGGATGGCGGCAAAAAGTCCGAAGAGCGCGCCTGAGGCCCCGATGGCCGACGTGCCCCAGCCATTGGGCGCCAGGACCGCATAGACCATCAGCCCCAGGTCTCCGCCCAGCCCGCTGATCATATAGAGCGCCAGGAAACGCCCATGCCCTATCAGATTTTCCAGCACCGGCCCCACAACCCACAGGGTGATCATGTTGAAGAGGATATGCGAGACATTGGTGGCGTGCAGAAATATGTTGGTCACAAACATCCAGGGCTCATGAATGGCGGTAATCGGCACGAAGGCCCAGTAGCCCAGCAAAAGCCGCTGGTAGCGAAGCGGAGCCAGCAAATACAGGACCATCTGGATGACCCAGGCCACTATGCAGATCAGGGTGATGGCCACGGTCACCACCGGAGCCTGGTCGCCCCAGTGCCGCCGGATCCATCCCAGCGGCCCCCGACCATTCCCTCCGCCTGCGAAACTGGTGCCAGTGCCATTGACCATGAACCATACCTTACCTGACCGTCCGGCCCGGGGTGTGCGGTTTCCGTGCCGCAACGGCACCGATGTGCCCCACAGTTCACCGCTTTCTACTAGGATGTTGACTAGGTCGGTCGAAGTGGGCAGGACCGACGAAAGTCGTCGAAAGGAGCCAAACATGGAGAATTCATCTTCAAACGGCTGGAAGTTCTTTGCACTGCTCTTCGGCACGCTGCTGGCCGGCGTTGTCGCTCTGTTCGTATACAAGCAGCAGAACCCGGATTACGATCCCTGGGAGGAGCCTTGGGAGAACAGCTCATCGCCAGTCGACCTGGGCCTGGCCAAGGATGAGGAGGACAAGGGGTCTGAAGATCCCGAGGCCCCTCTGCAAGCGGGCGCACAGGCCTGACCGTTCCGGTCGGGAAGGAATCCGACCCAGCGTCAAGAACGTGAGGGCAACGGGTTCCTTTTTTCATGCCTGATTTTGGCTTGATCGCAGCCTACCGGACACGCCTGTTGGGGCGGCGCGTCACAATGGAGCCATGAGTGCCATACGGGAAGCAGACATGGAAGAAGGCCGCCGGGATTTTCTGGCCTGGCGCGATGCGGCCAAGGAGGCTGCAGGCAATTTAGGCCCGGAGGGCAACCGCCTGACAGTGGCCCCGCAAACCGATAGGCGCAGCAAGGCCATGGCCGTCCGCTATTCCCTGCATATGCTGGAGATCAAGGCCCCTGGTCCCGGCGTAGAGGTCAGGGTAGCCCCCTGGGGAGCCATCAAGATTTTGGACGGGCCTGCGTCCGACCCGCATAACCTGACTCCGCCTGACGTAATCGAACTGGACCCGGATGTCTGGTTGCGGCTGGCCGCTGGCATCACCAGCTGGAGTGAAGAAGCCGCCGCCGGGCATATCAGCGCCGTGGGCGAGCGCGACGATCTGCACGAGCTACTGCCACTGGTATAACCAATAGTCGGCCACCTCTGCGGCCGGCTACTTGCTCGACGACCCCTTTGCTGCGGTCTTCTTATCTTTATGGTGTTTGAGCGCGCTTGGCACGGGGATGGGTATGCGCTTGTGCGGCTTGGGCGTAGCCGGCATCTCCCCAGAGGTGGCCTTGGCAGCAGCCTCGGCGGCCCACCGGGCATAATCACTCAGATCATCGTCCGGGGAATCCTCGGGGTCCTGGCCCCCCGATTTGCGCGAATCCGGTTTGGAGTATTCCTCTTCAACCATTTTGAAGGGATCTTTGCCCCTGGTTCCGGGTTCCTTGCTGCTGAGCTCTTTGGCCAGCTCGTCGTAATCCGTGTCCGTTGTCAGATATTTGAGCTTCCGGGCTATTTTCGTCTGCTTAGCCTTCTGACGTCCGCGGCCCATCCGACCCCCTTCGCCAGGTAACGTGCACTTAGGCAACTTGAATGTGAATTTGCATCATTTATGAGAGTACCACCTACGCATCTTGTCGGCTCGGACTTTTACCATAAAAGCAATTCCCAGAAGGACATTCGGCACGACGACGAGGGTGGGACCATGCAGGAAGAAGTCACAGCGGCAGGCAACGAGATCAGCGACAGCTTCAGAGCTGCCAAGCATCGGTCCGACCAGGTGCTGGCCGAACTGGACAAGAATCCTAGCCGCTACACCATGCTGACCGGCGACCGCCCGACCGGCAGGCTTCACCTGGGCCATTATTTCGGCTCCATCCGCGAACGTGTCCAGATGCAGAATCGCGGCGTGCACACCAACATCGTCATCGCCGACTACCAGGTCATCACCGACCGGGACACCACCGAGCACATCCGCGACAACGTGCTCAACCTGGTGCTTGACTATCTGGCTGCGGGCATCGACCCCAAGAAGACCATGATCTTCACCCATTCGTCCACCCCTGCAGAGAACCAGCTGCTGCTGCCCTTCCTCTCGCTGGTGACCGAGGCGGAGCTCCACCGCAACCCCACCGTCAAGGCCGAGATGGAGGCCAGCGGCCACGCTCTTACCGGCCTGCTGCTGACCTACCCGGTCCACCAGGCCTGTGACATACTCTTCTGCAAGGCCAACGTGGTCCCCATCGGCAAGGACAACCTGCCGCACGTGGAGCTGACCCGGACCATCGCCCGTCGCTTCGACGAGCGCTACCCCGGCCAGGCGCCGGTCTTCCCCGAGCCTGATGCCATCCTGTCTGACACCCCTGAGATTCCTGGTCTTGATGGACGCAAGATGAGCAAGTCCTATGGCAACTCCATCATGCTGGGCGCCACCGCAGAGGAGACGGCCAAGCTGATCCGCAAGTCACCCACCGACTCCGAGCGAAAGATCACGTTCGACCCTGTGAACCGCCCCCAGGTCTCGGCCCTGCTGACCACGGCCGGCCTGGTGACCGACCGGAAGCCCGAGGAGATCGCCGAAGAGATCGGCGATGCCGGCTCAGGCGCCCTCAAGGCCTACGTGACCAAGTCCGTCAACGAATTCCTGGCACCCCACCGCGAGCGCCGTGCCGAGCTGGCCAAGGACATGGACACCGTGCGCGACATCCTGGTCGAGGGCAACAAGCGGGCCAACCAGATAGCCGAGGAAACCCTTGATCAGGTCCGCTCGGCCATGGGCATGCGCTACTAGACGTCGTACCGCCAGGAGCGGTCGGTCAGCACCCGGGCCGTGACCAGGCCGATGGGCAGGCAGATGATGACCATGAAGGCCCGGAAGGCCCAGTCCAAGGCGTTGAGCGTATTGAACTGCCCCAGATAGAACATGGCCCGGTACATATACAGGCCAGGCACCATGATGACGATGGATGGCACGGTCAGGCTGATTCTTGGATAGCCCAGGTGAGGCGGCAGCAGGCCGTGACGGACCGAGGAGCGCCAGACCGTAGCCAGCATGCCGGCCAGGAAGGCACCCAGAAAAGCGGCCATCTCCGGAGGGACATGAAGCAGGTCCTGCATCTCCAGGCGCATGGTGTCGGTCAGAGCGCCGATGACGGCGGCCACCAAGGCCATGCGCTGGGGTGAGTTGAAGAGGACCGAGAAGCCCCAGACCCCGCAGAATGCTGCAATCATGCGCAGTCCGGCCATCAGCAGGGGACTCAGGTTCATCGGTTCAAAGCCCTGGGGGTTGAGCATGACCATCCGCGCCACGGCCCAGCCTCCCAGTGTGGCCACCAGGATGATCGAGAAGGCGTAGGTGATGCGCTGCACCCCCGAGGGAAAGTCCAGCTTGGCGATGTCCAGGCCGCCGGTGACCAGGGGGAAGCCGGGAATGACGAAGAGAATAGCGCCGATGTAAGCCGTGTCGTGCCTGAGGGCCACTGGATCGAAGATACCCACCAGCCTCAGCGTGCCGACGCAGGCCAGGGCGGCGATGATGACCGCCACCCCGGTAGCGAAGAACTGGTTGATCCGCCTGCCCAGCATCTGTCGACGCACCCACTGGCCTATGCCAGCGCCGACAAAAGCTCCAGCCATGTCATAGGGACCGCCGCCCAGCAGGAAGACGAAGGCTGCGCAGGCCACGGCCGAAGCGAAGCCCGAGAAGAGGGGCGAGTAGAGGGGCTTGCGTCGCTCGATCAGGTCCAGACGCTCATGCGCCTGCCGGACCGTGATGCCACCCCTTGCCTGCGGCTTTGGGGACGCTGATTTGTCAGAGGAGGCAGGCTCATCGGAAAATGCAGCCTTTGCGGAGTCTGTTGCCTCTCTGAACAATGCGGACCCGTCGGAAGACACCGGCTGTTCGGAGGGTGCCGCACCCTCGGAAGACTTGGCCTTTTCATGTGCTTGGCCTTGGGCTGACGCAGGCCGTCCAGACCCAGGCTGCTCAGACGCGGAGTCGCGCCCTTGGCTGGTTGCAGATGATCCAATGGCTGCGCAACCAGCGGCACTCGAATCTGAATTCTCAATCGCGTAGGCAGCAGAAACAGAAGCAGCTTTGGAATCTTCGGAATCCTCCAAGGCTGCGGCGGTCGGCGTGGCCTCCGGCCGAGGCGTGGAGCCTACGGTGCCCAGACCGGCGGCCGTCCTGGTGTCTATGGCCGCCGCATCGATCCGGTTCTGGCTGATCTCGTCCTCGTTGTGCACGGCGGTGGCCACCGCATCCTTGAACACCTTGGCCGCATCCTGGTCCTGGGCCAGCACCTCCTTGACCGCCTTGCGGGCCGCTGCGTAGACGTTCGGCTCGTCCAAGTTGTCCACCAGCTCCCTGGAGACCACCGACATGGCGTGGTAGGTCCCCGCCTGCCCGCACTTGACGCTGAGCCAGTCCGCGAAGTGCTCCAGGAGCCAGATCCGCTCGGTGTTGACCCCGGTGGTGGGCAGGTCCACCACCTCGGTGATCCGAGACACGCCATCCGTGCAGGTGGCCTCGATGTCGGTCAGGTTCACGTCGGCTCGCACATGCACGCCCATGGGGTAGGCAATCCTGTGCATCATCTCGCGCACGCGGAAGCTTCCCGTTCCAGCCCCCAGCTCCAGCATGCCCACCCGCACAATCAGGCTGGTCTTGGCCGCGATGCAGGCCTCGACGATAGGCTTGTCGTAGTCGCGTTCAATATCCTCCATATCCAGCGGAATGGAGTGGGTGTGGTACTTGCTCACCCGTCTGACCTCGGCTGCGGCCCTGCCGCGATAGCTGTCCTTGGAACTCCTGCTCTTGAATTTCACACCCACATTCATACTCCACCCGGGTCACGTGAGCTTGCACCGCCGCATGGGACCATGAAACGTATTCGACCTGAAAGCGTCCTAGAATGGGCCGCGAGCCATCGAACCGAAGGCTGTGGGCCTGCAACGCCGACCACCAATAACCGCGGAGGAGCCGTGGAATGGCCGAAGACCGGGCAACCTGCGATTCGACAAGGAGGACTGATGACAGATAGTAATCAGCAAATCACGGCTGCCGATGCGACCCTGGTCACATCCGGCACCGGGACCAAGGGGCCGGAGGAACGCAAGCTGCCTCAATCGTTGGATGAGGACATGGCCTTGTGCCTGCGGTTGCTCAGGGATGTGTTGGGGGAATTCGATCAACAGCTGCTCAAGCGCTTCGACTCCCTGCGCGAGGACGTGATGACGGCCAGCGCCGAGCACTTCAACCGCCACCCCTCGGACCCCGTGCCTGACGAGGACGGCCTGTCCAAGGCCGTAGCCCTGATCGACGACACCTCAGTCAAGGATTCCCAGTTGCTGGCCCGCGCTTTGACCACCTACTTCCATCTGGCCAACCTCTGCGAGGAGAACTACCGGGTGAAGGTCCTGCATGAGCGCGAGGGCAAGGTGGACCTGAAGGTCAAGGGCACCGACCCCATCAACGAGATGACCAGCGCCTACAGCCAGCTCCTTCAGGAGATGGGCCCGGCCAAGGCCTCGGAGCTGCTGGAGAAGCTGGAGTTCCACCCCGTCTTCACCGCCCACCCCACCGAGGCGCGGCGCAAGGCCGTGGAGGGCAAGATCCGGCGCATCGCCAACCTGCTGGCCGTTCGCCGCGGCCTGGGCGGTTCCGAGCTGGAGGAGAATGAGCGTCTGCTGCACAACGAGATCGACGCCCTCTTCCGCACTTCGCCCATCGCAGCCAAGAAGCCGACGCCCGTCGAAGAGGCCAACACTATTTTGGACATCTTCGACGCCACGCTCTTCGAGACCATTCCCAAGGTCTACCGCCGCTTCGACGACTGGATGCTGGGCAAGAAGGCCGGCATGGTCAAGCCCGTCTGCCCTGCCTTCTTCCACCCGGGCAGCTGGATCGGTTCCGACCGCGACGGCAACCCCAACGTGACCGCCAAGGTCTCTCGCAAGGTGGCGCGCAAGTTCTCCGACCACATGCTTGAGGCACTGGTCAAGGCCACCACCACCGTGGGCCGCAATATGACCATGGAGGTGACCACCACCCCTCCCAGCTCCGAGCTGAGGAGCCTGTGGAGCCACCAGAAGGAGATGAGCGAGCGCCTGACCGACCGGGCCACCACCATCTCGCATAACGAGCTTCACAGGGCCGTGGTTCTGGTCATCGCCGATCGTCTGCAGGCCACCATCCAGCGTGACGCCGACCTCATGTATGCCGACTGCGACGACTTCATCGCCGACCTGCGCGTGGTCCAGGACTCCCTGGCCAAGGCGGGCGCGGTCCGTCAGGCCTACGGCCCTCTGCAGGATCTGATCTGGCAGGCCCAGACCTTCGGCTTCCACATGGTGGAGATGGAGTTCCGCCAGCACTCCCTGGTCCACGCCCGCGCCCTGGAAGACATACGCGAGCATGGCCTGCACGGCGAGCGCGGCGAGCTGCAGCCCATGACCCACGAGGTGCTCGACACCTTCCGGGCCCTGGGAGCCATCCAGAAGCGCAACGGCCAGAAGGCCGCCCGCCGCTACATCATCTCCTTCACCAAGTCGGCGCAGAACGTCAAGGACGTCTACGAGCTCAACCGGCTGGCCTTCGAGCATGCCGAGGACGTGCCGGTCATCGACGTGATCCCTCTGTTCGAACAGCTGGAGGACCTGCAGAATTCGGTGGACGTGCTTGAGGAGATCATCAAGATCCCCGAGGTCCAGGCCCGACTCAAGGAGACCGGCAACAAGATGGAGGTCATGCTGGGCTACTCCGACTCCTCCAAGGACGCAGGCCCTGTCTCGGCGACCCTGGCCCTGCACTCCGCCCAGGAGCGCATCGCCAAGTGGGCCGAGAGCCATGACATCGACCTGACCCTCTTCCACGGACGCGGCGGCGCCGTAGGCCGTGGCGGCGGCCCTGCCAACCGGGCCGTGCTGGCCCAGCCTGTGGGCTCGGTCAACTGCCGGTTCAAGCTGACCGAACAGGGCGAGGTCATCTTCGCCCGCTACGGCAACCCGGTCCTGGCCATCCGCCACATCGAGTCCGTGGCTGCGGCCACCCTGCTCCAGTCCGCGCCCAGCGTGGAGGAGCGCAACACCACCATGACCGAGAAGTACGCGGACATGGCCGACAAGCTGGACCAGGCCGCCCACGAGCGCTTCCTGGACCTGCTGCACACGCCGGACTTCGCCCCCTGGTTCTCCATCGTGACGCCCCTGAACGAGATTGGCCTGCTGCCCATCGGCTCCCGGCCGGCCAAACGCGGCCTGGGCGCCAAGTCCCTGGACGATCTGCGGACCATACCCTGGGTCTTCTCCTGGGCGCAGGCCCGCATCAACCTGGCCGCCTGGTACGGCCTGGGCACCGCCTGCGAGAAGTTCGGCGACCTGGAGACCCTGCGTCAGGCCTACGAGGAATGGCCGCTCTTCAGCACCTTCATCGACAACATCGAGATGAGCCTGGCCAAGACCGACGAGCGCATCGCCAAGATGTACCTCTCCCTGGGAGACCGGGACGACCTGAGCCAGAAGGTCCTCTCGGAGATGGAGCTGACCCGCAAGTGGGTTCTGCAGATCGTGGGCGACGAGTGGCCCCTGCAGCACCGCCACGTGCTGGGCCAGGCCATCCGGATCCGCTCTCCGTATGTGGATGCCCTGTCGGTGACCCAGGTGCGCGCCCTGCGGGCCCTGCGTCGTCGCAACGACAAGGAGGAGCTCAGCAAGAGCCAACAGGCCGACTTCATCTACCTGATCCTCTGCACCGTTTCGGGAGTCGCCGCCGGCCTGCAGAACACCGGCTGATTCCAACCTGACGGTTTAAGGATGTGGGCCCCGTTCTCTTGCGAATAGCAGGAGGCGGGGTCTTGTTGTATCCGCCTGCCCTCTCACGTGACCTTGTTTGTGTTGTTTGTGTGCAGGGGTGGTAGGGTGAAAACAGGGGATGTCGAGAAGACGGTCGGCTTCCGCCATGGTTCCTCCAATCTGATGCAGGGCGGGCGTTGACAGGCAGAAGAGCTTTCCGGCAAGAAGAATTTTACATAGACAGGCGGCGTTGATACCGCTTAGTGTCGGTGAGGGGGTTTGGTTTCATGCATCTGGTTTCCCGGCTGCGTCGCATCATGGCCATGATGGTCGTCCTGCTGGGCCTGCTGGCAAGCCTGGGTATCGCATCCGCCCAAGCGGACGCTCCTTTGCTTAGCGGGGGTAGGGGGTCACCAGACCCCTCAATAGCTGAGCAAAACCCCGCCACGCTCCCCCAGCAGCGCAACAGACACCCCACTTTCTTCACCCTCGCCAATACAAGCCACCACGTCATTAAACCCCTCACCAAGTCCAAACACCCCGTCATCGCCGACGGGCACGCCCGACAGCCCAGCATCAGCTCCCGCCAAGCCATCCCATGCTGATAATCAGGCTTCGCACATGGTGCGTTTCGACCCGGCCAACGGCAGCAAGCCAACACAAGCGACCGTGAAGACCGGCACCCTCGCCGTTGCCCCGCAACAGAACCCCCAACGTCCCGATTTCCGGTTCGACGGGTGGACTCATGACGGCTTGCCCTATGACTTCCAGACCCCCATCCTCCAGGACACGACCCTGAAAGCCCAGTGGTCGAAGACCACGGACTGGACGCTGAGCCCCGACCACGGGCCCGCCTCCGGCGCGCGACTGACCATCAGCCCACCCGACAGGCAGGAGCCTCAATTCGCCAGCATCCAAGCCGCAGGAAACCAGTTTATCGGTCTGACCGGCGACGGCCGCATCCACGCCTGGACGCAGGACAGCACGCCCAAGCAGGTTCCCGCCCCCGCCCAGGCTGCCGAAGGGTTCCGCTACCTGCAGGTTGCAGCCGGCAACCATTGGCAGGCGGCCCTCGGATCCGACCAGCGGATCTACACCCGGACCAGCCAGCAGTCGATGCCCACGATCCTCGACACCGGCCAGGACACCAGGTTCACCAGCATCAGCATCAACGACGACCGGCTCCTGACCGTGGACCGGCAGGGACAGGCCCACACTTTCCAAGCCATACAGGCCGGCAGCCAGAATCAGAATCCACAACTTATACAGCAGGCCGCAACCAGCCTGCCTGGAAATGCGCAGGCCGTCACCGCTGTCGCCTCCGGCAGCCGGATCCTCATCGTGGACGCTGACAGGCAGGCCTGGACCTGGGACACGGCCAATACCGGAAACGCCAAGCCCGCACGCGTCAAGCAGGACCCGGGCATGCGCACCGTCCAAGCCCAAGCCCTCAGCCGAGGGTTCCTCCTCATGGACACGGACGGGCAGGCCTGGTACCTGTCCAACAGCACAGCCAGCATGACCTCAGTCGGCCTACCGGACGGCGCCAAGGCTAGCCAGATCACAGCCAACAAGGACCAGGCCATGATCACCGACAAGGACGGCCGTATATGGGCTTGGAAGCCCGGCGAAACACCCATCCGGGCGGACGACGGGAGCCAGCAGTACATGCAGGCCGCCAAGGTCGGCAACAGGATCACCGCCATCGACCGGCAAGGCAGCATGTTCACGTGGAGCCCGGACCATCAAGGCAATCCAGACAAGCCAGCAAGACTCGACACCGGCACCGCGCCCACACTGGAATCAGCCAGCATGGATGGCCAACCGCTCAAACTCACCAGGAGCAACGACTCATGGCAGGCGGACATACCCGCCCGCAATCCTGGGCCAGCCGCCATCCTCATCACCGGCAGGCAGGACGGCCAGCCCTTCACCAGAAGCCTCAACTACACGGTCGACCAGCCGCTGACACGAGACATCGAACCAAGAGCCACGCTCACGGTCCACTTCGACACGGGCGGAGGAAGCCCCGAACCAGCAGACCAGAATTTCACCACCCCGTATGGGAGGGTGAAGCGGCCTTCCCCCGACCCGGTGCGCGAAGGCTTTCTGTTCGACGGATGGTTCACCGGACAGGTCGCCTACGACTTCAGCAGGCCCGTCACCAACAACATGACCTTGACCGCGAAGTGGACGCCCGCAAGCCGGAACAACACGTGGAGCATCAGCCCCAGCCAGGGCAGCCAGGCGGGCGGCGACCCCACCACCATCACCCCGCCAGACAGCGCCAGCCGAGGCATCAGGTTCAGCCAGGTCAGCGGATCACTAGACAGCAGCTTTTCCCTGGCGGTGGACAGCGACGGAAACGCCTACGCATGGGGAAGCAACTACTATGGCCAGCTCGGCGACGGGACGACCGATAAGCGGACTACGCCGGTAATGGTGAGCAAGCCTGCAAACACGCCTCCGGATTTCACCTACATACAGGTCAGCACCGGAAGCACTCATTCGCTGGCCCTGGGCAGCGACGGAAACGCCTACGCATGGGGATACAACAACTCTGGCCAGCTCGGCGACGGGACCTACAACAACCGGAAAACGCCGAACATAGTGGGAAAACCAGCGGACTTCGCCTACGTACTAGTTAGCGCCGGAGGCAGTCATACTCTGGCCCTGGGCAGCGACGGAAACGCCTACGCATGGGGAAGCAACTACTATGGCCAGCTCGGCGACGGGACGACCACCGAGCAGAATACGCCGGTCAGGGTGCGCATACCTGTAGGTGCGCCGACGGATTTCACCTACGTGCAGGTCAGCGCCGGAGGCAATCATTCGCTGGCCGTAGGCAGCGACGGATACGCCTACGCATGGGGATGGAACGGAAATGATGGCCAGCTCGGCAATAACAGCACAACGGATTCGGCTGTTCCTGTGCGCGTGCGCGACCCCGCCAGCCCCACTGATACAAACAAAGGGCTGAAAGTCGTACAGGTCAGCGGTGGATACCATTATTCGCTGGCCATGGGTAGCGATGGGAACGCCTACGCATGGGGATACAACTACTATGGCCAGCTCGGCAACAACAACACCATTGACACGAATGTTCCTGTGCCGCCGGTGTTCAACCTGCAGCTTGCGATCACCGGCGTCAGATTCGACCAGACCCCCGTATCAGAACTGAAGCCCGGCGTTGGCGGCAGCGTGACCGTGACTACGCCCGCGCACATGCCGGGCACGGTCACCGTCAGCGTGGACTACACGATAGGCGGCGCAGCCCAACAGCCGGACACCTCCCTCAAATACACATACCTGGCTGCAGGCGTGCTCCCAAAGGCAGGCGGGGAAGGCATCCTGCTCGCCCTGGCCACCGGCATGACCAGCATGGGCGGGGTCCTGGCATCCCGACGCCACCAGAGAGAAACACGCCTGCTGTCGCACACTACACACGAGTAAGACGAGCCGCGGGCGGATCAATCCCCCCGCCCCCGGCCCACAAAAGGGGGCAGGGAGGCCGGTGTCAGTCAAGGCTCAACCCCAAGTGAGCCGACACTCCCTCCCGCGCCCCCACCACACTTCCGCCTGCTGGAGTTCAAGGCAGGCATGAACGCCCCGCCCCGCCTGGAAGGGGAGGGAAACACGGCTGGGCCAGCCGTGGGCAGAAACCCGCAGCCGGCCTGGCCGCTGTTTACTTAACCTGTCAACCATGAGTTCCGCCGACACTGGATCAGGCTGCCATAGTCATTGCGCGATGATAAGGTTGTATCACTGTACAAAGACGCGGAAACGAATTAGCTGCACCGGCTGCTGGGGAGTCAGTCGGTAGAGTTCTTGGGAGGCTCTGTAAATGGCGTTATCGAATATCCCCCACTGTACTTCGCACGAGTAAGGTCGGATTCCCATCACTGCAATCCGGCGAACTGGCGGCTGTGCCCATCCCAACCGAGCACGGCCGTCATCTACTTCTAAAACGGCGGAAAGATACCCGTCGTAGCGATTGGGCATGTCCGAGAGCTCCAGGCCAGCCGGCTGATACCAGGAATATCGGCGGGTGCCGGCATTGTAAGTCCAGATCTCATGGCAGTCGTTGACTAGACAGTCCGACGGAATAGCCTGGGCGCCACCGGTCGCGGCCATGGCCAACGCCTGCCGGAGCTGGTCCTCCTGGGCGCCGGTTAGGCTGCCGGGCGGGCCGAGAAGAAGAGCGGGGTGCCGGTCCGGTTGATCTGCATAAAGCCGATGCCCAGGTGTCCTACCACGTTGCAACCCTGGACCAGCATTCCGGTCTTAGCGGTCTGCTCGAAGAGGCCCGGTAGAGCTGTTTGACCGCTGGTAGCTCACTCCTCCAGCTAAGCGATGTCCTTACGGATGTAGTCCTGGGCCTGTGGGCGCTGTCTCCCTGTCGGCATCGGTGGTCAGCGTAATCCAGCCCGGCTCTCCCAGGCTAAGGCTGGTTGGGTTCATGATTCAGTGCTCCTTCATTCCTGCGGTGCGGCATATGGCGGCGGGTCAGACCCGGACCAGGTCGATCAGGCGGATGGTCTCAGGCTGGCAGCGGGGTATGCGGATGCCCACACGCTCCAGATAGGTGCCGGTGACCTCAGCGATGCCCAGCGGACCCGTCGGATCCAAGTGCTCCAGCGAGGCCCTGGGCTTGGCGGGGCCGGTCCAGGCCAGCCGATACCGGGCCTTGGGGTCCAGGCCGGGTATGCGTAGATAAACACCACGATTATGCAGGGATTCATCCAACTGGACGTGGGCCAGGATGGCCCGGCTGCGGTCGGGGGCCACCACGCCATGGGCCAGTACCGAGGGGTCGGCCAGGTCCAGGCGGACCACACGGCCGGAGTGGAGGAAGTCACGGTTGGCCTTGTACCAGGCAATCCATTCCTTGAGTCGCTCCAGGTCCTCCTCGCTGGCCCGGCGGATGTCCCACTCGATGCCCATGGATCCGAAGACGGCCGTGGCTGCCCGGAAATCCAGGCTGTAGGTTCTGCCGGTCTGCTGGGAGGAGGGTTGGGAGATGTGGGCGCCGATATACTCGGGGGCTACGGTCTGCTCGGTCCAGCGTTGGATCATCTGCCTGCTCAGGGCATCGGTCATGTCAGAGGTCCAGAAGCGGCGGATCTTCTCGATCACGCCCAAATCGATGCGGCCGCCGCCCGAAGCGCAGGACTCCCACTCCACCTTGGGGAAGCGAGCGCGGAGAGTATCCAGAAGGCGGTAGTAGGCCAAGGTCTGTTCATGGATGGCCGGCGCGCCTCCACGGGCCTGGGAACCAGCCTCAAGAAGGTCGCGGTTGTGGTCCCACTTGACGTAGTCGATCTGGCAGGACTCCAGAACCCGGGTCATGGCCTCCAGCACATGGTTGAAGGCCTGGGGATTGGTCAGGTCCAGGACCAGCTGGTTGCGCTGGAGCTCCGGGGTTCTGGAGGATGCCCTCATGACCCACTCAGGATGGTCGCGGAAGGCGTCCGAATTCGGGTTAATCATCTCCGGCTCGAACCAGAGGCCGAACTGCATCTCCAATTTGTGGACATAATCAACTAAAGGCTCCAATCCCTGGGGCCAGACCGCAGGGTCCACCCACCAGTCGCCCAGACCAGCCGTGTCGTCCCGGCGCAGGTGGAACCAGCCGTCGTCCAGAACAAGGCGTTCCACCCCGATGCGGGCAGCGCGGTCGGCCAGGTCGCGCAAGGTGTTGAAGTCATGCTTGAAGCCGATGGCCTCCCAGACGTTCAGGATGACCGGCTGCTCGCGGGGGTGCTCGGGCAGGGTTCGCTCCCAGTCATGCAGGCTGTTCATGATCGGATCCATGCCATGGTCGGAGGCCGTGACCACAATCCAGGGCGTGCTGTACTCCTGGCCCTGGCTCAAAACCACCTCGCCGGGCAGGAGCAGTTCGCCAGCGCTAACGCCGGCCGGGGTGGCGCTGTTCCGGTCCACCCGGAGCACGGTGTTCCCGCTCCAGGCCGGCTGGACGCAGAGCACCCTGCCATGATGGAAGTTGAACCCGGGGGTGCCCACCATGACCACAGGCCCCTCGAAGCCGGTGCGACCCCAGCGAAACTCGCGCACCCAGGCCCCGTCGGCCAAGTCATGGCGCTGGGGGCTGCGCTCACGCTCGTGTCTGCCGGCGAAGTCCAGAATCTGGGTCTGCTGGTCGTCCAGGGGCAGGCGGACCTCCAGATTCTCAACCAGGAAGGGATCGGCACCCAAGTTGCGCAGGGTGTGGCGAATCCGCAGGGAACCGCCGGCCATGGCCTCCACCCTGGTCTCCAACCCAAGCTGGGCATCCTCATCACAGGCCCTGATGGTCAGCGAGTCGTGGGTCTGCTCGGGCTGACTTTCCACCAGGAATCGCGGCGACCATGAGCGCCCGGCTTGGATGCCCTCGGGGCCTTGGGCGATCCGATGCCCGGTCAGACCCGGATGCAGGTAGGTGTTCTGCGCATGCTCCAGCAGCAGGGGCGAATGGGTTGAGGTCCAGGCGGGAGTCTGTTCCAAGCCATTCAGGTTCGGGCCTGCATACAGTCCCCTGATGTCAGGAATATCGGCACCCGGGGTGATGGGCCCCAGGGCCATGTAGGTGAGCGGCTGATTTGAATGGACCGACTGTGGGAAGAGCATGAAAAATCCTTTTGTAGCTACGACACACATGTGCAAAACAACAATGCTTGATGAACCACTGAGCCGCCCGCTCCACTGCGGTTAGGCAGCTCCTGATTAATAGACTACTTGACTGCTCCGGCCATTAACACCGCATTGAAGTGTCTCCGCAGGAACGTGTAAGCGACCCCCCCCCCTCACCTCTCATGGGACCTGCTCAATTAAGGATGCAGTGGGATAGAGCGTAGTCATTCCAGACTGTGTCGAGCCGGTCATGATGACAACAATCGCCGCATGCGCCATGAATGTGGCGGACCATGTAGACCATGGATAGCATCAGCAGTTTATCATTAATATAATTTTAGGGACTTAAATCAGAAAAGGCGCTGACGTCACACCGCAAAGGCAGTAACGCCAGCGCCCTTTCAGACTCTGTTCAGGCTCGAACCCAGATCAGGCTCCGATCAGATCCAGCATTTCGGGGACGGACTTCTTGCCGAACTCCACAGTCTCCTGGCCGTCCTTGCGGATCACGATGCAGGGGACGCTCATGACCTGGTACTGGTCCTTCAGCTCGGGGAAGTGGGCCAGGTCGTAAGCCTCGGCACGCACCTTGCCGTTCTGGGCAGCCACACGCTGGGCGGATAGGACCGTGGTCGGGCACATGGTGCAGGTCAGGGAGACCAGCATCATCACGTCCACCTGGTCCTTGATGGCGTCGATCCGGTCCGAGGTAGGCTGATCCACCTGCTGGCCGGGGCCCGCCGCATTGTATAGGGCCAGGACGAAGGAGTTGAACTCGTGGCCGCTGGGCACGCCATGGAAAGCCAACCCGGTCGGCTGGGAGACGCCCTGGTCGTCCAGCCGGCAGATGCGCACGCTGGGTCGGGCATCGGGCAGGTCGCCGGCGGGATCGTATTCCTTGCCGTCCTCATCCGTGCGGGAGTCCACCCTGGAGGTCAGCTTGCCGTCGGAGAGCCCGACCAGCTCGTCCACGAAGGCCTCCAGCTCCTTGGAGACCTGACTGCCGTCCAGGTCCAGGGCCAGTTCCAGCTTTCCGGTCATCTTGCCGAAGACCATATCCAGCTGCTTGCGGATGTCCGGTCCGAAGAAGCCGGAGGTCTTGGCAGGGGCCTGGTCGTGCTCCTGGGCCACAGGCGCGGGCGAGGTGCCCGAGGCCAGTGCGGAATTCTCGGCCTGCCGCTCAGAACGGGCATAGGGAGAATCCTCGGGTCGCGGCGGTACCAGACCAGTCTTGTCCGACATGTTGGAGGCGTAGCGCTCCAGCTCCACAGCGGCCACAGCCCCATCGGCGGTGGCGGTGATGACCTGGCGCAGGTTCTTGACCCGCAGATCCCCGGCGGCGTAGATGCCCGGCACCGAGGTCTCCAGGTAGTCGTGGGTCAGCACGTAGCCGTGATCGTCCAAATCCACCACGCCCTTGAGCATACCGGTCTGGGGCACGTAGCCAGCGAAGACGAAGACGCCGAAGGTGCCGCCGTCCTGGGGCTTCCAGGTGGTGGTCTGCCCGCTCTTGCGGTCCAGGAGAGTGGCCTCGACCAACCCGCCGGGGCCTGCGGAGACACCCTTGAGCTCGGTGGAGTAGTGAATTTCGATCTTGTCGTTGTTCCGGGCCTCGTCAGCCACGGCAGCGTCGCAGGTGAAGTCCTCCTCGCGCACCAGCAGGGTCACCTTGGTGGCGTACTTGGTCAGGAAGACCGACTCCTCGGCTGCCGCGAACCCGCCGCCGACCACCAGGACCTCGCGCCCGGTGAAGAACTCGCCATCGCAGGTGGCGCAGTAGGCCACACCGCGGCCCGCATACTCCTGCTCGCCCTGGAAGCCGATCTTGCGGGGGCTGGCGCCGGTGGCGATCAGGATGCCGAAGGTGCGCAGGTCGCCCCGGGAGGTGTGGACCACCTTGATGTCGCCCTGGGCCTCGATGCCCGTGGCCTCGGCGCTCATGAACTCGGCTCCGAAGTTCTGGGCCTGCTGGCGCATGGTCTCGGTCAGCTTGCGGCCGTCTGTGCTGGCCACGCCCGGGTAGTTGACCACGTCGGCCGTAATGGTGATCTGGCCGCCGAAGTCGTCCTTCTCCAGAATCAGGGTGCGATACCGCGCCCGGGCCAGGTAGAGTCCTGCGCTCAGGCCTGCAGGGCCGCCGCCAATGACGACCACGTCATAAAGATTCTTATCTTCCGTCATGAATGCCTCTTCCGAAGGAATGCACGGATGTGCTGTTTTGAATGCTGGTCGTAAATATAGAAAAGGGAACCCGCCCTGGTCGCTTCCGATCGGCGAGTTCCCGATGTTGGCAGCTGCGGATCAGAGCTGGCCGACCAGATCCAGGCTGGGCTCGATGGTGTCCTCGCCGGGCTCCCACTTGGCAGGGCAGACCTGATCGCCGTGCTCGTAGACGAACTGGGAGGCCTGGACGCGGCGCAGCAGCTCGTCGGCGTTGCGGCCCACGTTGGAGGAGATGACCTCGTAGGCCACGACCTTGCCCTCAGGGGTCAGAATGAAGTCGCCACGCTCGGCCTTGCCCTCGGCCTCGTTGTAGGTCTGCAGGTCCTTGGCCAGGGTCGCGGTCGGATCGGCCAGCATGGGGTACTGGACCTTGGCGATCTTGTCGTTGGCCTCGTGCCAGGCCTTGTGGACGAACTCGGTGTCGCAGGAGACGGAGTAGATCTCGCAGCCGATCTTCTTGAAGTCTTCGTACTTGCTGGCCAGATCCTCCAGCTCGGTGGGGCAGACGAAGCTGAAGTCCGCAGGGTAGAAGAAGAGCAGGGACCAGTGGCCCAGCAGATCCTTCTTTGAGACCGGGAAGGTCTTGTTATCCTGGTAGGCCTGCGTGGTGAACTCAGTCAATTCGTGCTGAAGCTGTGACATGAAAAAAATCCTTTCGGGAGCATTGGGAACGTCGGCCTGAAGCCGAACCTGTCTCCGTATTTCATGCTAGTCAGGTAGCGCTGTATGGGGAAGACGGAGGTTCGCCGCTGGGGTGTGACATAGGGCACATGGGGCGTCCATACCCTAGCATTGGAGGCATGGCATTATGGCTGAACATCCTGCTCATTCTCTTCTTCCTTCTGCTCGGATCCGTCTTCTCGGGGACTGAACTGGCGCTGGTCTCCCTGCGAGGCTCGCAGCTGGAGCAGATGGAGCAGCAGGACGCGCGCGGCGCCCGGGTGGCCCGCATCGCCCGCGACCCCAACACCTTTCTTTCCGCCGTACAGATCGGTGTGACGCTGACGGGCTTCCTCTCGGCCTCCTTCGGCGCATCATCCATCGCCCCCTACGTGGTGCCCGTCCTGACCGGGTGGGGCGTGCACGAGGGTCTGGCCGGCACTCTGACCACGGTGATTCTGACCCTGATCATCTCCTACTGCTCCATCGTCATCTCCGAGCTGGTGCCCAAGCGGATCGCCATGCAGCGCACCGAGGCCATCGCCAGGGCCGTCGTTCCGGCCATCGACGTCTTCACCACCCTGTGCAGGCCGCTGATCTGGCTGATCGGCAAGAACACCGACCTCATCGTGCGCATCCTGGGCTTCGACCCCCAGCAGACCGACACCGAGGTCAGCGACGACGAGCTGCGGATGCTGGTCTCCTCCAACACCAACCTGAGCAAGGACGAGCGGATGATCCTGGGCGACGTCTTCGACGCCTCCGAGACCAGCGTGGCCGAGGTCATGCGCCCCCGGGCCGACGTGGTCTTCATCGCCGGGGACATGCCGCTGCAGGAGGCGGTCGAATTCGTGCACGACGAGCCCTACTCGCGCTACCCGGTGACCGGACGCGACTTCGACGATGTGCTGGGCTTCGTCCACGTTCGCGATCTGATGGACGTGCGCAATCCCCAGGCCAGGACCGTGGCCGACGTGACCAGGCCCGGCATCGCCCTGCCCGGCACCTCCAAGCTCCTGCCCAGTCTGGAGAAGCTGCGCAAGAAGGGCATCCACCTGGCCGTGGTCATCGACGAGTACGGTGGCACCGACGGCATCGTCACCTTGGAGGACATGACCGAGGAGCTGGTGGGCGATATCCGCGACGAGTACGACCTGCCCGAGGAGCAGAACCCGGCCCATCCCCAGGCAACTGCCTTCGTCAATGGGGTTGCCACGGTCGACGGCGGCATGACCATCGAGGACTTCGCAGACCTGACCGGAATCGAACTGGAGGATGGCCCCTACGAGACTCTGGCCGGCTACTTCCTGGCCCAGACCGGACGGATGGGGCAGGTGGGCGACGTGATCCACTCCGACGATGGGTATGACATGGTGGTGACCAAGGTGGACGGGCGGCGCATCGAGACCATCGAGGTCAGGCGGCGGCAGGAGGCCGAGGCCGACGAGGATGACGAGGGTGAGAACAGGAAGGATGAAGACAGGTCGAATTCCGAAGCAGGAGCGGACCGAGGATAACCGGACCGGATCTAATCTGAGCAAGACTGACTTGACCGAGGATAGCTTTGCCGGCTCTAACCTGACCGAGGTTGGTCGAAGCTAAGAAGGAAGACGACAATCCAACACGAGCCGAGACGATACTGCGACCAGAGCCTAGCTATCGTCTAACCGAATCCCTTCTATCATCTAGCCAGTGCTGGGCTGGTAGTCAGCCGGTGACCGCTCTGACGCCAGTCAAGAAAAAATGACTATCAGCGTAGCCGATGGTCCGTGAATGATTTCACTGGTTGATTCCCGCAAAATCCAAGCGTTTCCTTGCTTTTTCCTCTAGTCTGGAGATACAAGGTCGGGCTGACCCGACCGAAGGCATAATTTCATATTTAAGGAGCGATTATGGCATTGAACTTTACCGTACCGGGACTCGACGAAGCGACCAGCGAGAAGGTCATCGCCATCCTGCAGAGCCGTCTGAGCCAGGAACAGGAGACTGCCCTGATCCTCAAGCACGCCCATTGGAACATGAAGGGCAAGGAATTCATCGGCATTCATGAGATGATGGACCCCGAGGTTGATTCGGTCCTGAACATGGCCGACGAGACCGCAGAGCGCATCGCCACCCTGGGCGGCTCCCCCGCCGGACGGCCTGACGACATCATGAAGAACCGCGACTGGGATGGCATCACCATGACCGGCCGCCAGGATGCCCTGGACTACCTGAAGGCCCTGGACACCTACTACACCACCTTCATCAAGCGCGACCGTGAGGCCATCAAGGAGCTGGACGACCTGGACATCGTCAGCTCCAACATTCTGCAGGACCACGTGCAGGAGCTCGAGCACTTCCAGTGGTTCATGCGCAGCCACCTGTTCTGAGTTTGTTGAGTTACTGAGTTGCTGAGTTCTGAGAGCTCGTCACAGCTCCGATAAGTGGTAAGCCAGCGGCCCTGCATCGTGAAAGGTGCGGGGCCGCTGGCATTTTCTCTAACCGAGATAGCCTGCTGCGCTTCAGGATAGAATTGACACTTGGGAGACGGCCGGGCGCTGCCTCACGCCGGGAAGACTGGTCGGCCACGGAAGACCGAACCCTACCCGCCCGACCAGGAGCATCATGCCGCCCACGCCTACATTCCCAACATTCCAAGTCAATTCGCATCGTCAGGATTGCGACGATTCGAATTCGCAGCGGAATCCTAAACTGTTCAATCCAAGGCGGTCGGACCTCCAACCCTCAGACCCCCAACTGAATTCCGGACAATCGGATTCCAAGCCATCGAACGCCCAACCATCAAGTCCTCAGCGTGGGCAGAGCGGATCTGACAGGGATCGGCACAAACGACTCCATCTTTCAAACTTCTTCACCGCCTTGTCTTCGCTGGCTGAAAACGATCGAATCACCGGGCTATTCATGATGGCCTGTGCCTTGGCCGGGCTGATCCTGGCCAATCTGCCAGAGACCGGGCCGGGGCTGAACGCTCTTGCCGCTTGGATTCCTCTAGACCTGCCCGGTGGACTGAACCTGTCTCTCAAGGACTGGATACAGGACGGGCTGCTGACCATATTCTTCCTGACCATGGGTCTTGACCTGCGCCAGGAGGCTGCCACGGGCACTCTGCGCGACCACAGGCAGGTCCTGCTACCCATGCTGGCCGCTCTGGGCGGTGTGGCCGTTCCGATCCTGATCTACTGCCTGTTCAACCTGGGCTCCCCGGCCGGGTTGCGCGGCTGGGCTGTCCCAACGGCCACCGATGTAGCTTTCTCCCTGGCGGCTCTGCAACTGCTCCTGCCCAAGGCCGGACCCGCCCTGCAGGCCTTTTTGATGACCCTGGCCATCTTCGACGATCTGATTGGTGTCCTGCTGATCGCCCTGGGCTACTCCAGCTTGGGACAACCGAGCAGGCTGCTTGCCTGCCTCGTTGGCCTTGTGGCCTGGGCGCTCCTGGTCCGGGCAGCGAGCTGTTCCGCTCAGATTTGGCGACCCTTGATGCCGCTGTTCCTGCTGGGTGCCCTTGCCGGCGGTCTGCTGGCGTGGTACGGCCTCTTCAAGGCTGGAATCCACCCGGTGCTGGCGGGAGTGGCAATGGGTCTCTTGACCCCTGTCACCAGGTCGACCGGACCAGAATTGACCGGAACCAATCCAGCTGGGACCAAAACAACTGGGATTGGGCCGAGCCACGTCCAGGCATCATCTCCTGCTGAACAGTTGGATCGCCTGCTGACACCCTTGAGTGCTCTGGTGGTCCTGCCCGTGTTCGCCTTCTTCTCGCTGTCCATCTCCCTGGATCAGCTGGGACCCGGACTGCTGACTGACCGGGTCTTTTGGGGGGCCACACTGGGTCTGGCCTTGGGCAAACCCGTGGGAATCATGACCATGGTGATCCTGGCAAGTCATCTGGGGCTGCAACGGCCTGCCGGCTCCACGACCGGAAACATGGTTGGCCTCTGCCAGCTCTGCGGAATCGGCTTCACCATGTCCTTCCTGATCGCCAACTTGGCCTTCGCTGGTTCCCCGCATCTGGAGTCAGCCCTACTGGGCGTGCTGGCAGGATCGGTCCTGTCCGTGCTCATCGTGGCTGTCGGCACCATCCCCGGTCGACTACGTTCTGCCAGGCACACATAGGCTTAGCTGCCAAGACTCAACCTCTGCCAGACCCGGTTCCTGCCAGAATCAGCCTGCCAAACTCGGTTTTGACAGAAACAGTTTTGACAGAATCGGTCCCTTAGCAGGCTTAGCTACGACGGTAGAGCTTGGTGTAGGAGCCCTCGGCCCGGGGACGGACCACGATTTGGTCGATGTCCACAGTGTCGGGCTGCTCCAGGGCCCAGGTGACGCATCCGGCGATGTCGTCGGCGGTCAGCGGGTCAGGCACCCCGGCGTAAACCGCATCGGCTCGGTCGCTATCCCCGCCGAACCGCTTCAGGGAGAACTCATCGGTGTGGACCAGGCCAGGGGCAATGTCTACTACGCGCACCGGCTGACCGATCAGCTCCAGCCGCAGAATGCGGGCCATGACCCGTTCTGCCGCCTTGGAAGCGCAGTATCCGCCGCCGCCCTCGTAGGGCTCGATGCCTGCCGTCGAGGAGATGACTAGGACCGTGCCCTCCGACTCTTTCAGAGCCGGGAGCAGCTTCTGGATGACCCGCAAAGTGCCGATGACGTTCAACTCGTACATGCCGCGCCAATCGTCCAGGCTGGAGGTAGCCACCGGGTCCTTGCCGAAGGCTGCACCGGCGCAGTTGACCAGGGCCTTGACCGGCCCACCCTTGAGCACGGCATCGACGGCCGCCTGTGTGGAGTCCTCGTCAGTCACATCGCAGACCTCATAGGTGAAGTTCTGGCCCAGCTGGTCGGCCAGAGCCTTGAGATTGTCCTCGCGCCGGGCCAGGCCGACCACCTTCCAGCCCTTGTCCACCAAGGCCCGAGCACTGGCCTGGCCGATACCGCTGGAGGCGCCGGTCACCACGGCACGCTTGATTGTCTTCTTGGATTCCGTCATCTCATCCGCTCCTTCATGATCTATTCCCCCGGATTGACTCCACGCTTGCCTCCGGTTCGCAGGGAGCCTGCCTAGCTGCTGCAGGATCGCCCTTCTTCTTTAACGCTAGCGCACCAGCGTGGGCTGTGGCAGACTCTCTTAGGTCTTCGATGACAAATGTGGCGCATTAAACCAACCTGAGCAGGGTCGGAACGAATCAAAGGCAGATTAGTTGAGTCAAAATAGATCAAAGTCAGATCGGGCTGAATCAGGCCGTATAGTCAGGTTAGATCAGGATCGAAAGGATGCGTCAAAAACCAATCCTACTTCGTACGAGATGGCCTAGCGGGGACCCCGATTCGGAGCTCATCAGTACGAATGATGCTGTGGGTTCATAATTTACTGGCTCGCAGTGCGCAAGTTTAGAAATCACGCCGAGTTCACAACTCCCGAAATCATGACTCTGGAAATCATGACTTCAGATGTCGAAGCTTCGGAGGTCACAGAGCTAAATAGCGGTTGAGCCGACGACGGCGCTCAGCCCAGTCGGGCATATAACGATCCATCCGCGCGCGGAAGCCGGGACCGTGACCGTGCTCGTAGAGGTGGGTCAGCTCGTGAACCAGCACATACTCCAGCAGGTCAGAATCTAGCCAAGCCAGGTCGGTGTTGAGCCGGATGCTGGCAGTGGCGGTGGTGCAGGAGCCCCAGCGAGTTTTCATCTTCCGCAGACTGATGCGCTCAGGCCGGCGACCCACCACGGGGACCCACCGATCAAGCAGAGTCGGCAGCCTCTCCTGGAGAATCCTCTTAGCTTCGGCCTCGAATCGGTCCGGCGACAGCTGACCATCAGCTCCGGTTTGGGCGTATACCTCGCGTGAGCGGGCCAGACGATCTCTAGTGGTTGCGATCCAGCGGTGCTTGCCGTCGATAAAGGCGCGAATCTGGTCATCGCTCAAGGCCAGAGGTGCCGTCACTTCCAGATGGCCGTCAGGCGGCTTGACCCGCAAATAGACGTTGGCGATCCGTTTCCTGATGACCAGAACGGTCTCGCCACCGACCTCCAGCCGCTCCGACCGGACTGGTTCCGCACGCCGTTTCCGCCTCATGACCACCATTCTTCCGCCAAGACGCGACGCGACGCCGCCGAGATTGACTTGAGGGGACACTATGGTAAGCTATCCATTTGTGTGATTCTTCGGTCACACGGTATGGGCCTGTAGCTCAGCTGGTTAGAGCGCATCCCTGATAAGGATGAGGTCGGAGGTTCAAGTCCTCCCAGGCCCACGCAATCTTGCGTGGTTGAAGTTCTTTTCACATTACGGGGCTATGGCGCAGCTGGTAGCGCATCTGCTTTGCAAGCAGAGGGTCGCCGGTTCGAATCCGGCTAGCTCCACAGCAGAACCTTTGATTTCACACCCGCCTCCATTGAGGCGTGCACCATCAACGCGTGCAATTTTTAACATTAACAGCCTGCCCCTATGACAAATAACCCGTACGCACTCGGGAAGCACAATACATGTACGACAATAATCCAATTGAATCCATTTATCGCGTCACCGACTATCGACATCCTTGGGATGAGTATGATGGATAGTCTATCTTCGAACTTGAGGATTTTGGCGCACGGCTCGAGTGGAACCAGTTGCCGGTTTTCTTAAATCGTTACCCGCTGAGGTCCCCGACGCGCTACTTATGCGGCATGTTTCACGAAGGTTTGGATCATCAGCAATAAACCGTTAAGCAAACAATATTCTGACCACACCGGGGAGAGACACAATACCTTGCTGAGACGAATAGCTACCAATCAGCACATGTTAAAAAGGTAGGAAAGCTTCAAGTAGGGGAAATGGACACCGAACATCCAGAACTCGGCTTGTTACTAAATCGTGGAATCGCAATCGACACCTGCAGACACTTGCTTGAGTCTATCGATCAAATCGACGAAGGCTGATTCTCCTCTCCCGTCTCTTGATATGGCGTGCCGTCCCACGTCGCGCCAGAAATACCAACTGCTACAACAGGACACGTACCTGCCTCTCCTCTATTGATACGATCAATGGCCTTTGTCAGGCTGGTGACTGTTGTGGTTGTCAGATCAAGCGGAAGTGCAAGTCTCTTATCCTCTGCCGTGCGCGACCTTCTCGCTTTACGAGTCGCTTTATATACCTCGTCATTTGTTGCATTCAAATGTGGAGCCCATAGCTTAATGGCCAGGTCAAGCAGATCTTCGCGATGCTTAGTGATGATCATCGCCGCGTCAATTAAACCCGCCTCGTGCCATGCGCGGTAAGAGGCAAGATCACGGTCTAAGTTGCCGTCCTTGGCATTCCACTCAATATCAACAAGTACGCGTCCTTTGCGGTTATCTACCCAATAAGAGGCATCGTTCATGGTACCTAGACATTTGTCAGGAACACCAGATTCTCTAAAAGAGATCTTTCCTCTGGTTTCAAATTCGTAGGCGCATTCCTTCCAACCACGATTTCGAAATGCGCGGTTCAACGTCTCCGCCATTTCGGAATTATTACCACCTGCCCTGAGCAACAGGTTCGCGGAAAAGCTGAAGCTGTCTAGAACATCAACAATGTCATCCCATTCTTCGGGTGACACAGCTTTCATTACAGCACACGCGCTGCGCACTTCGTGGAATTCATAGCGGGAGCGAATATCACTCGCTAGAACATCAGGATCATCGTAGGAGCAAGTCGTCAATGGCATGCGTCAAGTCTAGATCCACGACACACCTCAAAAAGATCTATTTAAAGATCTATTCGTGCTATTCTGACTACATGACTGAGAAATCATACGCACCTCTGCCAATTACAGCAGGAGGCTTCAAGACAATACTTGCTGATCCGCCATGGCGCTTTGAGAATAGAACGGGGAAAGTCGCCCCTGAGCACAAGAGACTTGGCCGATACGCCACTATGTCACTGGATGAGATCAAAGCACTCCCAGTCAAAAATGTGACAGCGAAAAATGCTCATCTTTATCTGTGGGTACCTAACGCTTTGTTGCCTGAAGGCATCGAAGTTATGGAAGCCTGGGGTTTTCGCTATGTATCCAACATTGTATGGGCAAAACGACGCAAAGATGGCGGACCAGATGGGAGAGGTGTAGGCTTCTATTTCCGCAACGTGACTGAGCTGATCTTGTTCGGCGTTAAAGGGCACATGCGAACGTTGGATGCCGGCCGTCGTCAGGTCAACATGATTGAGACACGCAAGCGCGAACATTCGCGTAAACCTGATGAGCAGTACGAACTCATACAAAGTTGTTCTCCAGGCCCTTATTTAGAGATGTTCGCACGATACCCTCAACCCCACTGGACCGTATGGGGCAATGAGGCAGACGAGGATATTACTCCGCAGGGCAAGATTTACAAAGGCTACGAAGGCGGCGAGATCAACAGTACTCCACCGCTTGAAAATCATGAACGCCTTACCAAGGACAGCGAGATTGCAGTCGGCAGATTGCTCAGAGACGAGTATCAGACTGGTAAATCTATAAAGGACTTAGCGGCAGAGCATGACTATTCAATCGCTCGCGTTCGCCGTTATCTCAGCTTGGTAGACACACAATTTCGTCCACAAGGGCGTACGCCTTTGACTCAAGTTCGCTAATACAACGCCGCTTTGGACCATCAAAGCGGCGTTCACAGTTCGATAGACATACAGCAGACATTACTGTGAGATTTCTTGGTTTATAATGAGTAATCTCGCGACCTGTCCGCTCTAATAAAATGACTTAACTTCAGTATTTTGACTAATACTGCAATAGAACGATATTTTATAAAATTAGAATAATGTAAGCAAAGGGTAATTAGTTCGAACCAGGCTAGCACCACTTTGCTATTTATATTTTCTTAGTTTTCATACCATTAGGGCATTAATATTCCATTTACCTATTCCATGGTTGTTCCTGAAAACGATCTGGCATAAGGTTCACCTACTTAAACTGCATTAGCATCGAGGCATGCTTTAATGGCTCCACGGTTAACTAAATCAGATCGACGCAAGTAATCCAGATATGTTTACCATCTTCATTGAAGAATAAGTCATCTAACTAAGTCAAAGAGAGCCGGATAAAGAATCGACTATTCAAGCATGTTCAGCCTAAATTTGGGCAGAAGCCTAGTACAGGAAACCCATTTTGACATCCAATAGAATAAAACATTGCAGCACTAACGCCACGTATGGTCACAAAAACATAGCCCCGGCACCGTCTGGAGCTGAGGCTGTTTACTTCCCACTTGTATTGACAGTGGTCCAAGATCTCGAAAGCATGCCAAACTATCAGATATGGAACTTCTTGGGCGAACTGGTCGTCGGCGACTTGGTAACAGAGACAACAAAACCAAATGCAACTTGACTAGCGTCCATCCATATCCACTCCAAGCATACATATCAGGCGGACCTCGGTACGTATAAGCTATCCCGCACTCGGTATTCTCACCCACTGTCACATGAGTTAGATTCTAGGTATCTACCAATCTTTATGATCCTCGCCTAAAACTAAATACAGATATTCAGCGCAAGCTATAACTACTTAACCATCATCTTGGGTGTGATTATCTTTTCATACACGTATGTTGCAAGCGTTTTTGCTCTTTGTGATATATCACTCATTTCAAATTCAGAATACTTTTGGCAAAATTCAGACACCCAATTATAATTAGATTTCTTATATATCTGCAACTTGTCTTTGCTGTCCATATCTGCAGCGCTTCCATTTAGACCATTTTCAAGAGCTATTAGATTCCCGATATTTGTCACAGAAGCGAATGATGGCGATTTGGACTTGTCTGATTCTGGAATAATATGCTCGATTGTTAAATCATTTTCAAATTGCTTTTTATTATCTTTCGCCATAGCAATAGCATTGATTGCGTACTTAGTGGCTAAATTCATCTGTGTTTGGCCGTGCCCGGAAAAAGTTAACTTGCAGAATCCTTGAATAAAGATATCTCGCTCAGGAATGAGTTCATTAAAACCATCGGACAATATTTTCAGCGCTTTGGTTACAGCCTCTTGAGTATCTGCTTTTCGCAATGAGATAGCGAAACGCGAATAAATCGATTCGAAGCGGTTTGCCGGTAAATGACAAACACTATTATAGCTGAAGTGAAACATTTCAATCATGCTTATATAGGCAGACAATTGCTTATACGTTATAATGTTTCGTTCTTTCGCATCCAATAGTGCCAGCAACCCTATGCGGCTTTGATCAACGCTAAACCAATCGGAGAGAACTGTCATGCTCTGCACAATCGGCGCATATTCCTTACGATTTTGAAAATCTTCCAGCCGCGGATGAACTATGAGTGAGTAGCGGTTAGACTCTTTTTCCATTTCCGCCAGAAAGGCAATATACCTCTCCTCGGTGCTGGGAGTTATCCATTTTTTGAAGCTGTCATACAGCTGATTAGACCTAACTTTCTTGTATTTTGATATCCAGAAATGACGATAAAATGTTGCAATCCCTATATTGTCTCCTCTTTTACTGAGATTATTCTGAATTTTCTTCCACATTACTTCAGCATTGTCGACAGTGCCATTATCTGGCACCTTTTCAAATAATTTATTCTTAATAAGGTCTATATTAGCTAAGTGGACACCCTTTCCATTCAAGATTTCAAAAATCATATTAGCTGATGAGCGATCGTTCGTACTTATTACCACAACTTTTGTAGCTAGCAGTTCTTCTCGAATAGCTACTAATACATCTTTATCAGAATATTCGTCTAAAGCATTACTATCAAGACCACAAATAGACACGATTTGCTTTTTTAGATTGTCTCCACTCATTAATGCATCGAACGCCTCATACGCTTCTTTTATAGTTTGATCTTCCTCAGACAACTTATCTTCCTCAGACGACTGACGGAGCAAAGATTCTTTGCGCTCATGCGCTGGAGTCTGTATAAAGTTTTGATAAAAGGGGTAACTAGTTTTAGTTGTTAAGATTGGAAATGAGTTGTCATTATCATCTGTAGTTTTCACATATTGAAAAGCTTTCTTTGCCAGCGCCGGGGATACAGATTCAAAGCGGGCCGAGAGAGCAGAAAGAAAGATCGTAATAGTAGTTAATCTTTGCTGCCCGTCAACAATTTCAATCACATCGTCGTTTGAATCCTCGGTATTGTCGTTATTTGAAGAACCATGCTCATGCAAAAACAGCATCGTACCTATAAAATAGGGAAGTTCTTTGATTCGTTTATTCGAGAAATCTAATCGAGAGACAATATCTTTATAGAACTCTCGAGTAATCCTTTTATCCCAGCAATACTCTCGTTGAAACCGGGGGATTAACAACCGACTGCCTGAATTTAATATAGTCTTCACCGTTTTTGTTACAGGCGTAAACTCCATATTCATAGGTACTCCCACTCTTTTTCTGCATTATGTTGATAATTATCACTTTATAATTACGCAACTTTCTTACCTGATTATATCCCCAGTTCTATCAGCAAATAACCGCCGATATTGCTGTTGACATCTCTTTTATACTAGTATTTTATTAAGAATACAATTGTATGCTCCCATTTTAAAGTCATATTTGATGTCGGTTTTCCTACCCTGGCAGACCCAGAGCTAATACCTCGCTCCTAATCCAACTCACTAATCTCACTAATTTGAATAATCCTGATCAACTACCGCCATTAACATCGTCCCTGCTAAATCTCCATTCGCGCATCTGCTGTGTGTGGGAGAGAGAGGACGATTTACTGCACTCATATCCTTCGTCATCCTGTTGTCAAACATTATAAACGACAGAAATATTATCTCGACATCACTGAGCGAGCCCTAAGACCTCCTAATTTTGATCAGCGCAACGATCACACCCACACATCAACCTGGCCTATCGTTTGATGCCATAATTCAGGCAATTGGTCAGAGCAGCTATCACATTGTCCTGGCGGGCAAGTCTTTAACCGGCCTGCTAAGAACAACATCGAAATAAGCAACAACTTCAATCAGGTAGTTAGAGTTTCCGATCCAGAACAGTATAAAATTTTAAGAATGACTAGTTCCTACCTTTATATACACATGTAGCTCTGTAATTACGACCAGAAACCTAGGTCAGTATTTTATTTTCCCTTTATTTACCGGTTGAAATAATTGTCAGGCGTGGCTAAGCCTGCCATCTTAAAGTGCCAACAGCTCGATCAGGGCAGGATTGCCGCCCCGTTAGTCCCTGAATGCCGATCAGCTCACCAGGCTTAATGGAAAGAACCAAGCCATTCAAAACTGAAGTCTGGCCGCCATCCTACATGGGTTCGTCCTGCACAAATATATGACAAGGAAACCGCTCTAGCATCCTCCATGAACTCTCTCAGGGCATTCCTATGACCGGATTTTACCTTATGCACAGGAGGTTTCTTGCCCAAAAGAGAAAACCCGACAAGCAGCAAAGATAGGCTCGCCTAACTCAGAACTGGACTACATGCATTTGGTCAGCACCCTCCATCATAACAAGAGGCGAACCACGCCATGGCTGAATTGGATCGTCCACGAACACTCCCTCAACCCCCCCCCCACCGTGCCTAGCAGACTTTCCAGGACTGTCTGATGGTAAAATATTCTCCTGCCAAGCATACAGCAGCGTGTGAAGCGTGACAGTCATCAGACAGGACAGAACCGACGAGCTCAAATGACGGACCTCTACCCGCATGCCCAAAGATGTAGCAAACTGGATGCAAGTACAGCAGACGCGCAGAACAATCAGCCGAAACCAGACGGACATGTGGCTGAAGCGAAGGAAACTGTTTACTGTATCGAAAGTGAAAGCACTTACCGAGTGGATGTTTGACACGAGCGAGCCCATAATCCGCCCATAAGCAGCGGAGCTTAACAAAGCTGATCTATTACGCTATCAATGTCATATTTTGTTTCATTGTGGTGGTCAGACAGAGGTGTCTGGCTTTTTCGCATTCACGGAAGAGAACTGCCGTCCTGTTGGACGAACTGCCTGTACATACTGCTTCCTGCGCCACATCATACAATACTGCACACCTCAGTCTGACCGGGCACTTCAGCCGAGCATGCACAGGAGTCCATCCTGCCCGCAGCTTCTCGCGTAAGAACAGTGTTATTATAAGACTTATCGGCAGATCTACAATCAAGTTTGCAACTCGGCATCGCGTCGCAACTATGACAACGCTAGGCATCAGATTCAGAGGGCTAAGCTAACTAAGTACCTGGTTCAGGACCATGCCATACTCTGTTGCAAATACGGCAGGCCAATACGATGCGGCGATGCGCCGAACCTCGGGCGCACCGATGACAAGCTGAGGACGGAAAACGACATTGCACAAACAGATAAGGGTCTGCGACGACCTTAGTCGGGCAATTCAGCACCCGCTGGCGATCTCAGGGTACTCCACGCACATGTGGTGATGTGCCCCATCTATCTGTTCCTGAGTGTAATGAGGGGTCGTGGGCGCGAGCACAAGATTGGCTGCAGGAGCCTGGTGATGAGGCGCAGGCCCGCCGCCCATTTGCTGGTATGCTCTGTCGTCCGGCCCTAGACTGTGTCTGGGAATGTCTGGATGTGCTCGCTGCCTGCCTCGACTGGGCGGACAAACTGGATGATCCCGCAGAAGTCCACGCACTTCCGGTCTGAGTGGAGCGCACCTGTTCGTCCTACTGCTGAGCCGCATCCTGATCCGCCTAAGCTTTGGCTTAGGCTGCATCATTTACGACAATGACCTTGCATCCAGATCGGCCTTGACGTCAGAAAAAGCCTCGAGGACTGACTTCTTGGCATTTAGTACGTTCTTATCTGAGTCCAGGGCCTTGTTCACATCGTTATATGTCTGGTCCCTATCAGGCATTTGTCGTCTGAATCACCCAAGACCTTATCCCCATTTGCGATCGCATCAAAAGTTGCTTATTTACCCTTGAAGTCGTAACAGCAAGCACATCGGCCTTGAGGATCTTCAGCTTTGATTTCAACTTCGAGGTCTGAGCGTTCAGAGTTTCTATAGTCTTTCTCGATCCACTGGTGATGCGTCTCCAGTCAAGTCAGTTTTCGCCCCTGTAGTCCTGCTGGAGTCCGGCTTGAAGGTCTGCACGCTCTTAGCCATAGTCTGGAGCCGTCTGGGCATCGCTCACCTGATCATCCGTAACCGCCGTGGCAGACTTCACCTCGTCAGATGCCAAGTACTCGCGGTATTCGCTCTCTTGAGCCCTGTAGATTTTGGTCGTTATCCTGTTAGAAAACAATTGCTAGATTGTGCTCATGGTCAGCATTGCGATGCCGCCACAGATGACGGCAACAACCAGTACCAAGGCAGCTGCAATGTTGAGGCTACGCTTCGAATTGTTGCTTTTACAATTCTCAGTTTCCTCCACCTTTGCCCTTCAACCCTTCTCATAAAACCATAGTCATTGCCGGTAAGGACCCCTTCACCTGACTCAGGCATAGCCACCCTTGCGCCGAATACCCTGCTGTGCGCATTACATCATGCATACATCACCATGTAAACATGACATCATATTTGCATTGAACTTATGGACAAAGCTGATTCGGGCTCGAAAGACTATGCCCAAGAACTCCGTATCAACATCGCCCGGGCACGCACAGCCGAGGGATACTCCCAAGACGGGGTTGCAGCCGATGCGTGCCTCTCGAGCTTTACTTACTGGAAACTTGAACGCGGGGAACTAACCCCGACATCCTCGCCGTCGCCCAGGCGTTAGACATCGAACTAGCCGACCTACTGCCCGAATACCCCCCCCTCAGACCTCCACCGCCGATAGCCTCAGACATAGCAGGGCTGTTTACAATCCTCAACGACAATCAACACCGAGCCAAGCAAACAGTGTGTCCTCAGCAAAAATCATTGCCATTACAACTATGACAGCGGAAGCCATAAATCTGACTTGTGCCACGACTAGAGCTTAGAGAATTAGACTGAGATACTCGTCGATTGATTCTCTTCTCGCAGTGATTCACGTTTGTTATTTTCCAGTTGCTCATGACGCACAACCGCCTCTACCAGGCCGAAATGTGATACTAGGGCTCACTCTTTTAATTACGGACTCCACTGAAGAAAGCCGATCGTTATAACAGAAATGAAAACCTCGTACATAGTGCTTTTAGCACAACTTGACGCCAGAAGAGTAGGCAGAAATGCCATAACGCAAACAATCCATTATTCAAAAAGACGCGCGAAACAACTAAAAATCAGTTAAGCACTGACCTAGAGAAAACCATGATGTCTCCGAACCAGTGACTGGACAAAATTCACCTACTTGAAGAAAGCTTGGGGATAAAATGCAATCTTCCGCTTTGATGTGGCTGATTACTTTCAGCTTCAATGTATTTCGAGAATGCCTCCGAAATACGCATAATACATCCAAGAGTATTTCCTAAATGGATGCACTCAGGGTTCCCCCGATAATACTGCTGGTAATTCTTGCATATTCTTTGCTCTAGATCTGACATCAATTTTGCAGCTTTATGTCGTACAGGCATGCTGTTGCAGACTATAAGAAACATGCACAGAAAACTTGAATAGTCATAAACAAGTTGCGATTTCTTAATCAGGCTTGGAATCGGCGCCGAAGGTTTTTTCATTTCGAACAATTCGGATAAACATGCATCAACAAACTCAGTCTTGGGCACATTGCCCTTGCCGCTCGTCCTATTCACGTCTAACAGTAACGGGTCACTATGCGATACTGCATTTCGCAGCCTACGGAAGTTGCCAAAAAATTTTGTAGCATTATCCTCCAGTTTTAGTGACCTCAAATACTTCTCGTATGAGTCAATCAAATCGCCTAGGGTGAAGCATTCCCATAGATTCCAGATTTCTGGATCAGAGAAATATTTGCGAACCATGGCATCTGAATAAGGAGAATACATAAGTCTAGTTCCTGTCTTCACCCATCTACGACCATGCCGATTTCGATAACCTCTTGCTTCATCAAACACGAAATGTTCAGCTGGATCAACTAACTTTGCGACCCTTCTACCATCGAACTCAGAATTCGACATTAGCAAATTATTAAATCGTACTTTCAAATCATGTTCCGCGTTTGATACCAGATATTCCAGTGCCATCCTGAGCTCATAGTCAATGACCGCCAAATCCTTGAGTACAGCAAAATCAAGATTCTTGTACTTCCCGTCACCATGCTTATTGAAATTAGAAGCATATCGTTTAATCCGAAATAGATAAGTGTTGACAGTTAGATATGTTTTAGCAGATTCCTCATCACAGATATTGAATACGATACCATCACTCTGCAAATTAGCAATCTGAGCATCGAGACTCTTATCCAAACACCTCTGCCTTGAACTGTCCACATTGGCCCCTCAGCTAAACTAATGGGGCATCCGCCTCGAAAAGCGCTGCCCCATTAGTGGAGAGTTAGCCAAATATGGCCAACCCCCTTTTGACGTTACATATACAATAGTAATTGCATATAGAGAGATGTCAATTGTTTTCGCGTATGTCGAAGATAAAATATGGCACAAACAGAGGATAGTTTTTCTATTTTCCCAAGATGCACCCGCTTTACTTCGGCCGTTTCCGAGGTCAGGAATATGGAATTAATCTTAGAATATTTAAAATTATGATTTATTAATGCGACATAACAGTATGAACAAAGTATTCGATGTAAAGATAAAATTAATAAATCGCTTAGCCGCAGTTATTCACTGTAAATCAGACTGGTTATATAACGCTGCTTTCACAGGGAAGCGCGCCGACCCTGCAATCTATAGAGACACAGAAACCACTGTTACGCCGTTTATCTCAGCACCGATCATTGAAACCGAGCTAACCAGCCTTACTATTTTCGAGATGATGAGAAAAGACCAACCCATGCAGGCCCCTGTCTTTTTATCCGCTGACATGAAAAGCACCACAACGGGCATTTTCTGGTTGTGGCGCCGATTAACTATAACAGAGAAACGGCTCTACGCTTCCTTCTCCTTATACAGCTCGGCGAGCATGGTCTTCTGCTCATCCGGCGTTAGCTTACGGATGCCGATGCTGGTGTGTCCCCAGATGGTGGCGAAGATCACGCCGGTCCAGCAGAGTGTTGCACAAGGCATATAAGAGAGCGTTTGTACGCCCAAGGTGGCCGCCATATAGGCACCAGCAGCTGTCCAGGGCAGGATCGGCTCGAATATGGTGCCGGAATCCTCTATGCCTCGACCGGGATTGCAGGGATGCAGACCTCGGCGAATGTAGGCAAGCCGCAGCAGCTCGCCAGGCAGCAGGAGGGAGACCTGGCCGTTGCAGGTGGTGGATATGGTCAGGATGCCGGTCAGCAGGGTGACGACAATCAATGAGCCGCTGCTCTTGCTGATCTTGAGCAGAGATTCCACAATCTTGTTCAAAGCCCCGGAGGCCGAAAGCACCCCTGCGAAGGACAGGGCGCGGAATGCAATCAGGAGGGTGCTCATCATGCTCTCCATGCCACCCCGGTTCAACAGACTGATGATGTCTTTGGCTGCGGGGCCCAAGTTGAAGCCCTTGGTGAGCATAGAGGTGACGAACCCGTTGACGAGGGCGTTGAATGCATTGGTGACGGAGAAGTGCTGGATGACGACGGCATTGAACATGGCAGCCACCGACGAGAGCAGCATAACCGGGATGGTCGGCTTCTTCCACGCCGATCCAATCAGGATGATCAGGAGGGGTATGAGTAGCATGACCACGTTCCAGGTGAAGGCCTGCGAAAGCGCGTTGTTCATCTCAGCGACCTTGTCAAAGCCGCGACCACCTATGGATTGGACTCAACGGCCCGCCACGAATATGACTATCGCTGACACTAACAGGGAGGGGACGTGGTCCACAACAGGTGCTTCATATGTGTGAACACATTCCCATGGGGGATGGCAGCAGCCAGGTTGATCTCCAGACAGAGGGACAGCTTGTCTTCGTAACAGGCGCTGCTGACCTAAGCTAATATCCACCTATTAATTAGTTATGTGAATCAGTAAAGCGATAATTTTACTTATGCACTAAACGACCTCGACTTTATCAAGAGCAATCTTCCGCCTTTCAGCTGTTCTGAGGCGACCAAGCTCAATGAACCATACTTGTGCAGGAACCTTGTCGAAATACCACCATCCCGAGCAAAAACAGACTCCTATTTGACTGAACCACTTTTCTCAGAACTGACTCCAATTGAACTTCCCATTCACACAGTCAGTAGATAGAATCACTGCCGGAATCACCCGTTGGAATGGGCCGGCACCGGATCAAATTACATCGACAGCATTATGGCTGCTAGCAGTAATTCAAAGCGACACTATGAATTGCATCTCGTCTTTTATGAGAAGGTCAGGCGGGAAGAAGCCTGCCATCCTGCAGCGTCAGCAACCGATCAACCCGGGCAAGGACCGAGGGACGGTGAGAGACGATCAGACAGGTACGGTCGCCCTTTCGCTCAATCAGCTTGGTCAGAACCCGGCCCTCTAAGAGGGCGTCCATGTTGCTGGTGGGCTCATCCAGGAGCATGAAGGGTGCCGAGCTCAAAAAAGCGCGAGCCAGAGCCACTCGTTGCCGCTGCCCCTCGGACAGGTCCGAGCCGTTGTCAGCAAGTAGATGATCCAAGCCGTCAGGCAGCTGGTCGATCAGATCATCCAGGCAGGCTTCATGAGCTGCCTGCTCAATATCCTCTCTGCTGGCATCGGGCCGGGCAAGAGCGATGTTATCTGCAAGAGTGAGACTGAATATGTAGGTGTCCTGGCTCACCAAGGTCTGTTGGGCGCGCAGGTCGGCGGTGCGGATGGTCTCGATAGACAGGCCGGAAACCGTCAGGTCCCCGCCGCCACGCTCCTGGAACCGCATCAGCAGGTCGATCAAAGTGGACTTGCCAACCCCGTTGGCCCCCTGGATGCCGATCAACTCGCCAGGTTTGATGGAAAGATCCAGACCATCCAAAACCGAAGTCCGGCTGCCAGAGCCACGCGAATCGTCTGTACCCGTGTCAGTCTTGCCAGCGTAGGAGAAGGAGACAGCCTTAGCATCCTCCCCAGTGAACTCCGTCAGGTGGTTCCCATGATCAGATTCCACCTCACGTACAGGCGGCTCCTTGTCCAAAAGCGAAAAGACCCGCCTGGCGGCAGCCAAAGTAGGCTGCAGGCCAGCGCCTAGCCGGGCCACAGGTATCAAGGGAGCGAAGGAAGATAGGAAGCCGACCAGTCCAATCATTCCCCGGCCCGGATTCACCAACCCCGTCGAACCTAGGTAGCAGGCCATCAGCGTAAAGACTCCAGCGCAGATCAGAGTGACCACGTTGGTGACCATGTCGTTGGCGATGGTCCGCCCAGAGGTACGTCCCCTGGCATCCAGCATCTGGTCCGTAGCGGCTCCCACCCGGCGACGGGTATTCTCCAAAGCGCCCAGCCCCGCCAGCTCAGTGCGGCCCTGAAGGGTCTCCAGAAGCAGAGAGTGCAAATTGGCTTGGGCCGTCCGCTCCTTCATGGCTACCTTGAAGGTGGGCCTTGCGCTCAGGATGGGGATGAGCAGACCGACGATTAGGTAGGAGACCAGGGCGGCCAGGCCCATCCAGGGCGAGAGCCAGGTGAGCAGGGCCAGGTTGGCCAATGAGGTCACTAGAGCGATGGCGATGGGTGAAAGGGTGTGGGCGTAGAAAATCTCAAGAAGCTCGATGTCGTTGGTGATCACCGTCACCATGTCTCCGCGCGCCTGGTCCCGCAGGCCGGCCGGGGCCAGGGACCGCATCTTGTCGAAGACCGTCGTGCGGATGTCACGAAGCATGCTAAAGGCCATCTCATGGTTGTAGTACTGCTCCCCATAGGCCATGACCCCCCGACTGAGAGCAGTTAGAACCGCCACCAGGGCCCAGACGACCCACTGCCCATTCAACGGCGGCCAGTCCGTAACCAGACCAATCAGGGCTGCAGCGGCAGCCATCATGCTCCAGACAGCAAAGAGATGTCCCAAGCTGCCGCAGAGAATGGCCTTGACCTCCGTGCCAGCCAGGGGCTTCATCAGCCGGGCCATACGGCGCATCATCGTCAGGTTGCTCGTCGTATGTTGCATGTCGTCACTCCCCGTCCTCATACTGGACCTGCTCCTTCCACTGGGCCGCAAATCCGCCCCCGGCATCCATCAGTTCACGGAAACCGCCGCTCTCCGCCAGACGCCCCTCCTGCAGGAAGAGGATGGAATCGGCATTGCGGACCCCAGCCAGGCGGTGGGTGATGGTCAGAACCAGGGACTCCTTGCCCAGCGCATCCATCAGGGCTGCCAATGTAGCGTCATGTTCGCGGTCCACGGCGCTGGTGGCCTCATCGAAGATATAGACGGGAGAACGCCGCAAGAGCCCGCGGGCAATGGACAGACGCTGGCGCTGCCCACCGGATAGGTTGCCTCCTTCAGGATCGATGTGAGCGTCCAGCCCGCCCTTGCTTTGGACAAGACCGGTCAGACCGACCTGATCCAGCGCGTCCAGCAGCTCCCAATCCGAGTAGCCCAGTCCGGCCGGATCGAGATTCGATCTGATGGTCCCGGTAAAGAGATGGTCGGTTGCCCGAACCACGGTCTGCAGACCGACCAGATCCTCGCGCGACAGGTCGCAGATCTGGCACCCGCCGATGGTCAGCTCTCCGGCATATCCCTGTAAGCGTCCGGACAGCAGGCCCGCCAAGGTGCTCTTGCCGGAGCCCGAGGCACCGACCAGGCCCACATGCCCCTTGGCAGGTAGGTCGAAGTTCAGATTGGTCAGGGCCTGGAAGCCATCAGGATAGGTGAAAGTCAGATTGCGAGCGTTGATGCCCGGCGAATCGTCGCCAGACATATCCGCCGGATCTGCCTGATCTGAGCTTGATCGCACCGAACCAGTATTCTGTCTCATCGCATCGGCAGAACTCGATGCAGGAATATCGGCAGAACCTGGTGCAAGAATTTGGACAGCACCAAAAGCTGACTTCGAGGCAGATCCCCGTGCAGGCATTCGGACAGCATCCAAAACAGGTTTCAAAGCAGATCCCGATGCAGAAATTCGGACAACGTCCGAAGCTGGTTTCAAATCAGATTCCGATGCAGGTTCCGGGTCAGATTCCCGAACTGCTCCCTCTGATGCTTCAAGACTCGCTTCCGGAACCGCTTCCCCGGATGCCTCCGGAATCGTTGCCTGAGCAACTTCCGACGCCACTTTCTTACGTGACTCAGGAGTCGTCCCTGAAGCCGCCGACTCCCCGTCGCTCCCCAGCCGCGCTTGGAGAATATCGTCGATGGCCTTGCCCTGCTTGATGGCGACCATGCCGGAATGCATCATGTAGACCAGCTGCCGCTCAGGTGCAAAGAGCCGGACCCCAGCCAGGGCGACAATCAGGCAGGACAGCAGTCGTGAGGGCCCGCCCTGCCCGATCAGGACGGTGGCCACGACCGCAAGGATGAGGCTGGTGTAGATAACCACGTCGGCCTTGATCAGCGAGCGCAGCTGCCCAGCCAGCACTCCCATAGTTATCCGGCGGAACCCTTCGGACTCCTCGGCCAGATCGTCGGCCTGCCGCTGGTCTGCCCCGAAGATCTTCGAGGTGTTGAGCCCCCTCAGGGCATGCTCGAAGTGGACACCGACCTTGTCGTACTTGCGCAGCTGGCCCAGCTGAATCTTGATGTTCTCGCCCATGGTGGGCTTGGAAGCCAGGGGCAGGGCCACCATACCAATCACGACAATCCCCGCAGCCAAAGGGCTGACAGGCAGGAGGACGACCAGGGTCACGACCAGCATCAGGGCGGTCTGGACCAAGGCCGGAATGTAGGCAGTGAAGTAGGAGACGACCGACTTGACCCCCTCGGTGGAAAGCCTGGCCAGGGTCTGCGCCGGAACGCCCAGGTCGTCCTCCTGCCTGTTGGGGTCGAACACGGATAGGTATAGGGCCTGGGAGAGCGCCTTGCCCATCCCATCAGCCAGCCGGGCGCTGACAAATCTGGCGACCGCCTGGGTCAGGAGTCGAACCAGGATCAGCCCGCCTATCAAGGCCGCCAGCGGTCCGGGCCGATTAGGCACCCAGGCAAGGGCATGAGGAACAGCCAGGCCAAGGGAACGGCCCACGGCCGCGATGGCCACCGGCAGGAGGAGGACCTCCGCCAACGCGCCGATCGTCTGCAGGAGGGCCAGCAGGAGGCTGGCGCCCATCCTGGCTCCCGGTAGATGAAGTAGTCGCTTGCTGATCATGCCTGTCCTCCGTGCCGCCTTTCTGATACGCCTCTCTCAGTGGACACTAACAAAATCCTCGCGCGCCAGGCAATACCCTTATTGTGAAGCCCTGGCAAGAGACATAAAAAAATATCATTTACTTTCCCTTCCGGCCCTCCTAGACTTGACGACACAACCTGAAATCGGCGGATATGGCCTAGGGCCGAGCGACCGCCACCCAGATGGGAGCGATCCTTTATGAAAGCACTGAAGACAAAAGACCTGGTCAACGTCGGCATTTTTACGGCCCTCTACTTCGTCAGTATGGCGGTGGGCAACTTCATCACCGTCTTCCTGGCTGGCCTGGTCATGCCCGGCCTGTCCTCCCTCTTCATCCCCGCTGTGGTGGGGCTGGTCTCCGGCCCGGTCTACATGCTGATGATCCGCCGCGTGCCCAGGTTCGGGGCCATCACCATCGTCGGCGTCATCATGGGCCTCTTCCTGCTGGTCTTCGGCCACTTCGCCCTCTCCTTCATCCCCTACGCCTTCTGCGGCCTGCTGGCTGATCTGGTTCAGTCCTCGCTAAGGGAGAGCCGTCCCAACCTGGCCCGTTACCTGAGCTACGTCATCCTCACCTTCGGCTGCACCGGCCCCGTCCTACCCCTCTGGTTCATGAAGGACGCCTATGTGGCCAGCCTGGTCCGCCGCGGCAAGAGCCAGGAGTACATCAACGGGGTCTTCGCACCCATCACCGGAGCCACTTTCCTGGTCTGCATCCTGGCCACCCTGGTCGGCGCCCTGCTCGGGGCATGGATAGGCTCCCGGATCGTCGACCGGCATTTCAACCGGATACCCGCCAAGCAATGAGGCCCATCTCCATCTACACCAGATTCCTGCTGGTCATCTTCGCCAACGCCTTGATTTTCGTCACCCTGCCCACCCCGCTGGTCCTGGCCATCAACATCTACTTCTGCAGCTTCCAGGTCATCGTGGGCAGAGTGAGGAAGGGCCAGGCCTGGCTTATGGTCTGCCTGGTCTTCGCTTTGGGCGCCTCCTTGGCCATGGTCTTTCCCGAGAATCTGCCGGGGCATTACCTGCTCTTCCTCTTCGTCGGCGTGGGCAGGATCCTCCCCCTGGTGCTGGTGGCGGCCTTCATGATGGGCACCACCAAGGTCTCGGAGCTGGTCTACCTGCTGCGCAAGATCCACGCCCCCCAGTGGCTGGTCATCCCCGTCAGCGTCCTCTTCCGCTTCTTCCCGACCGTCAGGCACGACTATGCCCAGATCAGACGGGCCATGAAGTTCAGGGGGATCGCGGTCACCACCGGGGACATGGTCCGGCATCCGATGCGAACCATGGAGTACATCTACGTTCCCCTGCTCAACAACGCCACCAATGTGGCCTCCGACCTGACCTCGGCCGCCCTGACCAGGGGGATCGGCGACCCCGGACCCAAGACCTCCATCCAACGGATTGCCTTCACCGGACTGGATGCGCTCATGTGCGCCTTGGGCCTGGTCCTTATGGGATGTGGAGCCTATGTTGCAATGTTCCAGGCTTAGCTTCACCTACGAAGGCGCCAGCCAGCCATCCCTCAAGGAGGTCTCCTGCCGGATGGGTCAGGGACGGCTTACCGTGGTCACCGGGCCGAGCGGTTGCGGCAAGACCACCCTGTCCAGGGTCATCAACGGCCTGATTCCCGAACTCTACGAGGGCAAGCTGGAGGGAGTGTGCCTGATCGGGGGCGAGCCCACCACGGCCCGGCCCATCTACCGGCTTTCGGAGCAGGTGGGGTCGGTCTTCCAGAACCCCAAGACGCAGTTCTTTACCACCGATGTCCGCAGCGAGCTGGCCTTCCCCCTGGAGAACACCGGGGTCCAGCCGGAGGCCATCCGGGAGCGTATAGACCAGTTGGCTGACCTCTTCGGCATCGCCCCGCTCATGGACCGGGACATCTTTTCCCTTTCCGGGGGTGAGAAGCAGATGATCGCCATCGCCTCCTCCTGCATGATGGACCCGCAGATCCTGGTCTTGGACGAGCCCTCAGGCAACCTGGACGTCGAAGCGGTGGCCGGCCTGGCGCAGATCCTGGGCCGCTTGAAGGACCGGGGCCTGACCATGGTCCTGATCGAGCACCGCCTCTACTACCTGGACGGCCTGGCCGACGACTTCCTGGTCATGAAGGACGGCAGGCTGGCGGAGCACCTGACCCCGGCCGCCATGAGGGGACTGGATGGCCCGAGTCGCCAGGCCATGGGCCTGCGGGCCCTGGACCTGGATGCGACCGAGAATGCGTGCGCCCCTGCCAGAGTCACTACCGAGAAGACCCCCGACCTGCTCCGGGTCAGGAACCTGACCTATGCCTACCATCACGACCAGGCTCCTGCCCTGGATGTGGACGACCTGACCCTGTCCAGCGACGACATCACCGGCATCATCGGCCGCAACGGTGCAGGCAAGAGCACCTTCGCCTCGGTCCTGACCGGTCTGCTCAAACCTGGCGACAGGTCGGAAATCAGCCTGAATGGGACCAAGCAGACCGTCAGGGAGCGTGTCGAGGACTCCTACATGGTCTTTCAGGATGTCAACTACCAGCTCTTCAGCGAGACCGTGGAGGGCGAGATGCTCCTTGGGGCCAAACGGACCGACCTCTTCAAGGAGGTGGCACGAAAGCTGGACCTGGAGCGGCTCCTGGGCCGGCACCCCAACACTCTCTCCGGCGGTGAGAAGCAGCGGGTGGCCATCGCGGCCGCCATACTGTCGGGCAAGCGCCTGGTGGTTCTGGACGAGCCCACCAGCGGTCTGGACCTGCTCCACATGAACCAGGTGACTGGAATGATCCGCTATATGCGCTCCCTGGGGGTCATGGTGATCGTCATCTCGCATGACCAGGAGTTCCTGGCCCAAACCTGCCAGCGGTTCATCACCTTCCGCCAGGGCAGACCGGTCAGGGACAGCCGCAAACTCGGCAACCTCCTGCAAGCCCTCTGAGCCTCTGAACCCTTGCAGAGTGGGTGAATATGTCGCCGACTTGCAGGCGGTTCTCCTGTGTTCCGGACCCCGCGAACGTATACAGTAGTGGGGAAAAGAGCATCAGGGGGCGTCCCTCGCGTCGGACGGCCCCGCCGCACGGTCAGGGTTACGAGAGGGCATGATGGGCTATATCGACGTCATCGGAGAGACGAAACGGTATGTGACCGGCGAGACGACCATCGTGGCCAACAATGCCGTCACCTTTTCTATCGAGAGGGGCGAGCTGGTGGTCATCCTCGGAGCCTCGGGAGCGGGCAAGTCGACCGTGCTGAACATTCTGGGCGGCATGGACACCTGTAACGAGGGCCAGGTGATCGTAGACGGGAAGGACATCGCCGGCTATGACGCGCGACAACTGACCACCTACCGCCGTTACGACGTGGGCTTCGTCTTCCAGTTCTACAACCTGGTGGCCAACCTGACCGCCAGGGAGAATGTGGAACTGGCCTCGGAGATCGTGGACGATGCCGCCGACCCGGTCCAGACCCTGGTCGACGTGGGCCTGGGCGACCGGATTGACAACTTCCCTGCCCAGCTTTCCGGCGGCGAGCAGCAGCGGGTGGCCATCGCCCGGGCCGTGGCCAAGAACCCCAAAATCCTGCTCTGCGACGAACCCACCGGGGCCCTGGACTACCGGACCGGCAAACAGGTGCTGCGCATCCTCCAGGACCAGTGCCGCAAGAAGGGCGCCACCGTGGTCATCGTCACCCACAACGCGGCCATCGCCCCCATCGCCGACAGGGTCATCCGCATGCACGACGCCCGGGTCCAGGCCGTGCAGACCAATGACAGCCCCGAAGACATCGAAAACGTGGAGTGGTGAGGATGCAGCCCGTCAGGAAGGTGCTCTGGCACGACATCCGGGTCTCCCTGCGCAAGTCCCTGGGACGGTTCATCTCCATCGTATGCCTGGTGGCGCTGGGCTCCTTCGCCCTGGTCGGGCTGAGCGTGACCGGACCGGACATGCGGCAGGCCGGCAACGCCTACCTGTCCAACCACCATCTGGCCGACCTGATGGTCATCAGCAGCTACGGGCTGGACCAGGAGGACCGGGATGCCATCGACACCGCCCCGGGCAACTCGGAAATCGAATACGGATATCTGAAGGATGTGGTGCTCAAGGGTACCGACAAGAGCCTGCGCATCTACTCCGCCCCCGACCGGATCTCCACCTACGAACTGGTCGACGGATCCATGCCGACCAGACCCGACCAGATAGCGGTCGACACGGCCCTGGGTGAGAGCCACCCCATCGGCAGCAGCATCCAGGTGGACGAAAAGGCTGACCAGCTGGGCAGGAAGGTCTTGAAGCACCACAAGCTGCGCGTGGTGGGCACGGTCAGGTCAACCGAAATCCTGAGCAAGGTCAACATGGGTCCCTCCACAGCCGGATCCGGATCCCTGGACTCCTACGCAGTGACCACGCCAAAGGCCTTCGACTCGGACGAGTACATGATCGCCCGCCTGACCTTCAAGGATCTGGACCGAATCAGGGACCACTATTCCGACCAGTACATCCAGGCCCTGCAAACCCACAAGGACGACCTGAACCGGATCCTGTCAGGACGCCCCGCCGCCAGGCTGAACGCCATCAAGGCCCCCCTAAAGAAGAAGCTGGACCAGGGGCAGGACCAGGTGAACCAGTCCAGAGACAAACTTGAGGGAAACCGGCAGCAGCTGGACCAGGCCAGGAAGGATCTGGACCGGGGTGGCCAGAGCATCCAGTCCGCAAAGAACCAACTGGCCGCCAAGACGGTACAGGCCCAGGCGGCCATCGACCAAGGACAGCAGGAGATAGACCTGAGCTCGGCCGAGCTGGCCCGAAAGCAGAAGCAGTACCAGTCCTCCGCCAGTCAGGTGGCCCAAGGCAGGCAGCAGGCCGACCAAGGACAGCAGGCCATCGACCAAGGGCAGGCCAAGCTTGATAGTTCCCGCCAGCAGCTGGAAGGCGGAAAGACCCAGGCAGACCAAGCCGTAGCCCAGTCCCAGGAAGCGCAGAAGCAATGCAGACAGGGCATTGCACAGGTCACCGGCCTCATTCAGACCATCGACGCCCAGTTGGCCAAGCCCGGACTGACCCCCCAGCAGCAGGACGAGCTCAACCGCAAGAAGGCCGAACTCCAGGCCCAGCTGACCGAGCTCAACCAACAGTCACCGCAAATCGACGCCCTGGCAGCCAAGGCCAAGGCGGGCCGCGATGCCTTCATGACCAACCAGTACACCCCCGGCATGGCCCAGGTTGCGGCCAACCAGCAGACCCTGGACGCAAAGCGCCGAGAGCTGACCCAGGCAAGAGCCAAGGTGGAGGAGGGCGAGCGCCAGCTGGCCCAGGGTAAGATCCAGCTCGACCAAGCCTCAGCTCAGCTGGGTCAAAGCAAGACCAAGATAGCCCAGGCCCGGCAGCAGCTGGCCAGCAGCCGCGCCTTGGCCCAGGGGCATATCGACCAGGCCCAGGCCACCCTGGATCAGAAAACCGCGGAATACCAGACCAAACTGGACAAGTTCAACAGGGAGAGCCCTGACGCCCAGAAGAAGATCGACGACTCCCAGAAGAAGCTGAACAAGGCGGCCGATCAGCTGAGCCGTCTGGAAAAGCCGGTCTACGCCCTGGACTCACGCCGTGAAGCGCCCGGCTCAGAGGGCTACAAGGTCTACGCATCCGTCTCCTTCATCGTGGACTCGCTGGCCAAGGTCTTCCCCTACTTCATGTACCTGGTGGCCGCCCTGGTCACCTTCACCACCATGACGCGCTTCGTGGACGAGGAGCGAATCAACGCCGGAACGCTCAAGGCCCTGGGCTACAGGGACCGGGATGTCATGGCCAAGTTCCTGGTCTATGGCGGAGCAGCTTCCGCCCTGGGCGCCCTCCTCGGCATCATCACCGGCCACACCCTCCTGCCCTGGATCGTCTACCAGGCCTATGCCCACGCCTTCGACATGCCGCCCATCCACTACGGCTTCCACCTGCCCATCACCCTCTTGGCCTGCCTGCTGGCCTTCCTGAGCGCCGTGGTTCCGGCCTTCCTGAGCGCCTGGCGGGAGCTGCGCGAGAAGCCGTCGGCGCTGCTCCTGCCAAAGCCGCCCAGCGCCGGTTCGAAGATCTTCCTAGAGCGCATACCTCTGATCTGGAACCGGCTCAACTTCACCCACAAGGTCACCGCCCGGAACATCTTCCGCTACAAGCAGCGGATGCTGATGACCATCTTCGGGGTTTGCGGGTCAGTGGCCCTGCTGATGGCAGGATTCGGCGTGCAGGGATCCATCTCGGCCATCAACGAGCACCAGTTCGGCCAAGTCATTCGCTACGACCTGATTGCTGCCGAGAACAGCCAGGCAACCACCGACCAGCGTCAATCCATCAAAAAACGGCTGGAAAAGCCCGATGTGAGCCGTTCCCTGAACGTGCGCTACGAAGAGATGAGCAAGACGGCCGGCCACAACGCCGACAAGCAGTCCATCACCATGATCGCGCCGGCCAGCGCCGAGCACCTGGACGACTTCATCCGCATAAACACCCGGTCTGGGCACAAGCCCCTGAACCTCAAGGGCGACGGTGTGATCCTCTCCGAGCGAATCGCTCAGCTGACAGGGACCAAGACCGGCGACAGAATCACCCTGCAGGATTCAGGTGGCAGGAACAGAACCATGCGGGTGGATGGCATCTGCGAGATGTACCTGGGGCACTTCGTCTTCATGAGCCCATCGGCTTACAGGACCGTCTTCCACCAGGACTTCTCGCCCAACGCCCACCTGGTCACCTTCAAGGACTCCAGCGCGGAGAACACCAGAAGACAGGCCGCCTCCTTCATGCGGATCGACGGGATCCAGGGAGTGGTGCAAAACACGACTCTGATGAGCCAGATTGACACCGTGGTCACGTCCCTGAACATGATCATGCAAGTGCTGATCATCGTGGCCACCCTGCTGGCCCTGGTCATCCTCTACAATCTGACCAACCTGAACGTGGAGGAGCGGATCCGCGAGCTGAGCACCATCAAGGTGCTGGGCTTCTACGACCGCGAGGTGACCATGTACATCTACCGGGAGACCATCCTCCTATCGGCTATCGGCGTCCTGGCCGGGTACGGGTTCGGGGCCTGGCTGCACCACTACATCATCACCACCGTCCCTCCGGACAACGTCCTCTTTGACCCCTCCATCAGCTGGGTGGCCTTCGTCGTGCCCCTGGTCATGATCACCGTCATCACGGCCGGCCTGGGCTGGATGGTCAACAACAAGCTCAAGCATGTGGACATGCTCGAGGCTCTTAAGTCGGTGGACTAGGCCATATCGGCATTTACCCATGCTCATGGCGTAAGCTGGCACTCCAAGAGTCCATAAGTCCATGCCATTGAGCCATTGAGAATCCAGAAAGCGGAGGACGACGGTGCTGCAGATCGAACACATCTCCAAACAATACAAAACAGGGGACTTCGTCCAGCAGGCCTTGAATGATGTCAGCGTCAACCTGCGCGACAACGAGTTCGTGGCCATCCTGGGCCCCTCCGGCTCCGGCAAGACCACCCTGCTCAACATCATCGGCGGGCTGGACCGCTATGACCAGGGCGACCTGATCATCAACGGCACCTCCACCAAAAAGTACAAGGACCGGGACTGGGACTCCTACCGCAACCACACCGTGGGCTTCGTCTTTCAGAGTTACAACCTGATCCCCCACCAGAGCATCCTGTCCAACGTTGAGCTGGCCCTGACCATCTCGGGCGTGCACCGGCAGGAGCGGCGGGAGCGGGCCAGGAAGGCCCTGGAGCAGGTGGGGCTGGGCCAGCACGTGAATAAGCGACCCAACCAGCTCTCGGGCGGACAGATGCAGCGGGTGGCCATCGCCAGGGCCCTGGTCAACAACCCCCGCATCCTCCTGGCCGACGAGCCCACCGGAGCCCTGGACTCCGAGACCTCCATCCAGATCATGGACCTGCTCAAGGAGGTGGCCCAGGACCGGCTGGTGGTCATGGTCACTCACAACCCCGAGCTGGCCCACCAGTACGCCACCAGGATTGTGGAGCTGCACGACGGCTCCGTAATCAGCGACTCCGACCCCCTGCCCGACGACCAGGTGCCCATTCGCCGGGCCCGCCACCGCACCTTCGGCAAGGCCTCCATGGGGCTGCTGACCTCACTGTCGCTGAGCTTCAACAATCTTCGGACCAAGAAGGCCCGAACAGCCCTGACATCCTTCGCCGGATCCATCGGCATCATCGGCATCGCCCTGATCCTGTCCGTATCCACTGGGGTCAACCGCTACATAGACAGGGTGCAGCGGGAGACCATGACCTCCTACCCCATCACCATTCAGGAGCAGTCCTTCGACCTGAACAAGATAGTGGACTCCGCGCAGGAATCCCAGAAGGAGGCCAAGGCCCATAAGGATCTCAAGGCCATCCAGCCGGACGACTCCAGCATCAAGGGGGCCTCCAGCCTTACCAGCAGCATCACCCAGAACAATCTGACAGACTTCAAAAAATACCTGGACAATCCCAAGAGCGAAATCCATCAGTACGTGGGGTCCGTGGGCATCCAGTACTCCTACGCCACCAAGTTCTCGGTCTTCGGGCACGACCCGGACGGCAAGCTGGTCTCTGCGGACAAGGTGACCATGAGCGGGCAGGACGACGCCAGCTCCACCGCCAGCCAGATGGCCACGGCCAACACCGACAGCGACATGGGCGACATCCAGTCCATGCAGATGTCCTACCTGACCGGCAAAACCGAGAAGAACAAGGCCCCGGAGATCTTCGGCGAGATCATGCCGGGTGCCGATGCCAAGACCACCATCAGCAAGGTGGTGACCGACAACTACCAGGTGGTGAACGGCACATGGCCCAAGGCCAAGGATCAGGTGGTCCTGGTGCTGGACAAGAACAACCAGATGCCCGTCACCAGCCTCTACAAACTGGGCATCCTCCCCTCCAGCCAGTACACCGACATGATGAACAAGCTGAACAGCGGCCAGGAGGTCAAGGTCGACACCAAGCCCATCGAATACGCCAAGGCCATGGACCAGAAGCTCTCCCTGGTGCCCGCTGCGAACCAGTATGCCAAGGGGACCGACGGCCACTACCACTACATCGGCGACAGCACCGACCAGATGTCCAAGGCCGCCGACCAGGGTCTGCAGTTACACATCGTCGGCATCGTTCGCCCCAACCAGGGGGCCAAGGCCACGCCGCTCAAGGTGGGCGTCGGGTATACCCGCCAGCTGACCGATTACCTGATTGACCAGGCCAAGACCAGCCCCATCGTCACCGACCAGGAGGCTGACCAGGGCCACAGCGTCCTCAACGGAATGGCCTTCGCTCCCTCCGACGATGCGGCCAAGGCCAACGATGCCAAGGCCTACATCGCATCCTTGGGCGTTAGCCAGAAGGCCAGCATGGCCCAGGAGATCATGAAAGGCTCGGCAGCCATGGCCGGCCAGGAGGCCCAGGGTCGGGCCGGAGCCGCTGCAAGAGCCCAAGGTTCTGCAGGCATCCCCACGGGAGCCTCAGCTGAGCAACAGACGGCCCAGGCCTTCGACCAGTACATCGCCACCGCCCCGCAGGAGGCCCTGGTCGCCATATACAACCAGTACGTCTCCACAGGAACCTACGCCGACAACCTAAGTGACTTCGGCCTGATCTCCCGGGACGCCCCCTCCCGGATCAGCATCTACACGGACAGCTTCGAGAACAAGAATTCTGTGGGCGACTCCATCAAGCACTACAACGACAAGGCTGCGGAGAAGAACAGGATCGTCTATACCGACTACGTGGGCCTGATGATGAATTCGGTCACCACCATCATCAACGTCATCACCTACGTGCTGATAGCCTTCGTCGGGGTCTCGCTGGTGGTCTCCTCCATCATGATCGGCATCATCACCTACATATCGGTTCTGGAGCGGACCAAGGAGATCGGCATCCTGCGCGCCATGGGGGCCTCCAAGCGGAACGTCTCCAACGTCTTCAACGCCGAGACCGGCCTCATCGGTCTTCTGGCCGGCCTGCTGGGGGTGGGCATCACCCTGCTGCTGATCATTCCGGCCAACAGCATCATGCATCACTTCATGGGGACTACCGAAGTCAATGCAGCCCTACCTGCCTCGGGCGGCGTGGCTCTGGTCATTCTGAGCGTGGTCCTGACCCTGATCGGCGGCCTGATCCCCTCACGGAAGGCAGCCAAGCAGGATCCTGCCACCGCCCTGCGCACCGAGTGAGGCTGGGTGACACTGGGCGACACTGGCAAAGAAGTGAATTCCCGCACAGTCGGGCCCTAAGGGCGGTCTCACTTTACTCTGGAATGCCATAATGAACCCCGTGAATGAGCAACCCAATCAGATGACAGATCAACAGAACAGACAGCCCCTCTTCCCCGGGCGGGCCTTCATCAGCACCGTCCTGGACGTGGTCGAGAGCAAGAAGACCATGAGCGGCGCCCTGACCGGCAAGTACATGCAGCGAGCCACCATGGCGGGCCTTTTTGTGGGTATCTTCTTCACGGCCTTCTTCGTCATCATGGGCCAGGCCGGCCAGAACCCCGCCGACCACGGCCTGATCCTGGCAGGCCGGGTCCTGGCGGCGACCACCTTCGGCTGGGCCCTGGTCCTGATCTACTACACCAACTCGGAACTGCTGACGTCCAACATGATGGTGGTCACCATAGGCGCCTATCACAAGCGCCTGGGCTGGCTGGCCTCCCTGAGGATCCTCGTCCTCTGCCTTCTGGGCAACCTGGCCGGAGCCCTGATCGTGGCCGTCATCCTGCGCTTCTCATCCATCGTCAGCGGTCCCACCCTGGACCAGATGCTTGCGGCCGCGGCGACCAAGACCGGCTACGTCTCCGGCGGCCCCATGGGCTTCGCTGACCTGTTCGTGCGCGGCATCCTGTGCAACTTCTGCATCAACATCGCCATGCTCATGGTCTACAACGGCAAGCTTTCCAACGACTTCACCAAGTGCATCATCATGGTCGTGGCCGTCTTCGTCTTCGCCTTCTGCGGTTTCGAGCACTCGATAGCGGATTCGGCCCTTTTCCTCATCCTGGGTCTCTTCGGGCGGGTCAACGCCTGGAAGACGATTCTGGTGGTCCTGGTGGCTATGCTTGGTAACTACATAGGCGGCGGCATCCTGATCGGCCTGAACTTCGCCACAATGAACGACGAGCGCCACTTCAAGGCCTGATAGCCTTCCCGTCAGCCGCCATCCACCTGCTCATCTTGGTTTTATGCGTGCCTACGAGCCTGAGCGAAGACACCCATCATGAAAAACTCGAAAGCCTATGTATAAGCAGAAAACGAAGATTCCTGATGAGCGAGACCGAAACGGCAGCCTACAAGTCCCTGGTGCAAGCATTCTACGACCAGGTCTTCACTCGGGGAGGCACCAGCAATATCGACAGGTTCGTGCGGGACGACTACATCCAGCACAACCCCACCTGAGCCGACGGAAAGGCGGGATTCCTGGAGTTCATCAAAGGCTTCCTGTCTCTGGGCCCGCAAATCGAGATCATCAGACTGAACGGCGAAGACGACATGGTCTATGTCTTCTTCAAGTGCACGCTGAAGAACGGCCATGTCAACAAGGTTTGCGACATCTACCGGCTGCAGGACGGCCAGCTGGCTGAGCACTGGGACATCATCGAACACAACGTGGAAGATGTTCAGTCCCACAACGGCAACGTCCTCTTCTGACCTCCAGCTTCCATGTCGTTCTGCCGACGCTATAATCGCAGCCTGCTCGGCAACCCGTCTGTGTGGAAGAGAATCCACTCATGCATCCATGACTTTCTTCACAATGGTCCGGGCCTCCAGGTCCCCTCTTCAGCGTTCTGTCAGCCGCCGTCACCGCCCTGGTTCCGGCCTGCCCAGGTGTGGTGTCCCCAGGCTCGGGTTGGTCGCTGCCACCAGCGCTGAAAGCATAGGAGCTGACCGGCAACCAGGCTGAACCTGATAACGCTGATTGCGTGATTTTGACGACAAGGTCTTGCATTGGCAGGCATTGACGGCCAGAATGTCAAAATGACCTTATCAAACGCACTAAAAACCCCGGCCACGAATCCGGCCGACAATCCCACCATACGGACCTTGCTAGAACGGCGCTCCATCCGCGGATTCACCGACGAGCCGGTTGACGACCAGACCGTCGCCCTGCTGGAGCAGGCGGCCCAGCATGCGGCGACCAGCCGGTATTTCCATGAATGGTCGGCCATCAGGGTCACTGATCATGATGAGGCGCTTGCCATCGCCGATATGGCCCATCAGCGCTATGTCGCCGAAGCCCCGCTGCTCTACATCTTCCTAGCCGACCAGCGTCGCAATGCAGATCTGGTTCGACGCTTCGCCGATGATGTGGATCCCGATACCACCCTGCTCAACACCGGGTATGTCTTCCTGCAGTCGCAGAACGATGCGGTCTTGGCCCTGCACGCCATGGAGACCGCAGCCAACGCCTTGGGCCTGGGCGGAGTCATTCTGGGCAGCGTCATCAATGACACCAACAGATTGATTGATCTGCTCAAGCTGCCCAAACTGGTCTATCCGGTCTTGGGGCTTGCCATCGGCCACCCGGCCCAGGATCCAGATCCCAAGCCCAGGATGCCTCGTCAGGCGCAAATCTTCACCAACACCTATCAGAGGGCCGACGACGATGTGGATATAAAAGATGCCCTGGCTGACTTCGACCAGACGGTCACCCGCTATTATCGGGACATCCGGCACATGGACGCTCCACACCGCTCATTCAGTGCCATTATGGCTGACAAGGTCCGCAATCCCGCATCTGGTCATGAACCCATGCTGGATTCGATCCGCCGACAGGGATTCGACCCAGCCTGCTAAGGCGACGAAATCCCTGCCAGCCAGTCAACCGCAATGGCCACCCGATAAGTTCACATCCGCCTAGTTCACCAGCCTTGGGTGAATAGACAAAGTCCAATCGGCCCCAAACAGCGAGATCAGTGGAATCCAATCTTGCTGCTCGGGGCCGTCGGAATCAATCAGAATCAGCTTGGCAATTACCAAGAACGCTGGGTTGCAGAGGCAATGACTGCCTCACCTGCGACGGGGCTTGTACCCACGTTTGCGGCTGTGTGGTTTCAAGGCTCGCGAGGCAGTCCTCATACGCTGGTAAGAGCCCGGCTCATGGCTGGTCAGATGCCAGCTTCCGCAGTAATCACAGCGGTAGACCCACAGAAGAACGTTGCGTTCGACCATGCTGCGGTCGGCGGCCTGCTGGGCCTTGGCCCGATCGTGATACATGATCTTGGACGTAGCGGCGCAACGTCGTGGGGTAAAATAATGCATGACAGCGTACGACTACCTCGAAACCGATCCGACTATCCTTCTGCGCACTTTTGCACTCATGACGCCCAATGCCCGACCAGATAGACCCTGCCAAATGACGCAAACCGATGATGCACGAAGATTGACACAAGATCAGACCAGCAGAGCACAATCCTTCATGATCTGAAGCGGTAAGGGCAGAAACCGAACGGACGTGAGCGACCCTACAGCAGGCAGGGATCAGGGTAGGTCGTGACCGGCGCTCAGATAGAGGTCGTACCATTCCTGGGCGGTCAGATCCACATCTGCACCAGCGGCCATCTGGGTGATGCGCTCAGGGTTCATGGATCCCAGGAGCACCTGTATGCCGGCGGGGTGCCGCAGAATCCAGGCCACTGCGATTGCACTCTTGGTCACTCCATGCTGCTTGGCCAGTTTGTCCAGCTCCGCATTGAGTTCGGGGTAGTGGGGATTGTCCAGGAAGACCCCGTCGAAGTATCCGGTCTGGAAGGGGCTCCAGGCCTGAATGGTCATGGACTTCAGCCGTGAATAGGCCAGAAGACCGCCATCGTGATCCAGGCTGGGATCGTCGCCCATATTGACATGGATCTCCTGGTCGACCATGCCGGTGTGTCCCAGACCGAACTGCAGCTGGTTGACCTCCAGCCGCTGGCTTACCGCGCTCTGTAGCAGCTCCACCTGCATGGGGTTGACGTTGCTGACACCGAAGTGCCGAACCTTCCCGCTGGACTGCAGTTCGTTGAAGGCCTCAGCCAGATCGTCCAAGTCGACCAGGGTGTCGGGGCGATGCAGCAGCACGAAGTCGACATGGTCGGTCTGCAGATTGACCAGCTCCTCATCCAGGGCCTTCAGCAGATGATCCTTGGAGAAGTCATAGCGAGTGATCTGGTCGCTGTCCGGGTTGCGGAAAATGCCGAACTTGGTCTGGATGCCCACGCTGTCACGGTCTACGCTCAGATCCTTCAGAGCCTGCCCCAGGGCGCGGCTGCTGGCCCCGGCATGGTAGCAGTCTGCTGTATCAAAGAAGTCCACGCCCGCATTCATGGCCGTCTCCACAATGGTCCGCGCCTCCTCGCGGCTCTTCTGATCGATCCGCATGACCCCCAGGGCCACACGGGAGGCCCGGAATCCTGACCGTCCTAAATTCATGTATCGCACAATGTCCTCCTCGTGATTGACGTCTAAGCTCGAGTCTACCCGTATCAGCTACCTCCAGCCTGGTTCGGCTACTCCAGCAGGTTGCTACGCAGGGCCTCCACCTGGTCCGGCCCGAACCCCAAAGCCTGACGCGCATAGGCGAAGACATCCCCGTAGGCCTCGACCATGGCTTCTTGGGCATGAATTAGGTATTCTTTCTTGACGCAGAGCGCAATTTGCAGCGCATCCAACGAATCCTGGGCGAAGCCTTTGGCGCGGAATTGGTCCAGCAGTTGATTGTTGGCAGCAACCCTCTCTTTGTTGGTCTTCAGATAATCCGCGAATATCTGGTCGTCGTCCACCTCCAGCAGCCAGAGCACCAGTGCCGCGGCGAACCCGGTTCGGTCCTTGCCGGCAAAGCAGTGGAAAAGAGTGGCCCCCTGGGTGTTGTCCACGACGATGCGCAGGAATCTCCCATACCCCTGCTGGGCCGCAGGACTCATGACCAGGTCATGGTAGACATTCAGCATGTGCCCGTTGACCTGATCCGCCGAACCTATCGAGGCGAAATCGTCCAGGCTGGCGCTGTTGGTGCCGCTTTGCTCCAGCAGATCAATGTTGGTAAAGGTTACACCTTCAAGCCGGTCGTCTGGACTTTCCTGTATCTCGAAAGGCCGGCGGAAGTCCACGACCTGGGTCACCTGGTAGCGGTCGACCAGCTCCTTCTTAGTGTCTTCGTCTAGACCCACTAATTGCCCGGAGCGGATGAACTTATGGGGACGGACTAGACGGCCATGAATGGTCCGTATACCTCCCAAATCCCGAAAATTGGTAATGTTCATCGACGACCTCCTTAAGATCCGCCCTGTCTCTAAGCCATTCCCGCCTCCATAAAAATCACAGGAGCCCGGTGTACCAGCGCGCAATCAACAAGCAACGAGCAACAAGCATTGCACCAAAGGTACCATCCCAGTTGCTATGCAGACACGCCAAGGTGGGCGTCAAAAGCCGCTGTTAGGAACTAGATGGGTTTCTGTCACCGCGTTCCGGTGAGGGCTTGTCTGATGGGAGTGCTGCCTCCGACGATGTTGTAGATCCTGCCTACGGTCTGCGGCAGGTCGACGCAGTCAGCCAGGCATCGTGCCACATCGGGGATCGGTATGGGTCCGGGCCCGTCTGGCTCTACCTGAATGGCTCCGGTGCCCTTCTGCTCGGTCAGGCTACCCGGCTCGATGATGGTGTAGTCCAGTCCGGAGCCGATCAGGTACTGGTCTGCCATGTTCTTGGTCACGTAGTAATCAGCGAGTGCGTCAATGGCAGGCTTGACCCGGGGCTGCTCCCAACGCAGCCAGTCGGCTGCATACATGGCCCCCAACATGACGTACCTGGTGATGCCGACCGCTTTGGCGGCCTCTATGGTCTTCATCGCTCCCAGGGCATCAATCTGGTTGATGTCTTTGCCACGCGAACCAGCAGTGAAAACAACGGCGTCCGCATGCATCTTGCGGAACGCGTCGGTTATCTGGGAGAGTGGGTCATGCAGATCCAGGGTCGTAGGCTCCACCTGCTGGCTGGCCGGAATCTTCGAAGCTCCTCGCGCGCAGGCCACCACCTCATGGCCGGCTTGGACCAGATCCTCCAGTGTCAATGCACCCACTCTGCCGGTAGCTCCTACAAGAATGATTCTTTTGCCCATGCTCATCCGCTTTCTTCGCCTATGTGTTTACGCGCCTGGTTCGGCTGTTTTCATTTTAGGTGTCCTAGACAATAAACAACAGGTGGCAAAGTCAAGGTGGCAAAGCGAGCGACAGCTGCGGCATCAGTGCTCCCGAAGATCAAATCGCAGACTGCCCAAGTGAAAGGCAACCTTGCTTGTCCCGATTAACCGTGTTCCCTTGCTTGGCATGTGTCTTTATGCACGGAAACTGGAATTTTCAAATATAGGTCTGAGACGGGTATAAAAAAGGAGGCATCCTCAGGAACTGTCTCCTGAGGATGCCTCCCATATTTTCGTGTTGTGGCGGCGGTGTGCTACTCTCCCACACTCTTCCGGGTGCAGTACCATTGCCGTGCTGGGTCTTAGCTTCCGGGT
>NZ_JACFSD010000015.1:0-346 GCF_016100595.1 Bifidobacterium sp. M0399 | reverse complement strand
GACAGGCGTCCGCTTCACCCAGTTCAGCGCAGGCAGTGGTTATTCCCTGGCCCTGGGCTCGGACGGCAACCTCTACAGCTGGGGAGACAACAGCTCCGGCCAGCTCGGCACCGGCAGTACTGATTATTCTCCGCATAGCACGCCGAGCAAAGGGTCCATGCCGACAGACGGCACGAAATTCACCCAGATCAGCGCAGGAAACTATCATTCCCTGGCCATGGGAACGGACGGCAACCTCTACAGCTGGGGAAGCAACGGTACCGGGGCGCTGGGACGAGAAACCAACCAAACGCCAGAAAACCTACCAGGCGTTGTCACCCCGCCGACAGGCGTCCGCTTCACCCAG
>NZ_JACFSD010000003.1:0-331782 GCF_016100595.1 Bifidobacterium sp. M0399 | reverse complement strand
ATCCAACAGGACGTCTACAACTCCTTCAAAAAGAACATGGACACCATCGGAGTCAACCTCAACAACAACAACAAATAAACAGAATGGAGAAAGAACCCGAGAACGGAAAAGAGGATAAGAAGATGGATCACGAGGACAGACCTGGACACAGATGGATCCTCTTGGCAGTGACGATAGGTGCTATGGTGGCCGCCCTGGCCGTTGTAGGAGCGGCCTTGATTCCGAGCGGGCCGGCCGCAGGTTCCATTCGCCTCCCCTTTTCGCGAGGTGCCAAGACGGCTGATACGGAAACCCTCCACACCTGGTGGCAGGATAATGCCGAAAAACAGGCGGACGCCCCCGTCAAGGACCAGGCCGTCCGCCAGTCCCCCTTCTACTCCATGAAGGTGGCCCCGGCCAAAACCCCCGCAAATAAGTTCGACTCCTTCACTTACCTCAGCCTGCCTCGGTCAGGCAACTCCAAAATCGGCTACACAGAGGAAGACGGTGCCGAGTTCGCCGCCAACAACCATATGAGCATGTCCTGGTCAACCTTCGAGTATGCAGCCGATGCCTTGATCGAGGTAAGTCTGGACACTGGCCAGACCATAAATTCTGCCGACCAGGTGACCATCCGACCAACAGGCTTGGGCTTCGACAAAAAGCTGGTGGACGATCATACGGTACGGATCACTGTTCCTTACGCCCGGACCGGTTACCGGTTCTCGGTGGAATTCCAGCCCCAGCAGGTGACCGTCTACAACGACAACACGGCAGGATCCGGCCACCTGACCATGAGCTCGGCCGGCGGGGCCAGCCGCGTGGAGACCGAACCCCGCAACGCCATGATGGTCTTTGCCCAACCCAAGATGGACACAAGCAGGGAAGACGGCCTGGTTCCGGACAAGGAAGCCGAGAACGTCTACTTACCCAAGCCAGGCAAACTGACCAGAGAGGAGCTCGAGAGCCTGCCCGATCATGTGGATACCCTTTACTTCGCGCCGGGCACTTATTACATGGGCGGCCAATACCGCAGCGAACTTGCAAACGTCCGATGGATATACCTGGCCCCCGGAGCCTATGTCAAAGGGGCTTTCAAATTCCTGTCAACCAGTGATACTGACTTCAGAATCACCGGTTACGGGGTACTGTCCGGTGAGCAATACGTCTACGAGGCCGACACCACGGATGGTTACAAGCACCTTGCTCCAGGCAAGGGGAACTGTTGGAGCAGCTGCGTGAAGATGCTTCAGTTCCAATCGCCCCAATCCGGCCCCAAACAGACCCTGCTCATGCGGGGAATCACCGTGGCGACACCCCCATACCACAGTTTCGTCATGTATGGCAATGAAGACGGGGATTTCCAGATGGAGGTGAACAACTACCAGCAGGTCGGCGGTTGGTATTGGCAAACGGACGGGCTCGAACTCTATAAGGGTAGCAGTCTGCGCAACTCATTCCTCCATTCCAATGATGATGTTATCAAGCTCTATCACTCCGATGTCAGCGTCGACAACAATGTCATCTGGAAGGTGGAGAACGGGCCGGTCTTCCAGTGGGGGTGGGGACCCCGGACGATAAGCAGAATCCAGGTGAGCAATACCGATGTCATCCACAACAGGATGTGGTGGCGGTGGACCAAGAACCATTGTATTTTCAACTCTTCTCCTTCCATCACTGACGTGGATTCGACAGCTACGGCTGACACCACGCAGGAAATGACGGATGTCAGTTTCGTCAACACGAACGTGGAAGGCATGGTCAACTGCGTCATCCGGATTTACGCTCTGGAAGGGATGAAGCGGGTCACAATCGACGGGCTGCATGTAGAATCATGGAATAAGATGAGCCCTGAAGGTCATATGAACAACTTCACAGCCTTCACAGACCCATCAGGCAGGCCAGTCACCATAGGAAACCAGGTAAGGGACCATGAAGGCCTCCTGATAAAAGATTACACCGTGGGAGGGGTCACAATCCTCAAGTCCAAAGGGAACTGGGCATCGAACAAGCTGGGCCGTCTGGACTTCGACGGACGCCTCTGGGAAAACTGGGACACTGAATAAATCCCATCTGCGGTTCCATGGTTCACGGCTCCGTGAGCCCCTTCGTGCATAGGAAAACCTCGGCCGTGCTGTCTCCTTCGCTAAAATCGGCGATGGCCAGCACGGCCGAGGTGGACAAAGCCACTTTCAGACCTCTGACCGGGCTCCGGAGGATGCCACGTCGGACAGGGATCTGGGCTGGTTGAAACACTTATGGCGAAACTCATCAGCTAAGTCTTGGGCCGCCTGTGCAGCCAAACCGGCGTCGACCAGGCCGACAAGCTCTACATCGAGGTCAACTACCGGCCCGACGACATCCTCCTGTTCGGATCCGAGCCGGGCGGCCGCTGAATCCTGCGATCAGGCTCAGTTCTTGAAACTATGGATGGGCGCCGGGATGTGCCCGCCCCTATTGACGAATGCCGCACAGGAGCGGGTATTGACGGGCACGACCGGGCCGCCGCCCATGAGCCCACCGAACTCGGCCCACTCGCCCACCTTCTTGCCGAAGACAGGAATGACCCTGACTGCGGTGGTCTTCTGGTTGATCATGCCGATGGCCGCCTCGTCGGCGATAAGGCCGGCAATGGACTCCGCAGAGGTGTCCCCGGGGATGGGGATCATGTCCAGCCCCACCGAGCAGACGCAGGTCATGGCCTCAAGCTTCTCCAGGGTCAGGCTCCCCTCTTGCGCAGCCTGGATCATGGCGGCATCCTCGGACACGGGAATGAAGGCTCCAGACAGCCCGCCAACCGAACTGGAAGCCATGATACCACCCTTCTTGACCTGATCGTTGAGGATGGCCAGGGCCGCAGTAGTCCCCGGGGCTCCCACCTGCTCCAGGCCCATGGTCTGCAGTACTTCGCCCACCGAGTCCCCCACCGCAGGGGTGGGTGCCAGGGACAGATCGATGATTCCGAAGGGCACGTCCAGGCGACGGCTGGCTTCCTGGGCCACCAGCTGCCCCACCCGGGTGATCTTGAAAGCTGTGCGCTTGATGGTCTCGCAGAGCTGCCCGAAGTCCGCTCCCTTGGCAGATTCCAGGGCGGTCTTGACCACGCCGGGCCCGGAAACCCCCACGTTGATGACGGCCGACCCCTGGCTGACCCCGTGGAAACCGCCGGCCATGAAGGGGTTGTCGTCCGGGGCGTTGCAGAAGACCACCAGCTTGGTGCAGCCGGAGCTGTCCGAGTCGGCGGTGCTCTCGGCGGTGGCCTTGACGACTCGGCCCATAAGGGCTACGGCGTCCATATCGATGCCCGTTCTGGTGGAGCCCACGTTGACGCTGGCGCAGACCCGTTCCGTCTGGCTCAGCGCCCTGGGCAGGGACTTGATCAACAACCGCTCGGCCGGGGTCATGCCCTTGCCGACCAGGGCCGAGTAACCACCAATCAAGTTGACCCCGACCTCCTGGGCCGAGCGATCCAGGGCCTTGGCCACGGTTACATAATCCTCCACGGTGTGGCAGGCTCCGGCGGCCACCAGAGAGATGGGGGTGACGGTGATGCGCTTGTTAACGATGGGAATGCCGTATTCGCGGGCGATGGAGTCCCCAGTGGACACCAGGTCGCCGGCCAGGGAGACGATCCTGCGATGAATGTTCCGGCAGAGCATGTCCACATCCTGGCTGGCGCAGTCCAACAGGCTGATGCCCATGGTGATGGTGCGCACGTCCAGGCGCTCCCGGTCGATCATTTCGTTGGTCTCCAGGACCTCGTCACGTGTGATCACAGCTGCCTCCTCAGACCCGGTGCATCCTGGTAAAGATCTCCTCGCGCTGGCAGCGGATGGAGACTCCGATGTCCTCACCCAAGGATTCCATCCGCTGGCTCAGTGCATCGAAATCATCCCTGCAGGCGGTGCAGTCCACGATCATCATCATGGTGAAGAAGCCGTCCAGAATGGTCTGCGAAATGTCCAGCACATTGACACTCTGCTGGGAGAGGTCCGTGCAGACCTTGCCGATGATGCCAATGGCATCCTTGCCCACCACCGTGATGATCGCCTTGTCCATGGCCGTCCTCCTCATCCACCTCGCCCTTGACTAGACCCCTGAAAACCGGGACCCCGCTCCCCCAGCTTAGAGGAGCGCCGGGAGAAGCAGGGTCGTAGAGGTCTACAGTCTGGATTCAGGATTCGCGCGCGGCCGCCGAGGAGGGCAGGGCGATCAGGGCTCTGGGGGCTTTGAATCCCTTGGAGGCGAATCGTTCCGCAATGTCACACGCAAGATCGGAACCCTTGCCGGCGTCAGCAAGGGCGATGATGGATCCGCCGAACCCGCCGCCGGTCATGCGAGCTCCGTAGGCCCCGCCCTGACGTGCCGCATCCACAGCCTCATCCAACTCCGGACAGGTGACCTCGTAGTCGTCCCTCAAGGAGTCATGGGAAGCGTTGAACAGGCGACCGGCCAAGACGTAATCGCCCCTGCCGAAGGCCTCGACGAAGCGGTCCACCCGCCCTATCTCGCTGATGACATGACGGACCCGCCGACGCATGATCTCATCGGGCAGCTGCTCCAGCAGGGCAGCCAGGGCGGACGGGGGATCTGCGGCCCCATTGACCTGGTCTGCCACCTGGCGCAGGTTGGCCACTCCCAGTAGATGCGCAGCCTGCTCACAGGTGGCCCGCCGCTGATCGTATTGGCCATCGTTGAGCTGGTGCTGGGCCCTGGTGTCGACGACCAACAGCTCCAGGCCCGCAGACTGCAGATCGAAGGGAACCTGGCGCACGTTGCTCATGGCATCCAGCTCCGGCCGGCAGTCCAGCCGCAGGGCACAACCGGATCGACACCGCATGGAGGCGCTCTGATCCATGCCACCTGTGGAGGCGCCAGCCATATCGTTCTCCGCAGTGATGGCGGCCTGGATCAGCCTGACCCGACCAGCCTCGTCACCGCCCAGCCCCAAGCCGAACAGGTCATCCAGGGCCAGGGCCACGGCACAGGTCATGGCCGCCGAGGAGCTCAATCCGGATCCCACCGGCACGCAGGAGGCCAGGGCCAGGTCGAACCCTCGAACCTGAGGAAAGCCATCCCGCTGCAGGGCCCAGGCCACGCCGACCGGATAGGCTGCCCAGCCGCTCACTCCCCGGGCCTGAAGACCATCCAAGTCAGCCTGGACCGGATTCTCCGGATCCATGCTGGAGACCAGACGGACCCGGCTGTCCGTCCTGGGGCTTGCGGCCACATAGGTACGATTGGGCAGGGCGATGGGCAGGCAGAGACCGGCGTTGTAATCCGTGTGCTCGCCAATGAGATTAACCCGCCCGGGGGCGCTCCAGACGCCCTGGGGATCCAAGCCATAGACCTTTTGGAAGAGCTCCCGGGCCTTAGTGGCTCCTTGGCCGTCAGCACCCTGGGTCCAGGGCTGTATGAATTCGACTGTGGTCGTCATTGATTCTCTCCCTTCTCCAGATCCAGGGGCCCCAGCTGGCGGAAACGGTCGGCGATCCGCTCGGGGGTAGTGTCCGACACCCAGGCAGCCATGCCTGACTCGGACCCGGCAAGATACTTGATTTTGTCCACGGCACGACGGAAGGAGAAGAACTGCAGGTTGAGCCGGTAGTCCTCCCGCCGCGGATCGTGCAGCGGGGCCTGATGCCAGGCGGCGATGTAGGGCAGGTCCATCCCCTTGCCGTCGCCCTTGTCAAAGAAGGCGTTGCCCCGCTTGAGCAGCGTGGAATACATGACGGCCAAATCCCAGCGCTCCTGGTCGTTCAGCTGATCCAGGCTCAGGATCCCGTCGCGCACAGGGGCCATGTGGACTTCCAGGGGCCAGCGTGCAGCGGCGGGCACGTAGGCCACCCAGGTGGCGTTGCGGAAGACGACACGTCGACCGGAATCCAGCTCAGCCTTGAGGATGTCCGCCAGGAGGTTGCCGCCGGTGCGTTCACGGTAGTCGGCGCACTGCCTCAACTCCTGCTCCAGCCGGGGGGCGATGAAGGGATAGCAGTAGATCTGTCCATGGGGGTGGGCAAGGGAGACACCGATCTCCTGCCCATGGTTCTCGAAGGGGAAAATCTGTTCGATGCCCTCCATGGCCGAAATCTCTGCAGTCCGGAAGGCCCAGGCCTCCACCACCGTCCGCAGACGGGAGACCGGCAGATCGGCAGGCAGCGCGTGCTCGTCGGGATCAAAGCAGACCACCTCGCAGCGTCCGTTTGCCTCGCGCACCGGCCATAGGGGGTTGCCGTCCACCAGGGAGGACTGGTCGGCCGCCTGCGTATTGGGCACCTGCATCATGGAGGGGAAGCGGTTCTCGAAGACCGCCACATTGTAGTCCACATCGGGAATCTCCCCATCCTGGTAGGGGTCTCCAGGCTTTCTGGCGGCAAGGGGGTTGCCCTTGGCGGTAGCCTGGGGACCGGCGGTGATGGGCCGGTTCATGCGGGCCGTGGCCATGGGTATCCAGTCTCCGGTCAGAGGATCCCGGCGCATCTGCGGCGGTTGGAAGGGCACCATCCTGCCCTCCTGATCCTGATGGGGAGCGAACCGGTCTGTCAGGGGACGAGGGTCATCCAGGCGTCTCGTCTTGCTGCCGGAGACATACTCAGGATCATCATCCAAATAGAAAAACCGACGCCCGTCGGCCAGCCTGGTGGGGGTGATGCGGATATGCTCCCTGGCATAGTCGCCGGGAACATACCGCTGGGGGACATACTGCTCTGACTTCATGCTGCTCCTTCATCGTCCGTGATGATTGACAATCCATGACAACCCGCTATGGCAACCGGCGCATCTTTGAATGGTTGCTCGCTCATCCGGCATGGTCCGCTTCCCCGGCCTCAGGTCCGGACCCGTCGGAGGACCCGTCTCGAGCCTGTCCCTCCTCGGGGTTGACCGGCACCAGAACCAGCCGCTTGACAAGGGACCGCGTGGCCTCGGCCGACTCCTGGTCCAGCTGGTCGTCGGTGATGACGGTGTCCACCTGGTCGAAGGAGGCGAACAGGGACAGGGATGTGCAGCTCCACTTGGTGTGGTCGGTCAGGATGATGGTCCGGTCGGCGATGTCCATCAAGGCCATATCCGTAGCCGCCTCCAGGGAGTTGGGCATAAGGAAGCCACGAGGGATGGAAACCGAGTGGGTGCCCAAAAAGACCGTGTTGACCCGCAAGGAGGCGATGACCTTGTCCGCAATGGGGCCTACCAGAGAGTTGGACCGGGTGATGACGCCGCCGGTGACGATGACCTCCACGTCCTTGCTCTCCATGGCCTGGACCAGTTCGGCCACAGGAATGGAATTGGTCAGCAGGGTCACCCCGGCGCACTGGCGGCTTTCCAGGAGGTGCTGAGCGAAGACATAGGCCGTGGTCCCGCCCCCGATGGCGATGACGTCGCCCGGTGAAACATAGTCGATGGCACGACGGGCGATGGTGTCCTTGAGACCCATGTCCATCTGTGATTTGACCGAGAAGAGCGGCTCAGCCAGAAGCGAGCTGGTAGTGACGGCCCCTCCGTGGACCCTTTTGAGCAGGCCCTTGTCTGCCAGGTCGGCAATGTCCCGGCGAATGGTCATGGCTGAGACGCCCAGCTCCTTGGAGAGGGCGGTAATACGGACTGCGCCACGAGTACGCAACCGGTTCAATATCAGGTGTTGGCGTTGTGACGATATCATTCGAACATTATCGCACACATTCGCCCAAATTGGCAAGCTGGTAATCGGACTGCGGTCGCCATTACCAAGCAGGGGCGGAAAAACGACATTACTTCGATGCTGGAACCATTCTTCCATACACCTGAAGCCAGCCAAAGCTCTTGCAGGAATCTATTCATCAAGGCGTAATTGATCCTTCAAATCTCCAAAAGATGCCTGCAGGGTCGCTTAAGAAAGCGAACACGAATGTAACCCAATGTCAGTTTCGACGGGTCAACCGCTCAAGTCCCCACAGGGTTACCTGGGCCATGGCCTCCAGAACAATCCCCGTATCCATCTTCGAGCTGCCGCGAACCCGCTCCACGAAGACTATAGGCACTTCGACAACGCTAACGCCCATGGCCTGGACTCGACGCAGCATATCCACCTGGAAGACGTAGCCGCTGGATCGAACCCTTCCCAGATCGATCCGCCTCAGCACGTCCGCTCGATAGACCCGCAGGCCGGCAGTCATGTCCCGTACGGAGGACCCCAGGGCGGTGCGTGCATACCAGGATCCCACACGCGAGATCAGATCCCGATACCAGGGCCAATGTTGAGTGCGGCCTCCGCGCACCCGGCGCGAGCCGATGACCAGGCCCGGATGTGCATGGCCTCGGGCCACCGCCAGCATCCTGGCCAGATCCTGGGGCCGATGGGAGCCGTCCATGTCCATCTCGCAGATCAGGTCATAGCCGTGCTCCAACGACCAGCGGAACCCCTGTATGTAGGCTGGACCCAACCCACGACGGGCATTCCGATGGATGACATGCACGCGAGGATCGCGGCTGGCCATATCCTCGGCCATAGCGCCAGTGCCGTCCGGCGAACTGTCGTCTACGACCAGGACATCGACCTCAGGACAGCAGGCAAGCAGCTGAGGAAGGATCACCCCGATGTTGTCAGCCTCCTGATAGGTGGGCATGACCACAATGGTCCCTGCTCCGCCGCGAACAGCGTCCATGGCTGCTCTCAGCGTGCGATGCCGTAGGCCCCGCGCCGGTAAGGCTCGGGGTAAGGGGTCTGCTGAGCGGACAGTCCCAGTTTATAGGCGGCCCTGAGCGGCCAGTAGGGGTCACGCAGGCTGGCTCGACCAATCTCGACCGCATCAGCCAAGCCCTTGCGTACAATCCGGTCGGCTTGCTTGGGCTTGGTGATCAGCCCCACCGCCGTGGTGGGAATCAGCACTTGGCTGCGCACCTGATAGGAGAAAGGCACCTGGTAGTTGGGGGCGGCCGGAATCTCCACGCCTGGCACCAGACCCCCGGTGGAAACGTCAATCAGATCCACCCCGTGCAGCTTGAGCACCTTGGCAGTACGGATGGTCTCGTCCAGGCCCCATCCGCCAGTGGCCCAGTCAGTGGCGGACATGCGCACCAGCAGGGGCATGCCCGAGGGAATGACCTCGCGCACGGCATCGGTCACCTGGATCAGCAGGCGCATCCTGCCAGAAAGGTCCCCTCCGTATTCATCGTTGCGTCGGTTGATCAGGGGGTCGAGGAATTGGGAGAGCAGGTAGCCGTGGGCGGCATGCAGCTCCACTCCCAGGAAGCCAGCCTGAACAGCTCGTACGGCAGCAGCGCGAAAGTCAGCCACAATGGAGGCTATCTGAGCCCGCGAGAGCTGAACAGGGACCGCCATCTTCCCAAAGGCGATGGGGCTGGGGCCTACGGGCTGCCAGCCGCCCTCGGCCACGGGCACAGTGGCATTGATATAACCCATGGAAGAGCACCCGGAGGAGCCCTTGCGCCCCGAGTGGTTGAGCTGGACGACAGGAACCGCCCCAGCGGCCTTGACATCCCGGACGATGCCCTGCCAGGCCCTGGTCTGCTCATCATTCCACAGCCCTACATCGCAGGGCGAGATCCGCCCCTGGGGATCTACGGCCGTGGCCTCCCCGATGACGACTCCGAAGCCACCCAGGGCTCGAGACACATAGTGCTGATAATGGAAGTTGGTAGGAACTCCGTCGTGCCGCAGGACCGAATAGGTGTCCATGGGCGGCATCCAGATCCTGTTGCGGATATGCTGATCTCGCAGTTCCATGGGCTGGAAGATCGCGGGCAGGGCCCTCTCCCGCCTTCTGCCTGACTTTGATTTCCCAGCCTTTTTGTCTCTCTTATCCTTCTTGCCCTTCTTGAAGGATTTGATCGCCTTGCCAGACTTCTTCCTGCCGTCGGCGACACCCGACTCAAAGGGCCGGATCGGTTTGGACACATCCAGCCTGCCAGAGCCGCTCACTGGTCCTGGCATTGCCTGATCTTCCTTGACCCGGCCGTCGGCCCGAGGGGCCTTGTCATCCAGCTCCGAATATTCCTGGACCATCAGTTCCTGCCTCTCCCGGCGGGCGGCCGCACCCCTCGTGGTCCGCCCGTTGACGAATCCCTAATGGTCACTATTGTAGGCACAGGCCCTGGTCCTCTGGCGAATCCACCGTCTGTGATCGCTCCGGACTGGCCCCTCTGGTTCCCTTGTTGTTCCCCTTGGCCGTGACGACAGGTCTGTCACTGTCTGCCCGTGGACCGTTGCTGGATCTGCTGGGATGGCTGAGACTGCTGGACCCCGCCGGTGAAGCGAGGATCGGGATTGCCATAGGAGTTGTCCGGCTGGATATTGGCTGCGGCCAGGTAGGTGTTCATGAAGTCCTTCCAGGCCGGGGCGGCGATGGATACGCCGTCCCAGATGTGGAAGAACCGTCCGTTGATGGTCTTGTTGTTGAAGGAGACCTGGCCCTCCGCATTGCCCACAGTGACGAAGGCAGCCACCTGGGGTACGAATCCGCCGGTCAGCATGTACTTGTCCTCATGGGTGCCCGTCTTGGCAAAGGTCTTGCGGCCCCCGTCCAGCTGGGCCACGGACGCCACGCCTCCGGGCTGGACCACACCCTGGTTGATGGCATAGGCGGTGGTCTCGGCGATGCCCGGATCGATGGCCTGATGGCAATTGGCCTTGGGCACCTTGATGGACCGATTGTTCTTGTCGACCACCTTGGTCATGGCGATGGGGCTGCAGGCCACGCCCTTGGCGGCAATGGTGGCGAAGACATTGGCCATGGTCAGGGGGGAAGCCTGGACCGCTCCGATCACCATAGGCGGCTGGAAGCTGTTGGCTGAGTGGATATCCATCTGGTCCTTGGGCGAATTGTGGTAGCCCATGTCCTTGGCTGTATCCGCTATGCTGCACAGGCCGATCTGCTGGGCCATGGAAGCCTGGGTGGTGTTGTGCGAGCGGATCAGGGCCTGCAGGGGGGTCTCCGGCGAGGTGGTGCCGCCGCTTGCATTTTCCACATGCCAGCTGCCGGTGCCGAACCCGTAAGGGGTGCCGTCAGCCTCAGTGCAGGCGAATGTGGTCTCTGGGTAGCTGGTGGATGTGCGCAGGGGCTGGTTGATGGACTTGCCGGCCTTCATCCAGGCCACCATGTTGATGGGCTTCCAGGAGGAGCCCACGGGGAAACCCCAGCCGCCACCGTCCTGCTGGTCCACTGCATAGTTGATGGCCGTGCGGGTGCCGCCGCCGGAGTTCTGGGTGGCATCGTAAATGCGGTTGATGCCGAAGCCCAGGACCTCGCCGGTGCCCGGGCGAATGGCCGCCATCGTGACCTCGAAACCGGTCGGATCATCCACGGGGATGGTGTCCCGGGCCGCCTTCATGGCTGCAGCGTTGGCGTTGACGTCCATTGTGGTGTAGATGTCCAGACCGCCCTCCTTGAGGAGCTTGTTGCGCTCCTCCTGGCTCTTGCCAAACTCCTTGGAGTTGAGGATTTGCTTGGTCACGTAGTCGCAGAAGAAGGCCGCGTCCCCAGCCGCCTGACAACCGGCGTCCGCGGACTGCACATGCAGCATCTGATCCAGCGGCTTGGCCTTGTACTCGTCATACTGGCGCTGGGTGATGTAGTTCTCCTGGCGCATCAGGTCCAGGACGATGTCCCGCTGCTCCTGAGATGCCTTGACGTTGACGGTGGGATCGAAGCGGGCGGGATTCTTGGTCACGGCGGCGATGGTCGCGGCCTCGCCCGGATCCAGGTCCTTGGCCGACTTGCTGAAGTAGCGCCTGGCCGCCGACTCAACCCCGTAGACGTTGGTGCCGAACTGAGCGATGTTCAAATACCCTTGAAGAATCTCGGCCTTTGAGTACTTCTTCTCCATCTGCACCGCAATCAGCATCTCCCGCATCTTGCGGGCTATGGTCTCCTCCTGGGCATGGTACTCGGCGATGGGGTCGTTGTTCTCCGCAGCCTGGCTCATGAGCACGTTCTTGACGTACTGCTGGGTCAGGGAGGAGCCGCCCTGGGTGTCGCCCTGCTTGATGTAGGTCTGGATGAAGGCCCTGAGCACGCCCTGGGTGTCCACGCCGGCATGCTCGAAGAAACGACGGTCCTCGCGGGCTACCACAGCCTTCTGCATGTACCCGGAAACGTCCTTGATGGGCACCACAATCCTGTTTTGCGCATAGAAGGTGGCGATGACCGTATGCCCGTCGGAGGCGTAGAGGCGAGACTGCTGCGGCAGATCATTCACGTTGAAGTCGATGTTGTCCGTCTTCAGTGCAGGCATCAGATTCCTGGAGGCGGCGTTGATGCCGAAGACAACGGGAGACAGGAAACCAGAGACGACCACGCCACCTGCGATGCAGAAGATGAGGTAAGCCAGCAGCAGCGTGAAGAAGCGCCTGACCGACATGGATTTCTTTTGTTCGGGCATGGTCTCCATCCTAGGCCGTCGGCTCTACCGAACAGTGGCGTTTACATGCGCGAGCGTCGAATCAGCGGTCCAGGCTGGAAGATGATGATGGTACGGCCCTTGCGAGAGATCCATCCCCGGTTGGAGAAGTCCATCAGGGCCTTATTGACGGTCTCCCGTGAGGCGCCGACCAGCTGGGCCAGCTCCTCCTGAGTCAGATCGTAGGGGACCATCAGCCCCTGCTCGAAGGGCTCGCCAAAACGTGTGGCCAGATCCAGCAGGGTCTTGGCCAGGCGGGCCGGCACGTCCAGAAAGACCAGGTCGGAGATGCGCTCGTTGTCGGTCCGCAGACGGTGGGCCAGCACCTGAAGCATGTCCACAGCCACCTTGGGATGCTGGTTGAGCCAGTCGAAGAGGGTATCGTGGTCCAGGGCCGCCACCTTGGTCTTGTTGACCATGACCACGGCGGAGGCTGTACGCGGCCCGCCGGAAGGGTCAAAGACGGGAATTTCGCCCAGGATCTCCCCGCGCCCATGAATGCTGAGCAGCTGGATGCGACGGTCGGGCGACTGGCGGACCAGCTTGACCCGCCCCTCCTCCAGCAGATACATGCGGTGGTCGGTGTCACCCTGTCGAAAGACCGTGGACCCCTTGGCGTATGTGGACTCGTGCATGGTACCCAAAAGCTGGTCGGCGTCCAGCCTGGGCACTTGTTTGAATAGGGCGGTCTGCCTGAGGGCGTTCCCGTCATCGGGAATCTCATTGGGCTTGTGAACCGCCATACTCCGCACTCCTTTTTGCCATGTCTGGCGGGTCTGCACCGACTCGCGTATGGTTGATGACCTCACGCCGGGTTCGACGCGACTGAGCACGATTATACCCACACACATCAACCCCCTTGCCTGGTCAGGCGATCTGGGCGGTCCACTCCTCACGGCCGTAGCGCTGCCGGGCCAAAGTGCGGGCCCGCTGCTCGACCTCGGGCGCAGGCTTAGAGATGCGCAGATCCTCCACCAGGGAGGGCAGGGTATCCAGAAGAATATCGATCAGGGATTGACGGGACAGGCTGGTCTGCCTGTCGATGGGATCCACCCGGCTTCTGACCGAGGTTACAGCCTTGTCATGGAACTTCTCCGGGTCCACGTTGAGCACCTGGGCCATCAGATCGGCGTCCACCGAATAAGAAAGCGTGGTGTGGTGGAGCAACCCGCCCGGTCCGTAGGAGCCTGCTGGCAGCCTTCTCTGAGCGGCGCCCCCCATCTTGCCCCGCGGGGAGGCGATGTCATTCATGCCCTGCCATCCGGCCTGAATCCCTTGCATGCGCAGGCCACGGACCAGCCAATAGTCGCAGATCCGATAGGAGTCGATCAGGTCGGTTCCTTTGACGAAGTCCAAGGGCAGATAGAGGGAATAGGTAATGGCCCGGTCGGGCTGAATGACCATGGTGCCACCGCCGGTGCAGCGGCGGACCAGGGTAAAGCCCAGACTGCGCGCCCGCTCGACGTGGACTTCTCTACTCAGGGACTGGAAGCGCCCCAGGATCACCGCCGGTGCCGACCAGTTCCAGATGCGCAGGGTGGGTGGCAGCTGGCCCTGAGCCACGGCATCATTAAGAGCCTGATCCATGGCCATCTGCATGACCGGCTGACGTGGACTGTCCCTGATCAGGTCCAGTTTTAGGCCAGACCAACGGCGGCGGCATTCGGCCTCGTCCGGCTGAGACCGCCTGGAAGCGGTCTGGTCCGAGACGGACGGCAGCTGGTCGGACTTCCCCTGTCTTTGGATAACCAACCCATCAGGCAGAGCGCGCTCCAGAGCGGTCACCAGGCTCCATGGAGACACACCGACTACCCGTTGACCTTCCCCTTCTGCCATGACCCTGTCCAGCCTTTCCAGAGCCAGACCAGGGTCCAAAGGCAACGGGAGGTCACAGATTGCGGATTCCAGCCGGGATACCGGCCCATGAACCCCTCCGGATTCCTGAGAGGCTGACGGGGCTGGTTCAGCGAAGAAGTCGCCGTCAATCCTGCATGAGGAAATGACCGGACGCGAGTCGGATCCCTGGCCCAGGGTCAGGGTTACGGCCGCCAGTTTGCCGCCCATCTGCTTGCCGACGCCGCGCAGACAGGCCGGATTCAATCCGTCAGCTCCCATCCGCGAGCGTCACGATGCCAGAAGGAGCCGGCCGAGGATGTCAGAATCAGGATGCCTTCGATAAGCCCCCAAATCATGGCGATGGTCGGCCCGATGAAGAAGAAGGGGAAGCCGATCAGGGTGAGCATGAGCTGAGCCACACCCCGGCCGGTCCTGCCCAGGTAGAAGTTGCCCACGCCGAAGCATCCCAGAAAGATGCTGAGTAACCCGGCTGCCAGCTTGCTGTGCGGGGTGGGCGATATCGGGTAAGCTCCCCTGCCGTTGGGCATTGCCCCCGGATACCCGCCCTGGGGCATGACCGGGTAGGGCCAGGGCATGGAAGTCTGGGGAGGATACTGCCCGCCGGGATACTGATTGCCGGGATACTGGCCCATCGGGTATTGATTGCCCGGATACCCGCCCTGGGGGTATTGACCAGCCGGATACTGGCCGGGATAGCCCGGTCCCGGCTGATAGGGCCTTTGTGGATTCTGAGCGCCAGGATACTGTCCGTCAGGATAACGGCCATCTGAATACTGCCCAGCAGGATATTGCTGACCTGTTGGATAACCGGCGGTCGGATACTGATTAGGCCGGTTGGGCCCCGTCTGATAGGCCCCAGGATTTTGGCCGCCATTCTGAGGGGCAAACGGGTATCCGGCATCGTACCTCTGCCCTGTCGGATACCCACCATGGGGATACTGGCTAGTGGGATATTGACCGGCCTGATACGGATTCTGATTCCCGCCGCCAACGTCATGGCCAGCTGGACAGCCCGCAGTCTGCCGCTGACCATCAGCTGCACCGGCAGGAGTATCCCCGCCGACAGGATCCCGATGCTCAGGCGGTACCTGCGGGGATGGGGAGGTGCCGAAACCAGGATTCCCTGTCGGCGTATCGTTGGACTGCCGGTCGCCCGGCTGAGGGGCATCATCCATAGTCATGCCCTCCAGTCTAGCCGCCATCCGGCCCGATTACAGCCGGGCCAGAATATCCTTGCCAATCTGCTCCGTACTCCGCTGGGTGGAGCCGGACCGCTCGATATCGTCCTCCACAGCACGCTCAATGCTGGCCGCCTCGCTCTCAAAGCCCAGATGATCCAGGAGCATACCCGCCGAGAGAATGGCCGCCGTGGGGTTGGCAATCCCCTTACCGGCGATGTCAGGGGCGGACCCGTGGATGGGCTCGAACATTGATGGGTAGGTGCCCGAGGCGTTGATGCAGCCGGAGGCCGAGTAACCCACGCCCCCCACCACAGCCCCCGCCTCGTCGGTGAGGATGTCTCCGAAGAGGTTGTCGGTCACAATCACGTCAAAGCGGCTGGGCTCGGTCACCATGAATATGGTGGAGGCGTCGATGTGCAGGTACTCGCGCTCCACGTCGGGATACTCCTGGCCCACTTGATCCACCAGCCGCTGCCACATGTCTCCTGCGTTGGTCAGCACATTCTTCTTGTGGACCAGGGTCAGGCGGCGGCGACGCTTCATGGCCAGCTGGAAGGCATAGCGGATGACCCGTTCCGCTCCGTAAGCCGTATTGATGGAGACCTCGGTGGCCACCTCCTGGGGGGTGCCCCGGCGAATGGAGCCGCCGGCCCCGGCGTAAAGCCCCTCAGTGCCCTCCCGCACGACTACGAAATCGATGTCTCCCGGATTAGCCAGGGGCGACACCACGCCCTTGTATAGCTTGGAAGGCCTCAGATTGACGTATTGATCCAGTTCGAAACGCATTTTAAGCAGCAGTCCACGCTCCAGGATGCCCGCTTTGATTCGCGGGTCGCCGATGGCCCCCAGGAGGATGGCATCCTGCTGCTTGAGCCTGTCCAGATCCTCGTCGGGCAGAACGGCTCCATCACGCAGGTAGCGCTCAGCGCCCAGGTCGAAGTCCTCATAACGGATATCAGCCTTGCCCCGGGTCACCTTTTCCAGGACGGCTTGTGCCTGGGGCACGATCTCCTTGCCGATGCCGTCACCGGCAATGACCGCAATGTGATATGTTTTCTGCTTGCTATTTGTCATACCCCGAGCATAACGAGCCAGTCAAGCCCCTTTCATGACCCCGACCGAATCCCGGACAGACCAGGATCAGCGGCTTTCAGGGACCATGATGGACAGGCACCAGGCGTTCTCGAAGGCCAACTCCTCCCATTGCCGGTAACGTCCGCTAATGCCCCCGTGGCCTGCCTGGACCTCGATTCTGATCAGCGCGTCGGCCCCCACCTGCGGCTCCTGCAGCCTGGCCACCCATTTGAGCGGCTCCACGTAGAGCACGCGGGTGTCGTTCATGGATGTGGTCACCAGGATGGCAGGGAAATGGTCGCCGCCGTAGAGCCGGCGCCTACTATCAGCATCAGGAACGTTCTCGTAGGGCGAGTAGGAACGCATATACCGGTAGACCTGCTGATCATGCAGGGGGTCTCCCCACTCGTCCCATTCGGTCACGGTCAGCGGCAGGCCGGGGTCCAGGATGCTGGTCAGCGCGTCCACAAAAGGCACATCCGCCTCGATGCCGGCATAGAGCTGAGGGGCCATATTGGCCACGGCCCCCATCAGAAGCCCGCCGGCCGACCCGCCGTTGGCCACGGTATGACGTGGATCCGCCCAACCCTGAGCCTGCAGGGCGGCAGTGACGTCGATGAAGTCCTGGAAGGTGTTGACCTTGTGCAGCCGGCGGCCCTGCTCGTACCAGGCGCGGCCCATCTCCCCACCGCCGCGCACATGTGGGACGGCGTAGAGCACTCCCCGGTCCAGCAGGCTGAGCCGACCGGTGGAAAAGCCCGGGTCCTGGCTGATTTCGTAAGCCCCATACCCGGTGATGAACATGGGGGCAGACCTGTCCGGATCCTGGGCCGGCCAAGGACGGCGCTCGGGATGGTCGGGAGCCTGGATGACCGTGTCATCGGGCCCGGTCCTCCCGCTGGAGTCCAGCGCCGGATGCATGCCCCGCCGCCAGACCAGCGAGACCGGCACTAGGGCCCCATCCCTGACGCGGACCAGAATTCGACGCTCGGCGTAGCGCTCGGGTTTAAAGTCGCCTAGAACCCGAGCCCGCTTGAGCAGCCGATCCACACCCCGGACCGGATCCAGCTCCCGCAACTCGGCTGGGGTTCCATAGCTGCCCCGGATGTAGCGCAGCCCGGGAGCCTGGTAGGAGGGGTTGTCCGTGGGACCGATGCTGTAGAGACGGTCAATGCCGTTCTTGGCCCGGTCGGGCAGGACCTCACGGAAGCGCCAGGGCCGGCCCGCCCGCAAATCCTCCAACGCCTGGTCCTTGGCGATGACGGCCATGTGGGGCAGGCTGTCGGCCCGGTAGGTCAGGACCACGAAGCTGCGGTGGATGCCCAACCCTTCGATGCCCAGCCCGCGAGCGCCCTGGAGGATGGCGGGATTGCCCGGGTCCTGATAAGGCTTCTCGGGCGGCAGAGAGGACAGGTCTCCGGAGCCTTCGCAGCCATAGGGGCTGCCCTGTGCCAGCCGCACCCCCTCTCCCAGGCGGAAGGGCGGACGGTGGCTGCGCAGATCGATCAGGTCCACCTCGAAGTTGGGGTTGTTCACATTGTGGTAAACCACGGCCACCGGCAGGTCCTCCCCCGCCGGACCGGCATTTTCGAACCGGGCCAGGCTGATGTCGTACTCGACTCCCTCCTTGCGGGGGATCAAGGGCACAAACTCACCCTGCGGATCCTTCAGGTCCAGCATGAGCACCTCACTGGTGGTCTTGGACCCGGTGGCAATCAGCATGGCGGATTCGTCGTAGCTCAGGCCCAGCCCCACCCAGAAGCGCTCATCGTCCTCCTGGTAGACCATGACATCCTGATCGGCCGAGGTGCCCACCTTATGCCTCCAGACCGTGTCCGGACGCCAGGCCTTGTCCAGGCCGGTGTAGAAGACCCAGCAGCCGTCGGGGGTCAGCACCGCCCCGGAGGAGACCTGGTCAATCCGATCAGGCAGGTCTCGGTGCTCGGCCAAATCCCGGATGCGCAGGTCGTAGCGCTCATTGCCTTTGGTGTCCAGTCCATAGAGCATCCACCGGCCGTCGGCGCTCAGGTCCAGGCACCCCAGGGAGAAAAAGTCATGCCCCTTGGCCTCGGCGTTGGCATCGAAGATGACCTCCTCACCCGGCATGGACCCGGGCGCTGCATCAGTCTGAACAGCGGGAGGATCCCAATCATCATGGTCGCGCACCGGCAGGCGGCACTGCACCCCATACTCCTGGCCCTCGAGCGTCCGGGAGAAGTACCAATAGCCGTGCATCCGGGTGGGCACCGACATGTCGGTCTGCTGTACCCGGTCGGTGAACTCCTTGAGCAGGGTGGACCGCAAACTCTCCTGACCGGCAAGCCGTTCCTGGCAGTATCGGTTCTGATCACGCACATAGGCCTTGGTGGCCGGATCCTCCCGGTTGCGCATCCACTCGTAAGGATCTTCGAAGTGATCCCCATGGAAGCATCGATCAGAGGGACGGCGTTGTGCACGTGGAGGAACGGGATTGACGGCCGAAAAACTCATGGGGCGATTATATTCGGGCACAACGACGCAGATAGGGCAGCAGGGTTCGCATCAAATTGGCGCCTGTGGTCCCGTAAAAGACCGGCACCTCCGTCACTGGCATCGGCTGGGTGGCAGTGCGTTTGATCAAGGTCCCCAGCCCGGTCTCCCGAGGACTCAGCTGACGGATGCCAATGGCCAGGACGCGGCCCGGATATTGCCGTACCACCTGGGCGAAGGTGGAGGGGTCGCTCTGCCCGTCGTCGCCCATGAGCACGAAGCGCATCTTGGGGAAGTCGGCCATGAGCTGGCGGACGAACTCCATCTTGTGCTGCACGATGGAGGGCACGAAGGTCTTGGGCCTGGGATCCAGATCCCGCAGCAGCAAGGGGCCAGCCGGAAAGCCGTGGTCGCGGATGAAAGCGCGTATGGATCCCTCCACATTCCAGGGCGAGGCCGACAGGTAGAAGAAAGGCATCCGGGGGTCCAGATCGCGGATGCGGTTGTAAAGCACGGCCATGCCCGGCACCGAGGACCGGCGGTGCGGGTCTGACAGGAGCAGGTTCCAGGCAGCCTTCCAATGATTGGGCACCTGGCTGATCATGATGGTGTCGTCCACGTCGGATATGACGCCGACAGGAGTCTGACCGGGCACAATGTATAAAGGCGCGTCGACGGGCCGGCGGCCCCGCACCTGGTAGGAGACCCGGTGCACGCCCGGGGTCAGCCGATGCTCGGCCACCAGATCCAGGTAGCCCGATCGGTCGGAGAAGACGGCATCCGCACTCAGGCTGCGGCTTGGATCCACGGCATCGTAGACCGAGGAATCGCCCACCTGGACCCTTCCGATGGCCGTACTGTCAATGGCCAGCCTGACCCTGGTCCTCGGCGCGGGTACGGTCAGCAGGCCGCGGATACCTCGAATGGCGGGATCTGCGCGTCTGCGGCCGTCGGTCAGAATGGTACGGCATATCAGCCGGGAATATGACTCGGTACCGTAGCCCACATAGGGTTGGACGTCGGCCGACCAGCCCAGGCGCCCGGTCATATTGATGGACAACCCCACCCAGAGGTCGAAGGCGCCAGTAATCAGGCGACGCAACAGACGAACCGGAGCTGGTCTGCTCTCGATGTCCTCCCCGGGCGCGGCTGAATCGAAGGTGGTGCTGACCGATCGGACCCGCAAGGGCCCTCCATTGCGGCCGGATCGCCTGGTCATAGCTAAACCGTCAGTTCAGGCTCTTCAGCAGCTGACCGTACTCCTCGGCGCTCATCAAGTCGGGCTCATCGTCCTCCAGGTCGATCTTGGCTATCCAGCCTTCCCCATAGGGGTCGGAGTTAATGACCTCCGGATCGTCCGAGGCTGCCCTGTTGACGTAGGCGATAGTACCCGCCACCGGGCAGACCACCGGCTCAACAGCCTTGGAGGACTCCAACTCAATGACCTCATCGCCGGCATCGACGTGTGTGCCGGTTTCGGGCAAGTCCAGAAAAACCAAGTCTCCCAGCTGGTCCGCCGCATACTCGGTCACGCCCATGGGCGCCGGGGATTGGCTGGGGTCGATCCAGACATGATCCTGGGAATACCGCAGGTGTTCGGGCACGTCCAAACGGGAAGTCCCATCACTGTGTTCATCACTCATGGTTCCAGCCTACTCGGCCATCTGCCGCAGCAAGTGCTCCTAGCGGGCCGAACCCGACGGAGCCTGTCCCACCACCTTGACCATGGTCCCGATCGGAGCGTTGTCAAAGACCCACTTGGCGTCCTGCTCATACATATTGATGCAACCGTGGGATCCGTATAGGGCAGGGTCGCCCTTGGCGATGCCGGTAGAGTTCCAATTGGCCGTGTGGAACCCCTCATCGCCGTTGTAGTAGGAGACCCATGTGATATTGGGCAAAACGTAGCCATCCCCGCGCATGGTCTGAACCGGATAGCGCAGATAAATGAAGAAGGTGCCGGTGTCGGACCATCTCCCGTCAGCGGGTTTGCCTGAGCATATGGGGAAGGTCTTGACCTGGGTGGTGCCGTGGTAGGCAGTGGCGGTCTGATCACTGAGGTTGACCTGAATCCACATGTCGCCGTCCGGCACGTCGTAGCGGGCCACACGGGTCTGCTCCTTGTGGGGTGTGATCTCGGCGCTCGCCTGTACTGGGTTCGTATCGCCCTGTTCCAATGCCTTGACAACCAAGTCTGCAGTGGCGGACACGTCCTTGACCCGGACACCGTCCACTCCCTTGGTGGTCTCGGCCACCACATCGCCCTTGGTGTTCTTGACATTGACGGCGGTGACCATGTCCCGATTCAGTTGCCGGGCCAGCTCCTGGTCCAGATACTGGTTGATGGCCTGCCGATCGAAGCCCAGCTCCATGGTCCCCTTGTCCAGATCGGTAACTGGCTTGACCCAGGTGGCCACGGTGGCGGCAGGAATGGTCATGAGGTCATTATCAGCACCCTTGATGACCAGATCCTTGGCCAGTCGTTGGTTGGCTTGAGAGGCCACCTTATTGGCAGTGTCCAGGCTGATGGGCATGGCCACATCCTTGTAGACCATCCCTACGGCCAGACGCCTGCCGGGCTTGTCTATCAAGGAGGAGACGGCATCCTGCACGCGGCCCAACTCAGGCGCCTTGCCGCTGCGACCCTCCTGGGCCCGGAAGGCATGCGCACCTTGATCGAAAACGATGGTTGAGGGAGCGGAGCGGTCCTGGCGGGGGATGAAATGTTCAGTCAGATACTTGTCCATGGCCAGCTGATCCCGCTCGGCCACCAGCGGCACAGCCTCGCCGTGGAAAGGGTTCAGCCGGGAGAGGCCTGCTGAGCCCTTGGCATTCATGACCTTGGTGACCGTGGCATCCGAATCCACGCTTACGCCCAGGTCCTTCAGCCCCGCCCGGGCGGATGTGCCTTCACCCTTGATCTCCACCTGGGAGTCACGTACCTGTCGATCGACGATCTGCCTGACCTGGTCCTTGGTCCGGCCCATCATGACCTGCCCTCCCAGGGTGACGCCGGGGGCCACCCGATCGCGGAAGAAGGCGCGGACGCCGAACCAGCAACCCACCAGAATCAGCACAGCCAAAAGCAACAGAGCCAGGATGGTACGTCCCCGATGACCGCTCGAAGGAGCCTTATGGCTGACACCTGCGCCGAAGGCCCGCTCTGCTTCCTCGTCGGCAAAGAGGTCCACAGGATCAGGCCCGTTGCCCATCGTCGGCGGCATGGTCACTGTTTCAGCCTGGTCGACATCAGAGATACGGGACTCTTCTTGCTCCTCCATAGCCATAACACACCTTTCGCTGCTTACAGTCCTTGAAATATCTTACGGCAAGACCAGGTCCGGGGGTGCAACACCACCCCAATGAATCAGAGCTCGCTGCCGTACCACTGCTCAATCATGTACCTGGCCACACTGGCCGCCTGGGGTATGCGCAACCGGCCCGAGGCCAGAGCAGCCCCGAATTCCTCCCGTGTGAACCAGTTGGCCTCATCGGTCTCCTCACCGTCCACCCGGATATTCGTATTCAGGGATCTGGCTCTGAAAGCCACCATCAGCGATGAAGGGAAGGGCCAGGGCTGGGAGCCCAGATACCGCATCTCGCCCAGGTTCAGGCCCACCTCTTCCATGGTCTCCCGTCGGACTGCATGCTCCAGATTCTCCCCAGCCTCGACGAATCCTGCAGTGACCGAGCGAAAGCCAGGAGCCCACTTCCGGTTGTGCTGGAGCAGAAGCCGATCGCGACCGTCCACAACGGCCATGATCACTGCAGGCTCAATGCGGGGAAAGAGCGTGTGTTTGTCCCCTGACGCATTCCCCTGGCAAATCTGAGCCCATCCGGCCTGGCAAGGATGGACCGGTGCACCACATCGAGGGCAGAAGGCCTGGCGTTCATGCCATATGGACAGAGCGACCGCACAGGTTGCCAGGCCCACCTGGCGCGGACGGCCATGTGGGGCATACTCACGCAGGGCAAGCCAGTCAAAGCGCTGATCCGCAGCCTGAGCCAGGTCACGAAGAGGGGCTTGGACAACCCGATGTGCACAGGCAAGATTCAGATCCAGGGCCAGCCAGGCCTGCTGACCGGCCTTCCCCAGGTAGTAGCAGGGCGGCTCGGGCCGGTCAGTCGAGCCCGCCAAAGGACCTCGCAAATATGCAGCGGGCAGGGTGGCCAGACGGATGCTGGCTCCAGTTCGGCCGGCCAGAACCCCCTTGCCCCTGGGCACAGCCACCCTGTCGCCCCGGACCAGGATGATCCCAGTGCCGTCCTGGTCCAGCAGGTGGGCAAGCAGCCCGGGCTGCTGCCGAGACGCCGTGTCATAATCCACATCCCCCTGAGCCAGGGGCAGGAAGGACAGGGGTCCAGTAAGTGCCAGCGGGGAGAAGACCGTCCCGGAATCGCTCATGACTGTCCCCCCACGCGACGAACCAGGTCCAGCAGGGCGGCGGCCACCTGATCCGGATGCTCGACGGCGCTGAAGTGGCCGCAGTCTTCGATGGCAGTGAAAGTGACATCGGTTCCAGCCTGACGCATGGTCTGGGCCAACGGCTCCATAGTACTTGGGGGGCTGGAGGGATCGCAGCGGCCGCTGACCAGGGCCACGGGCACTCTGATACGGCCGGCCAGATCGCTCTGATCCGGACGGCCTGCAGCCATCCGCTCCCGCCAGGCGATGCCCCGGGGATCCTGGGACTGTATCCATTCGGCCATAGTCTGCACGAAGGCGGGCGAACGCTTGACCGTGGAATCGTCTTCCTGGGGCCTGGCGAAATGCATGACCGGATCAAGCGTCCCCTCCACCTCACAGGTTCGGGCGATCCGCAGCCGGTTGGCACGGGAGGCCGGACGGTCAGCCATCATGGTGGTGTCACATAAGGCCAGCCCGGCCACCATCCGCGGATAGAGCCTGGCTACGGCCTCGACCAGATAGCCTCCCATGGAAAGTCCGACCCAGATGGCCTTCTGCGCTCCCGTGGCGGCAATCATGTCCACAAAGGCTTGAGCCATGGCATCCAATGCACCAGGAAGAGCGCCATCAGAATCTTTCGGACCACAGGAAGCCGGCCCAGGCAGAGGGCAATCGCCTGCTCCTGGCATATCTGGCGCATAGACCGGAAAGGGCTCCATACCCGCACGATCTGCCTGCGCAATCAGAGAGGCCGCGCACCGATCCCACATGCGGTGGTCCACAGGGAAAGCATGGACCAGGACCAGTGGCAGCCCCTTCCCAGGACGATATACGGTATTGGCAATGGTCATGCCCGCCTCCAAGGATTCGCGATTCACAGTGCACCGGCCCATGTCAGGGCGCTCATCAGCACCTTGCCATGCCCGCCGGGCATCTGGCTCATGAAGGACTCCAGCATGTCCCCTTTGGGATCGATCCACTCCACATCCAGGGTCTCATCTTGGGGCTTGCAGTCCCCGGCCACCGGCACCAGATAGCACAGCGCGATGGCATGCTGGCGCGGATCGTAGTACTCCGAAACCCCTGGCGTGGGGAAAAACTCAGCCACGGTGAAAGGCTGCGGGCTGGCAGGCAGCATGGGCAGGGCCAGCTGGCCCAGATCCTTGGCGATGTTTCTGGCCAGAGCCTCTCTGATGGTCTCGTGGTAGAGGATCCGTCCGGTGATCAGGGTGCGCTCGATGTTGCCCTGATCATCCACGCGCAAAAGCGTACCCACCTGGGTGACTGCACTCATGTCATCCACACGAACCGGAACTACCTCCACATAGGGCATGGGCAGGCAGCGCCGAGCACGGTCGATGGAGTCACGGTCCAGCCATCCGGGGGGATTCGAGCCCGAAAAACCCCGGTTGAAATCCTCAGGGGTGATGTGTGAGAAGGCGCCACGGTCGCGATCGGCATCGAAGTCGTCATCATCGGGAATCTCGTCGTTCAGCACTGGCATGGCTCCATTATCCGCACCAGGCTTGACCGCCCACGGGACCCCGGCGGACATCTCCACCCAGAGCATATTCGGGCGCTTTCTCCAGCCTTGATGGAATGCTGATGATTGAAAGCGGTTGCTAAGCACGGGAGCTTCCCGCGCAACAGTCAACGACTTCAAGGAGCGTTATCATGGCCACCACGACTATTACTTCGGAAAACTTCGAACAAACCATCAAGGACAACGACCTGGTGCTGATTGACTTCTGGGCCACCTGGTGCGGACCCTGCAAGGCCTTCGGGCCTATCTTCGAGAAGGCTTCGCAGGCCAACTCCGACATCGTCTTCGGCAAGGTGGACATCGACCAGAACCAGGATCTGGCTGCGGCCGCAGACATCCAGGCGGTGCCCACGCTGATGATCACCAAGCAGGGCCAGATTATCTTCAAGCAGGCCGGTGCGCTCAGGTCTTCGGATCTGGACGACCTGATCGACCAGGCACGCAAGGCCGATCTGTCAACCCCGGCACAGGCCTGAGTCGGTCGAGTTGGCCCCACAGCCGATTTGCACTAAAGTAGTGATGTGTTTGTCCAGTGACCCTTTCGGTCTTACCGGAAGCATGAGGTCGATAGGAAGCGTTAAGTCGACTGATCACTGAGGATCTGTCGGTCCAACAGAGGAGAGTAATGGCGAACCACCGTAGAGGACGGATGAGTGCGGTCAAGGCTCTGACCAAGCGTCAGTGGCTGCGGTTGGCTGCCGGTGTCACTGTTCTCGGCATGGTCGTTGGCGCAGGCTTCGTCTCGCGCGACTTCTACACATCCACTGAAAACTCGGCCAAGTCAGGCGTGACATCCTATTCAGCCACTCAAGATGTAAACACGGTGTCCCGCGGCAGCACCAGGCAGGCCATCCGCAACGGTGCGGGCGGCGCTAACGCGAACACCTCCTATGTGAGTGTGCAGATCAACGGGAAGAACAAGGTGGTCCTGGGCACTGGCTTCACCGATGTCAAATCCGTGCTGGAGGCCGGGGACATCACTCTGCAGCCTGGAGACCAGATCACACCCTCTCTGACCACTCGTGTCGATGAGAAGACCGTCATCCGTATCGACCGGGCCGGCGCCCAGGTCAAAACGGACGAGTCGCCCATCCCCTTCAACACCATTGAAGAGAAGACCGACTCCCTCCCGGCGGGGACCACCAAGGTCAAGACGGAGGGACAGAACGGCGTCATGGAGACCACCAGCCTGGTCACCGCAGCCGGCAACAAGCATCTGACCAGCAACATCTTCGCCTCCTTCGTCAAGACGGTCCCCGTCGACAAGGTGGTCCTGGTGGGCACCGGCGGTGGCACCCCCGCACAGGCCGGCTCGACCACCACTACAGTCCCTGTGGGCGAAGCCCAAAGCATCGCCCACGGTCTGGTCACCTCCCGCGGCTGGGGAGAAGACCAGTTCACCTGCCTGGTGCAGCTGTGGAATAAGGAGTCCGGCTGGCGAACCAACGCATCCAACCCATCGGGCGCTTATGGCATTCCTCAGGCATTGCCCGGCAGCAAGATGGCCTCGGCCGGTCCCAACTGGCAGACTGATGCTCATACCCAGATTGTTTGGGGCCTGGGCTATATCCAGGGCCGTTATGGGACTCCCTGTGGTGCTTGGGCTCAATCCCAGGCATCCAACTGGTACTGATCCATTTTCCTACCACCTGAACCAGGAATCCCCGACAGACTTCTCATAGTCTGCCGGGGATTTTCTATATAGGGCAATCTATACAGGGCCACCAATCATCCCGTCATTTTGATTATCCGTTTTGGACTTGAGCGCAATGTTTGCTCACCACAAAATCAGCAGTATGGTAGACAACAACCAGGATTTATTAAACCAGAACCCTTGGTCGGCCATGCGACGCAGATCATTCGCTCCCTTGTCAAGATGCCTCCTATCAACCGGGTATCTTTTTGTCGTCTTCGGAGCAGAAACGGGACTGTCCTCGCACCAGCCGTTAGGCCCGCGCCGAGAAAACCGAGACACCATTTTGAAGCTCAATGTGACTTCGCAACCCATAAAAATGGCGCTATATCCCCCCCCCCTTAATCCATCCTGGCTCCCACCTTTTCAGGGGGGGGGGGAACGGGACGAGGGATATCAGCTTGCTTTATAACAGGATTGCCAGTTGAAGCCGCTCAACCAGATCACGGACCAGTAGGGCCTCGCCACTACACATGCGGCGAGGCCCTACTGCTTTGTTGTGTATTTTCTCTCAGTCTCCCCTAGCCAGCAGCTCGCCAAGACCGAATCCTGCACAACTTGGATAGACCTGGAATTCGAAAACCTTGTTCTAGAGGACAGCCTGAAGCACGAAGTCCAGGATGAAGAGGGCCGAGACCGCCCAGATGATGGGGTGGACCTCCTTGCCCTTGCGCTTGCAGACCATGGTCAGGCAGTAGGTGATGAAACCGGCAGCCACGCCATAGGAGATGGAGTAGGCGAAGCCCATGAAGATGGCCGTGAAGAAGGCCGGAATGGCCTCAGACAGCTCGCCCCACTCGATCTCAGCGAAGGAGCTCATCATCATGCAACCCACAATGACCAGGACGGGTGCGGTGGCCGCCGATGGCACGGCCGAAATCAAGGGGGCGAAGACGGCACTGAGCGCAAAGCAGGCGGCGATGACCACCGAGGTCAGTCCGGTTCGGCCACCAGCTGCAATGCCCGCTGCAGACTCCACATAGGTAGTGGTGTTGGAGGTGCCGAAGAGGGCGCCGATGGAGGTTGCGGTGGCATCGGCGAACAGGGCCTTGTCCATCTTGGAGCTGAAACCACGACCGGTTTCCAGAGCCTGCTCGTCTTCGGCGGAGAAGATGCCTGAGCGCCGGCCGGTGCCCACAAAGGTACCGATGGTGTCGAAGGTGTCCGACAGGGAGAAGGCGAAGATGGTCACCAGAACCACTGGCAACTTGGCCGGGTCAGAGAAGAGAGCAGGAAAGCCCTCCGGACTGAAAATGGCCAGGAAGGTCTGCGGCAGCTGTGACCAGGCCTGGCCCAGATCGACCGACTTGGCCATGCTGGTGACCCCCATGGGAATGCCCAGCAGCGTGACCGCGATGATGGCGATGACAAAGGCACCTTTGTTGATGAAGCCCAAATGACCCTTGAACTTGAAGATCAGGAGGAAGACGGTCAGCAACAAGCCAATGACGAAGAGGATGACTCCTGGTGTGTTGAAGGTGGTCAGTCCAGGGTTGGCACCTGCTGCCGAGGTCTTGTCGGGTGTGAACTTGATGATGCCCACATTGAGCAGACCCACATAGGCGATGAAGACACCGATGCCGCCGCCGATGGCGTGCTGAAGCAGGGGCGGAATGGCCTGGATGATCATCTTGCGCAGCTTGGTGGCCGTGACCAGGATGTTGATCAGTCCGCACAGGAAGACCATGCACATGGTCTGCTGCCAGGTGAAGCCCAGCCCCTTGACTACGGTGAAGGTAAAGAAGGCATCCAGCCCGACTCCTGGCGCCACGCCGTAGGGCACGTTGGCCACCAGTCCCATGATCAGGGTGCCGATGATCGCAGCGATCAATGTGGCGAGAAAGACGGCACCCCAGGGCATGCCCGCCGTGGAAAGCACCGAAGGATTCACCACAATGATGTAGGCCATGGCAAAGAAGGTGGTGATGCCTGCTACCACTTCCGTAGAGACTGTGGTATTATTATCCGAAAGCCGAAATAGCTTATGCATATTCGATTCCTTATTGTCTTATTTGGCGATGAGACAAGAGAAGAATATCACGAGCACTCGGCTTTTTCTGTTACAAGCCCCCTGTTCCCAACCTTCTATCGGCTCCAATACCAACTCAACACTTTTCTCTAACTTATAATCGGCATACCTGCACGGCCCTGAAGCCGTCCTCATAGACGGGGATGGGCTGACGGATGCAATACTTTCAAGGAGGGGTATATGGCCAGGAACAATCATTGGGATCAGGACGATCAGAAGCAGTATCAGCATGTGCACGACAGCGAAGTCGATCGTGGCCAGGATGAGCGCGTTGCCGAACGGATCGCAGCAGCCACGGTCAACAAGCAGCGCACCCGCGAGGGCCGCACCCTGCGTCAGGAGCAGGAGCGCCGCGACCAGGGCGAGGACGATAAGAAAACCAACAAGAAGGACTGAATCCTCAGAGGGCGCCCATCAGCAGATGCGCCAAGACCATGAGCACCGCACCGATCACCGCGGTCAGGGCCAGGGTGAATCCCGCCAGTCGGGCGTTGCCAAGAACCTTGTCAGTGAACATGGTGGCGAATACCGCCGTCGGAGCCAGGCAACACAAGGCCACCGCCTGACGGATCAACGGTTCGAAGGGGAGCAGATACCATGCGGCCGTCGCGAACAGGATGCCGAAGGGCAGTCGCCAGGCCAGAATCTGCAATACGGACTTGACATCATCCCGTCCGCCGGGCAAGTCCATGAGCATACCCACCATAAGCATGGAGCAGAAGGCGTTGGCCGCCGACAATGGACGGGTGATCTGGGCTGACCAGTCCGGCAGCGAGATCCCGGTCAGCATGAGGACCACCATGACCATGTAGGTGTCGAAGGAGGGCGAGCTCAGGAAACCCTTGGCTATGGAGATGGCTGCGGCCTTGCGATGAAGTTTGCGGGCATCAGGGTCGTCCAGCTTGACCGGCTCCCCTGCATCGGGATCCAGGGACTGACCCGGTCGAATATGCAGAAGCCCCTGGGTCATGACGTTGGTCCCGGCAGAGACCATGACCGAGTTGCCGATGTCGAACATGGCGGCGGGCACCAGGGCCGCCGTGCCAAGCAGCGACTGAAGCATAGGGAAGCAGAAGCATCCGATGTTGAAACCCGATCCGTTGAGCATAAGAAAAGCCCGCTGAGCTGTAGGACGATGCCTGCTGGTCAGAAAGATGGCCAGTGGCGGAATCAGCGAGGCGATGAAAGCGAAGGCCGAGACCAGAAGCAGGCTCGGATTGTGGGGGTTGGTGGCGAAGGAGTAGATGATGGCACCAGGCAGGACCAGATCGAACACAATGGTCTGCAACACCCGGTAGTCCAGCGGACGAAAGAAGCCAAAACGCTTGAACAGGTAACCCACCAGGATAATGCCCAAGAGGGTGGCCGGTTCCAGCAATACTCCCATGCCGTCGCTCCTTCCATGGATGCCGGAACCATGATACCTGACGGGCGGGTGCGCAGACCGGTTCTGTCTCAGCCGAAGCGACCGGAGATGTAACGCTCGGTGTCCGGCTCGTGCGGGTTGGAGAAGATGGTGGTGGTGTCGTCCATCTCCACCAGGTGGCCGGGCTGACCCACGGCCTTGAGGTTGAAGAAGGCCGTATAGTCCGAGACCCTGGCGGCCTGCTGCATGTTATGGGTGACGATGACGATGGTGTAGTCCCGTTTTAGCTCGTTGATCAGATCCTCCACAGCCAGGGTGGAGATGGGATCCAGGGCCGAGCAGGGTTCGTCCATGAGCAGGACCTGCGGGTGCACGGCCACGGCACGGGCAATGCAGAGCCGTTGCTGCTGACCGCCTGAGAGCCCGATGCCCGGCTTGTCCAGGCGATCCTTGACCTCGTTCCAAAGATTGGCACCGCGCAGGGCCCACTCCACCAGATCGTCCGCGTCGGATTTGGCGATGTGCTTCTTGTTGAGCCGTATGCCGGCCAGGACGTTCTCCCGGATGGACATGGTAGGGAAGGGATTGGCCCTCTGAAAGACCATGCCCACGTCCCTCCGCACCTCGACCGGATCCACATCCGGCCCATAGAGGTCGCGACCTTCCAGCAGCACCTGCCCGCTCACATGCGCCCCCGGTGTGATCTCGTGCATGCGGTCCAGGGTGCGCAGGACCGTGGACTTGCCGCAGCCGGAGGGACCGATGAAGGCGGTGACCTTGTTGGCCTGGATGCGCATGTTTACGTCCTGGACGGCCAGGAAGTCGCCGTAGTAGACGTTGAGGTGGTTGATGTCTATGCGTTGGCCCATGTTCCGGCCTCCGTTTCTCTCATGGCGGCGCTCAACGGGTCCGCCCAACAGCAAAGATGCGAGAGACCAGCCGCCCCAGCAGGTTGAGCAGCAGGACGATAAGGATAAGCACCAAGGCCGCAGCCCAGGCCCGCTGCATGTGAATGTCGGTCAGGCATCCCGGGTCAGCGCCCGGCCCGCAGACGGCCAGTCCCTGGGAATACTCGTTGTAGACGAAGACCGGCAGGGTGGTCATCCTCCCGGAGAAGAGGTTGGGGTTGGTAGTGGCGATGAAACCCGAGGCTATCAGCAGAGGCGCCGTCTCCCCGATGACCCGTGCCACAGCCAGGATGGTCCCCGAAACGATGCCAGGCAAGGCTGTGCGCAGAACAATGCTGGTGATGGTCCGCTGCTTGGTCACCCCCAGGGCATAGGCCGCCTCTCGCAGGTCGTTGGGAACCACGGCCAGCATATCCTCGGAGGTCTTGACCACCGTGGGCAGCATGAGCAGGGAGAGGGCCACCGAACCGGCCAGACCGTTGACGGTGCCTGGCCCAACCACCAGGGCGAACATGGAGAAGGCGAAGAGACCGGCCACGATGGAGGGAATTCCGCTCATCACGTCCACCATAAGACTGATGGCCTTGGCCAGACGACCTCCATGGGCGTATTCGACCAGGTAGACCGCGCACATGACACCCACCGGAATGGATATGACCATGGAGCCAAAGGTAATCTCCAAGGTGCCGATTGCCGCGTGCAGGATGCCGCCATAGCCTCCGGAAGGCGTGGGGTTGCCGCCCACCACCCCGCTCATGTTGTGGGTGAGGAAGTCAGGCGTCAGCCGTCGCGCCCCCCTGGACAGACTGACCCAGAGCACCGAGACCAGCGGGATCAAGGCGACCAGGAAGGAGAGCCCGATCAGGACGGTCATCAGCCGGTCCTTGCGCTTGCGTGCCCGGATGGAAGACCTGGTTGGTCTGAAGCGGTCAAAGTCGATGACCGGTCCGCGATCAGTTCGGCTTGCCATCATGCACCCGCCTTTGCTGTGATCCTGCGCGCCAGATAGTTGACGATGAAGGTGATGATGAAGAGGACCAGACCGGTGGCCACCAGGAGGGCCACGCCCTGGGAGTCCGCCTCGGGGAACTGAGCGGCGATGTTGGCGGCGATGGTCTGGCTTTTCGAAGCCTGCAGCAGCCGCAGGGAGTAGCTGAAGCCGGGCGAAAGGATCATCAGCACCGCCATGGTCTCGCCCAGGGCGCGTCCCAACCCCAGCATGGAGGCTGAAATGATGCCCGAACGGCCGAAGGGCAGGACCGCAAGCCGGATCATCTCCCACTTGGTGGCGCCCAGGGCCAAGGCGGCCTCCTGCTGCAGCCGAGGGGCCTGGATCAGGATGTCACGGGTGACTGAGGTGATGATGGGCAGGATCATGACCGCCAACACCAGGGCCACCGTGGCCACGGACCGGGCCGGGGCTGCAACGGGTCCGGAAAAGAGCGGAATCCATCCCAAATGGACAGACAGCCAGCGCCAGAAACCAGTGATATTGGGAACCAGGACCAGAGCCCCCCAGAGCCCGTAGACCACCGAGGGCACGGCGGCCAGCAGGTCAATCACCGTGCTGAGCAGCGTGGACAGGCGGTTGGGAGCGTAGTAGCCAATGAAGAGAGCGATGCCCAGGGAGACGGGGAAGGCCAAGAGCAAAGCCAGGCCGGCAATCAGAATGGTGCCGAAAACCAGCGGGCCCACATAGCCCAGGAAGCTGCTCGCCCGTCCACCGCTCAGGGAGAGTATGGCCTGGTTGCGGGAATCAGGGTCTCCGGTGAAGGCCGGAAAAGCGCGCAGAATCAGAAAGAGGGTGACCGCAGCCAGGGCCAGCAGGATCAGGATACCGGCCCCGGTGGCGCAGGCCTTGAAGATCCGATCCACCCGTTTGGCCTTGTTCAGGGTTGCGGTCTCGTCAGGTTTGTCGCTCATGACTTCCCCCCGATGGTCTCTACCGAGGCCATGGCCTGGGCGCGCAGCCCCTGCCCCAGCTCGGCGCTGCCCGCATTGGCCGCGGCCATGCGCTGACCCTGCTCGCTCAGCAGATAGGTCAGCCAGGCCTTAGCGAACCGGGCCTTGGATCCGTCCCGATCATCTCGATAGGCGGTGCATACCACGTCGTAGGAAACCAGGACGATCGGATAGGTGTGCTCCTGGGTGGTGCGGTGGTTCACGGTCAGGACCACCCTGCCAGGCTGACTGGCCTGAGGATCCCGCTGGGCCGCATCCAGCAGGTTGGCCACGGTCTTGGCTGTAGGCGGCTGCCAGGTCTTCCCCACCTGGACGGCCACGGTGCCTAAACCGGTGGTCTGGGCCGCGTCAGCATAGCCAAAGGTACCCTGTGCCTGGTTCATGGTCATGACCACTCCGGCAGTGCCCTTGGCACCCTGCCCCAGGTCGTTGGGCCAATTCTCGCCCGCTGGATAAGGCCAGGCGGACCCGGCCGTGTCGTGCAGATAGGAGAGGAAACTTTTCGTGGTGCCCGACTTGTCCGAACGATGAATCACAGTGATGTCCAAGTCGGGCAAATTGGCTCCCGGATTGAGCGCTGCGATGCGCGAATCACGCCAGTTGGTGACCTTTCCGGAGAAAATCATGGCAATCAGAGCCGGGTCCATCCGTAGATGGCCATCTGAACCCTTGGGCCACAAATCAGGCAGATTGTAGGCCACAGCAATCGGGGTGGCGTAAACGGGCAGGTCAAAGGCCGTGCCGGAACCGCAAACCTTACGCGAGCGCTCAAGCTGATCACTGGTCAGCGGCGCATCGGTGCCGGCCCAGATGGTTGAGCCTGACAGGAAGGCGTTGACCCCAGCACCGGAACCTGCCGGATCGTAAGAAATACGTGCCCCAGGATGCTGCTTGCGGAAGCCGGCTATCCAGGCCTCGTCAGCGCTCTGCTGGGAGGATGCGCCAGATCCGGCGAACTCGCCCTGGAAGACGGCCTGATCTGCAGTATTGCCCGTTCCGCTGCCTTCGACGGGGACATTGTCGCCGCAGGCCGCCAGGGAAATCATCATTGCCAAGGACATGAGGAGGGCCGGGAATCTGCCACGACCATGACCATGTGCGTGCATGCTACCTACCTTGACCGCCGTTTCATTTCAAACGTCTGTCCTCATCAGCCCGTGTTGGACCCTTCCGTATTCACATTACCGAAGCTCGCCTCACACAGCATACTGGAAACGCTGACCGCCGGACAAGGTCGCCACATCCGCGTCAGCCATGTGGAAAAACCCAATCACAATCCACAGCCGGGTATATTATAAGGTCATTGTCAGACGCTTAGCTCTCTTGTTCTTTTCTTAGTGTCACCGGTATCGGTATGCCCTGATTTGCTTTCTAGGACGGCACCGCGGGGAGCGGTATGCGCAATGAGGACTAACCCGAAGGAAGTGGTGGTGCATGAGGAAGCAGGAGCTCGCCAAGCAAGGGCGGACCCTCAGCAAGGACGGAGCCTTCGTCAACGGGAGGCTCACCCATGAGGCCTTCCTTTCGCTGGCCATCCTGACCGTCATCACCTTCCTGGGCAACTTCACCCAGCTGCAGCTGGCTTCGGCCCTACCCACCATTGTGGACGAGTTCCACATCACCCTGACCACCGGCCAGTGGCTGACCTCGGTATTCCAGCTGGTCATGGGCGTCATGGTGCCGTTGACCGGTTTCCTGACCAAGCGCTTCTCCACCAGGCAGATCGTCATCACCTCCATGGCCGTCTTCACCCTGGGGTCGCTGCTGAGCTGGCAGTCGCAGACCTTCGCCCTGGTCCTGCTGGGCCGCATTCTTGAGGCCATAGGCACGGGAACCATGTGGCCCGTTCTGCAGATCACTGTCTTCTCCATCTATCCGCTGGCCAAGCGCGGCATGGCCATGGGCACCGTGGGCCTGGCCATGAGCGTGGCCCCGGCCATCGGCCCGACCTTGGGCGGCTGGCAGACGGACGCCAACGGCTGGCGCTCCATCTTCCTGACGCTGAGCATCTGCGGGGCTGTTGCGCTGCTCCTGTCCATCTTCGGCCTGCGCAACTTCGGCCAGCGCGACACCAGCGTCAAAGCTGACTTCTTCTCGGTGGCCCTGTCCATCTTCGGGTTCGGCGGGCTCATGTTCGGCTTCACCAACATCGAGAACTTCCCCATCACCTCCTTCATGACCTGGCCCTTCATGCTGGTCGGCCTGATCGGGATCATCTGGTTCGTGCTTCGCCAGCTCCACCACGACAAGCCCTTGCTGGACCTGCATGTGCTGCGGATCAAGAACTTCACCGTGGGCACCATCATCGCATCCATGTCCTTCTTCGCGTTCAGCTCGGTCACCGTCATCCTGCCCATGTATATCCAGACGGATCGCGGCTTTTCAGCCACCATGAGCGGTCTGGTCATGCTTCCAGGGGCCATCGGCACCGCTATCGCCCAGTTCTTCGGCGGCCGGCTGCTGGACCGTTGGGGTGCACGACCCGTGGCTATGACCGGTTGCTCGGTCCTGCTGCTGGGCACCATCGCCATGAGCATGATCAGCGCCAATACCTGGATCGGCCTGGTCTCCATCTGCCAGTTCATCCGTCAGATCGGCATGGGCTTCACCCTGATGCCCTTGACCACCTGGTCTCTGAACAACCTGGCTCCCAAGGACGTTTCGGCCGGTTCGGCCGTCACCAACACGGCCCGGCAGATCGCCGGCGCTGTCGGAGCCCCCATCCTGGTCATCCTCATGGAGACCATCACCACCCTGCGCCACAACGCCATGGGCGGCGGCCACTCCACCCAGATCGCAGCCAACATCTTCGGCGTGCAGTGGGCCCTGCGCATTTCAGCACTGATCTGCCTGGGCATGGTCCTGCTGGTCTACTTCGGCGTTCGTGGAAACGGTGCTGGCTCCGGCCGCCAGATGACCCGCATGCTCCTGCGCCACATGCACATCATCCACACCGACGCCCCTGCCCTCACAGCCTCCGCCGCCGACTCCAAAACCCAGGACTGATCACCGAAGAATCTTCCTCCGGCACCTGCTGAATCTGGGCAGATTCATCGCAAGCTGCAAGATAGACAGGCTGGTAATACAAGATGTCAATCGAAAATGTCAGTCTCAGTCAGCCTTCTAAAGGCCAGCACTCAGCGGTCCGGCGGGAGAGGCTGGCCCGGGCAGGTATGCAGAACAGCCAGCATGGCCTGCTTTTCCGAGCTGGTGACGCTAAGTGAATACTTGTCCTTGACCGCTATCTGACGGGCCACATAGGAGCACTGATATCCCTTGTTCTCGGGCAACCAGTAGTCGGCCGAGGCACTCCCCTTGGCCTGGTTGGCCGGACCGTCCACGGCAAGCAGATTGTAGGGATCGTTGCCAAAACGGTAGCGACGGGCCGTGTCCCACTTGCTGGCTCCTGACCGCCAGGCATTCTCCAGGGCGACCACGTGGTCGATCTGCACGGCCGAACTGGTCTTCGGGCCTCTGACAAATTCGATGGTCCGCCCGGTATAGGGATCCTGTAGACGACCGCTGGCCACCTTGCAACCGCCGGGAGTAGTGGTACGCAGGTCAGTCAGGTCGCGGGTCAGCACATCCTCACGCACATTGCAGCCGTTGCCGTCCTCATCGGTCTCCTTGAAGCCGAAAGCCTCACGCCGGTACTGGCGGCCTGGGCGGGCGTGATCGTCCACTATCAGGCCCTGCAGGGTCTGGGCCGCATCGCCGGTTGCCGTATATCGGCCGGTCAGCCGTCCGACCCCGCCATTGACCCTTGGCAATATCAGGCCGATGGTGATGCCCAGGACCACAGCCACTACCAGAAGGATCAGCACCCGTTCCGTGAGCGATTCGCGACGGAAGCGGGCCGGGGCGGGATTCCTCCATGCCGAACCATACCGGCTGCGGCCTCGATACCGATATCTTCTGCGTCTCGGACCGGTCATCTACCGCCGATACCTCCTATGTCGACTGTATGCATGAATCATCCATAATAGCGGTCAGGCGTAGGCGTAGGTCATCGGGTCGTGTCCTGCACGCACCGGGGAGTCCATGGCATCAATGGCGGCGTGCTCTTCAGGGGTCAGGTTGAAGCCGAACAGATCCAGGTTCTCCGCCTGCCTTTCCCGGTGGACAGACTTGGGAATTATGATGGTCCCGTTTTCGATATGCCAACGCAGTACCACCTGAGCCGGCGTGACCCCGTGGGCCTGTGCAATTTTCTCCAGCCTTCCGCCTCCGGCTGTCAGGTCTGCACCGCGCGCCAATGGCGAATATGCCTGAACGGCGATGCCGTGCTCCTTGCAGAAGGCCGTCACTGTGCGCTGCTGCCAGCTGGGGTGCAGCTCAATCTGATCCACCGCTGGGTACTCCCCGGTCTCTCGATGCAACCGTTCCAGATGCTCTGGGAGGAAGTTGCAGACCCCCAGAGTCCGCACCCGCCCTTCATCGCGCAACCGATGGAAAGCGCGCCAAACCTGATCAGCCCGCCAATTAAACGGTGTTGGCCAGTGGATCATGTACATATCGACATAGTCAGTGCCCAGCAGGGCCAGCTGGCGGTCGAAGGCCCGCAGAGCGCTGTCATAGCCCTGTTCGGAGTCACGCAGCTTGGTGGTCAGCCACAGATTGGCACGCTTAGGACCACTCTGGCAACCGAAGGCCTTGAGGCCACGGCCCACGCCCCCTTCGTTGCGGTAGCCCGCTGCCGTATCGATGTGACGATACCCCAGTTCCAAGGCAGATTGCACTACTCCAGCGGTTTGATCATCGTCGATCCTGAGTACACCCAGGCCTACCTGCGGAATGCGATTACCGTCAGACAATAAGATGTCAGGAACTGCTGTCATGGTCCAAACCTTCCCAGACGCGGCCCAGCAGTCTGCCGGGCCATGCTCGCTCCATTCTAGAGCCGGGCAAAAGTCCGGTTACAACAGAACAGACCCTGTGGTCAAACCTGTCCGCACATGCACAGGCCTAGAATTTGGTGATACCGAAGAAGTAGATCAGATGGGTATCGAACCAGTGGTAGCCAAGGTCGAATACGGGCAGGAAGCCGATTCTCATCATCATCCCGACCGAACCCCAGGCGAAGAAGAGGCCGAGCACAGCCAGCAACCACATGAGAACGCTGCAGATTCGCCGTGTTTTGATCAACCGGCGACGGCGGGTGGCTTCGGATCGGGTCTCCTGCTCATGGCTGACCATGATCGTCGCCAGCGGCTCCCCCACAGTCCCGGGTCCTGTCGCCCGAGATTCCAGATGTTCCATCTGCTCTAGTTTGTGACGGCAGTTGCGTCGACGACGTGAGAGCAGATACCAGCTCACCAGGCAGGCCGCAAACAGAGCCAGGAGCACCCAGACCATGTAAATGGGTGCACCCTCAGGTTGGGTAGGAGGCACGTCATCGCCGATATAGTGTCCGCGCACAATCAGGCGGTGAGAGTTGACGCCATAGGGGTAGCAGGTCAGAAGGGTCACATAGTTGGCATTCTGGACTGGCTGCAGTGCGCTGACATCGGTAGGCAAAATGACTTTTATCTGGTCTACCTTATAGCTCAAATGCCGTTTGAGCACTCGTATCTGGAAGACGTCTCCCTTGCGCAACTGGGTCAGGTTATCGAAAAGCATGTAGCCGACTTCGCCGGTGTGCCCTGTGATGACGGAGTGGATGGTTCGGTTGTCGGTAGGCACATGGGTTGTAGCAATGTGCCCTATGCCGTCCTTGAGCACCTGGTCGCTGGTGCCGTGACGCACAGGCAGCTTGACGTTGATCTTGGGAATCTCCACATAGGCCATCATGCCCTTGCCGTCTACATTGAGGGTTTTGTAGTAGCGACCCAATGGCTCCTTGACTTCCTTGTACTTGAAGGGGTCCCTCAGCGTGGGCTTGCCCAACTCCTCGTCATACTTCTTGGCATCGCGCCACATGGCTCTGCGCTGTGCTGGCGAGAGAGCATCCACGATCTGATCGTAGTTGTCCACTGCGGTGGCATCCTCGGAGTAGTTCACATAGGCGGCCAACAGCGGGTAGAGGAAGATTCCCAAACCAATCAGAAAGGCCAAAGTCTCCAGGAGCCCGAATCCTCGGCCGGACTTGGCTGTCCTTCGACCCTTCTTGGCCTGTTTGGATGCTGTTACGGCAATCTGCCCAGCATTGGCTTGCTCATCTACTGCTTTGCGATTATTTCCTGAAACGACGATTATCGGGGCCAATGATTTAGCTTGGCCCGAAACGAGCACCGGATCTGCTATTGCATCTGAACCATTCGGGTCTGAAGCACCGCGATCCTTGGGAGCTTTCAAGGGCGGATAGGAAGGCGGAAGTTCAGAACTAGGAGCATAGGTAGGCGGCATATCTGCTTGCTGAGCAGGAATGGATGCATAAGCAACATCACTGTTGCCAGGGGCATGAGCTGGGCTCATAGTAGCCGAGTCAATATTATGATCCATCTATAGCCTTCCTCATGCTGCATTTCGTATATTCCGGTTAATAGCTATACATAGCTTTTGACATACAAAGACCGGCGGCACCTGTATGATGCTGCCGGTCTTTTATACACCCTCACAGATGCCGCTGATATCCTGTGATGACATCAAACCGACTTGTCTGTGAGAATACCTAGCGCTGATCCTTGTTCCAGGAGCGCGCGACGACTGCCAAGTAAAGGCCCATCGCGGCCAAAACCAGGAGCAGAATACCAGGCGCTACCATAGATACACCAGTAGCGGCCAGCTTTCGTGGACCTGATCTTACGACAGGAACAGTCTTAGCTCCATTCCCTCTTTGGTCTCCATTCGGAAACGCATTCTGAGGCACGTCAACAAGCTTGGGACTAATGGTTACCTCGTAAAGCGGATGGACTTCACCCTGCTCCCGGTAGAGCGGCAACTGCACAACTACAGGATCTACCTTCACTTTTTCGCTCTTTGGTGGCGCTACTAAAGTGACCAGCCAATATGAGGCATTGAAGTAGTCCCCGTCAAAAACAGCTGGGCTTCCTCCTGTCAGTGTGGACGCTTCTAGATCAAGATGGGCTCCAGTGAGCCAGACTCCCTGAGATTTTGCTTCTGAGGCGTTGGTGATGGTGCCGTCTTGATCAGAAACACCGTAGTATTCGGCTGGTTGTTTCTTATCCTTGAAAGCATCTGGGTTGGCTGCCACCTCGCTACTGATAGCCGCTTGAGCCTTATCAGCCCCAGGGTTATGGTCAAGTGCCTGCACCCGGCTTTTCAGAGTACTGGCATCCAGCCTAAGGGCGCGAAAGACATACCCTGCTCCAGCCGATACAGGAGCACTCGGCAGGATGTCGTTCTGACCGCCTTGACCTGAATGTCCTCTCTTGAGTTGCACCGTCAGTGTCGGGTTGACCGTCGCCGCCTCTGCCGCCGGCGTCATATCGAAAGCAGTCAAACCTAAACAGGCCAAGACCACAATCAGACAGGGCAGGACCCGGCGGGTGAGGCATTTCGGCAAGGCAATTCCCTTCATAAACCTTCCCTTCCAAGGCCGCCTTTCGACGACGTGGTTGCGTCAGATCCGCTGGCCTAAAAAACCTGACCAACGGCCCCGACATGTACGAACCATCTAGAATCCGACGGTCCGTATGAAAATGGCGGACGATTCTCGGAGGAACCGTCCGCCATCAGGTCACCTCACATAATTTCTAATGTGACCGCATCATCAGGCCCGGGCGGCGTTGTTGCGCCGGCTACGAGCGTACAGAGCACCACCCATGAGCAGGGCGCCAACAACCAGCAGAAGCAGGATGCCGCGACCACCAGTCAGAGGCAGTGCCAGAGGCGAATCAGAAGAATCCGTTGCATAATGCATCAGGTACTTTTGAATGTCAGAATTGTTGAACTGAATCTTCTGAGTGACCTTTGAAGCTGGTGCATCAAAGTTTCCAAAGCTCAACTGAGAATAGTCAGGTTCAATCGTGGCGTGAGGACCATACTTCTGTACAATATCGTCTACTGTCTCATTTTTGTGATTATCATAAGAAACCTGCTTGAACGGGAAACCAGGACTGCGCCAATCTTTAGGAGTCTTAGTCTCAACTACCCGCCAATTGATGCCTTCCTTGACGGTGTCGGTAGCAGCCTTGTTCTGCGTAGTTGTATCAGAACCAAAGATAGGCAGACCGGCAAAGACTACCAGACCTTTCTTATTAGCCGTAGCCTCAAAAAGCGTGACACCTGTTGGCAAATCAGCTCCCGCGCTATAGAACTGTCCATCAGTTGCCAGGTACTTGTCCTGATCAGTGGCGTCCACCAGGCGATACTGAGTATCCGGAAGGGCGGCATAACCGTCCTTTTCGCTCTTAATTGAACCAAAGACAAGAACCGCGTTGACGACGTTCGTGTGCTCATGAATCGGGTCAGTAGCTTTGCCGTCTGAAGTTGTGTTCTCTGTAAAGTCAGAAGACGCATCGTTTGCTACACCATCAGTACCGGTCGAATCACCCTTGCCAGTAACGGTGGCAGTGTAGGTGATATCAAGCTGCATAACCGTTGCCGGAACTTTCTGCAGCTTAGGAATGATACCGCTCGTTGCAGACCCGCCAAAGAAGTCAAACTGGTAGTAGCTGACGTTATCTGGATTGTCCGGGAACATATTCGGGGAAGATTCGGTCTTCAGGATTCTTTCTGGATTCGCGGTAGGAGTGGAGAGCGTATAATCCTGATCCTTTGTCAAGTCCATCGAACCAGGCGTATTATTCTTAGTATTATCTTTGTAATTCACCTTTACAGTGAAATCGTTATTGGCGCTCAATGAGCTGGACATACGATCGACGATACGAAGATCGCCATTCGCGCCCTTCAACTCGTGCGTATCGAGCTTTCCATCCGGTGTGCCCCGATTGTTTTCATTAGGCTCATTATAAATCGTCTGCGACAGCTTGTACGAGATCTTATCTCCTGCTTTCGCATAACGAGTGGACTTCGCCTTACCAGTCGTCGAGTCTGTGACTCCTTGAACTGTCTTGGCGAATACTGTGTTGTGCCTGTTCTTGGGGAAGAGGTGGAGGTTATAGATGTATCCAGTAGTGCTGTTAGCATCACTTCCAGTGGTTGCGTAGGGCAAGCTAAAGAAAGCGTTTGTTGAAACAGCATACTTAGTCATGTCGAGCTTATTCGGGCCTTCAGTGAAAGCAGGTGAACCCGCCTGGTCTTCCTTCATAACGAAGTAGTGGCCAGCACCTTTGGGGAACTGCAACTTGGTCGTCGTAGGAACTCCGTTAGTATCCCCCTTGTACCACTGGTTGATGACACCTTGTCCGTCTGTATCTGCGACGTATAACGGGGTGTCAGGTTTTTGCGTCCAAGACTCCTCGTCAGAGGCAACTATATCGCCCATCTGCTTATTTTCGCCTTTTGGCACAACCTCATAGACGCGGAACCTAATACCCTTAGCCGGGACTAGATCTTTGTCGTCCTTAAAATTATTGGCATCATTAGCAGATCCAGTTGAAGCGTACCCATCAACCAGTGAGAAGTACTTGGTAACTGTCAGAGTTGGCTGGACGCTGTCATCCAAAACGCCAGGTCTGAAGTTATCATCTGTGCTGAATCCATATTGGTCGTCAGCGGCTGAAGCTTGGGTAGCTGGCAGAACGACCATGCCCGCTAGGAGCGTCGCTCCGGCGACCGCCAAGCCTAAAAGCTTAGGGAGCCTTATCCCTTCATTATCTCGTTGCATGTGCATGCACGCTTTCCCTTCTGTATTAATAGGCACAGGATGGCCAGGCACATCTTCGCCTCCCCAACCGATCACTTCCCCGACTCAGGGGGGTGGGCTTTATGTCAACTTTGGGACATGCCACTGTTCCCATTGCCTAATCATCACTGTACCGACAAAATTGTGACAACGCAAACCGACAAGCCGAACATGTAAAGGCCCCGCCACAAGTGCAGTGGCGGGGCCTTGCTATCTTCCTGGAACAGGCGCTCAGTGCCGGTTATCCAACCGATGGTAGAGCTCGGCTGCACGCAGGTCGGCCTCGAAACGCCGAGGTTCAGTGTTCTCGTCGATGACGGCGAGTTCCACACCAGCCATGCGCGCGAAGTCCTCCCAGGCCTCACGGCCCACGGTGGTGGTCATGCAGGTATGGTGGGCTGCGCCGGCACGCAGCCAGCACTCAGCCGAGACCTTGAGCGAGGGCCGGGGCTTCCAGAGCGCACGTGCCACAGGCAGCTTGGCCAGAGACCCGCCGGGCTCGACCACATCCACCACATTCATGACCAGGCGGAAGCGTTCGCGCACATCCGCCAAGGAGACGACCACGGCATCGGTGCAAGGCGTAGCTGTAAAGACCAGGCGCACGGGATCCTCCCTGTCGCCGATAGACAGGGGATGGATCTCCAGGCGGGGCCGCCCCTCGGTCAGCAGCGTGGGCGAGACCTCCAGCATGTGGGCGCCCATGATCTCCTCATGGCCGGGCACAAAGTTGTAGGAGTAGTCCTCCATGAGCGAGCAACCGCCCTTGAGCCCGTAGCCCATGACGTTGCCGATCCGGATCAGAACCGAGGTCTTCCAGTCGCCCTCTGCCGAGAATCCGTACCCGTCGGCCATCAACCGCTGTGCTCCCACGCCGGGAAGCTGACGCAGATCTCCCAGATCCTGGAAGTTGTCCACGGCGGCAGTAGCACCCACCTCTTCCATCATGGCACGCATGCCGAGCTCTTCGCGGGCGGCCACCACCAGGGAGTCGTACCGGGAGTCCAGGAGTTCGGGAGCCACATCATAGCTGCGCTTGTAGTCCTCGATCAGATCCTTGACCTGGTCGTCGGTGACGGCGTTGACATGGTCCACCAGCTCGTTGACCGGCCAGGTGTTGACGGAGACGCCAAAGACCCGCTCGGCCTCGGTCTTGTCGCCCTCAGTGACGGCGACGTCGCGCATGTTGTCGCCCCAGCGGCAGACCTTCATGTTGTTGGCGGCATCCCAGCCGGCGCAGGCGCGCGCCCAGACGCCAATCTTGTCGGCAACCTCGGGGTCGGTGTAGTGGCCGACCACGATCTTGCGCGGGATTCCCAGCCTGGTAAGGATGTAACCGAACTCACGGTCGCCGTGGGCCGACTGGTTCAGATTCATGAAGTCCATGTCAATGGTGTCCCAGGGGATCTCCACATGATGCTGGGTGTTCAGCTGCAGGAGCGGCTTGCGCAGCTTCTCCAGACCTCTGATCCACATCTTGGCAGGGCTGAAGGTGTGCATCCAGGCCACCACGCCGATGCAGGCCGGGTTCGACGAGGCATCGACCATGAAGTTCAGGATGGAATCCGAGTCCTTCAGAGTGGGCTTCAGAACCAGCTTGACCGGGATCCGCCCAGAGTCGTTGAGGGACTTGGCGATGTCCGCCGCCTGGACGCCCACTTGACGCAGGGTCTCCTCACCATAGAGGTCCTGCGAACCAACGGCGAACCAAAGCTCCTTGCCCTCGAAGGGATTTTTCATGCTCATACTTGCTCCTTTGCTTATGTTTTCCAACTCAGTGCTGGCCGTAGACGTGCTGGTACCGGTCGTTGAGCTTGGCTATGTCGGCCGGATCGATGGGCTTGGGCGTGCCGATCTGCTCAGCCGCCCAGACCGTGTGGGCCACCTCTTCGGTCATGGCCGCCGCCTTCACAGCAGCCTCGGCGTCGGCCCCCACGGTGAAGGGCCCATGGTTGCGCATGAGCACAGCCGGGCAGCCCGGGTGATCCTTGAGGGTGTCGACCACGCCCTTGCCGATGGCCTCGGAGCCGATCAGCTCAAAAGGACCGACCGGCACAGGACCGCCGAACTCGTCACCCATCATGGTCAGTACGCAGGGAATGTCCCTGCCGGTGGCCGCCCAGGCGGTGGCATAGGTGGAATGGGTGTGGACCACGCCGTAGACCTCGGGCATGTGCCGGTAGATATAAGCGTGCGATAGCGTGTCCGAGGAGGGGGCTTCGGCACCGTCAACCACATTGCCATTCAGATCGGTGACCACCATGGAGCCCGGGGTCAGGTGCTCATAGCGCACCCCCGAGGGCTTGATGACCATCAAATCGGCAGAACGCAACCGCTGCGAGACATTACCCGCCGTCCAGACCACCAGATTCCACCTGGTCAGCTGCGCATGCAGGGTGGCCACCTGCTCGCGCACCAGTTTCACCTCGTCGCGCACCTCGGGCGAATAATCAGCCAAGGACACCATCAGCAACTCCTTTTCCCGGCCCGATCACGCTGATCCGGCCGCTTGACGTTTTCAGCTCCCGGCCTCATCCCTGCAGGGGGATGGTCTTCACGGCCGCCTGCTCGATGGGCAGGCCCTTGGTGAAGCGGTCGAAGAAGGCTCTGAAGCCCTTCACATCAGCCGGGTCCGGCTGCTCTGTTGTGGACTGGACTCCTGCAAAGACATTGGCATCCAGGTAGTCGGCCAGGGTCTGGTCGGCATGACCCAGGTAGTCGGCCAGAACGGCCATGCCCCAGGCGCCCCCCTCCACAGCGGTGGACATGACCTTGATGGGGGCGTTGAAGGCGGCGGCCAGGATCCGCTGGGCCACCTTGGGGGTGGCGAAGATGCCGCCGTGCCCGACCATGGTGTCCACCTGGACATGCTCCTGGCGGGTCATCACATCCATGCCGATGGTGACCGGCGAGAAGGCCGAGAAGAGCTGGGCGCGCATGAAGTTGGCCAGGGTCATCCGTCCCTCGGGGCCGCGGGCAAAGACGGGCCGGCCCTCCTCCAGGCCAGCCAGGAACTCCCCGGAATAAAAGCAGTAGTTGATCAGCCCGCCGGCATCCTTGTCTCCCAGAAGGGCCTGGTTGAACAGGGTGGCGTAGAGCGCATCCCCCTTGAGATCCAGACCGGCGGCCTTGGCGAATTCCCCGAACAGCCCCACCCAGGCGTTCAGGTCCGAGGTGAAGTTGTTGGCATGGCTCATGCCGGCTGGATCCCCAGCCGGTGTGGTGACCGGATCCACCTCTGGGTGAAAATCACGCAGGGGATGTTCCAGGACGACCATGGCGAAGATGGATGTGCCCGCAGACACGTTGCCGGTACGGGGACGAACCGCGTTGGTCGCCACCATGCCGGTTCCCGCGTCGCCCTCGGGCGGGGCCATGGGCACGCCGGGCTGCAGCTGACCACTGGGATCGAGCAGGGCGGCGCCTTCTGCGGTCAGCGCACCGGCATCGCTGCCGGCGGTCAATGGCTCAGGCAGCAGGTCATGGATGTCCCAGGGCTGGGCCTGGACCTGGGGCAGTCGGGAGAAGATGTCCAGCAGGCCCTGGTCGAACTCCTTGCGGGAGGAGTCGATGGGAAACATGCCCGAGGCATCGCCGATGCCGATGACCTTGCGGCCGGATAGCCTCCAATGCATGTAGCCGGCCAAGGTGGTGATATAGGCCACCTTGGGCACATGCTCTTCGCCGTTCAAAATGGCCTGGTAAAGGTGGGCAATGGACCAGCGCTCGGGAATGTTGATCTTGAAGGCCTGCGAAAGCTCCTCGTGGGCCTGGCGGGTGTTGGTGTTGCGCCAGGTGCGGAAGGGCACCAGCAGCCGACCATCCTTGTCGAAGGCCAGGTAGCCGTGCATCATGGCCGAAATCCCCATGGCACCTATCTTGGTCAGCGTCACCCCGTATTGGCGACGAACGTCCTCGGCCATGGCCGCATAGGCTGCCTGCAGGCCCTGATGGATCTGGTCCATGGAGTAGGTCCAGAGGCCGTCCTCCAGCCGGTTCTCCCACTCGACGTCCCCTGTGGCCAGCGTCCGGTAGTCATGGTCGATCAGCACAGCCTTGATGCGGGTGGAGCCGAATTCGATGCCCAGACTGGTCGCGCCCTCCTGTAATTCGCTAACGATGACGCCTTGTTCGCCAAGAACCATGTCCGCTCCTTTGCCTGATATGTTAACGCTCACATAGTCTGGTTACAATTGTAACTGAGACCAGAGCATCAGGCAAGCCCGCTGGATACAGGCCGACAGTAGTCAGAGGCGCTTGACGGCGTAGCCCAGGGACCGACGCTGAATCACATCCGCCTGGATCAGCCCCACCCCATGGTGGGTGACCGGGAAGTCCACCGGCTGTCCCTGGTGAAGCAGGGCCAGGACCTGCCGCATGGTGGCCACGCCCAGATCCTCAAAGCGGGGGCGAACCGTGGCCAGCGGCGGAAACATGTTGTCTACCGTGGGAACGTCGTCGAAGCCCACCAGACTGATGTCACTGGGAATACGGATGCCGTGCTCCTGCAGGGACCGGGCCACGCCCACGGCCTGGTTATCGTTGGCGGTAACCACGGCTGAGGGCATGGAGGTGCCGCTCATGCCCCGCTGATCAATCAGGTGGTTCATCAGCGTGTAGGACTCCCCCGCCTCCCAGCTGCGAGCGTGAACCACGGCCGTTCGTATGCGGCAGCGGGCGCAGGCCACCTTCCAGGAGGCCAGTCGGGTGGCGGCGTCCCGCCACTGAGGGGGGCCGGCCATATAGAGCACCCGCCGGTGGCCCCGGGAGACCAGCAGCCGGGCCAGACGCTGCACAGCGCCCCACTGGTCGATCCCGGTCAGGGCTATACGGCCATCGCCCCGCCGGCGGCTCAGAGCCTCTTCGACACTGGTGATGCCATGCGTGGAGGTGACGATGACCCGGGGCTGGCTCACCTCCACCTGGCAGGCAGCCTGGAACATGGTGTCGGTGGGTGTCAGGAAGATAAAGGCATCCACATTCTGCTCCAGGAAGGTGCCGCAGAGCTCCTGGAATCCGGCAAGCGTGCAGGTTGACTCGTCCACCATCATGACCGACATGAACAGGCCATGGGAACGGGCCACGGTCTCAATGGCTGTGATCGATGAGACAGGTCCAAAGAGACTAACACCGCCAGCTACCAGTCCGATGGTTCGGCTGCGGCTGGATGCCAGGGCCCGCGCAGAGTTGCTGGGTCGATAGCCCAGCTTTCTGATGGCCTGCTGCACCTTGACCCTGGTTGCCGGCGAGACGTCCTTGGAATTGTTGATGACCCTGGACACAGTCTGGTGGGAGACACCGGCCAGCCGGGCAACCTCGAACATGGAGGGGCGCTTGGACCGTGACCTGCCGCCGCTGCCTGCGGGCATGTGACCTTCTTCCGATAGCCGTTTCGACCGTTCCGATATTAGCCCCTGCCGGGACCGGATGAAGGCAAATGCCAGCTGACCCGATGCAGACGGCTGGGCCCCAGGCGGCGAATGGCATCCAGGTGTGCAGGCGACCCATAGCCCTTGTTGTGCTCCCACTGGTATGGGGCCAGGGCGGGATCCGAGGCGGCCAGCCGGACCATGAGCTGGTCACGGGTGACCTTGGCTATGACCGCTGCGCAGGCCACACTGGCACAGTGGGCGTCCCCCTTGACCTGGGTGGAAACCTTGGGCAGAACCGGGATGTCGAGGGCGTCAAAGCTATCGGCGGCCGGGGTAATGTAGTCATGGGGACCGTCAAGGATGGCGGCCAGGCGGCGGCCAGGGCCCAGGTCCATCCCATGTTCCAATTCGGCCAGTGCACGCAGGGCGGCGATGCCCAGGGCGTGAACGATGCCCCACTGGTCGATCTCATGGTTGGAGCAGGCCCCCACCGCCCAGCCGGCAGCCCAGTTCTCTAGATCACGATACATAGCCAGCCGACGCGCAGGGGTCAGCATCTTGGAATCCGCCACCCCGTCAGGAACCTTCAAATGGGGCAGGTCAGCGGACCTGACCGCCACCACGCCGACCATGGCCGGGCCCGCCAGGGCTCCCCGACCGACCTCATCCAGGCCCAGCACATACTCAGCTCCCTGGTCTGCCAAGGCAGCCTCGGTGGCCAGGGTTGGCAGAATCCGCCTCACAGCCGGTTCAGTCCTGCTTCGGGTCGGGCACGGCGTCGAAGACCTTGTGCTGGTTATTGAGCAGCTTCCAGCTGCCCACCGGATAATAGGTCAACAATGCAGTGCCTTTGATGTTGTCTATGGGAACCAGGCCATTGTGGCCGTCGTCCTTGTGCAGGCGGGAATCTGCAGAGTTGGAGCGGTTGTCGCCCATGACGAAGACATGCCCAGGATCGACCTTGATTTTGAAGGGGAAGGAACTTGGCTCTACTCCTGGGCGCAGGTAGGAGCTCTCGTCCAGGGCTACGCCGTTGACGGTGACCGGGGCGCCATGACCCTTGCAGGCCACCGTGTCGCCGGGCATGCCGATCAGGCGTTTGACCAGGTGATTGCCTCGGAAGCTGGGCGAAGATTCATCTCCGAGCCAGTCAGCAGGGTCGGTAAAGACCACCACATCCCCACGGCGGGGAGCCACCATGGATCTGGTCAGCCTATGAGTGGTCAGGATTCTATCCCCGATGCCCAAGGTGTTCTCCATGGAACCGGAAGGGATGATGTAGTTGCAAATCAAAAAAATGCGCAGGATGGAGACGACTACCAGCAGGACAACCAGCTCGAACAGGAACTCGGGCAGAAAGCCACGCTCGCCAAGACGTGGGTGGCTGCCCCTGGCGGAGCCGCGTCCACCAGGGTGGCCGTGGGCATGACGGGGTGGCACCGGGGCTGAGGTGGCCTGCCTGCCGTCCGGGTACCAGAGTCCTGACGGGGTCGTTTCCTCATCCCGAAAGGCCATATTCACTCCTTGTCATCCGCAGAAAACCACACACTAACTAACAGAATAGGTCCCGCATGCCTCATAGCGTACACACCCAAGCATGAAAAAACCCGGGAGAACTGCATCCCGGGTGTTTACGGCCAAGGTCTGGGCTGAATCGCCCCGGCAAAATCCTACTTGTCGGACTCAGCCTTGTTGTCGCGCCGCTCGACAATGCGGGCGGCCTTGCCGTGCAGCCCACGCAGGTAGTAGAGCTTGGCACGGCGGACACGGCCGTGGCGCAGCACCTTGATGGAGTCAATCTGCGGGGAGTGCAGAGGGAAGCGACGCTCGACGCCCACGCCGAAGCTGACCTTGCGCACCAGAATGGTCTCGCGCACACCGGAGCCCTGACGGGCGATCACCACGCCCGTGAAAGCCTGGATACGGGAGTTGTTGCCCTCGGTGATGTTGACGTTGACCTCGACGGTATCGCCGGGACGGAAGTCGGGGATCTGCTCCGCAGGCTTCATGTGGCTGGCGTCAAATTCCTGAATCGCGTTCATGCTGTTCCTCCATGGCCGCCGCACGTCGACCCATGCCATGGACCGCAATCCACAAGGAAGCGATCCTGAACGGAACCCGACGGTCTGCCGTCGGGGGTGCCGATCCGCCGGAACATCCGGCTGGACCTGAAAGGAAGGGAGCCCATGCGGCAGCTGCCCTTCCGGCAAACAACTGTCCAATAATATACCACGAGCCGGACCTGCAAGGGCCCGGCCGGGCATCAGCGGCGATGGGCCCTGTAGAAGGCGATCAGAGACCTGGTGGACTGATCCTGCTCGGCCAGCGCCTGGTCGTCCCGGGAGATGGCCGGCGTGATCTCGCGGGCCAGCTTCTTACCCAGCTCAACTCCCCACTGGTCGAAGGAATCGATGCCCCAGACGGTGCCCTCGGTCAGTGTGATGTGCTCGTAGAGGGCGATCAGCTCGCCCAGGGCTGCCGGGGTCAGCGCATCGCCGAAAATGGAGGTGGTGGGCCTGTTGCCGGTGAAGACCCTGGCCGGGACGATGGCCTCGGGAGTGCCCTCGGCACGGACCTCATCAGCGGTCTTGCCGAAGGCCAATGCCTTGGTCTGGGCCAGGAAGTTGGCCAGGAAGAGCTCGTGCACGTCCTGGTCGCCGTCCTTGGCCGGGTTGGGGGTGTTGGCGAAGGCGATGAAATCAGCAGGAATCAGACGGGTGCCCTGATGGATCAGCTGGTAGAAGGCATGCTGGCCGTTGGTGCCGGGCTCCCCCCAGAAGATTTCTCCGGTCAGGCTGGTCACCGGTGTGCCGTCCCAGCGCACGGACTTGCCGTTGGATTCCATGGTCAGCTGCTGCAGGTAGGCCGGGAAGCGGTGTAGATACTGGTCATAGGGCAGAACGGCGTGCGAGTGTGCACCGAAGAAGTTGACATACCAAACGTTGAGCAGACCCATCAGGGCCACCACGTTCCGATCCAGAGGGGTGGCGCGGAAGTAGCGGTCAACGGTGTTGAAGCCCTTGAGGAACTCCTCGAAGCGCTCGGGGCCGATAGTGATGGCCAGGGAGGTGCCCACGGCGGAATCCACTGAGTACCGGCCGCCGACCCAGTTCCAGAAGCCGAAGACGTTGTCCGGATCGATGCCGAAGTCGCGCACCTTGTCCAGGGCCGTCGAGACGGCGATGAAGTGCCGACGGATGGCCTCGGCCGAGAGGTCCTGGCCGTCCTTGGACAGCAGGCCACGTTCCCCAAGGCTCTTCAGGAGCCAAGTGCGGGCCTGGCGGGCGTTGGTCAGGGTCTCCAGGGTGGTGAAAGTCTTGGAGACGATGATGAAGAGCGTGGTTTCCGGATCCAGATCGCGCGTCTTCTCGGCCAGATCGTTGGGATCGATGTTGGAGATGTAGCGGGCGCTGATGCCGGCATCAGCATAAGGCTTCAGGGCCTCGTAGGCCATGACCGGGCCCAGGTCGGAGCCGCCGATGCCGATGTTGACCACCGTGGTGATCCGCTTGCCGGTCAGACCGGTCCAGCTGCCCGAGCGGACCTGGTCGGCAAAGGCATAGATGCGCTTGAGGGTATCGCGGACGTCGCCCACCACATCCTGGCCGTCCACGATCAGCCTGCCGCGGTCTTCCTCGGGACGGCGCAGGGCTGTGTGCAAAACGGCCCTGTCCTCGGTGTTGTTGATGTGCTCGCCGTTGAACATGGCCTCGATCCGCTCCTCAAGGCCGACCTCGCGGCCCAGCTGAGCCAGCAGGGACAAGGTCTCGGGCTGAATCAGATTCTTGGACAGATCGATATAGAGATCGCCCAGCTCGAAGCTGAGCTTTTCGGTGCGCTGCGGGTCCTTGGCGAACCATGCGCGCAGATCGATCCCCTGGCGCTGCATGTCGTCGAAGTGCTGGTGCAAGGCCGCCCAGGCCTTGGTGCTGGTAGCGTCCACTGGAGGATTGATGGCCATGGTTGTTCGGGTCCTTTCATGAGGTGATGCCCGGTCTGCCGAGCACCCGGTTCTGTATCCCAAACTACTCACAAAAGCAGACAGAAGACAACAAAATCGGCCAACCTTCTTAGCTGGACCAAATCGCTCTCAGAGTATGTCGTCACAGCCGTACTGGGCCAGCTTGGCCACCATGTCCTTGACCTCCTGGCTGCGGGCCCGAGGGGCCACCAGGAGAGCGTCGGGAGTGTCGACGACGATCATGTCATCCACGCCTAGAAGAGCGACCGTGCGTTCGGAGCCGGGCACGACCATGTCTCCGGCTGAATCCAAGTACATGACCCGGTCGGCATCACCCAGAATCTTGATATTGCGCCTGTTGGACGACGGAAGCAAACCCGCCACTGAATTGAAGTCGCCGATATCATCCCAATCGAAGCCCCCTGGAACAACCGCCACGCCGCCGGCCGCCGATAATGGCTCGGCCACGGCATAGTCGAAGGCGATCTTCTCGATGCCTGGCCAGTGCTCCTCCATGGCCTGGCTGCGGTCCTGCTCACCCTGGTCCCAGACCTGGGCAATGGCCATAACTGCGGCGTGGAGCTCCGGCTTGTAACGATGCAGGCAGTCAAGGAGCACCTGCGCTTGCATGACGAACATGCCGGCATTCCATCGGTACTCCCCTGTTGACAGGTAGGCCTGCGCCGTAGAGGCATCCGGCTTCTCGACGAATTCGCTGACCAGGCAGGCATCCGGAGCCCCGGGAATGCGATCGGCCAGGGAGGGGCCTTGGTGGATGTAGCCAAAGGCGGTGGAGGGACGGGAGGCTGCGATACCGATGGTGGTCACATAACCGGCTCGGGCCGCTGCCACTGCCTGCTCCACTGAGGCAGCGAACGCTTTGTCGTCTCGGATGACGTGGTCGGCGGCGAAGGAGCCCACGATGATTTCCCCACCGTGCCGCTGGGCCAGCACAGCAGTCGCCAAGGCTATAGCCGCCGTGGAATCGCGAGGAACAGGCTCGGCGAAGAGCGCGTCCTCAGCCAGATCCGGAAGCTGCTGACGCACCTGGTCCACATGCCGCTGGCCGGTGGAGACGACCACATGATCGGCCCCGCAGATGCCAGCCAGCCGGTCAAAGGTGCCCTGGATCATTGTTCTGCCTGAACCCAACAAATCGTAGAGGAACTTGGGCCGGTCCTGGCGGCTCAATGGCCAGAGCCGGGTACCCACGCCACCGGCCGGAATGACGGCATAGAAATCATTGAGATCCATGCCTTCCATTGTGTCAAGAAGCTTGTACACCCTCGGTCCGAAGCCCAAGGCGTTTTTTATCGCGCGCATCCAGTATGATGTAGCATGTTGTCTTCTTCCGGCATGTCCGGACGGGAGGCGAAGGCCACTTTAGCTCAGTTGGCAGAGCGTCTCACTCGTAATGAGAAGGTCGACAGTTCGATTCTGTCAAGTGGCTCTTCTACCAGCTGCTTTTTAAACGGCGAGGTATGTCGTACGCGCGAGTGGCGTAATGGTAGCCGCGCAGGATTTAGGTTCCTGTGTCTTCGGACGTGTGGGTTCGAGTCCCATCTCGCGCACAGGAAACACAAGCAGGGTCTGCGCTCATACCCCAAATTCCATGGATGCGAGTGCAGACCCTGCCTTATGCCGCGGAATCAGTATCGGCTCTCTTGCCTGTTCCTTAGACAGGCGACAAAGCCGACCAGACCTAGTGCCAGCATCGACAGTATCTTGAGCACGGAAAGCGGCCATCCTCCAGTGAGGGGCAGGGAGGCATTGGAGGGCCGGAATTCCAGCTCGTGCGACACTGTGGCTGACTCGTTTCCTCCCTTGAAGTTGCCGCTTTGAGGATCAGCGCTTTCAGCATCATCGGAAGAAACCTGGGCAGTGATTACCCCCTTGTTTATCCCCTCAGGGGTACTCGCCTGCCATGAACCCTGGTCTCCCACAGCGACATCGGTGCTTGTATTGCCGAGCCAGGTTATATGGACCAGAGTGCCTTTGGTCTCAGGAATCCTTGTATTACCGTTGACATACTTGTATGCTTTCCCTCCTACTTGGAAGACGTCATACCGTTCCAAGGTCAGAGTGGTTGGCGTGATGTCGACCTTTTGATTGATGGAAACCGGATCCGAAGGGGCATTCAGCGGGTTGATCATCTTGACCTGGAAGGTATACTTTTCTGTCTCGTCGTCACCGTTGTAGGCCTTGAATTTGTCAGCTGGTATGTTCAAGCTCCAGGACCATGTGGAAGCCGTCGTCTTGACGACATTCAGCACAGATCCTGACGCGGGGTCCGTGAAGGAAGGCACAGTAGTATTGACCGCCGAGTCCCTCTGGAAGGTGTTGGCCGGTGTGGTCACCAGACTGGTCCAGTCCGAGGCAGTGTTCTGTTTCATGGAAATGGCCATCTTGGAATCGGTCATCCCCAGACCTCCCGAAGACCAGGCTGTATATATGGGTGAAACCGTGCCCTTCAAGGTGACGACCGAGTTTGCCGGCAGATTCCCGTTTTTTGTATGGGGCACCGTTACAGAGAGCTTGCCGTCGGGAGCCTTCTCGTTGGAGACGAAATAGGCTGTTCCTATGTTCGAGAAGAGCGAGGTCAAACCAAACCCGGAGGCTGACTCAGTTACCCAGGCGTGATAGCGCCTGTAGCCGTTATACTTATTGCCGGAATCAGGCGACGGATACTGCTTGTTGGTGTCCTGTATCTGCCAGGACCCTCCCTGCTTGCTCTTGGGATCGACCTTACATACGGTTTCTCCCAGTTTGAACCCCCAGTTGTCCGAGCTTTTCACCAAGTCGTCACTGCTCTTACTCTGCCCTTCCTTGAAGGGTTTGCTGGGATCCTCGCCATAAAGGGTAACCGTGTTGGGATGCGTGTCGTCTTTGGAGGGAGTGCACTCACCGCTGACCACCGGATCAAGCGTGCCGGTATAGACGCTCCCCGAGGCATTCAAGGAGCCGTCGGCATCATTCTGGATGTTGGTTATGGTCGGATCGTTGGGACGTGGCACATCATACTTATAGAAGGCAGTGTCAATGGTCCATCCCGTGTCCAGATTCTTATCCTTTTGCGTAGCATCCATATCGTCCGTTATGCCGGCAAGACCCACTCGCATTGGGTTGTATACTTCGGGGTTGACCGTGCAGTTGTTGCTAGTGCCGGTGTCATCCATATTCCTGGTCACAGGCCAGGTGACCAGCTTGAAGTACCCGTCGAAGCCCTCTTGTTCTGTAATGCGCTTGAAATCGATTGACCCGTCTTTTGCCTGCGGACCCGTCGGATTTGCTGCGTTCACGTTCAGCTCGTTTGCTGGACCTGTCGCCGGCTGCGCTATATTCGAGGCTTGAACGCCGGAATTATTAGCGTTGTTGGTTCCCACATCGTATTGAATGCCCCAGGAGGTTGTCTTTGCATTGTTCTTGCTGATTTGTTGTTTATTGCCTAACAGTACGGGTTTGGGGGTCAAGGAATCGACAGGCATCCACTGGCTGTTTTTAAGACCAACCCACTGGTAGTAGTAAGAATCGGTCTTGGAGCATATATTGCTCCCGCCTCGGACATTGAACCAATAGACAAAGAAGGAGTTGGGTGGTGCTACCCCTGGGTTATAGGGTTTGCTCTGATTGTTTCCCAGATCAACTGAAAGCCCATAATCGGTTACCAGGCCCCAGTTGGCCTGATGCCCGCTCCACAGCACCGGATAATTGTCCCAGCCGACAAAGGATGCAGGCCCGCTGCAGCGGTTCGGATTGTTGGCGTAGCAATCGCCCATGTACAGCTTTATGTTTTTCCCCTGATCTGCAGTGATGTTGGAGACCGTATCGCCTAAACCGACCAAAGATTCAGGATGGAAGTCAGTGCAATCATCACTATTATAAGCCCACGGGGAAGAGCCGCAGGTCAAAGTATTCTGCGGACCAACAACCGCATAGAGGTTGAGCGGCTGAGGATAGCCCCCCACCTGGTAATATTGCGGGTTATCGTTTTTGTCTCCATAAGACAAATCTCCTTCAATGGAGATTACCAGAAAATCATAAAGGCCAGAGTTGATCACCTTGTGGACCGTGAAGTATTCGTTCTGGTTATACGCCCATTTCACTGCACCAGCGCCAGGGTCGGCAATAGAAGTTGGATTATTGGGATCACTGCTGTCTGACGGTATGGTCTGCATATAACGCAGCCGCCGATAGTGCGTTTTGCTGGTCTCTCCCTCGAATTCGTAGAAGAAAGACAATGCACAAGTTTGCGTTCCAGCCGCAGAGGAATCATCCCCGTTTTGGCATTGCGGATCGAATGCGCCATGCTTCACACGCAGGATGAAGTCCATGCGCAGCTCATCCTCGTAGGAATCAATTTTGTCATTATAAGCCAGAAGTTTATAGAGCAACGGCTTTGCGCTTGCTGTTGCGCCTTGCTCATCGGTGGCATTGGCCTGGTTTGCCGACAGAGCGCTCAACCCGAGGGGAACGACCATGGCCAGCGTCGCCAAAAGAGTTATCAAAACAGCGATGATAGGGCGATCCACATGCTGTGGACCCTTAGTGCCCCGTTCTTGCAAATGCTTCAACACGCTACCCCCCACACCACAATGAGACCATCTCCAGAATCAGATGGACTGCACGCTTGATATGTCCCCAGTGCAGGCCACGAAACCTTAGATCACAAGTGCCGCATCTTCATTTACGGTGTCTTCTATCCCCCTTACTTGCTTTAAGAGTACCGAAATTGAAGGCGTAATCTGGGATTCAAATAGGGTGTTTTCACAGCCGGTTTTCCACGGCCTTTCACGGTGTTGACTCCGCCAGGCCTATCAGCCTTTTATATGGCCGTCCCCCAGCACCCAGCTGACGAGAATCGGCATGATGGCTGCCAATGCTTTGCCCCTGTGCGATATGGCATTCTTCTGGTCCGAGGTCATTTCCGCCGAGGTTAGCAGTCGCTGTTTGCCGGTGCCCTGCGGCTGATCCCTCGGCACGAAGATCGGGTCGTAGCCGAACCCGTTTTCCCCACGTGCCTGGCGGATGATGGTTCCAGGCATCTCGCCAAGCCTGGTCACCTGGCACCCACGGACGGCATATCCTGGCACATCCGGAACGACCAGGGCGGCAGCACAGACAAACCGCCCTCCCCTGTGGTCGTCAGGAATGTCGTTCAGCTGGTTCAGCAAGAGCTCCAAGTTGGCCTGGTCGTCGCCGTGGCGGCCGCTCCATCTTGCCGAAAGGATCCCCGGGGCGGCGCCCATCACATCAACGACCAGCCCCGAGTCGTCCGCCAGCGCGGGCAGACCGGACTCATGGGCAGCCTGCCCAGCCTTGAGAAGGGCGTTCTCCTGAAAAGTGGTGCCGGTCTCCACCGGATCAGGCAGGCCCAACTGGCCGGCCGAAACCAACTCGATCCTCTGGCCCTCATCGGCCAGGAAACCGTCAAGTATGCAACGAAGCTCACGTAGTTTGCCCTCGTTGTGTGTGGCCACAACCACTGTTTTGACCTGCCCCATACCGATCCTTTTCGCTAAAATGCCCGCCCCGGGCGTCAGTCAGCTGCCAGAGCCTTGCGCTGAGCGGCCTGAAGCTCCTTGTTCCCCTTGGATGCCAGGTCCAGCAAAAGGCCGAGCTCTTGACGGCTGAAGGGGCGATGCTCCGCCGTTCCCTGTATCTCTATGAAATCGCCGGAGCCTGTCATTGACACGTTCATATCAGTCATGGCCCGGCTGTCTTCCAAATAGGGAAGGTCCAGCATGGGCTTGCCATCGATGATGCCCACGGAGACGGCCGAAACGCAATCCTTGGTCACCTTGTCGGCGCTGCGGATGTGATGGTGGTCCTGGGCCCATCTGAGGGCATCGACCATGGCCACATAGGCGCCGGTGACTGAGGCGGTACGAGTGCCGCCGTCGGCCTGAAGCACGTCGCAGTCAAGCTGAATCTGATTCTCGCCCAGAGCCTTCATATCCACCACGCCGCGCAGGCAACGGCCTATCAGCCGGCTGATCTCCTGGGTGCGGCCGCCGACCTTTCCCCGGACCGATTCTCGTGCAGTCCGGTCGCTGGTTGCCCTGGGAAGCATGGCATACTCGGCCGTAACCCAACCCAGGCCGGAGTCCTTGCGCCAACGGGGCAGCGTCGGGGTAAAGGAGGCGGTGCACATAACCCGGGTCTTGCCGCACTCAATCAGCACCGAACCCTCAGGAGCCTCCGTCCAATGCCTGGTGATGACGACCGGTCGCAACTCATCAGCCGCCCTGCCGTCAGGCCGTAGCACGGCACCCTCCTGGAGCATGTCCTTGATAGCAACCATCAGTGATGATCCTTTCCGTTCCGCCCAGGCTCCCCTGGTCTGGTCCCCATTATTCCGTCAGCCGTCTACCGATCAATGGTCAGCGGTGTCTTGGCCGGCAGGATGCGATCGATCAGGAAGATGACCAGCGATAGGGCGAAGAAGACGACCAGGTACTCAGCCAGGTTGACCATCAATTGGGCCCAGCCCAGATGTCCGAGGTCCAAGAAGGCATAGGGATAGGGGTTGCCGCCCGGCTCCGGTCCTGAATGAGGCCAAATGGCGGCCCGGATCAGCACAAAAGCTACGTAGAAGGGGAAATAGATCAGCCAGGTAAGTACGTTGTGCCAGTGGAAACGACGATGAGGGTCGAACAAGAGGAAATCCAACGATGCCAGGATGGGGCTGATGACGTGAATCATCCATGTGGTCCGGATGCCCAGGACCAGCTTGTAATCCGTGCTGTTCAGCCCCAGAACCAGAATGGCCACCAACCCGGTGATGACGATGTAGAGTGTCAGGCAGCCTTTGAGCCAAGCTGGAGGCTGGATGCCTTTGAGCAGGGTGGCCGCTCCGGCCCAGAGCATGACCAGGCCTAAGGCGATATTGGTCTGGAAGGTAAAATAGACCCACTTATTGCCGATCCCCAGCAGCCAGGCCTCGTAGGTGCCGCCCAGGCAGAAAAAGGCGATCAGCAACCGGTAGATGCCCACAACGAATCTCATGCGGACCAGCTTATCCCGACCTTGGGAGGGCAGGGCGAGCCAGGTGGTCAGAGGATTAGACTGGGTGCCAACCAAGGGCTTTTCCACCCACAAAGGGGAAGATATGAACGCCGAAAACAACAGTAGGGACACCGGAACCTCCACGGCTCTGATGACCGATATGTACGAATACACCATGCTGGACGCCGCCTTGCAGGACGGTACGGCCGGACGCCAATCCGTCTTCGAGGTCTACACCCGGCATCTGCCGACAGGACGCCGCTACGGAGTGGTAGCAGGCACTGGGCGGATTCTGGATGCGCTGGCGAATTTCCACCCCAGCGAGGATGAGCTCCGCTTTTTGTCCGACCGTCACATCGTCAGCCAGACCACCATCGACTGGTTGGAGCACTTCCGCTTCACCGGTACCATACGCGGCTATCGGGAGGGCGAGATATTCTTCCCCGACTCCCCCATTCTGCAGGTCGAAGGCAGTTTCGGCGAGTGCACCCTGCTGGAGACCCTGATCCTGTCCATACTCAACTACGACTCGGCTGTGGCATCAGCTGCCTCCCGCATGGTCACCGCGGCAAAGGGCCGGCCCTGCATGGACATGGGCGCGCGCCGGGCCAACGAGTATGCGGCCGTGGCGGCGGCCAGAGCGGCCATAGTCGGCGGATTCCAAGGAACCTCAAACCTGCTGGCAGCCAAAGAATACGGCTTCAAGGCCATCGGAACCGCAGCCCATTCATTCACCCTCCTGCATGACAGCGAGCGCGAGGCCTTCCAAGGGCAGATTCAGGCCCTGGGCAAGGGAACAACCCTGCTGACCGACACCTACTCCATCGAGGAGGCCGTAAAGACGGCCGTCGAGGTGGCCGGACCGGAGCTGGGCGGGGTCCGCATCGACTCCGGAGACCTGGGCTCGCTGGCCCAGCAGGTCCGTGCCCAGCTGGACTCACTGGGAGCCACCAAGGCCACCATCACCGTCACCAACGATCTGGACGAGTACGCCATCGCCTCCCTGCAGGACGCTCCGGTTGACTCCTACGGGGTCGGCACCATGCTGGTCACCGGTTCGGGAGCCCCCACCTGCGCCATGGTCTACAAACTGACCGAGCGGGAGAACTCCGACGGGGTTATGCAGGCCGTCGCCAAGAAGTCGGTGGGCAAGGCTTCGGTGCCGGGACGCAAGCTGGCCTACCGCTCCTACCACAACGGAGTGGCCGACGCCGAGCACGTCATCTCGGGTGCCGAGGAGGCTCTGGCAGCCTATAAGCCTGAGCAGGACTGGCGGGATCTGCTGGTCACCTACGTGGACCATGGCCAAAGCATGCCAGAGTTCCAAGGTGGGCAGGCAGTCCTGGATGCCCGAGAACATCGGGCCAAGGCCCTTGAGGAGATGCCCATCAATGCCCTGAGTCTGATGAAGGGCGAGCCAGTCCTGCCCACCCTGGTGAGGAGCATCTGATGAGCGTGCAATCCGCAACCTACCAGCCCGACCCGAGGCGATACGATTCCACAACCTACCGGCGTTGCGGTGACAGTGGCCTGAAACTGCCGCCCATCTGCCTGGGCTGCTGGCACAATTTCGGCGACACCACGCCCCTGGACCGTATGCAGGAGCTGTGCACGACGGCCTTCGACCATGGCATCACCCACTTCGACCTGGCCGACAATTACGGGCCCGGACCAGGCGCCGCCGAGCGCAACATGGGAATCATCCTGCAACGGTGCCTCAGCCACCACCGCCAGGAGCTGGTCATCTCCACCAAGGCCGGTTATGAAATGTGGCCCGGCCCTTATGGGGACTTCGGCTCACGCAAACATCTGCTGTCCGGACTGGACCAGAGTCTGAAACGGCTGGGACTCGACTATGTGGATATCTTCTACCACCACCGCCCCGACCCGGACACGCCTCTGGAAGAGACCATGGGCGCTCTGGCCCAGGCGGTCACCAGCGGCAAGGCCCTCTACGTAGGACTGTCCAACTACGACGGGCCGACCATGAAGCGGGCCTCAGCCATCCTGACCGAGATGCACGTTCCCTTCGTCATCAACCAGAACCGCTATTCCATTTTCGACAGAACCATCGAGGACAACGGTCTCAAACAGGCGGTGTCGAAAGAAAGAAAGGGACTGATCACCTTCAGCCCGCTGGCCCAGGGACTGCTGACCGACCGCTACCTGCATGGGATTCCCGAGGACAGCCGAATTCGTGCCGACGGTCGCTTCCTCAAGGAGTCCGCCCTGACCCCACAGCGGCTGAAGCAGATCCAGGCGCTGAACGACCTGGCCCGTCAACGCGGCCAGAGTCTGGCAGAGATGGCCCTGGCATGGCTGCTCAGGGACCCCGCTGTCACCTCGGTGCTCATCGGCGCCTCCAAGCCCGAGCAGATTCTGGACAATCTGAAGGCTGTGCAGTCGGCCGATTTCAGCCAGGAAGAGCTGGAGACGATCGATCGGATCGCCCTGGACAAACAGTCCTGAAGGAGCCTGGACCGCTCGGTAGCGATCAGTGGCTGCCGCCGGTCATCTGTTCGTAGATGCGCTTGCAGTCCGGGCAAACCGGATACTGGGAGGGGTCATGCTTGGGCACCCAGACCTTGCCGCAGAGAGCCACGACAGGCCGGCCGGTCAGCTTGGACTCGGCGATGCGCTCACGGGAGACGTAGTGGGCGAACCGGTCGGCATCGCCCTGGTCATTCAGCCGGGTTTTCTCGGCGGTCTCGGTGTCCGGACGGTCCAGAAGGGCCGTGCCAGTGCCCTGGTCGGGGTTCTGCTCCCGCTCTGGATCCTCCATGCGAATGCTCTTGCTTGCAGTCATGACATCTATGGTACGGCGGCGAGCTGCACGTTCGCTCCCTATGACGCGCTACGCTGAGAATCATGACTATCGCTGTATGCCCTGGCTCATACGATCCGGTCACCTCCGGCCACATGGATGTGATCGAACGTTGCGCCTGCTTCTTCGAGACGGTCCACGTGGTTGTGGCCGTCAACGCCGCCAAGACCCCCATGTTCAGCGAACAGGAGCGGGTGGCCATGATCCGCCGGGCCCTGGACGAGGACGGGTACCCGAACATCACCGTAGCCTCTACCGATGGCCTGATCACCGACTACTGCCGCAAGGTGGGCGCCTCGGTCATCGTCAAGGGGCTGAGGCAGAACGGGGACTATGAGGCCGAGCTGGGTATGGCCCTGGTCAATCGCAAGTTGTCTGGGGTCGAAACGCTCTTCCTGCCAGCCGATCCGGTGCGAGAGCACATCTCCAGCACCATCGTCAAGGACGTGGCCAGACACGGAGGGGATGTCACCGGTATGGTCCCCGACAGCGTCGTGAACGCACTGATAGGCACATTGCACAGGGACACACCGCACACGGAAAAGAGCCAATGATGAACGAGCAGACCCAGGAAAGGGACGATGACGAGCCTATCGACGACTCGACCAGAGCAAGCGCTCCCAGGCACGCAGTCGACATGAAGGACCTGCCCGACCTGCAGGAGGATAGAAGCGAGAGCGGGAATCCTCGATCGGAATTCACCACCGTCTATGACATCATCGACCGGATTCAGGCCATGCTGGATGAGGCCAAGGCCCCTATTTTCAGCCCGGGACTTGTCAAGGTGGACCGAGACGAGCTGTCCGACGACCTCAACGAGCTCAAGAAAATGCTGCCAGTGCAACTGGAGCGGGCCTCGGCGCTCATGAGGGAGGCGGAGCGTCGGCTGAACACGGCGCAGACCCAGGCCAACGCCACCATATCCGATGCCCAGAGTCGAGCTGCGGACATCGTCAAGGAGGCCGGTGAGCAGGCCCGATTCCTGGCCGGCCAGGAGAATGTGGTGGCCATAGCCCGGCAGAATGCCCAGACCATCATTGACACGGCCCAGGCCCAGGCAGATCGTCTGGTCCAGGGAGCCAATGGCTATGCCGCCCAGGTCATGGGCGAGCTTGACACCCAGCTGGACAAGATGGGTCAGGATGTGCGTGCCGGCCTGGAGGTTCTCCACCAGCGTGAGCAAGAGGCGGCGCGTAGCATGAACGCGTCAGCTCCGGACCAAGGAGAGGAGACGCAGGGATGAGCAGACCGGAGGATTCCCCCTGGGCGGTTTCAGTGGCTCAGGTGTCGACGCGAGCAGGGCAGAGCACCCGGGTGGACCGTGATTTTCCAGCCCCGGAAGGCATCGGCGACCAGGTGGTGGGCATTCCAGCGGGGACACCTGTACATGTAGAGGGCGATATCGACTCGCTGGTGGACGGCCTTTTGTTGCAGGCCCACATCAGCGTGCCTTTGAACACCGAATGCACCCGCTGCCTGAGGCCCGTCAATACCAGCATCCAGGACGATCCGGTGGTCTTCTTCCCATACAAGGAGCCCGAACCAGAGCCGACCCATGGCAAGGAGGAGATTCTGGCAGAACAGGAGGAGGCCAGCGGCCAGACCTATCCTTTGGTCAGCGGAGGCGCCTTCATGGATTTGGAGGCCCTCCTGCGTGACACCCTGGTGGAGGCCCTTCCCCTGCAGCCCCTGTGCCGACCCGACTGCCGGGGTCTGTGCCCCCAGTGTGGCATGGATCTGAATGACCATCCCGATCACCACCACGAGATGATGGACGATCGCTGGGCTGCCTTGGAGGGATTGAAGCAGCGTCTGGAGCAGGAGGAGAACCCCGGCAGCGACGGCCAGACTGGCGAATGACCGGAGGTTGCGGTAGACTGCTCTACGCTTAAGCTCGAAGTATTCGATCGAAACAGAGGACAATATGGCACTGCCAAAGTACAAGACCTCGCGCGCCAACACCCATTCCCGGCGCGCCAACTGGAAGACCCAGGCCGCCGCTACGGTGACCTGCCCCAACTGCGGAGCTCCTGCGCTGCCGCACATGGCATGCCCCAGCTGCGGCATGTACCGCGGGCGCGTCTACCGCGACGCCATTCGCTCGCAGTTCAGCAAGTGAGCCGATCGGCGATCGACACGCAATGAGAGAACCCCGGCCATCGACGGGTGGCAGGGGTTTTTCCATATCATCAGACGGCAAGGCCAGGAAGGACCACAAAGACCATATGCAGCAGGAGGAACAGGAGCAAGTGGATTCCGGCAACCAGGCGGCTGAGGAGCTCTTCCAGGCCCTGGGCGGCAGGATCAGCCCGGAGTTGCTGGTGCACGCCCTGACCCATCGTTCCTTCGCCCATGAGCACCCAGGCATGCCCAACAACGAACGGCTGGAGTTCCTGGGCGACGCGGTTCTGGAACTGGTGGCCACCGAGACCCTGTACAAGGTCCATCCGGACATGACCGAGGGCCAGCTGGCCAAGATGCGGGCCAAGGCAGTCTCCGAGGAGGCCCTGTCGGCCATAGCCCGGGAGAAGCTGCATCTGGGGCAGTATATTCTTCTGGGCCGGGGAGAGAGCGAGAATGGCGGAGCCGACAAGGACTCCATACTCTGTGACACCGTCGAATCGCTGATCGGGTCGGTCTTTCTTGAACACGGCATCGAAGGAGCTCGGACTACCGTCCATACCCTTCTTGACGACACCCTGGCCGAGGTAGCCACCGAGGGGCCTGCGCTGGATTGGAAAACCTCAATCACCGTGAAGGCCCACAAGCTGGGCTTGGGCGAGCCCCGGTACACCATGGCGGTTTCCGGGCCGGAATACGCCCAGGTTTTCACTGCCGAGCTGCGACTGGCGGACGGCGGGACCGTGATCGGCAAGGGCCGGGCCAGCAGCAAGCGTAAGGCCCAGCTGGCTGCTGCCGCCCAGGGATGGAAGCAGCTGGACAACCAAGATCTGCTTGCGACCCTGCGCGCCGAGCAATCATCCTGAAGTTTCTGTAGAAATTCCGACATGCGGTACTGCGCCAACGCCCCGACCAGACCCCTGTTTAGACTATGGGCATAACCCGGAGGCACGCCGTCACGAACGGCATAGGTGCTTCCTCCTGATCGGAATTCGTCCGCCCACCCCGCCGACGCTCCGACAGGTTCGTATTTCGACATGCACGGCCGCAGGTCGGCGCGCAGTCTGGAGGTCGAGAGGAAACATGAGTCTGCCGACACCTCTGCAAGCGTTCAGCTCAGTACCCAAGAACTGGGACCATGACGACAAGGATGTCCCTGCCCAGGGCGAACCCATGACGGGAGCCCAGGCGCTTATTCGGTCCCTGGAGGATTTGGGGGTCACCCAGGTCTTCGGCGTTCCAGGAGGGGCCATTCTGCCTGCCTACGACGCCATTGACGAACAGGTGCGCTTCAACTTCACACTGACCCGCCACGAGCAGGCCGCGGGGCATGCTGCCGAGGGCTACGCCGTCTCCACGGGCAAGGTGGGGGTCTGCCTGGTGACCTCCGGACCTGGAGCCACCAATATGGTCACCCCCATAGCCGATGCCATGATGGACTCGGTTCCCCTGGTGGTGGTGACCGGCCAGGTGGGTGTGGACTCCATCGGCACCGACGCCTTCCAGGAGGCCGACATCGTGGGCATCACCTACCCGGTGGCCAAGCACTCCTATCTGGTGACCAAGGCCCAGGACATCCCCCGGGTCATGACCGAGGCCTACCACATCGCCCGCTCGGGAAGGCCTGGCCCGGTAGTGGTGGATTTGAGCAAGACGGCTCAAAACGGCAAAATGCTCTACTCCTGGCCCCAGGAGATGATCCTGCCCGGCTACAACCCGGTGACGCGGGCCCACGGGCACGTCCTGGATGATGCCGCCCGGCTCCTGGTCCAGTCGCACAGGCCGGTCCTGTATGTGGGCGGAGGCGCAGTCCGGTCAGATGCCCGTCGACAGGTTCAGGAACTCGTTCGAGCCACCGGTGCCCCCATGGTCACCACCCTGCCTGCGCGAGGCATCGTGCCCGACTCCGATCCGGCAGTTCTGGGAATGCCCGGCATGCACGGCACGGTGGCCGCCAACGGGGCCATCCAACACTCCGACCTGCTGGTGGCAGTGGGCACACGCTTCGACGACCGGGTGACCGGCAGCCTGGAGGACTTCGCTCCGGTGGCCCGGGTCATCCACATCGACATCGACCCGGCCGAGATCGGCAAGAACCGGCAGGCAGACGTACCCATCGTCGGGGACGTGGGCCAGGTGCTGGACGACCTGATCCCGGCGCTCAAGGCGGCCCAGCGCACCTGGGGCAAGCCCGATCTCAAGCCCTGGTGGCGGCTGATCGACGGCTGGCGGCACGACTACCCCACCACTTTTGAACCCAGCCCAGACGGCACCCTAGCCCCCCAGTGGGTGGTTCAGACCTTGAGCAACAAGGCCGATCCGAATACCATCTGGGTATCCGGCGTAGGCCAGCACCAGATGTGGGCCAGCCAGTTCATCGACTTCGAACGCACCCGCTCCTGGGTCTCCTCCTGCGGACTGGGGACCATGGGTTACGGCCTGCCCGCTGCAATAGGAACAGCAATCGGCACCAGAGAAGAGGAAGATCCGCGGCCCGTCTGGCTGATCGACGGGGACGGCTCCTTCCAGATGACCTCCGAAGAGCTGGCCACGGCCGGGCAGGCGGGACTGCCCATCCGTATCGCCATACTCAACAACTCTGTCTACGGCATGGTCCGTCAGTGGCAGACCCTCTTCTACGGCAGCCACTATTCCCAGACCAACCTTGAGGATGGCGGCGCAAAGCCCACAGACGGCAACGGCATCCCCGACTTCGTCAAACTGGCCGAGGCCTATGGCTGCCTGGGACTGCGGGCCTTTACCCAGGAGCAGGCCCTGGAGGCCATCGATAAGGCCAACGCAGTGACCGACCGACCGGTCCTGATCGACTTCCGCGTCTGGAAGGATGCCATGGTATGGCCCATGGTCCCGGCAGGCGCCTCCAATGACACCATCATCTACAAGCCTGGCGTGCAGCCCCTGGCCGGCATCCGTCCGGAGCAGGAGCAGCCCGAGCCGCATGAGCAGACCGGAGCCGACCGGGCAGCCATGGCCAGCGACGCCGCCGGTCGCATGAACAAGTAGGAAAGGGGCACCACATGGCCAATTATCCAGCATCCAAGCCCGGTTCCGAACGGCACACCCTTTCCGTCCTGGTCGAGAACCGCCCCGGCGTCCTAGCCAGGGTGGCCGGCCTGTTCGCCCGGCGCGCCTTCAATATCAACTCCCTGTCCGTCTCGTCCACTGAGCGGGACGATATCTCCCGGATTACGGTCACGGCTGACGTAGAGGCCGTCCCCCTGGAGCAGATCATCAAGCAGCTCAACAAGCTCCTGCATGTGCTCAAGATCGTCGAGCTCAAGGGCGATGAGGCCGTGGAGCGCGAGCTGGTCATGATCAAGGTCAAGGCCAACGAACGCAACCGCTCCGACGTGCTGGAGATTGTCAAACTCTTCCGCGTGCGCGTGGTCGACGTCCACCCCGAGTCCCTGACCATTGAGGCCACCGGGGCCGAGGGCAAGTTGGAAGCCCTGCTGCGTCTGCTGCGGCCCTTCGGCATCATCGAACTGGTCCGGTCGGGCGCCGTGGCCGTCACTCGGGGACCCCGGGCCCTGAGCGAGAAGGTACTGGGCTCGCAGATCACCGGCCGCTGACTCATTCTGAAATCCTAGAAGGTGGTGCCCATGACTGACGATGTAATGGAAGGAATGAGCCGGACGGGCCGAATCGAATGGGAGCGGATGGTATCCGGCCAGGTCTATCAGGACACCCACCCCGACATCGATCGCCAAAGGGGACGGGCCGAAAGCCTCTTCATGGAATACAACAGGACCGGCCCCGGACAGAAGCAGGAACGCCGAAGGATTCTGGAAGACCTGCTCGGCCAAGTGGGGCAGGATGTCGTCATCAACCCGGACTTCAGATGCGAGGTAGGCTGCAACATACGGATCGGCAGTCAGACTCTGATCAATTACGGCGCCGTCATGCTGGACAACGCTCCGATCACCATAGGCAGGAACGTGTGGATAGGCCCCGGCGCGGGGCTCTTCTGCACCAACCATGCCTTGGACTATGAGGAACGGAAGGCCGGTGCCTGCCAGGCCCGACCCATCGAGATATGCCAGGGTGCCTGGCTGGGTGGTCACGTGGTCGTCCTGGGAGGAGTGCGGATTGGCCGTGGAGCCGTCATCGGAGCGGGGTCTGTCGTGACTCATGACATACCGGAACAGGTAGTTGCGGTCGGCAACCCCTGCACTGTCCTGCGGCCTCTCACCGATGCGGACAAAACCGGTTATCTGGATAGAATTCGTCAGCGGGACCAGGAGAACGACCAGGACCAATAATCCCCTTCCCCGAAAAGCCCACAGCTCATTCCATCCAAGGCTGGCGGTAGATTGGGGAATCATGCCCATCTATGATCTCGGTCTGGAACACGTCGCTCTGTCATTCGCCACCAAAACCATCTTTACGGATGTGACTCAGGGCATCTTCGAGGGTGATCGGATCGGCATCGTGGGCCGAAACGGCGACGGCAAGTCCACCCTGCTGCACCTGCTGAAAGGGACCCAGGAACCGGATCAGGGCCGGGTGACCATGCGCAATGGACTCACCTTCGGCATGCTGGACCAGCGTGACCCCCTGAAAGACGAGGACACGGTCCGCAAGGCGGCCTTGGAGAACCGACAAGATTACGAGTGGGCCGCCGACCCCAGATCCCGCGAAATCGTCGAGTCCCTTCTGGGTGGCATGGAGCTGGAGGCCAAGGTGGGCACCCTGTCCGGCGGTCAGCGCCGCAGGGTGGATTTGGCACGGCTGCTGCTCCAGGATTGGGACATCCTGGCCCTGGATGAGCCGACCAATCATCTGGACCTGCTCACCATCCACTGGCTGGCCGAGCACCTGAAGAACCGCTGGGCCAAGAATTCCGGAGCCCTACTGCTGGTCACCCACGACCGCTGGTTCCTGGACGAGGTCTGCACCTCCATGTGGGAGGTGCATGACGGAACCATCGACCCCTTCGAGGGCGGCTACAGCGCCTACATGCTCCAGCGGGTGGAGCGCGAGCGCCAGGCGGATCTGGCCGAGACCAAGCGCCGGAACCTGGCCCGCAAGGAACTTGCCTGGCTGACCCGAGGTGCCCGGGCCCGATCGACCAAGCAGAAGTTCCATGTCAAGGCCGCGCAGGAGCTGATCGCCGACGTGCCACCCATGCGCAACAGCCTGGAACTCAAGCGGATGGCCACCTCCCGCCTGGGCAAGCAGGTGGTGGACCTGGTCGACGTAACCAAAATCTATCCGGGAACCGACTCCGATGCCGCCGAAGGCAATGACAACCGGGTCCCCTCCCCTCATGCCGAGCGTCCTCTGATGGGCTCAGTAACAGTGGCTGCTGATCCCGACAAGGATGGCGAAGACGGCCAGAACCGTCCGGGCACTGCAGCGGCCGACACCCTTACCATCAGCGGACACAAGGTCCTGGACGACGTGACCTGGCTAATCGGCCCTGGCGACCGATTCGGCATCGTAGGCGCCAACGGGGCAGGCAAGTCCACTCTGCTGGGTCTGATTGACGGCAGTGTGTCTCCCACGGCAGGACACGTCAAGGTCGGCAAGACGGTCCGCTTTGCGGTGCTGACCCAGCGTCTGGATGAGCTGGAGAAACTGGGCCGCTATCGAATCAAAGAGGTCCTCAGCCGCTACAAGCCCACCTATCTGGTGGAAGGCAAGGAGGTGTCCCCGAGCCAATTGATGGAGCGCCTGGGCTTTGAAAGCTCCCAGCTGATGACCAGAATCAGCGACCTGTCTGGCGGGCAGAAGCGCCGTATGCAGCTCCTGCTCATCCTACTGGACGAGCCCAACGTGCTGATCATGGACGAGCCAGGCAACGACCTGGATACCGACATGCTGGCCGTCATGGAGGACATGCTGGACTCATGGCCGGGCACCCTGATTGTGGTCTCCCATGATCGCTACCTGCTGGAGAGGGTGACCGACCAGCAGTTCGCGTTGATCAATGGCAAGGTGGTTCATCTGCCCGGCGGTGTTCAGGACTACCTGGATATGGTCGAGTCTGCCGACCGGGAGGCTGCGGATGCTCCAAGTCAGACATCAGCCAAGGAGGCTGGGAATCCCAATCAGGCCAAGGCCGAACGAGTTGCCAGACGAAATCTGAGCAAGCAGGCATCCGCCATCGAACGCAAGCTGGCCAAGCTGGCCGATCAGCGCAAGGAACTTGAACGGCAGATGGCTGAGCATGACCCTGGCGACTACCAGGGCCTCAACGAGCTCAACAGCAAGCTTAAGGATTTGACCGGGCAGTCGGACCAGCTGGAGGAGGAGTGGCTGACCATCGGGGAGGAGCTGGAGTAGTCTCAGGCGGCAGCCAGCTGAGCGGCCTGGGTCGAGCACCGGGCCGCAAAGGCGGAGAAGATTGCGTCGGCCAGAGGCTGCATCTGCGGCATCCCTTTGATAAATTCGTCGCGCATTTTAGCGATCTTGGACTTCTTGATCGTGCCAACCATGCTGGGCACCTGCATCCACTCCTCGAAGATAGGCGCCGTCACCTCCAAATGGAACTGCAGGCCCAGAGCCGACCCCAGCCGAAAAGCCTGAACCTTGGTGGCCTGGGAGCGGGCCAGTAGCTTGGCCCCCGGCGGCAGGGTGACCTGGTCGGCATGCCAGTGCAGCACATCCGTGTTCTTGCTCCACATGGCCACGTCGTCGTCCTGCCCCACCCAGCGGATGGGCCCCATGCCGTATTCGGGATCCTGGTCCTTCATCAGGGTGCCTCCCAGGGCCCGCGCCAGAATCTGATGACCCAGGCAGATCCCCAGAATGGGCTTGTTGGCAGCCATCGCCGCCTTGGCCAGCTTGGTCTCCGCCTTGAGTCCGGGGTGTTGCGCGTAGTCATCGGCCGACATGGGCCCGCCCATGATGACCAGCCCCGCCAATTCACGCGAGCGCGGCAGCTTGGGCTTCTTCTCATCCACGATATTGGTGATCTCGGTGTCCAGCCCGCACTCCTGAAGATTGTCGAGAATGCGACCCGGCTTTTCCCAATCCACATGCTGGAGTACCAGCACCCTAGGTTTCGCCATGATTCCATTCTTGCACATATGCCGTCGGACCGAGTCTGCGGGCTCGGCATTCCCCCTGGACAGTCAGCAAGCCTTGATAGGCTCAAGGATATGGACACGAGTTCGCAACCGCATGATTCCAAGGCTTCAGTCAGCCTGGCCGCAGCTGGTCTACGTCTGTATGACACTGCTGATCACCAGGTGACCCCCTTCAGACCCATTGAACCGGGCAAGGTCGGCATCTATGTGTGCGGAGCCACGGTGCAGAGCTCGCCCCACATTGGCCACATCAGGACCACCCTGGCCTTCGACGTGATCCGACGCTGGCTGCTCAGGCTGGGATACCAGGTGACCCTGATCCGGAACGTGACCGACATTGACGACAAAATCCTGACCAAGGCGGCGGCCAACGGCCAGCGCTGGTGGGAGCGGGCCTACATCTACGAGCGCGAATTCACCCATGCCTACGAGACCATGGGAGTCCTGCCACCTACTTACGAGCCCAGGGCCACCGGGCACATCCCCGAGATGATCGACCTGATCCAGCGCATCATCGACCGCGGCCACGCCTATGTGGTGCCCGACGAACAGGGCCGCCCATCAGGCAACGTCTACTTCGACGTGGCCTCCTGGCCTGAGTATGGCGCCCTGACCCACCAGCAGACCGGCACCCAGCCCGCTGACGAGCAGGCCGCCGCCAACGACCGGCTGGGACCCAGTATCGACACCGATGACCAGGCTGCCAACTCCGATGAAGAGCCCGGCAAGCGCGACCCCCGCGACTTCGCACTTTGGAAGGCGCCCAAACCCACCGATCCGCCCACGGCCCGCTGGCAAACACCCTTCGGCACAGGTCGGCCAGGCTGGCATCTGGAATGCTCGGCCATGAGCCACCGCTATCTGGGTGCGGATTTCGACATCCACGGAGGCGGTCTTGACCTTCGATTCCCCCATCATGAGAACGAGATGGCCCAGTCGCACGCAGCCGGCTGGGGGTTCGCCCATCGATGGATGCACACGGCCTGGGTGACCCAGAAGGGCGAGAAGATGAGCAAGTCCCTGGGCAACGGGCTGTCCGTCGACCAGGTGCTGTCGCAGCATCCTGCCTGGGTGGTGCGCTACGCCCTGGTCTCGGTGCAGTACCGGTCCATGCTGGAATGGTCCGACCAGTCCCTGCAGGAGGCCGAGGGCGCATACGAGCGCATCAGCAACTTCATGGACCGGGCCGGACGAATCCTGGGAGCGCAGCCCGAGCGTGCCCGGGTAACGGGACTGGGCGCGGACGATCTACCAGAGGACTTTGTGCAGGCCATGAATGACGACATCAACGTCTCTGGCGGTCTCGCTGCCCTCTATGCGCTGATTCGTCAAGCCAACGCGACCATGGATGCGGACCAGGCTGCCCTGGATCGGAAGTGGCTGGCTAATGCCCTGCTCCAGGTCAGAGCCATGCTTGATGTCTTCGGACTCGATCCACTTGATCCCCACTGGGCAGGAGCCGCGGCCGTCCATGACAATCGAGCCATGAACACCTTGGATGCCTTGGTAGGCCAGCAGTTGCAGGAACGGGATCAAGCGCGAAAGGATCATGACTTCGCCCGGTCCGATGCTATTCGGGACCAGCTAGCAGCGGCCGGTGTGACCGTGGCTGACACACCCGCTGGCAGCACCTGGGACCTGAGCCGCTGAACCCATGTCCGACATACGCGATGTCGCCAGAAGGGCCGGGGTCTCGGTCAGCACAGTCTCCTATGCCTTCTCCGGCAAGCGTCCCGTCTCTCCGGGAACCTACCAGCGGATCATGCAGGCCGCCGGTGAGCTGGACTACGCCCCGGATGCCGGCGCCCGGATGCTGCGGGCCAAGCGCAATCAGATCGTCGCTCTGAGCGCCCCGCTCCGACCCGGTCAGAACCGGGCCTCCTACGCGGACTACTTCATCGAGATGGCCAGCTGCGAGCATGCCCGTGGCTATGACTCCCTATTGCTGACTGCCGAGAATGGCGCTGAAGACATCCGGCGGGTCACCCGCAGCAATCTGGCCGACGGCGTAGTGCTGATGGATCTGGTGGACGATGACATCCGCGCCGCGCAGGCCGCCTCGTATGGACGCCCCTGCGTGGCACTGGGGTTGCCTCGGCAGCACACAGCATGCGCCTGTGTGGATCTGGACTTTGACCTGATGGGTCGTATGGCGGTGGAAGCCATGGCCAGAGCGGGACGCAAACGCCTGCTCTTTCTGGAGGATCTGGAGGGCGAATACCGGCGCGGGTCCGGCTTCCGCCTCATCCTGCTACGCAGTCTCAAAACCTGGGCCTGCCGTCTGGGGATGGATCTGCAGCTTGAACCGGGCCCTACCGGCAGCGATCTTGCCTACACCCAGCAAGTGCTGGACATCATCCATCACGGCCGCATTGATGGTCTGATCGGCCAGATCCGCCCCTCCCTACTGGACACTGTGGTGGTCCGCATGCACTCAGACGGCATGAGCATTCCCGATGACGTGGCTGTTCTGTCCTGCGCTGCAGGCAAGGTCAGCCATACTCTTGAGCTTCAGGGTATCTCTGAGATACCACTTACCCCCCGCTCACTGTGCGCCAAGGCTGCGGATCTGCTGACACAGGCTGTGGAGGAGGGGGCTTCTCTGGCTGGACGAGTCCTACTGGAGCGCCCCAGGCTGATCGATCGCGCCTCCATCAGCAGACAGAAGCAGGAGGCCGCCTGAGCCAATCAACGGGGTCGGCGGTCCCGCTCCCCCGTCTCCAGCACGTTCTGCGGGAAGGGCTTATGGGGCTCCTGCTGGTACCAATAGGCCACGCTGGCCAGATCATCCTGACGTTCGAAGTAGCCTTGTTCGTCCACACCTATCTGCTGCAAGGTCACCTTGATATCGCTGCTGAAAATAATCGGGTCGGGGATGTGCCAACGGTAGAACCCCCTGGTCACCGGGGTGTCGGCATCCCAGTACTGGGATTCGCGGTTGTCCAACTGCCTGGAGTGGAAGGGAAATCCCATGTAGGCCCCGCTGTAGGTGACCTCGCGCATCCTGCCATCCGGGTCCTGCCCGGCAAAGCTCCAGGCACCGCCGAAGTAGTCCTCGCTTCCCGTGGAGCACCAGGTGGGATAGTCCTTGTCTCCGTCCAGGTAGACCTTGACCTCGCCTTCCCCCCACCAGCGGCTCTCCAGAGCGGTCAGAGCCAGATAGGTGCCTACGTATGAGCCCCGGCCATGCACCCCATCCAGGATCACATAGTCCTGGCCAAGTTCGGTGACCCGCTGACGGCGCCACTGGGCATGGAAGGTCATGACCTCCTCGGGCAGCTCGTCCTTCTCCACATAGTCGATCTGGTAGAAGAAGGCCTCAATGGGTTCGTTGTGCCGGTTGCGCAGGACAATCCGGGCCCCATCATGGAAGGGCATGGGCCAATAGCAGTTGAAGCCCCGGCGCGGGTAGACGGCCACAGGCACGGACTCCACCCTGCAGGCCTGGGCGTGACCGCAGCAGAAGAAGTCGCCCAGGGGCACGCAAACCGAGGGTGTCTGCTCGCCATCCCAGTAGCATTCCAGGATCAGATTGCGCAGGACGTTGGGCCCGGTGGGCGAGGTGGCATCGGTCACGGTCATCCAGATATGACGGATCTCGCCCGCGCCGGACAGGTCGGCCAGAACCATGTCCTTCCCGGGAGGAATGTTCTTCAGGCAAGGAGTCCCCTTCCTTGAGGGGCCCAGATTACTGGCTGTCATGGCCGCTCTGCCTTTGCCTCCCCGAGGGTTCTCGGCGTTGATGCAGCGGGTGCGGTCTGTGGATGGGCGGGTCAGCGCCTCAAGACCGTTGGTGATGTTCGGCATGGTCATACCCATGGTTGTGGTTGCCTTTCATATTCGGGCCGCCCGCTCCCCTCCTCTGCCTTCTTGCAGCGGGCGGCCATGTTCAGTGTACTTGTACGGCGGCGATTACTTGACAGCGCCAGCCACTATCCCCTGCGAGAGCTTCCTCTGGAAGAAGATGAAGAAGATGATGGTGGGGATGATGCTGAGCAGGGAGGCGGAGGCCAGGTCGGTGGCGGCCATGGTGTGCTGCCCTTGCATGGTGGCCAAGGCCAGCGGAATGGTCTGCGTCTTCTCGCTCATCAGGAAGGCCATGGGAATCATGTACTCGTTCCAGGTCCAAATGAAGAAGAAGACGAAGAGGACGCTGATGGTCGACCAGGACACCGGCAGTACGATCTTGCGAAGAATCTGCCAGCGCGAGGCCCCGTCGACGGTGGCCGCCTCCAGTATGGCCTGGGGGAAGGTCCCGTAGACCGAGGAAAGCAGATAAGTACCGTAGGCGCTCTGAATAATGGTGAAGATGATGATGATGGACCACTGGGAGTTATAGAAGCCCATCCACTTGAACATGACGTAGAGCGGGTAGAGCAGGGCCTCCTGGGGAACCATGTTGGCCAGCATGATGAACAGGAGGATGACCGTGTTGCCCTTGACTCTGCCAATGCCCAGGGCGAAGGAATTGAGGACCGAAAGCAGGACCCCGACCACGGCAACCACCAGGGAAATCAGCAGGGAGTTGCCCAGTTTGAGCGGGAAATTGCTCTTGTTCCAGAAGGAGATGATGCCGTCCATGCTGAAGTGGGCGGGCACGGACAGGGGGCCCGTGGCGTTGTAGTCAGCCGTGGTCTTGAAGGCGTTCAGGACCAGGATCAGCAGGGGGAAGAGCATGATCACAGCTCCCGCGATGAGCAGGATCAGACCGGCCCAGTTCCCCCAGGTGCGGATTCTACGGGCGTGCCGGGAGGACACCCGGGCGTCGGCTTGCAGTGTGGCTTGATTATTCATGATGTGCTTCCTAGCCTTCCTCAGGCGATGCTCTTTTGCACGCGCTTCTGCACAATGGTGAAGACGATGGAGAAGATGACGATGACCACGGTCAGGGATGTCGAGATGGCGGCGCCGTAGCCCACCTGCTGCACCTGGAAGAACTGGTTGTAGGAGTAGTAGGAGGGAACCATGGTGGAGGTGCCGGGCCCGCCCTTGGTCAGCAGATAGACCGGAGCGAAGGTCTTCAGAGCGCCGATGGTGGAGGTGAGGATGACCACCAGCAGCTCGGGAATGATGGAGGGCAGGGTGATGACGCGGAACTTCTGCCACCAGTTGGCCCCGTCCAGGCTGGCCGCCTCGTAGAGTTCAGGATCCACCCGCTGCAGTCCGGACATGAAGATGACGATGGGATAGCCCAGCTGGATCCAGATCAGGATGACCATGAGGATGGGCAGGGCCGTGGTGGTCGAACCCAGCCAGTTATGGGCCAAGCCGCCTAGGCCGATCTTGGTCAGCAGGTCGTTGACCGCACCGTCTTCAGGCCGAAAGATCCAGCCCATAATGATGGTGGCCACTGCCACTGGCAGGACCTGAGGCAGGTAATAGAGAGCCCGCAGGGTCGAAGAGGTATGAGGGCCGAACTTCTTCTGGATCACGTCGGTCAGGGCCGAGGAGATCAGCAGGCCCAGAACCGTGGGAATGATGACGATGGCCACAATGATCCAGAGGGTGTGCCCGAAGGAGACCCAGAAGGTCGAATCGCCCATGAGCCGTCGCCAGTTGCGCAGACCCACCCATTTGGTTGGCCCCACCCCTCTCCAGCGGGTGAAGCTCAGGTAGATGTTCCAGAAAATGGGCACGATGACGATGGCCACAATGCCTATCAGACCGGGAATCAGATAAGGGACGAACCGCGAGGGCGCACTGCCCGGGATTCGGGACTGCGCCTTTTTCCTGCTATGTGTGTCAGACATGCTTGTACTCTCCTTGGCGGATTGACGCAGCTCAGTCGTCATCCAGATCGAGCTGGGCGACGCCGTCGTCGTAGTTCTTATGCAGGGTGTCCAGAACCTGGTCGGGGGTCTTGGTACCGTTGACCAGCTCCTGGAAGGCGGCCGGCATGGCGTCGGTCAGGTTGGGCGCAGGGTAGTCGGGATAGTAGCTCATCCGGCTGGCGTCCGAGGCTTTGGTGTATTCGTTGACCAGATCACGACTCTTGGGGTTGGTGATGGCGTCCGTATCGGCCGCCACCGGCACGCCGCCCTTGTTGCCGATGTAGTTCTGAACCTCCTTGGACAGAACCACATTGATATAGCGGGCTGCAGCATCCTTGCGCCGTGACTTCTGCGGGATGACCAGCAGATTGCCCGCGCAGCCCTCGACCATCCTGGCCCCTGGGAAGATGGATGCCGTCCAGTCGAAGGCCTTCACCTGCTCCATGAAGCGGGTCTGGTTCCAGGTGCCGGTCTGGTAGATGGGATAGGTCCCCTTGATGAATGCCGTGGTCGTGTCCTCGGCCTTCATACCGGTGGCGTTCTTGGAGATGTATCCCTTGTCGATCCAGTCACGGATGGTATTGGTGGCGAAGGTCAGCGGCTTGCTGCGCCAGTTGACCGGATGCTTGTAGAGCTGCCAATCATCGACGAATCGGGCATCGGCCTTGGTCATGGCCAGCTGCCACCAGAGCCAAAGCACCCCGTATTCCTGGGCATCGGCCGCTATGGGCGTGACCCCGTGGCTTTTAAAAGCCTTGAGGGCTGCCACGAACTGGTCGAAAGTACGAGGGATGGGGATTTTGTACTTATCAAAAAGGTCCTTGTTGTAGTAGACGCGCTGCATCTCCGCGTAGGAGGAAACCCCGTACCAGGTATTCCCGTCCATGACGCCGCGCTTGTCGTACTTGCCCACAGCTGCTGCCTGGCCGCGCACCTTCTTGTCCCAGCCGTACTTCTGCACATAGGGCTTGAGGTCGGTCAGCAGCTGCAGGGTGGACAGGACCCCAGCCGAGCCGTTGCCACGATTGGACTCCATGACGTCCGGGGCGTCGTCCGAATTAAGGAACTGACTGCCGTTCTGGGCAATCTGAGTGAAAGACTTGACTTCGAAATCCACCTTGATGCCGGTCTGGCGGGTAAAGATATCTGCAGCTTTCAGCCAACCCCGGGCCTGACCGCTGCTGGGCTCCTCGTAGTACCAGATTTTGATGCTGGACGGATGGGCTTCCTGGGGAGCATCGCCCCCCGATCCACAGGCCGCCAGCGGCAGGATCGACATGGCCAAGGCCAAGGCCGCCCCGATCCCTCTTCTGATCTTCATGATGGCTCCTAACTTCCTTGCATCCTTGCATCCATCTACTGCGATTCAATGTGTCGAAAGGTTTCGACTTCGGGTGTACTGCAGGCGCTGACCATCTTCGTCGATGCAACCGAAATATCGAATCGTTTCGACTTAGTATAGAAGCCGGGCAGGGGTCATGTCAACAAGGCACGCAGAAGAAGATTGCCCAAAATCAAAAATCCCTCCCCATTGCCCGATGGTTTCGGACAAGGGGAGGGGATTGGAAGTGCAGCGGTCAGGGGCGCCGCATACCCCCGGGGCTGGTCACCTTCGACTCGACGAGATCCGGCGGATGGTCTTGTTTCTGGCCACATAGGTGACGAAGGCCAGGCCGTAGGCGATCAGCGAAAGCCAATCCGCCGTGGCCAAGGAAAAGACCATGCAGAAGATCATCCAGTACTGCACCCCTCGAATAATCGTCGAGGGCCGCATGGCCCGCAGAGCCACAATGAAGGAGACCGCCCCAAGAATAAGCAGCAGAAAACCGTAGGATTGGGCCACGGTGGCCGCGCCGTTGACTGTGGCCATATCGTCGGCCAGACGTCCGGCCCGGCCGAGAATGGCATAGCCCTCGTCCTTGAACCAAGGCGAGTATATGAACATGGTGACCGAGGCCATGATCACGTTGATGGCTGCCGCCACCAGGAGGATGATCTTCTCGGTCCTTCTGCTCGCTACGTCCTTGCCCGCCAGATGATCGCTACGGTTTTCCTTTGCCATTGTTGCCGCCTTTCCTGATTCAGCCCTTGAGGCCCGAGGTGATGTTCAGCGACTGCAGGAAGTAGCGCTGGGCGAATACGAAGAGCAGCAGGGTAGGGATGATGGCCAGGCAGGTGGCCGCGCAAAGCGTGCCCATCTGGTTGTACTGCATCATCTGGTTGCCCAGCAGCTGCAGGCCGGCCGTGACCGGGGTCTTCTTGATGTCGTTGAAGACCAAAGTGGGCCAGAGGAAGTCGTTCCATGCTCCAGTGAAGGCGAACAGGAAGATCACAATCAGGATCGGGCGGATGGAGGGCAGCATGATGCTGCGGAAGATGCGGAAATCGCCGGCGCCGTCAATCTCGGCGGCCTCGTCGATCTCCTTGGGGATCCCCTTCATGAAGTTGCGCACCAGGAAGATGTTGGCCACGTTCCCCAAGCCGGGGATGATGCAGGACCAGTATGAGTTGATCCAGCCGAAAGTGGCCACGATGCGGTATGAGGGAATCATGTTGACCACACCCGGGAACATCGAGATGAGCAGGAGGACGAAGAAGAGCGTGTCCCTGCCCTTGAAGTTGATTCGGGAGTAGCCGTACCCGGCCAGAGCCACCACGCAGACCGCCAGGATGCCATGGGACAGCGAGATGACCAGCGAGTTGCCCAGCCAGTTGAAGACCGGGTAGGAGGCCGAGGCCTGCAGCAGGGTCAGATAGTTGACGGTGACCCAGTGCGCAGGCAGGAAGTTGTAGGCGTTCTTCAGGAACTCCTGGGGTGACTTGAACGATGTCGTGATGGTATAGACCACAGGAATGATCCAGACCACAGCCAGGACGATCAGCACCGCATAGATGGCCACCAGCGAAGGCTTGAGCACCTTGTGGTGGTTTTCGGGCACGTTCTCGCCGCCGGGAACCGTTGCGCTGGGGCCAGGAGCCTTGAGCCCCTTGCCCAGGGATGCCATATCAAGGGTTGCCGAACTCATGTCAGTCCTCCTTGTTCATGAAGAATATCTGGACCAGGGAGATCAGCATGAGGATGATCCCCAGCAGCAGGGCCATTGCGGAGGCCATGCCAGCGGCCGAAGGCCCTTGCGGGAAGGCCAGGTTCCTGATGTCCATCAGCAGCACCTGCGAAGTGTAGGCAGGACCGCCGCCGGTCAGCATTTGTGGCTGGCCCCAGACGTTGAAGGCGCCGCCGGTGGTCATGATGGTCGTATAGAAGAGTGGCAGCTTGATGGCCGGCAGGGTGATGCTGAAGAACTGCCGGATGGGTCCGGCGCCATCCACCGAGGCCGCCTCGTACAGATCCTGGCTTACCCCGGACAGGGCCGACCGATAAATGATCAGGTTGCCACCGATGCCTCCCCAGAGACTGAGGACGAAGATGGCGATCCAGGCCCAGGGCTGCTTGCCCAGCCAGTTGATGTCCCACCGGAAAGTGGTGTTGAGCAGGCCGAACTGGGAGTTGAAGACCAGCCGCCAGACCAGGGCTCCTGCGGCCACGGAGATCAGACCGGGCACATAGAAGATGGCCTGGAAGAGCCCCACTCCCTTCAGGTGCTTGGTCTGCAGGGCGCAGGCCAGCAACAGGGGGACGATGATGGTCAGGGGCACGCTGATCAGCACGAAGATGATCGTGTGCCACATGTCCCTCCAGAAAATGGAGTAGAAGTAGGTGGACTTGTCAAAGATCAGCTTGAAGTTGTCCAGCCCGACCCAGGTGGGGGAACCAACCAGGTTCCACCTGGTGAAGGCCAGGTAGATGCCGAAGAAGATCGGGATGACGCCGAAGATGGCGAAGACCACCATGTGCGGGGCGATGTAGGGGAAGGCATGCCAGAAGGACTTCTGTCCCAGCGGACGGCGCTTGCCCCGTCCATCCATGACTGCGGTTGTGCCGTGCGCGCTCATGATTGCTCCTGAATCTGGATCTGGCCCTGGGTCATCAGATCAAGCGTCTTCAGACCTTCCTCCAGGGAGATGTTCCGATAGACGATGTCCATGAAGGATCCCCACCCGGCAGTGGCATAGCCGCCATAGATGTAGTTGGATGTCTTGATCCACTGCCGTTCACGCTTGTCATTGGTGAAGGAGGCCTGGATGAGCTTCTGGTATTCCGGGTTGTTCAGGTCACGGTAGGCCGGAGAGATGGACCCTACGTCCGACCACATCATCCAATTCCTGTAGACGAAGTCCACAAAGTCGGCGGCCGCTTTGACCTTGGCCTCGGGCCGGTTCTTGTCCTTGAGCTGGAGCCAGTTCTGCTGGTACAGGAAGTTGGAAGGATGCTCGGTACCGTACTGGAGGGTGTTGATCTCGCCAACCTTGTCCTTGCCCAGGGTGGAGGACATGTTGCCCTGCGCCCAGGTGCCCAGCATGCCGAAGACCGCATGCCCAGAGGCGAAGACCTGCTCACCGTCGCTGTCGATGGGCGAGAGCATGCCCTGGTCGTTGAGGTCGCGCAGTGCCTTGAGCGGCTTGCGCCAGCCCGGACCGGTCATGTCCTTGACGCCATCCTCGATGTTGGTGCCGGTGCTGTAGAGCAGGGACATCATGGCCCAGGGCAGGTTGCCCAGGCAGAGCCCATAGACGTCCTTGGGCAGCTTGCCCTTCATGGAGGCGATCTCATCGGTGGTGACCAGCCGGTCGTCCAGGATATAGTCCAGGCCGTACTTGTGGATCAGATCCTTGTTGTAATAGATGGCCATCTGGAACATGTACAGGGGGATGCCGTAGGACTTCCCCTTGACGACGGTGTTCTGCCAGGCCTGCGGCAGGAAGCTCGACTCCTTGAGCTCCGGGTGGTATTTGGTCCACACCGAGGAGGGGTTGAGCAGCCCCTGGCTCTGCAGAACCGAAGTGGAGAACGAATCGTTGATGACCAGATCGGGGATGTTCTTCCCGGTCTGCATGACGCTGTAGATCTTGGTGGTCAGATCTCCGCCGTTCATGGGCTGGAAGACCACCTTGTACTCGGGGCTCTGTGCATTGAAGGCCTTGATGATTTTCTGCATGGCCGGACCGTCATCGCCGGTCAAACCATTCCAGAAGTAGATCTCCTTGGCGGATTGATCGCCGCCGCCACAGCCTGCGGTCGAGACCACCATGCCGCATATGGCCGCCAGGCTCAGCAACAGCCTGAGCCAACGTCGCGCAAATAAGGGCATGTGGGTTCCACCTCCCCCGTGTCTTTCTTCATTGAAGACACTCACCATCCCTCTTGCTCCTCTCGATGGGACCGGCACACCCGTATGCCGGCAACCCTGCATCGTTTTTCAGAACCCGTCGGCCCCCGGGCATCAAACATCAACACCCTGCGAGCCGGACCGACCGGTTCATGTTGATTTGCAACGTTGCAAATTCAGGGTAACACGCCTTTGCTATTGAACAAAATCGTCGTTCCATATCAGAACCAGCCAGGCAGGTCTTGGGCACAGGCATTGCTGAAACCAGAGCCAATCTCCCGGCTGACAGGTAGACTTGGGACATTATGGCAGCATTTTCATCTTTGACCGATCGGCTCTCCCAGGCCTTCACCCATCTGCGCTCCAAGGGGAAGCTGACCGAGGCCGACATCGACGGCACAATCCGCGAGATCCGCCGCGCCCTTCTGGATGCCGATGTCTCCCTGGATGTGGTGCGCTCCTTCACCGGACGCGTCCGGGAACGCGCCTTGGGCGAGGAGGTCTCCAAGGCTCTGAACCCGGCCCAGCAGGTGGTCTCCATCGTCTACGACGAACTGACCAGTATCCTGGGCGCGGGAGTGGATCGACCGCTCAATTTCGCCAAGAATCCACCCACAGTCATCATGCTGGCCGGCCTGCAGGGTGCAGGCAAGACCACACTGGCCGGCAAGCTGGGCTACTGGCTCAAGGACGCCGGCCACACCCCCCTGCTTGTGGCGGCCGACCTGCAGCGGCCTAATGCGGTCACCCAGCTCCAGGTGGTCGGCGAGCGCGCCGAAGTACCGGTATACGCACCCGAGCCAGGCGTGCAGACCGAAGGATCCGAGCTGGCGGCCCCGGGGCAGGTCACAGGCGATCCCGTCAAGGTCGCGGCCGACTCGATCAGGGTGGCCAAGGACAAGCTCTACGACGTGGTCATTATTGATACGGCCGGTCGACTGGGCGTGGATCAGGAGCTGATGGAGCAGGCCCGCAATATCCGCGATGCCGTCCACCCCGATGAGATCCTCTTCGTCATCGATGCCATGATCGGCCAGGACGCGGTCGCCACAGCCAAGGCCTTCGACCAGGGCGTGGACTTCACCGGCGTGGTGCTGTCCAAGCTGGACGGCGATGCCCGCGGCGGCGCGGCCCTGTCGGTGGCTTCGGTGACCGGCAAGCCCATCCTCTTCGACTCCAACGGCGAGGGTCTCAAGGACTTCGAGGTCTTCCACCCCGATCGTATGGCCTCCCGCATTCTGGACATGGGCGACATCCTGACCCTGATCGAGCAGGCCCAGCGCCAGTTCGACGAGGAGGAGGCCCGCAAGGCCGCCGGGAAGATGTCCGAGGGCAGCTTCGGCCTGGACGACTTTCTGGAGCAGCTCCAGCAGGTTCGCAAGCTGGGCTCCTTCAAGAGCATCCTGGGTATGATCCCAGGCATGGCCCAGCATCGCAAGGAGCTTGAGCAGTTCGATGAAAAGGAGGTGGACCGGACCCAGGCCATCATCCAGTCGATGACTCCCCAGGAACGACGCGACCCCAGCATCATCGACGGCTCACGACGGGCCCGGATCGCCTATGGTGCCGGCACTACGGTCTCCGCAGTCAACGGCCTGCTGCAGCGGTTCGAGCAGGCTGCCAAGATGATGAAGCGGATGACCAATGGCAACCGCTCGATCCCCGGCATGGGCGGTATGGGCGCTGGCAGCGGCAAGAAGGGCAAAAAAGGCAAGAAAGGCCGCAAGGGTTCCCGCTCAGGCAATCCCATGAAGCGGGAGGCCGAAGAGAAGGCTTTACGCGAGCGCCTCTCCGGCAAGGGCAAATCCTCCGGCGGCTCCGCCTTCGCCAAGCACCCTGAGGCCCCGCAGATGCCTGAGGGTCTGCCGGACCTGCCCCCCAACCTGGGCGGTGGATTGGGCGGTCTCTTCGGCGGTCGCTAAACCCCTCCCTCCTGCAGGAGACAATGGCACGTGAACACCCTTCTCTGGATTCTCCTGGGGCTCATCGCCTTATGGATTGCCCTGCGCTTCCTGCCCGCCGGGGCTGACTGGCACCGCCCCTTGGTAGAGCTGATCGCCCTGATCGACCTGCTGACCGCTCCTCTGTTGGCCATACTGATATGGACGGTCGTCGCGGGCGCCTGGCCCCAATGCCTGCTGGCGCTGATTGAACTTACTCTGGTCAGCTGCCAGCGCCTGCGCTACCGACTACCTCCAGCAGACCGGGCCGGTCAATCATCTTCTGGCCATGGGCTGAGCGTCATGACTCTGAACTGCCGCTTCGGCAGGGCCGATCCTGAGGAAATCGTACGTTGCGTGCGCGCCTACGGAGTAGAGGTTCTGGCCCTGCAAGAAGTAAAGGGGAAGCTGCTGGAATCACTTCAGGCTGCGGGCTTGAATCAGCTCCTGCCCTATCTGACAGAGGGGACTGCCAGCCCTAGCGACAACGGCGGCTACAACGCTATCTTCTCGGCTCACCAACCCGTTAAAGCTTCGCCATCGGCCGTGAACCTTCCGGCGGCGGCAGTACCCCTAGTCGAGCTCAAGACCAGCTCTGGACCGATCCGAGTGGCCAGCGTCCATCCCAAATCACCCCAGCGAGGCGCCAGACAGTGGGGCATGGGCATCGCTGCCCTGGCCAGGCTGACTCATCCGACCGTGCCCACCATAGTCATGGGCGATTGTAACGCCACCCTGCAGCATCCGACCTTCCGGGCCATGCTGGCCGAATCCGGGCTGCATGACGCTTCTTTGCACCTGAAAGCCGGCAGCCACCTGACTTTCCCCTCCGCAAGCACGCTACCCTCGTTGATCGAAATCGACCATATTCTGACGGACGGCAACCTGATCACACAATCCATGCATGTCCTCCGAATTTCAGGCAGCGACCATCGAGCTCTAGTGGCCCGTCTGACTCTGCCGCGTCAGCTCTGAACACCGTACAGGCTTCCCGCCCGCCATATCCCAAGGTTGAGGTATACTTTTGCTGTTATTCATGTCCGGAGGAGCCCTCTCATTCCGACGGCCGTGAGGAACACGCCAGGAGCGCCACCATGCCCCACATGGAGACGCCGCCGGGCATACCAAGTACCAAGGAGAGCCGTTTTGGCAACCAGAATTCGTCTGAAGAGAATGGGCAAGAAGTTCTATCCCTTCTACCGCGTGGTCGTGGTCGATTCCCGCAAGAAGCGCGATGGCAAGGTCATTGAGGAGATCGGCACCTACGATCCCAACACCCAGCCCTCTTCAATCAAGATCGACTCCGAGCGCGCCCAGTACTGGCTGGGTGTGGGCGCTCAGCCCAGCGACCCCGTCTTCAACCTCCTGAAGATCACCGGCGACTGGCAGAAGTTCAAGGATCTGCCCGGCAAGGAAGGCACCCTTAAGGTGCCGCAGGCCGAGGTCGACGCCCAGGCCCGCATCGAGCAGGCACAGAACGAAGCTCAGAAGCTCAAGGCCGCCAAGTCTGAGGCTGATGCCAAGGCCAAGGCTCAGGCAGAGAAGGAAGCCCCCAAGGCCGATGAGTCGGCAGATGCAGCCCAGGCCGAGCAGGCAGCTGAGTAAGGCACATTCACTTAAGGATTGGAAGGACCGGCTATCATGCTTGCACAGGCCGTTGAGCACCTGATCAGGAACATCGTGGACTTTCCCGATGACGTGTCGGTCAAGTCCCACGAGAACTCTCGCGGAGAGTTGTTGCGGGTGCGTGTCAACCCCGAGGACATCGGCCGCGTGATCGGCAGGGGCGGCAGGACCGCCAACGCCATCCGCACCGTGATCCAGGCTCTGGCCGACCACAAGGTGCGCGTCGACATCATGGACGTGCGCCGGTGAGCCCCAGCCGGTCCACCAATCACGACCCGCAGGGTCCGGACCCTCAGCAGCGAAGGTTGCTGAGGGTCTGCCGTATCGGCCGCGCCCAGGGACTCAAGGGCGAGGTCAACGTATATGTCTACACCGACGAGCCTGAGCGGCGCTTCGCCCCCGGCTCCCAGTTGCAGACCAAGGACGGACAGTTTTTCACGGTGGTTTCCTCCCGTCGCTTCAAACAGCGTTGGATCGTCCTCTTCAAAGGAGTGGAAGACAGGAACGCCTCCGAAGCGTTGAATGGCATCGAACTGTATGTCCAGGCTGATCCAGCCGAGGAGCTGGCGCAGGAGGACGCCTGGTATCCCGAGGATCTGATTGGACTCGAGGTTCGCATGGCCCCGGGCAACTCACTAGGTGAACCGTCCGGACGAGTGGTCGGCCAAGTCAGCGATGTACTGGATGGTGTAGCCCAGCAGCAGCTGCAGATCCACATGACCACCGCAGAAAACGACGAGGAAACGGAGGGGCTGATACCCTTCGTCGAAGCCTTGGTACCCCAGGTTGACATTGAAAACGGGTATGTGGCCATCGATCCACCTGGAGGGCTTCTGCCTGGCTTGGGCTGAACCCGTCTTTGAGCAAAACCGCAAGTGGGGAGTCAGCATCTTTCTTCAAGCCACTGACTCCCCACTTGCGGGAAATGCGCCTGCATAAGCAGGAAATGTTACGGAGCTACATGTCTTCAACCACCAGATATGTCATATCCAGGGGACCATGCACGCCCACCACGATCACCATCTCGATATCGCCCGTGTTGGAGGGGCCGGTGATGAAGTTGATGTTGGAGGTCTTGAGCTCACCTGAGACCAGGGCGGGATCATAGTAGTCCATGGCCTGCCGGGTTCGGGGCAGAATCTTCGACTTGCGAATGATGCTCAGATAGTGAACCGGCAGGAAGTGGAAGGCACGACCCTGACCAGGAGTGGTAGCCACGGTAATGGTGCCCGACTCGGCCAGGAGGAAGTCCGCAAAGGCGATGGCTGTACCGGACTCGTCGGCGGTCTTGATGTTCTCCTCACGGCTGGCCCCCGGCTTCCAGAAAGTGGCGGGCGGATTCAGGCTGTCCCTCCACTCCTCCAGCCCGAAGTCTGCGAACAGGTCGGAGGTGGGCAGCATCACATGGTCGCTGTCGTCCTTGCGTGAATCGATGAACTCGTCCAATGCAGTGGGAAGCTCAGCCTTGGTGCATGTGCGGAAGTCCACATGGACGGCCTCGCTGCTCTTCCGGGCGATCTCCAGGAGCTCGTCCTGGGTATGACCCGACAGGGTGGTCTCCGGTAAATCGTTGACCGGCACCAGAGGATGATCCTTGAGCTGGTGACGGGGCCGACCGCTCTTCTTGGCCAGGTAATCCAGGAATACCTCACGATCGGTCATGCCTGCTGCTCCTTCTTGTGATGAGCGAACCAACTGCGGAAGTTCTCCCCGTGCTTGGGCGGATCCGGCAGATCACGTACCTTGGTCCATCCGCCGAAGACGAAGGGCATCCATTCCACATGCCGATCACTGGCGAAGAGGTTCTTGGCCGTCTCCGGCTGCTTCTTGGATATGGGGGTCAGCATGGTGTGATCCACACCCAGTGCAGTGCGGAAGAGCGAGGAGTGGCCGGTTCCCAGGCCCATGACCCTCATAACCGTGTCGTCGATCAGATTGGCCTGGGACTGGTCATCCATCATGATCCGCCGGTGCTCAATCATGAGCTGATGCAGGGGGATCTTGACCGGACAGGTGGCCGTGCATGCCGCGCACAGGCTGCAGGCGTAGGGCAGGTCTCCGAAGTCGTCATAGCCGCCGTCCAGCACCGGCGAAAGCACCGAGCCCACAGGGCCCGGATAGATGGATCCGTAGCCGTGACCGCCGATGTGCCGGTAAATGGGGCAGACGTTCAGGCAGGAGGCGCAGCGGATGCACTGGAGGATGGGCTCGAAGACCGTTCCCAGAGCGTTTGAGCGGCCGTTGTCCAGAATGACCACATAGAAATCGTCCGGTCCGTCCGACTCCTGACCAGTGCGTGGCGCGGTGTAGGTCAGGTAGGAGGTCAGCTTCTGGCCGACAGCGGACCGGGCCAGCATGTTGTCCATGGTCTCGGCCTCCTTCATGGTCGGCACCAGGCGCTCCATGCCCATGACCACCACCTGGGTCTTGGGGATGCACATGGCCAGGTCGGCGTTGCCCTCGTTAGTCACCAGGTTGATCATGCCCGTATCAGCCACGGCGAAGTTGCAGCCGGTGATGCCCATGTCCGCCTCGAGGAAGTGCTTGCGCAGAACCTTGCGCGAGAACCGGGCCATGTGCTGGGGGTCGTTGTCGCCCTTGTAACCCAGCTTCTTCTCGAAAACCTGACGAACCTGCTCGCGGTTCTTGTGCAGGGCGGGGAAGACCAGATGCGTGGGCTGGTCCCAGTCATCCTCCTCCAGGATGAACTCGGCCAGATCGGTTTCCAACACTTCCAGGCCGGGCACAGTCATCAGTGTTGGATCCAGGTTGATCTCGCTGGTCACCATGGACTTGCTCTTGACGACGTGCTTGGCCTTCTTTTCGATAGCGATCTGCTTGATGTACTGGGCAGCCTCATCGTCGGTCTGGGCGAAGAAGACATGGCCGCCGCGCTTCTCCACGTTGTCGGCGAACTCCTCCAGATAGTCAGGCAGGTAGCGGATGACGTGCTGGCGGATCTGCTCGCCCAGGTCGCGCCACTGTTCCCAGTTGCCCAGTTCCTGGCGGGCGGCTTCACGCTTGATCCACTGGGCATCCTGGGCCTTGGCCACGGCCTGTTGGGCGAATTTGTCCTGTTCGGACTCTTTGACCCTGGTCAGGAAGGGAGCCTTGCTGGTCCGCAGATATTGCGCGGCCTTCTTGCCATTGACCAAGCTGCTCATACCAGAGCCCCCTCTTTCTTGGCAGCCCTGACGGAATCCACAGTCCCATCGCCAGCAGAGCGGCCTTCCACATACTTGACGCGACGCATATCCACGTTGTGATTGAGCACCTCAGCCAGGTGCATGATGGTGATCTTCTCGCCACGCCGGTTGAAGCGGCCGCCGATGTTCATCAGGCATCCCGGATCACAGGAGATGAGGACGCTGGCCTTGGTGCTGAGCACGTCGTTTACCTTCTCATCGACCATCTGCTTGGAGATCTCAGGCTCCTTCATGGAGAACATGCCGCCGAACCCGCAGCAGTTCTCGATGTGGGGCAGGGGGACCATGGTCAGACCCTTGACATGGCCCAGCAGGACGAAGGGACTGGTCCGCTCCCCCAGCAGCCGGGTCATGTGGCAGGAGCGGTGGTAGGTGGCCACAGCATCGAGTTCGGCGCCGGCATCCAGCACACCCAGCACCCGATAGAGGAACTGCGAGAACTCATAGGTCTTGTCAGCCATGGTCTGGGCCTTGGCTGCATAGACCGGGTCGGCCCGCAAATGGAAGGGCAGCTCCTTGAGCATGTTCACGCAGGAGCCTGCCGGACCCACGATATAGTCGGCATCCACGCTCAGCAGGGCATCGACCTCGTTGCGCATGACCTGCATGCTCTCCTTGACATACCCGCTGTTGAAAGTGGGCTGGGCGCAGCAGATCTGCTCCTTGGGGAGATAGGTGTCGCAGCCGAACCGCTCGAGCACCTCCACCATGGCCTTCCCCACGTTCGGAAACATGAGGTCCACCACGCAGGTGGAGAATATCACAACTTTCATTACCGCACCTCTCTACAACCTTGCACGCCAGGTCCGAACCATCTCTGGATTGCGGAGAAACCCAACATCACCTGAACCCCTAATCCTTCCAACACATCGCTGCCTTGCGACCACCACGCTCATGCGGTCATCGATGCGCAATCCTTGAAAGGACCCATCATTATCATGGTCTCGACCTGGAATTCGCGCCGTCGAAAATCGCCCACCCTCAGCTTTTGAACGTGTGAGATTTACCACATATATCTTACCACGGCGGTCTGGGAGTCTTTGGCATGTCAAGGATGGAGGTGACTGGCCGATTCGCTACAGTGGATTCAGACCCTGCGCGGCCATTCTCGTGAAAGGGGCAATCGGCGCATGTCCAACCACCTGCAACTCCTCCTGCTCTATGCACCTGCCATCATCTTCGGCCTGCTCTTCCTCTGGGACCTGCACAAGGAGCCACGGCAGTTCCGCAATGCCATCTGGTTGCTGCTCCTGTTGCTGACCCTGGGCGGAGCGCTTCTTCTGCAGTTCGGCATGCGCTGGCTGATCCTGCCCCTGGTCATCCTGCTCATCGCCGCTCCCCTGCTGGTGATCTGCTTCCTGCTGGCCAACACGGTCATCGTCATCCGACACGAAGGGGTTTCCCTGACCACTCTGCTGCCCGGCCTACTTGCACTGGCCGTGGTGGCCTACATGCTTCTTTCACCCCTCTTGGCTGGGTTTGGCGCACCCTCATGGCTGCAGAAGCTGGCCGGACTGATCGACCTGGAAGCCACCTGGTTCTTCTTCTCCTTCCTGGCCCTGCTGCTCTATTCCAACTTTTACAGGATGCTGCCCCGCAAGCGTCGCTACGACTACATCATCATCCACGGAGCCGGCCTGCGCGGCGAAGAACCCACGCCGCTGCTCCGGGGACGACTGGACAAGGCTGTAGACCTCTGGAAGCGGCAGGGACGAAACGGGCGCTTTGTGGTCTCCGGAGGACAGGGTCCCGACGAGGTCATCAGCGAGGCCAGGGCCATGGCCCAGTATTTGCGCAGCTCCTGCGGGGTGCCAGCCGAAGCCATCATCATGGAGGACAGGTCGACCACAACCTTGGAGAACCTGCGCTACTCCAAGCAGATACTGGACGACCGCTACGAGATGGGCACCGGGCCTGAGCATTACCGGGTGGCCCTGGTCACCAGCGACTACCACGTCTTCCGGGCCAGCGAATACGCCAGCAAGGTCGGGCTAAATGCCGATGGAATCGGCTCACACACCAAGGGCTACTACTGGCCGACCGCCTTCATCCGGGAGTTCGTGGCCATCACCCGCATGCACTGGTGGCCCTACCTGGTCCTTGCACTGGGCTGGGTCGTCTGGGTCGGTATCTCATTGCTGAATTAAAAACACCGCCTTCCAGAAGGAATCAGAGGTCATACAACCTGAACCCCACCCTTATCCTGACTGGCCAGGCTATGTTCTAGGAACCAGGCCACCAGAAGGATGACCAGGACGATGAGAAAGACGAAAACGAAAGCCCAAACGGCTCCGAACTGGAAGGCCTGAGCGCCGGCATGAATCCCTCTGGCCTTGGGCATGCCAGTGATGATGGCTGCCAGGACGCCGGTCGAGGCGGCACCTGAATACTGCTGAAGAGTGTTGAAGAGCGCATTACCGTCGGGCACCAGTTTGGCTGGGATATGCTGCAGTCCAACCGTGAGCAGGTTGTTGAAGACGCAGGCCTGACCGACCATGTAGCAGGCATAGAGGAGAACCATCAGCGGAACGGATAAGTGTCGGCTGAGGACCAGGAAGCCTAAGGCCGAGAGGAAGAAGGCGGTGCTTCCCACCGCGAGCAGTCCACGCAGGCCATGGCCATCCAGATAGCCGCCTGTGACGGGCTGGCAGAGCGCAGAGAGCAGGCTCCCCGGCAGCAGAAGGAGGCCAGACACGGTAGAGGTCTCACCCAGTACGGACTGAGCCATGTTGGGCAGGATGAACGTCAGGCCGATCTGAACAAACTGGACCAGGAAGTAGAGGATCAAGGCAAGGGTGAAAGTACGGTTCCGGAAGACCGCAATGTTGATCAGCCTGGTGCGCTGGTGCGTAAGAGTCCAGACGCCTGCAACAAGTGCCAGAACCCCAATGAACAAGGACAGCCAAGTGACAGGGCCATGCACATCCAAGGTGCTCAGTCCTATGGTCAGACCGGTCAGAAAGACACCCAGAAAAAGGAACTGGAGCCAGGCGAAAGCACCGACATGGGCCGTCTCCCTGTCTACTGAAATGAAGGCGATAATCCCGAATACCAGCTCGATGGGCAGCACGATCAGGAAGATGGCCCGCCAGGATAAGGCTTGGATAACGGCTCCGCCAAAGGTCGGACCCAAGGAGGGTGCCAGTGCCACCGCCATGCCAGCGCTGCCCACGTAACGGCCCTGGATGTGAAGGGGAACCTTTTTCATGATCAGAGAGAACACCAAGGGAAGAGCAATACCAGTGCTGATGCCCTGCAGGAGGCGTCCCGCCATAAGGACGGGAAAGCATGGAGCAAGGATGCACATCAGGTCGCTACCCAGGAATATTCCCACGCTGGCGAGAATCAATGCGCGGGTCGTGAATGAATGCTCCAGCCAGGCGGCGGCTAGAACCGTCAAGGCTACCACCAGCAGATAGCCGGTAGTCAGCCATTGAACTGTGCCCAGCCCGGTTTTGAAGTACCGGGTCATCTCCGGAAAAGTGACGTTGAGCGAGGTCTCCAAAAGGACCCCGCAGAAGGCGAGCCCGGCAGTGCCGGCAATCAGCAGTTTTGTTCTTTTATCAACATGGTCGACCATGGACCGTCCGCTCCTAACGCATCAGACTGTTCGCATAGCCATCTCCACGGATCCGTACGGCATGGCATCATCCGATGTCGCTCTCATTGCAGTTTGCGCAACGGTTGTAGCTCTCTGGCTGCGTTGATGACATCTTCCAAGGTGGCGCCGGGCTAACAGCCGCATGCTGCGACGAGCCGGTTCGCCTCCACAACTTTTGAAGACCCAGCTAGTGTAGCACCCGCAGGGGTACCAATCCGCGCTTACTCTGGACCTGAACAGGCTTGGGTAGAGTTGGTGACATCGAGATTTGCTGTTAACGCTGATGTGTTTCCTGCAACTCACGTTCAACATCGATCAGGCCAGGCTACCCCTCCGTTGGTTTTTTAACTTTGCCACGACTTCGATGATCCTGGACAAGTCTAGCCCTCGCTGTTCCGGTCATACTTTCCTGTTCTGTCAACAAAGAACCCACTGAGCTTCTTTTTTGACTTGACATTACCGGCATGTAAGTCATTTCCGAATATCTTGCTGACGAATATGGCCTTTATGGAGATGCTTCTATAGCCGCTTTGCCTATCTCATGATCGTCCAGCTCGCCGCCTTTTCCGTCAGCCTGTTGTCACACCAATCGTTCGCCAGTTCGAAGGGAACACCAAGGAATCCTTCAATCCCATCCCTGGGCACCGTGGAACGACCAGTGTCGTCCAGTCCGCCGAACGCACGGCCGAGCATTTGAGCAAGACGTACCGGATGCTCCGCCTTGACCTCCACGGGCTCATGCTTTATCCAATGACGCTGCGCCATGCGAACGTACAGGGATTTGTATTTGTCGCCATCGATCAGACCCAGATCGAAGGCTCTGCGCACGGCCGCACCAATGGAAATTCCCCACCCGGACTTTACGTACAGGTAGTCCTCCAGCATCATGCTCGGGCTGATGATCGCTCGCGCGTCGGACTCAGGAAAAAGGAATTCGCCAGCAAACTCGTTAGCCTCCCTCTCCATCAAGGACACATCCTTGGGACGGCGGTACCGGTGCAAAACCAGATGCCCCAGCTCATGAGCAATAGTGAATCTGAGCCGGTCACCAGGCTTGTTTTCGGGAAAATAGCCTATAAGGGCCTTGTCTGGGTAAGTAACTCCGTCACTGACCGAATCAGCTACCTTTGTCGTCAGCGGTGCAATGATCACCCCCTTGCGTTCCACGCTTCGGATCATATTGCGCACCGCTCCCCTGGAAGGCAGCCCCAATATCGCGCGCGTGTTTGCCGCAATGCGGCGGACTCCTTGTGCCTGCGGGTTAAAGGTCGGTGCAATCTTATCTAGCCAGGATGCCGTCTTATCTGGCACATTTGACATCGAACTGACCCTGGATACCGTGTCCGCCAACATCTCGAACTCTGCGCAGATGCGATTGCTGAGATTCCTGGTAATTGTTTTCTTGCGACGAAAGGCGAGGCGATTCCAGTCAAGACCTGGATCGCGCAGCATGAAGAAAGACAGAGGAAGGCTGGTTGCGTAGGCTATCTTTTCGACGCTCGATTCCGTAAGATGAGTGGTCGGATTGCCAACCAGCATGCCGATGTAGGTCGGGGTCATGCCAGAACGCTCGGCAAGCTCTTTTTTGGTCCAACCCCGATACTTCCGTGCAAGCTCAATGCGCGTGGGGTTGAAGTCATTCATCGGACCGTCTCTTCCCTTTCTTCTTCGACAATTGTATTTGAGCGTGGGACCAACAGCTCATTTTCCTCGTCATCACCGTTAAACGCCATACCCTTGAAACCTTCACCCATCTGAAGAACTATGAAACCGGCCGGTTCCAGTAGGCTGGTAGGCAGAACAATGGAAAATGCCATTTGCTTCGGTCCAAACCAGGACGATTTCCGAGTCGCTCAGTGGCTTCTTGCCGGAAAGCTCCTGGTCGAGCATAGCTGGTTGCACCCATGCCTCCCTACGCCGTAAGTTCGGACCGGCGGGAGGAACACTTCCCTCGAATTTGAACTTCTTGAGGAATCGAAGCCTGAGGCCTGAGCCGGTATTGCGCAGATGAAGGCAGGAAGTGGACTTCGTAAGTTGCCAGCCGTCGATTGGCTCATCTGCGATTTCTGCGCGGAGCGTCGCATTGAAGTTGTCTGCATAGAGCTTCGGATACTTAATTCGAGGAGTGGCGTGTTCATGGCCGACAGTGAGCGAAGCCTGGCCTGCGGCAACAATGTTGGAAGGGCATCATTGATTGGCGTGAGATTCTGACGAATGAGTTCAAGTTTTTCCAAAGAGTCTCCTTAAAGCGCGTATTCTTGTTTGATATCGGGATCATTGTTGTATTTTACTATCTGAGTTTGACTTTACTGCCACAAAATTAATTTATCAAATCGGAATCGGCACAGATTCAATCGATCTTGCCTTGCCAAGGTTGTCACGAATCCTCATGGCGACAAGTCCGAGGCGACGATACTGTCCACTGAGCTGACCATGTCCGAACAGTTGATGCAAAGTGGTCATCAATCTGACAGAGTCGTTGGAAACGAGGCTTACTATCGTGGTGAATCTTCAGGCGAACTCAAAAACCTGCCATTCCGCGCCCGATTCCGACTCGAACAGGCTTGGGTAGAGTTGGTGACATGCAAATCGATATTGTCTCCGTCTTCCCTGAGTATTTTGACGTGACTGGACTCAGCCTGCTGGGCAAGGCCCAGGAAAACGGCCTGGTGACCATACATGCCCACAATCTGCGCGACTGGACCCATGACGTGCACCACTCCGTGGACGATACGCCGGTAGGAGGCGGAGCTGGCATGGTCATGAAACCCGAAGTCTGGGGCCAGTGCCTGGACGACCTGCTGGACATGCCAGACGGATCGACTCGGCAACAACTACCCACGGACCAGACAGTTGGCACCGCTGAAGTGAAAGAGCAAAAAGAAGCGATGAAGAGTTCCGGCGGCGAAAGCGATGGCATAGCATCCGAGGCAGATTCATCTGTAGACAGCCACAAGGCTGGCGTGGCCGAACCAATCCTGATCTTCCCCAACCCATCCGCTCCTCTGTTCACCCAGGCCGATGCAACCGAGCTGTCACAGGCGAAGAGGCTGGTATTCGGCTGCGGCCGATACGAGGGCTACGACGCACGCATCCCCGACTACTACCGGAATAAGGGGACTGACGTTCGTGAGTACTCCATTGGCGACTATGTACTCAATGGGGGCGAGGTGGCTGTCTCGGTCATGCTGGAGGCGATCACCCGACTCCTGCCAGGTTTCATGGGCAATCCTGAATCCATAGTGCAGGAATCCTACACAGGTGATGAGCCCCTGCTGGAATATCGCCAGTACACACGTCCCACCACCTGGCGGGGTATGGCCGTGCCCGAGATACTGACCAGTGGCGACCACGGAAAGGTGGACAGGTTCCGGCGCAACGAGGCCATCAGGCGAACCAGTCGGATCCGTCCCGACCTGATTGCCAGATTGGATTGCTCAACCCTGGATAAGCATGACCGGCGTCTTTTGGAAGACCTGGGCTGGGATACACGGGAAACCCATCCGAGACCTCTGGATCAGCCGTCGATTTGATCAGCTGTCCGATTGCGGGGATAATCGGCGAGCCGTCAGATAGTAGACTGCTGTCTCCCCATAGGTACGGGCCTGATCAATCGCCCATCCTTCAGGAGCCGTGGGCGGCGGGGTGCGTGTCGATCGCTCCAGAACGATCATGCCTCCATCATCCACCATTTTTCGGCCAGTCAGACCGGTCATAATGCTCTGGCAGTCATCCGTCGACAGATCATAAGGCGGGTCCATGAAGACCAGGTCGAAGCAAGCTTCGGACAGACCAGCATCCTCATGACCTGAGGAGAGGGGACGGACAAAGCGCTCGGCACGGTTTCTGCTGACGCGAATGTCCATGGCTGAATCCCAAGCCGGGTGATGGCGCAGCCCTGCAGCTGAACGTGACAGCAGTCCAGCGACACGGCCAGAAGACTCCACAGCCACCAAGCTCTGGGCACCACGGGATAGGGCTTCGAATCCCAAGGCCCCTGTGCCGGCGAACAGGTCCAGGACCCGAGCACCGGACAGCAGGTCTTCGGACTCCAGATGGGAGAAAATGGCCTCCTTGGTCCGATCGGTAGTGGGCCGGGTGCCCCTGAGGGCTGCGGGAATGGGGAATCCCTTGAATCGGCCGGCGATGATGTGCATATGGTCCGTTGTCCTTTCAGCTGGAGACCAGGAAACCCTCGTTGCCCCTCATGAAGTCCAGAACGGCGCCAGCCAGCTCGGGCTGCCCGGCCAAGGTGGGATCGGACTCCAGGAGTTGGCCTGCCTGGGTGCGGGCACGAGCGATCATGGGCGCATCAGTGACCACCCGCAGAAGCTTCAGAGAAGAATGACCGCCGGACTGGGCATCCCCCAGCACGTCGCCGGCTCCCCTGATTCGAATGTCCTCTTCGGCGATTTTAGCCCCGTCAGTGGTGTCGCGAATGACCTCAAGCCGCTCGGCAGCTGGTGAATCCGCTGGGGCGCGCGAGATCATGAAGGCCCAAGAGTCAGTGCCGCCGCGTCCCACCCTGCCGCGCAGCTGATGAAGCTGGGAGAGCCCAAACCGATCGGCATCGAAGATGACAATGCAGGAGGCTTGGGGCACATCCACCCCCACCTCCACTACAGTGGTGGCCACCAGCAAGGGCGTGCGACCCGAGGCAAAGTCCGCCATGACGGCGTTCTTGGTGGCATCGTCGTCTCGCCCGGTCAGCGTGGCCATGGCGATGCCCTGGAACTGCGGCAGGGCGGCCAGTCGCTGACTCATTTCAGCCACCGAATGCAGTGGCGGACGCTGGCCATCACTTTGGCCCTCCTCAAGCAGCAGTTCAGGCTGGGAGTCAGACCCACCGGATTGGCCGGGGCGGTCTGAAGCGGCCGAAGGATCGTCTTCATCGTCAATACGGGCACAGATCACATAGGCCCTTTCCCCAGCTTCGATCCGACGACGTAAGTGCAAGAACATGGCGCCCATGGTCGCTCCGTCGGACTCAGCAATGACGTGTGTGCGGACCGGTTTGCGGTTGCTGGGCAGCTCGGTCAGGGTGGAGATGTCAAGATCTCCGAACCAGGTCATGGCTGCTGTACGAGGAATGGGTGTAGCGGTCATGATCAACAGATGGGGAACGCGCTCGGATTTGCGGCGCAGCTCCTCGCGTTGCTCAACACCAAAACGATGCTGCTCGTCGATGACGGTCAGGGCCAGATTGGGAGCCTGAAAGGTCTTGGAGAAGGCCGCATGGGTGGCGATGACAATGCAGGGACGGCCCGAGGCCGAGACAGCCAAAGCCGAGCGGCGCTGAGCTAGTCTCATACCTCCGGTCAGCAGCACCAGAGGCAGGACCAGCTGATCCGTCATACGGATCATAGTGACGTTGTCCACAGGCTTATGGCGGCCTTCTACGGCAGTGGCGGTCACATCGGTGCCCATGGCCTTGAGCATGCCGCCGATAGAGGCATAGTGCTGCTCGGCCAACACTTGGGTAGGAGCCACCAAGACAGCCTGATGACCAGCCTGGACCGCTTGAAGCATGGCCGCCAGGGCCACCACGGTCTTGCCGGAGCCGACCTCGCCCTGCAGAAGCCGCTGCATGGGCTGATCTTTGGCCATGTCGACGCCGATGTCATTGATGACCTGACGCTGGCCTTCGGTCAGCTGGAATGGCAGGGAGTCGATGAAACGGGCAGGCAGGGTGTCTGGACGGTCAGCGCCCGAATCCATGCATGGATAAGTGGGCTGCTGCTGGGTCTGGCGGCGGGTCTGCAGAAGAGCTGTCTGCGAGACAAAGGCCTCCTCATAGCGCAGGGTCTTCCGTGCCGCAGCGAAGTCGTCAGGACTGTCGGGCGCATGCATGCCCAAGAGGGCACGGGCACGATGCAACAGCCCTTGGTCGGCACGGACCTGCTCAGGTAGCACATCAGGTATGGCACGGCCCAGCGCTTCTGGATCAATACGGACATCGGCACTGGGCTGCCCCTCTTCGGCAGCACTGGCTGCGGGAGTTGAGTCAGGTGAATTATCAGCCTGCGCCAGCAGACGCAGAAACCCCAGAATGACATCGTGAATATGGTCCGAGGAGATGCGAGAGCTGGCATGGTAAACCGGCCGCGGTCGACGCACACGCTCCAGGGCCTCGTCAAGGCTGGCCGCATCGGGCCGAGATGCGTCCGCAGAAACCTCCTGATCGGCATTAGCGACAACCAGGGTCTCGGGGTGGGTGAACTGGAGCTGGTCCATGTAGATGCCGGGCTCACCGGCCACGACCAAATCCGCCCCTATCTGCAGCCGACGGACCATCCAGTCCATATAAGGCTTCTTATGAGAGAAGAAGACCAGCCTGACCGCCAGCGGAGTGCCACCTTGGCTGCTGACGAAGGCCGCATCGTCCACCATCACGTCCAGCCGAAAGCCCCGGTGACCGCTCAGCGGCACCAGACGCACCTGATCAACCCGGGCGGCGAAGGCACAGGGCTCACCCAGCCGAATGCCGGCAATAGTGGTGACCTGCATGGGATCGGTGATGCGGAAAGGATAATAGGTCAGCGCATCCCCGACCGTGACCACGCCGAGAGCCTTGAGAGCGCTCACCCGACGCCTGTTGGCCACCAGCGAGGCCACGGTGCTGTGCAGCCCAACATGAGCCACTGCCGACATACCCGATCACCTCCCGCAAGCGCCGATCATCATCCCTCAGGATGACAAGAACCCCCGGAGCTTTGCCCCCGGGGGTCCCAATACGACCGACGAACCGCCTTCAGGCGGCGACGCGCTGCACCTTGCCGGCCTTGAGGCACTTGACGCAGACACGCAGACGCACGTTCTGACCATCAACGGTGGTGTGCACCGACTGCAGGTTGGGGCGGAAGATGCGCTTGTTCCGGATATGCGAATGAGAAACACTGTAACCGGTCTGCGGGCCCTTGCCGCACACCGCGCAACGAGCTGCCATGATGACTTCCTTTACGTTGTTTTCCAAGTCGTCCCAGGTGCTCCAGGCCGCAACACAAGGCTACGGATGAACACACAACTTTGTTAGACTACTACATTCCGTCAAGTAAGGCAAATTAACAGTTTCAGGCACGAGGAGGCTTGCGGAAGATGCCGATCAGAGACTGAAGCACTCCGCAAAATACCCCGCCGATGATCCAGATGGCCCAGAATGGGATGCGCCAACCAAAAAGGTTGTCGTAATTGCCTGAGAAGAGCATGGTCAGGGCCACCAGCGTGCAAAGGCCCATGATGACTCCGCTGATGGCATTGCTTATCCGGTGTTCGTAACGATAGGTGTCCCAGCGACCGTCATCGACGGAATCCATCTGCCTGTTGTAGGCTCGGAGGTTCATCATTCTGTGGCTCGTTCCCGCATGGACTAGTAGGAAGATCCCCAGAGCCAGAAGAAGGAAGAAGACAAACCCTCTGACCTGATGGGACCAGCCCCAGACCAGGAACCCAGCAGAGTTGATTCCCACATCCAAGAGCACGACAGCCAAACCGCAGACCAACTCCCAAGTAGTCTGCCGGTATACTCTCGAGCGCTCCTCATCGGTATAGAAATCCGCCACATAAGGATGCCTGCGGCGGAAATCCCTTCTGGCGGAAACCGCCGGTATCAGACAGGCCAGTCCCAGGACGATGCCGATCATCAGAGAAAGAAAGGCCAGACCATTCTGTGCGTCGGTCGGCTGGCTGACTCCGGCAAAGAGACCACCGAAAGCCAGTCCCAGCATGATAAGGGCGATGCCGAAAGCCATCCGAAGACTATAGGCATTGCTGAAGGATGCGTAGCCGGTTACGTCTTCCATGGCAGACTGGACAGGCGCAGTCACATGGGTTGCCGAAGTCGCCTGGTCGGCATCCTGATGGTCAGGCTTGGACGCACGCTGCCCGGAACCCGGATGCCGAACATCGCCCAGGACCAGGTCATCAAGGGTGCAGCCGAAGAGGTCGCAGATGGCCAGGAGCTTGTCCATCTCAGGATATGCCTTGTCCGACTCCCACTTGGACACCGCCTGACGGGACACCCCCACCAGCATGGCCAGCTGCTCCTGAGTCATATTGCGCTGCGAACGCAGATACTGCACGTTGGTTCTGAAACTCATATTGTTCTTTCTCCCGATCGGCGGAATGCCGATTCAACCAGCAACGAGGCCATGATGAAACGTGCAGGGCTCCGACCGCCACCAGCTTTGGGTTGCACCCGGCAAAGACACCGATATTTGCTGTCAACTGACGGTTGCATCCTTGCAATTCCAAGGAAATAAGCGATCACTGAATCCCTGTCATTCTGATGACGACCCGCCCATCAATCCCCCTTCCGGCAAGAGATGCGACCCCTCTACGTTCACGATACATACCTTTCAGGAGCGAATGCGAATCCTGTGGATCCCACCCTGAACCGTCCCCGATTCGACCCTGAAAACACCCTGACAGGAGCTCTCGCCATGGTCTCATAGAAGAAGAGACCAGGCAGGCGACGACCGAAAGGAAGGCAACGATGCAGCATCGAATGGCCAAGGATCCATACGCACAGATTCCGCTCATTCTGAACAAGGTCTGCTACGACTACGGAACCCGGCAGAAGCAGGGCACAAGAGTGTTGGACGAAATCAGCCTGGAATGTCCGGCTGGGACTTGGACGGCCATCATGGGCCCTTCAGGCGCCGGCAAATCGACCCTCCTCTATTGCGCCGCAGGACTGCTCCAAGTCAGACAGGGCAAGGTGGCCATCGCCGGGGAGGATCTGACACGAATGAAAGAGAGGGAGTTGACCAGGCTTCGGCGCGACCATATCGGCTTCGTCTTCCAGGACTACAACCTGGTCAACGCCTTCACCTGCCTGCAGAACACCATGCTGTCCAGCCTCTTCGGCGGCAGGAAAATCTCCGCCCAAGCGGCACTGTCTGCCCTGTCGAACGTCGGGTTGGAAGGGTACGCCAACACCTATCCGGCCGACATGAGCGGTGGCCAGCAGCAGCGCGTGGCCATCGCCAGGTCTCTCGCCGCCAGCCCGGAGATCATCATGGCCGACGAGCCCACCGGCGCCCTGGACACCCATAGCTCGCGGGAGGTCATGGACCTCTTCGACCTGGCCGTCCGCAGCGGCCAGACCATCCTCATGGTGACCCACGACCCCAACGTCGCCGCCCGGGCCCACCGCGTCATCTTTCTCCAAGACGGGCGCATTCAGGCGGCATGCCCGGGCGGAAACCCGCAGACCATAGCCCAGCAGCTGGCCAGCATGGATGCTGTTCCAGACCAGGAAGCCTTCAGCCCTCCCCTGGCAGTTCCATCCGATCAGCCTCGGTGATGGTCCGAATTATTCGGCAGGGCACGCCTACGGCCAGGGAGTCAGGCGCGATGTCATGGGTGACCACGGATCCAGCCCCGATGACCGCCCCATCGCCGATGGTCACTCCCCCGGCCACAGTCACATTTGATGCCAGCCAGCAGTTGGAGCCGATGATGATCGGGGCACCCAACTCGTAGTCGTAGAGGGTGCCATCCTCATGGCGTCTCAGATTCCGCTCCTGCCACCGCAGGGGATGTAGGGGGGTTGCCAGGGTGACGTTGGGGCCGATCATCACATCGTCGCCAATCTGTACAGGGCATGTATCCAGAACAGTGAAGTTGAAATTGGCGAAGATGCGCGAGCCAAGCTTGGTGAAGCACCCATAGTCGAAGTAGATAGGCCCCATAAAGTCCACGTCCTGACCATGCTCGGGCACCAGATCGTCCAGAAGCCGACTGCGTAGTTCCCGCTCCTGCTCGGAAGACGCGTTGAAAAGACGGCAAAGTTCGTGGGCTTTGACCCGCAGCTGGCTCAGGTCGGGATCCGATGCGTCATAGAGCTCGCCAGCAAGCATCCGCTCCTTCTGCGAGCGCCAATTCCCTTTACCAGCTCCGCCAGTCGCACTTGTCAGTTTTGAGTCCTTGTCCATGGCCATCCCATCGTTCCTGTGTCACTTCACTGTCACTTCTGCAAGCTCACACTGCTTACAGAGTCCCTGTCCATGTAATCGTCTGGGTCAGACAGCCTGCGGCCATACGTACCATTCGTCATCCTGTTGCGGACATCCGTTCACGCCAAGGGTCAGGCTTGGTAGATTAGAGACAGCGGAGGGCCGTGGCGAGGAGGAAGCATGCGGTATGAGGTGAGCGAGGCTATTCCCGAGGATGCCAAGGCCATCCGTAAGGCCGTATTCGTCGAGGAGCAGGGCTTTCACAACGAGTTCGACCAGACGGATGACGTCAGTCTTCACATCGTGGCCTACGATGGGGATGATCCCGCCGGCGTATGCCGAATCTTTCCCGACCGTGGCAAGACATGGACCCTTGGCCGTTTGGCCGTTCTTAAGCCCTACCGCGGTCAGCACCTGGGCGCGAATTTGGTAGGCAAGGCTGAGGAGACCGCTCGGAGCCGCGGGGCCGACCGGCTCACGCTTCACGCCCAGGAACGGGTGGCGGGCTTCTATGAGTCTTTAAGCTATAGGGACATGGGCATACACGATCAAGACGAGGGATGCCCGCACATGTGGATGGACAAGCCCCTGACAGGCAGCACCGGAAACGAGCCAGAGGACCAGGCCTCATGAACCTGACCGCCAATTTTGCCAATGAAATGTCAGCTTTAGCCAGCACAAGCATCACAGGCATCAATCCGAATAAGGATCCCATGGGAAGGTCCGAACAGGCCATCTCCAGCTTCAGCGATGCCGTCATTTACTGGTTTCGACAGAATTTCGGAAAGATCATCCTTCTGATCGTCGTGGCTGTCTGCGCTGCATTGATTTCCAAGATTGTAGCGGCGGCCATGCGGCGTGCCCTGGAACGGACCAACCTGCCCAGTGCCTCCATCTTCGTCAACATCGTCCGCGCCATGATCTGGATCTTCGCTGCTGCCACAGTCCTGCAACCCGTCTTCGGGATCAACCCATCCACAGTGGTCGCCGCCCTGGGCGTCAGCGGCCTGGCGCTCTCCTTCGGATTGAAGGATACAATTGCCAACATCGTCGGCGGCTTCGGACTGATGGTCAGCAAGGTGGTCCAGCCCGGCGACATCATCACCATCCAGGGCACCACCGGAACCGTCCGCGACGTGACCTGGCGTCATACCATCGTCATCGACAGAACTGGCAACCAGCTGCTGATCCCCAACTCCATCCTCAACACCACGGCGCTTGAGAAAATCACCGAGGCCGGCGAAGCCGCCGCCACGGTTCCCTTCACCCTGCGAGGGGATGCCGATATAGCTAAGTCCTCCCACTCCATTGCACAGCTGGTGGCCCAGGCAACCAAGGGCATGGCCATGCCATCCAACCCGCCCATTGTCCAGCTCCAGGGCTTCACCCCTTATGGCATCAAGGGCCAAGTGGTCATGTTCGCCAAGCAGGGCGTCATCGCCGCCGATATGCAGGATGCCGCCACCCGCGCTCTTGCCGGCCAGGACTATCTGGTCCAAGAGGCGAAACCCCAAACAAACGACATTGAGCATTAATCAGATAATTTTCTCATCGTGCAGGAGAGAGCAAAAGCAGCATCTTCCTTCTTGTGAGATACTTCAAGCTCCCGTAGAGCTACAGCGTCAGGCCGATATACCCTCGATCAGGTCAGTAATCAGATCGGTGTAGGTGATCCCCGTGGCCTCCCAGGCCTTGGCATACATGGAGATAGGCGTGAAACCAGGCATGGTGTTGATCTCGTTGACGATGACCCTGCCCTCGGGCGTCACAAAGCAGTCGACACGACTCAGACCGGCGCCGTCCACGGTTCTGAAAGCCTTGGCAGCCAGGTCGCGAACCTTCTGAAGAGTCTCTTCTGGCAGGTCGGCAGGAACCTCCACATGGGAAGCGGAAGAGTCCACATACTTGCTGTCGAAGTCGTAGAAGGCCTCGTCCTGATCAGCCTTGTCCAGCACCACCTCGCCAGGCCAGGCTGTACGGGGCTGTCTGTCCTTGTTGGAGGCGAGCACGGCGCACTCGATCTCCCGCCCCTCAATACCCTCCTCTATCAGGACCCGCCAGTCATGCTTTGCAGCCTCGGCGACTGCAGCAGCCAGGGCTTCGGCTTGGGGCTCTTCTACCTTGACCACACCAAAGCTGGATCCTGCACGGGAGGGCTTGACGAAGAGCGGATAATGCAACTCCGCCTTCTCCACAGCGGCCAGCAGGTCGGCCCCGGATCGCTGTTCACGCGAATCAATGGTGATGCCAGGAGCCACAGGTATGCCGGCTTGGCTGAGCAGAATCTTGGTGTAGTGCTTATCCATGCATGCAGCAGAGGCGAAGACCCCGCATCCGACGTAGGGCAGACCCATCATTTCAAGCAGGCCCTGCAGGGTGCCGTCTTCACCATAAGGGCCGTGAAGCACCGGGAAAACCGCATCAACATGCCCCAAAGGCTCCAGGGAACCGACTGCGCTGGAAGATTGGGCGCCAGAGATCAGATCGGCATGGTCGCCGATCAAAAACCCTTCCCGGCCGCGAGCCATGTCGAGAATGACCGGACGGCTGCCTTCGGTTATCTGCACGGTTGGCAGACTGGCATCGCCCAGACCCCACTGCCTGGGATCCTGACCGCCTATGGTCCATCGACCGTCCTTGGTGATGCCAATGGGGATGGGCTCATATCGGTCGGTATCGATGGCATTGAGCACGCCAGCCGCCGACACGCAGGATATGGAATGTTCGTCGGCACGCCCGCCATAAAGCACCACAACACGTTTCCTGACCATCATCCCTCGGCTTTCCTCATCCTGGACATGATTTCCAACCTCACGCACCTGCCCGGGCAGATGCATCGTTCAAGACAGCAGAATATCCCCTCGGCAGGCAGCAAGACCTGGTCGGAGTCGCTCATCCACAAGCTTGGCACGAACAGGCATGATAGGCCGATGCAGGAGTCAGACAAGCCAGGCGCACATCTTGATCCGGAAATCATTCATCGCCGATCAAAAGGTTGATAGCGCATGCTTCACAGCCTTCGCACACCCTCTATAGCCCTCAGGATTTTCTGATGGGCACCATTTTGATGATTGTCAGACTCACTCTGCAGTGATCTGCCCGCCGAACAGCTCGTCGATCATGCCCCGGCAGCTCAGACCCTGATCCAGCACATGGCTCATGGCCGTAGCCAGCGGGGTCGCCACCCGGTAGCGCTTGCCCAGGGCGACGACAGCATCGGTGGTGGGTACGCCTTCGGCGACACCCTTGCTGACGCGAGTGGCTTCCTCGATGCTTTTGCCCTGTCCCAAATTAAAGCCAAAAGTGTAGTTCCTACTCAGAGACGACCCACAGGTGGCCACCAGGTCGCCGACCCCAGCAAGACCGGCGAAGGTCTTGGACTTGGCCCCGCAGGCCTCCCCCAAGGCAGTGAGCTCAGCCAGACCCCTGGCCTGGATCATGGCGGCCGTGTTCTCCCCGAATCCAGCCCCCCGTGACATCCCCACGGCCAGTGCAGTGACATTCTTCAGCGACCCACACATCTCCAGGCCGATCACATCGTCCGAGACGAAGGCCTTGAAATAGTCGGTCGTACAAGCACGGGCTACTCTCATGGCGGTATCGGCATCAGCGCTGGCGACCACGGTGGCGCTTGGCTCGCGTGCGGCCACCTCCTTGCTCAGGTTGGGACCGGAGACGGCCGCAAACCTGACCGGGTCCAGATCCAGCGTCTGGCAGACCACCTGGTCCATCCGCCTGTCGGTGCCCCGTTCAATCCCCTTCATCAGGGAAACCGCAATGGCATCATGATCCAATAGACTCTTGAATTCCGTCAAGGCCTCACAGGCGTGCTGAGCGGCTATGGCCACGACCACGATTTCAGCCCCCGAGACGGCCTTGGCACAGTCACCCTCAGCGCTGATGGCGTCGGGCAGCCTCTCCACGGTTGGCAGGCGGTGAGTATTCGAATGTTGACTGTTGATTTCCTCTACGACATTCGGATCGATGTCCCACATGACCACCTGGTTGCCAGCATCAGCCAGTACCTGGGCAAAAGCCGTTCCCCATGCGCCTGCTCCCAATACCGCAATCTTCGTCATCATTCTCCTTTGCATAATGCCGTGCGCACGGGAACGCCGACCAGCAGCCTCATTCTTGTCTCCACCATCCTATGACACCACCGCCAGGCAGGAGGAATCAGAGGTGGGTTCCGGCCTTATTGCTCGCTTCTGGGCCGACGGGTCATGGTTACGTAGTCGAAGTATCCAGCCGCCGGGGGCTCCTCGCCACGAATCTCGGCCATGACCTCTTCCATCCGGTTGCGCAGGCGGACACAGAGGGCATGCACAGACTGCTTGGGGGGTTCTGCGCCCCACTGATCCATGTCTTCCAGAAGGTCGGAATAGTCAAGAAGCCGGTCATAGCACATGACCACGTTCTTGCGAGGCCAAGGCCACTTGTGGTTGATCGAAGCCGCCCCCCAGGTGATGCTGGGATAGAGAGGGACCATGCGACCCAGCTGCCGTGAGGCTTCCAAGGCGATGAATCCGACCCCGGGTTTGAGCGACATGGGCCACTTCAGAGGGTCACGGGTCACGGTCCCCTCCGGCCAGATGGTCAGGGGCCTGCCCGAGGTGATGATATTGATCGACTCCTCCTCAATCGACCTGGCCTTGCCGGACTTGCGTTCTACCGGCTGCATGCCCACCATGCGGAACCAGCTGCCGATAAGGGGCCAGTGGGCCATCTCGGCCTTGGCCATATAGCGGGGACGACGACCCTGGTGGAAGAGGGCCATCATAGGAATAAAAACGTCGAACTGGGTCACATGGGTGGCTGCGGTAATAAAAGGCCCGGTCTGCGGTACCCGCTCCAACCCCCAGGCATAGACTCGGCAGGAGTCACGCACCACCTGGGAGACCCCGCGCAATAGACGGGTAGTCCCCACAGGGTGCTGACCGTCTATCTCGTCCAGGGCCGGTGCGCGGTGACCAGTGGGATAGTAGCGGGTCGGATCCACCAGTCTGTGCCGCTGGGCCAGCAGGGCCACCTGCTGGTCGGGCAGGGCTGGTACCGCAGACCGGGGGGAGGGTTTGCCTTTGGAAGCCATCTATGCCTGCCGGATCAGTCGATCTGCGCGTCCAAGGCCAGTAGCTTGTCGCGGAAGTCCTCGTAACCGCGGTCAATCAAGGAGATGCCGTGGACGGTGGAGGGGCCGGAGGCTGTCAGTGCCGCAATCAGGTGGCTGAAACCGCCACGCAAATCGGGTACATCGATGTCCTGACCAGTCAGCGGGGTGGGTCCGAAGATAACCGCAGAGTGGTTGAAGTTGCGCTGCTGGAAGCGGCAGGGCAGGGACCCCAGGCATTCCTTGTAGAGCTGGATGGTGGCGCCCATCTGAATCAGCGGCTTGGTGAAGCCGAAGCGGTTCTCATAGACGGTCTCGTGAACGATGGAAAGACCCTTGGCCTGGGTCAGAGCGACTACCAGAGGCTGTTGCCAATCGGTCATGAACCCGGGGTGCACGTCGGTCTCGATGGCCACGGGCCGCAGGTCGCCGCCCGGATGCCAGAAGCGGATGCCGTCGTCGCGCACATCGAACTGGCCGCCGATCTTGCGGAAGACGTTCAGGTAGGTCATCATGTCGGGCTGGTGGGCGCCCTTGACCATGATGTCGCCATGGGTGGCCAGGGCGGCCGAGGCCCAGGAGGCAGCCTCGATCCGGTCTGGCAATGAGGTATGGGTGAAGCCTTTCAGGGAGGGCACCCCCTCAATGCGGATGGTACGGTCCACGTCCACTGAGATCTGTGCACCCATCTTCTGCAGGACCGCCACCAGATCCATGATCTCGGGCTCGGTAGCCGCCCCTGACAGCTCGGTACGCCCCTCGGCCAGGACGGCCGCCAGCAGGGTCTGCTCCGTGGCTCCCACCGAGGGGTAGGGCAGGTGAATCTTGGCTCCGTGCAGGCCGTCAGGCGCCGTGATGTGGATACCGGCTTCATGCTCCTTGTCGACATTGGCCCCCAGCTTGCGCAGGGTCTCCAGATGGAAGTCGATGGGCCTGCTACCGATGCGGCAGCCGCCCAGAACGGGGATGAAAGCCTCTCCCATCCGATGCAGAAGCGGCCCAGAGAAGAGAATGGGAATGCGGGAGGAACCCGACAGGGTGTCAACATCGGCCACATCAGCCAGCTCTACATGGCGGGCATCAATGGTGACCACGCCCTCCTGCGGACTGACATCCACCTTGACGCCGTGCAGTCTCAGCAGATCCGAGACCACCTGGACATCACGGATTTCAGGCACGTTCTTGAGCACCGAGACATCGGGAGCCAGCAGGGCAGCCACCATGGCCTTGCTGACGAAGTTCTTGGCCCCGCGGACCTGTATGGTGCCATGCAGGGGCCTGCCGCCCACCACATGCAGCACATCATTCTGTGTATTCATCTTGGCCATACATCGGCTTCTTTCTCGTATCCGCTCAGAGCCGGGCTTTGGCGCATCATCGGCCCCTATTTGCAAGTCTGCCACAGGGGGTGTGGGGACACCGTGAATTGTCGCCTCCGGCATAGAGCGTCCACCCAGTCAGATACTGGTCAAGCACCGGTCGAAACGAAGGGGGTCAGCATCGTGAAGCCCATGATCAGCAGCAGCATGATGAAGAACGGGCAGGCCCAGGCACCATAGACGTTCGTATACGTGCGGTTTTCCCGCAGAAAAGCGACGATCCTATGGCGGCCCAAGTAAAGGACCAGCACGGCTGCCAGCATGCCTGCCAACATCATGAGCACGTTGACGTAAGAAGACATATTGTCGCTCATAAACCCGAGCAGGAGTTCCAGCCCGTCGCTGACGACCAGGTTGTTGAACACGTGCAGGGCTATGGACCAGAAGATGGAGTATTCGCAGGCAAGATAGCCCAGGAGCAGACCCATAATGAAAGCAAAGAATCCTTGATCCAGATCGCCGTGGAAGAAGCCGAACATAACAGCGGAGGTGACGATGGCGAAGACGTGGCCGTAGGGCTTCAGCGCGTGCAGGATAGCCCCTCTGAAGACCAGCTCCTCGATGACGGGGGCCAGCAGGCTGACGTAGATGAACATGGGGATAGTACCCGAGGCCTGCTGGATCTGCTCAGTCGTGGTCCAGGACTGCTGCACTCCCAACCGCGCCGTGGTCCAGTCCATGCCCGACTGATACCAGTCCGCCAGGGTCTGCCCGGTCAGCGTCAGTGCAAAGCATCCCAGCAAAACCTGCCAGGTCATGGGGTGCAGATCAGTGTGGAATATGCCCATAGGGCCTGAATCGCAGATCTGCCGCCGCCGCGTGAAGACCAGGAAGCAGAGACCTGTGCAGGCGGCGATCAGGTTGATGATGCCTCCATACTCCTTGTCAGCATGGACGATCACATACATAAATCCCGAGTGGGCAGGCACCGGATCAAACACGGCATTCCACTCCATCTGAGCCAGAACACCGAACAGAAAACCGACGCTGTTGATGATAAGCAGATAGACCAGCAGCAGGGCGGCCTGACGGTTGAGCATCCCCCTGGCCGCACTCATCCATGCGCGATCCGCCATGCCTCGTCTGGGCTTTTGAGTCTGCCCAGTCCCTGACGCGTCGGCTGCCGTCGCTGTCTGCCCCATGTCACCATGCCCTTTCATGATCCTCTGCAGGTTTGGCCATCCGGCACTGACCTCCAGCTGGTCCAAGTCTACGCCACCACTGGCAGCCTCAATGCGTCATGCTCTAGAGCAGACCGGGCACGAACTTGAAGACTGTAAGCAGCAGGCAGAGCAGCAAATAGAGCAGGAACCAGGGCTGCCTCCAGGAGGCGTAGGTTCCCTTAGGGGCTCGATAGCGCCGCCGGTAGTCAAACAGACTGGCGCGGTGCAGGAAGAACATGACCAATCCAGCCAGAACCAAGACCAGTGTCACTGCCAAAATCGACATACGAGCAGTTCGTGGAGCGCTCATCAGGTAACGGTTGGGCAGGCCGCTGAAGAGCAGATTGCCGACCACACGGGCTCCAATGGCCCAGACAAGGCCATACTCCAGGGAGCAATACCCCAGTGCCAGCCCCAGCAGGAAGATCCAGAGCCCAGAGACCGGGTCACACTGCAACAGTGCGCAGAGCAGGGATGCGGTCAGGATGGCAAAGACTCTGCCGAACCGGCGCAGCCCGTTGAGGATGATGCCACGGAAAACCAGCTCCTCAGCCAGAGGAACCGCCAAGAGGGCATACACGGCCATCATCGGCGAGGAAGTGCCGGTGACCAGCAGACTGCGCGAGGCCAGGGAGGGGATGTGCAGAAGCAGACAGAAGTGGTTGAAGAACTTGTTCAGTCCATGGACCATTCCTTGGCCCAGCAGAAGCACCGCTACAAGGGCCAGCAGAGCCGCCAGCGTCATTCTTCTATCTGTTCGCCAATGGACAGCGTCCTGTCCTCGCTGCTCCTTACCTCGAATAACGCTCCACTCTGAAATACAGGCATAGGCCAGCGCCAGCAGGACTGACAGGAGAGTATTCCCATCGGACATGAAGACAATGGCTCTTGGATCCTTGACCCGCTCCATGATGACCGGCAGGATCATCCCCGAACCGACCATGAGCATCAGAACGGATATGGCAAGGTAGACAAAGGCGAAGGCGGCCTGGCCGTTGACGGCGTGGAGAACCCCCGAACTGGCCCTGTAGGAGACGGGCTTGCCGGAGGGTGCCGATTTGGTGGCCGTCTGTGGTTTCGTCTTGGCTTGAACCTGGGCCTTGGCTGCTGCCGAAGCATTCGGCGTGCCCTCGTCCAGCTTGCTTGAGACGCCAACGTGCTGCGCGACTGGAGCCGATGTATTCGCTGCCTTGGCGGAATCAGACGGAGCGGGTTGGGCACCGACGGATTGAACTTCACCTACTGTCTGGACGGCCTGCACAGGCTGAACGGCATGATCCGCCTGAGCGGCCGGAGTCCTCGGTGATGACGAAACGGTCCGGCCGCCTGTGCTGATGCCGCCGACCTCGGCCAGCTGATCAACTACCCGTGGGGTCGAACAGACCTGGCGCCCCTGGTGTTTGGCGCCACTGGCAACGGATTGTGCAGCTGCGACGTTCTGACCTGAAGCTGATGAACCAGCGATAAGCGAGTCCCAGTCGGCATTTGAGCGGCGAACGACGACCGGTCGATCGGTGAATACCACTGGGGTCGGGGACTGCTGAACATACACTTTTGCAGGTGCGGAAGCCGCTGTATCCGGCTTGGCAGACAGCGAATCCGCCGAAACGGCAACCGGAGACGCCCCAGCCGCAGCCTTCGGCTTGGACTCAGCCGGTTCGGCGGACGAAGAACCGGGGGCAGATACTGTTGAAACGGCAGAACCTGTAGCCTTGGTTGGCGAGGCAGGAACAGATGTGGCAAGAGACGAAGCCTCGGCAGCAGGGGCTTTGGGCTTGCCTGCATGGGTTTTTGCTGCCGGCTTGCGGCCTTTGCCCATATTCCAGGAGAAAACCGGAGCATCGCTGACCTCCGGCTTGGTCCAGGACCAGACAACCTTGGCTGCAGAATGATCCTGCTGCTTCGGGGCCTTCGTAGCTTTGGGGGCCTCCAGATCACGGCGAATAACCACGCGCCGGGGTACAGACCCCTCGCCGGGCCCCTTCTCTCCGTGCTCGTCGGCAGACAGGTCCGTCGGAGGAAATGCTGGAACAGCCGGTTGACTGGCCATAGTGACCGATGTCAAAAAATCATCGGATCCAGGAAGCACCGAGGGTCGTTCACCGACAGGCATAGTCCCCGTGTGCCCACGATGGCCAGCCCCTTCAGCGCCCGGAAGCACAATCTTTCTATGGGCGATTCGTCCCGGGTAGGCCAGGCCATCATCCACGGCCTGGCCCGGCAGGCTGAGCGGCGGCAGATCGATGGACCCCTCCTGGTAGTCCCAGTGGCGGGCGTAGTCCTTGCCGGCGGTATGGGTTGCGGTCACGAGGGCAAGAGAGGAACGCGAGGCCTTCCAGCGCCCCTGCTCATCTTGGACATCGGCAGACTCGCCGCCGCTGTCGTGATCCTCATCATCCCTCATCCGTCGATGATCCTTCCCCTTCATGCACTACCGTACGACCGTCAAGGGCGTCCAGCGACACGAACCTTCCCCGCGTTCATATCATGACACTACATAACCGAGTCTAGCCCGACCCTGCCCTTCCTCGACAGAATCCCAACAATGAGCCGGTGCCATAGGCCGTCCGGTCAGGCCAGCCCTGGTACGAATTCGCTCAGGGCCATCAGCAGGCACGCCAGGCAGAAGAGCAGGAACCAAGGCGCGCTCCAGGAAGCATAGATTCCCTTGGGAGCGCGATTGCTGCGGCAGTAATCACGGAGAGTCCTAATCTTGAACAGCAGCCCGACGACACCGATCAGCAGCACCAGGATCATGAGCAGGCCCAGGCCGATGCGAACCACCTCGGGTGCCAGGGGCATGTACTTGGCCAGCAGACCTGAAGAGAAGGCATTGTTGAGCATGTGCACCAGCAGGGACCAGACCAGCCCGTACTCCATGGCCAAATAGCCCAGAACCAGGCCGGAAATGAAACCGAACAGACCCTGGACCAAGGAGCCATGCATGAAACCGAAAAGCAAGGAAGAGGTAATAATGGCGAAGACACGACCAAAGCGGCGCAAGCCGTTCATGATGACCCCGCGAAAGACCAGCTCCTCGGCAAAAGGCCCCAAAAGAATGGCATAGAAGAGCATGATCGGCGTTTCCATGCCGCCGTCATCAGGTGCGGTCGGCGGATGCAGCCCAGTACCCGACAGAATAGCGCCTAGTCCAGAGTCGGCCGCACTGGCCACCAGCTGACTGAGGAAGAAGCAGGCCAGGGCGATGATCAACGCCAACAGGCTGAATCGGCGCGCAGTAACCCAACGCACCTGGTCCTGGCCATGCCGTTCATGGCCTACAATGACCGGCCATTGACTGATCAAGGCAAACAGCAGGGCCAGCACCACGGAGGTGACCACTGTCCAGTCCCCCAAAGGACCGTTGAGTTGCGCTTTGGAAGCATGCGGGAAGAGAGCAGGCAGAACAACCTTGCCTCCCAAAAGGCCTACCAGGGTCTCGATGGCCACGTAGATGAAGGCAAAAGCACTTAGGGCATTCACTGCCCGTCTAACGCCCCAGTCGTGCACATCGCCGCTGCTGTGCCTCATGATAACCGCCCCTCTTCGTTCACTAACCGGTCACAGTCGATCAATGACTGTCACTTTCCATGGTAAGCGAAAAAGGGGCGGAGGACTTTCATATCAGGGCGCACGGCCCGTCGGTCAGATGATGCCGCGATCAGCCAGGGGTCCAGGCCAATCGATTTGGCCCTCCCTGGCTGAAGTGACCGGCTCTTCGGGCATATGCTGTGCCGGCAGGGTACGCGGCTTGAAGGGGAAGCGCTCAGCCCTCATGCGCTCATAGGCACGGATGTCATCCTCGTGCTGCAGGGTCAGATCGATGTCATCGTAGCCGTTCATGAGCCGCCATCGCACGTAGTCGTCCACTTGGAATGGCAGAGTCACATCCGCGCAAGTGACCGTACGAGCGCCCAGGTCCACAGTCATCTCGGTGCCAGGATCATCCTCCAGGAGCTTCCAGAGCAACTCCACTGATTCCTGGGGCATGATGGCGGCCAGAACCCCGTTCTTGGCGGTGTTCCCATAGAAGATGTCCGCGAAGCGTGGGGAAATGACCACGCGGAATCCATAGTCCCGCAGAGCCCAGACCGCATGCTCACGCGAGGATCCGATGCCGAAGTCCGGCCCGGCCACCAGGATGCGAGCACCTGAATATTCAGGCCTGTTGAGCACGAAATTCGGATCCCTTCGCCATGCATAGAAGAGTGCATCCTCAAAGCCGGTCTTCTTCACCCGCTTCAGGAATACGGCGGGGATGATCTGATCGGTGTCGACGTTGGAGCGGCGCAAGGGCACCCCGACCCCGGTAACAACGGAAAGTGGCTCCATGATGACCTCCTGCCTGCTGGATGGCAATTACGAATGATTGATGGGCTTACAGATCGGCCGGCGAGCAGATGGTTCCTCTGATGGCGGTGGCAGCGGCCACCTCGGGCGAGGCCAGATGCGTCCTGCCACCCTTGCCCTGACGACCCTGGAAGTTGCGGTTGGATGTGGAAATGGAACGCTCCCCCGGCACCAGCTGGTCGGGATTCATCCCCAGGCACATGGAGCAGCCGGCGTTGCGCCATTCGGCTCCGAAGTCCTCGAAGATGCGGTCCAGCCCCTCTTTTTCGGCCTGAATGCGAACTCGTGAAGAGGCCGGCACCACCAGGACGCGATGCAGGTTCTTGGCCTTGTGGTGCCCCTTCATGATGGCCGCTGCTGCGCGCAGATCCTCAATGCGCCCATTGGTGCAGGAACCGATGAAGACGGTGTCCACGGCGATGTCCCGGATAGGCATCCCAGGCTTCAGACCCATGTAGTCGATGGCTTCCTGGGCCGCCTGGCGCTTGGCGGGATCGGCGATCTTGTCGGGAACGGGCACATCAGCAGCTATGGGCAGGCCCTGTCCGGGGTTGGTGCCCCAGGTCACGTAGGGGGTCAGCTGGTCGGCATCCAGGATGACCTCCTTGTCGAAGACCGCATCCGGATCGGTGGGAAGGGTCCGCCAGTAGTCCAGAGCCTGCTCCCACATGGCCCCCTTGGGTGCGTGCGGCCGGCCTTCCAGGTAGGCGAAGGTGGTCTCGTCGGGTGCAATCATCCCAGCCCTCGCCCCGGCCTCGATGGACATGTTGCAGATGGTCATGCGCGCGTCCATGGTCATGCGTCGAATGGCATCGCCCCGGTACTCCAGAACGTGCCCTTGGCCGCCGCCAGTGCCGATCTTGGCGATGACAGCCAGAATGACGTCCTTGGCACCGACGCCGGGCTTGAGCTGGCCGCGGACGGTGATGGCCATGGTCTTGAAAGGCTTCAGGCTCAGGGTCTGCGTGGCCAGGACATGCTCCACCTCGGAGGTGCCGATGCCGAAAGCCAGGGCCCCAAAGGCCCCGTGGGTCGAGGTATGCGAATCGCCGCAGACAATGGTCATGCCAGGCTGGGTCAGTCCCAGGACGGGTGCAAAAGCATGCACGATGCCCTGGTCCGCATCCCCCAATGGATGCAGACGGACGCCGAACTCGCGGCAATTGCGCTCCAGTGTGGAGATCTGCAGGGCCGAAACCTTGTCGGCGATGGGCCGATCGATGTCGATAGTGGGGGTGTTGTGGTCCTCAGTGGCGATGACCTGGTCCAGGTGACGGATCTTCCGGCCTGCCAATCGTAGCCCCTCGAAGGCCTGCGGACTGGTTACCTCGTGCATAAGCTGCAGATCGATGTAGATCAGATCGGGCTCGCCTCCCTGGCCCTTTCTGACCAAATGATCGGCCCAGACCTTTTCCGCCATTGTGCGTCCCATATCGCCTCCTGAAAACCTACGACCGGCCGGGACACCAACCTCATCGGCACCCCGCCGGCCTCTTACCACCGAGTATGGAACTGCCCAACCGTTATGAACTTTTGCATTTCATATACTGAGATGGCATAATTCAACCATGGACACACCTTCTATGAACGACGACGACAGATACCCCTCCGTAAACGATCAGAACATGCATCAGGAGGAGATTCATTCGGGCGTCGGCGTTCTTGACAAGACGGTGCGAATTCTGGACACCCTGGAGACCGGACCCATGACCCTGGGCCAGCTGGTCAACGCCACCGGGTTGGCTCGACCCACGGCCCACCGACTGGCCATCGCCTTGGAGCGCCACCGCTTCGTTCTGCGGGACGCGCATGGCCGCTTCGTCCTGGGCTCCCGTTTCGCCGAACTGGCTGCTGCCGCCGGCGAGGATCGACTGCTGACCGCCTCGGGGCCCATCCTGCATACACTGCTCAACCGTTCGGGCGAGTCGGCCCAGATTTTCCGCCGCCAGGGCGAGGTCCGGGTCTGCATCGCCGCAGTGGAACGCGCCTCCGGCTTGCGCGACTCCATCCCTGTCGGCGCCCTGCTGTCCATGGAGGCCGGGTCGGCTGCACAGATTCTGCTGGCCTGGGAGGAACCTGAGCGCCTCCACCAAGGCCTGCGACACGCCAAGTTCAACGCAGCGACCCTGGCCACGGTCCGCAAGCGCGGCTGGGCCGAGTCCATCAACGAGCGCGAGGAGGGCGTTTGTTCCATCTCCGCCCCCATCCGCAACGGATCGGGGCAGGTCATGGCCGCCATATCCATTTCTGGACCGGTCAACCGCATGTCCACCACGCCTGGAAGGCGCTACGCCCCCCTGGTCATGGCCGCCGGCAAATATCTGACCGAAGCCCTGTTGCGAGCCTCATCCCCTGCCCGTCGCAGGGTCTGAGCAGTAATCCCGATTCTTATCGCCGCCGGGAGGATCCCCAGGAGGCTATCAGCCCTGCCAGGGCCGTCAGGCCGCCCGCCAAAAACCCAGGCCGACGCAAGAGGTTGACCGCGTCCCCGGTAGAGGTGGGCACATGACTCATGGCGAAGGTGTAGACCTTGTGGGATCCGGGCCGCCCCACCAACTGCCCAAACTCCAGGAGCTGGGTGCGAGGATGATGGGGATGGCGGATGTCGAACTCGAAGAGCCGGGCCGCCCGCTTGCTGGGCACCGGACCGTAGGAACCGAATCCGCATGTGGGCGTGGCTCCCAGAGTCAGATCCCCGCTGCGTCCGACGAAACCATTGCGATGGTCATGCCCGGCGAAGAGAGCGAAGTAGCCCCGGCTCCGGGTCAGCAGGTCATACTCGCCGCTGTCCTCGTCAGGACAGGAGACGCCTTCGCCCAGGTAGGAGCCCGGGCAGGTGCGTGACTCGTCCAGGATGTAGCAGCGGGAGTCGAAACTTCGGTAGCCCTGGACCGCATAAGCCGTGGTGGCCGGCACCGGCTTGAGCAGATCATAGAACTGGGGAATGGGCATGTGCTGGAAGACCATGGATCGGTTGCCCAGAAGATCAGGAACGGCCGCCAGGAAGTCCAGGGCCTGGGCCGAAGGTGAGCCATAGCCGCCTGCACGGGCATAGTCGCCAGAGTCCAACAGAACCAGACCCATGACCACCCCGTGACCGTCACAATCCGCCACAGGCAGGGCAAAGGTGCCAGGAGCACAGACGAATGCAGTCTGGGAGGGCAGGGCCGATCCGATCAGCGCATGAACCCGATCAGGATGGGCGACGGTAGCCTCCGGATTCAGGCAACCCGGCACTTCCCGATAGATGGCATCCATCTGATCGGTGTCCAGGCCGCACTGGAAGTCGTGGTTGCCATAGGTGACGACAAAGGGAATCCCGCGTTCAACCAGTGGGCCGGTGATCAGGCCAACGGTTCTGCGGACCAGATCCTCGGTGTGCTTGATGTTCTGCCGACGTACACGCTCGGCATCCCTACGGTCTGGTTCACGACGGTCCGCAGGAGCTTGGCCATCCTGGGTCTTGGATGAGCGCTTCAGGGAGGCTCCTCCGAGCCCCAGGGCGCCGCCCATGCTCAGACCAGCAGAGTAGATGCCGTCCAGGGGGGTGCTCCAACGCCTCTTGCGGAAGGTGCGCTCGTAGGCCGTGTCGTAACCGGCCACCTGGTTGCCCGAGAAGACCACCAGATCAGGCTTTGCCGCATCACAAGCCGCGGCTATGAGCCTGATTGTGTCCGGAGAGACCTTGGGACCCTCCTGGACGTCGGCCAGCTGCAGAAGTCTGAACTTGCCCGAGTAATGGAACTGAAGTCGCCCCAGCCTGGCTGAAACGGACAGCGGTCGATCATGCTCTCCCTCGCCGCCTTGTGGGGAGACCTGATCCGCGTGGTAATGCTGACTCATACGTCTAGCCTACTTCACCCGGTTTCGCTCCCAGGTCGTTCTGTGCAGCCCTATTACGAATGGGATTCCGACCACAGCGTCCTCACAGCACGGCGACACCCTGATGTTAACTTGGCCACAGTGATTACGGCGACAGTCAGGACCGGGCCAACAGTCTTCAGACGTGGCCCCGGTCTTGCTATATTGGATACGTTGCGGTTCTTAACGAGATAGAGGGAGCGTACCTCCATGGCAGAAGGACAAGAGCTCCTGTTGCGCAAGGATCTTGAACGGGTTGTCGACCGTCTGCACCAGGAGCGTACCCATGTGGCTCCCTATCAAGAGGATTACCGTCGACTGCTGGATAACCATGGCAAGATGATCCGTGCTGCCATGGTGATCCTCTTTGCCCGTGCCGGAGCACGAACCGGAGGGCGTCTGGACGACACCGTCATCACCGGCGCTGCCGCCATCGAGATGCTTCATCTGGCTACTTTGGTCCACGACGACGTTCTGGACAATGCGCCAATCCGGCGCAACAAGCCCACGATCCACACCATCCGGGGCAACAAGGCCGCAATCTATCTAGGAGATCTGATCCTTTCACGCTATATGGAGATCATGGCCTCCATCGCCCCTGACACAGCCTTTATCCGCGAGCAGGCCGGCACGGTCTGCGAGATCGTAGGCGGCGAACTCTACCAAGAGTCAGACCGCCACCACACACATACAACCATTAACGACTACGACCGAGCCATCTCCGGCAAGACCGCAGCCCTCTTCCGCCTTGCCTGCCTGACTGGGATTCGCCTTGATGACCAGCCGACTGACCCCGCTTTGGAGCAGACCGCCAGAGACTTCGGCGGCAATCTAGGCATGGCCTTCCAGATCATCGATGACATCAACGACTTCGATCTGGATCGCGACACCGGCAAGCCCAAGCTGGAGGATATTCGCGACGGGATCTACACTCTGCCGGTTCTGCTGGGATTCCAAGAGGACGAGAACTTCAGAACCTTGGTTCAGCAGGACGATCCCGACCGTGTGGTCGACTATCTTAGAGCCCACCCGCAGCTGATGGAGAGCAGCCGGCAAACCGCCAAGAACTATCTAAAACGAGCTTCAGACAGCCTGGAGGATTCCCACATCGACAAAGGCGTGCGCGACCTGTTGCAACGAATCACAGTTAAACTGACCGCCCAAGTCTGACCGAACCTGAACGAGTGAGGCCAGTCCTGTATCAGGCATATGCCGAACCTGCATTACATCCGTCGCTTCATGCTCGGCATTGCTCTCTTTTCCGAATTTCACCACTGTCCGCCGCTGATGGCAAACCCCCCTAGGACAGCAAATCCCCCGTTCCGAACCATGCAGTCCGAAGCGGGGGATTTACCGAAGGGGAAGGAAGTGTTTAAGCTCAGTCGGGCATCAGGCCAAGGCTACCCGGGCCGGTGCGCCATGCACCTTGGCAGGCTGTGGCCCATTGCCGTCATCCGGCTTGTAGAAGGGTCCCTGATGCAGGGTCCTCCTGGTGTAGAAGACCATGACTCCGCCCAGAACCAGGAAGAGCAGGAAGTAGACAATGCAAGTGAAGAGCAGGTTCGGCACCGTGCTGGTGGGCGAAACCCCATCGGCAATGGTCTGATAACCGTAAACCAGCCATGGATAACGTCCAAGCTCAGTCACCAGCCAGCCACTGGTCGTCGCAGCGAAGGGGGCGAAGGTGAAGATGCCCATAATCCAGAGCTTCCAACGCGAGGTGAACAGGGTGTTCTTCTTCTTACGTGTGAACCAGAGCACCAATGCTGATATCAAGGCAAAGGCAAACCCGATTCCGACCATCAGGCGGAAGACCCAGAATAGGGTGGTGACAGGCACATAGTAGTTCATGTCCTTGCCAAACTTGGCGTCGTACTTCTCGTGCAGCTCCTTGTTGACGGTGTTCATGCCCTTGACGGCGCCTGTCTTCTTACCGTAAGCCAGCTGTGACATGGCTCCGGGAATCTCGACGGATCCCTCGATCTTATGGTCCTTCTCATTGATCAGAGCCACGGCATTCCAAGGGGCGGGATCACCCGTGTCCTCGTAGATGGCCTCGGTGGCGGCCAGTTTCATAGGCTGATCGGTCACGATGAACTTGCCCTGCAGATCGCCGTAGGTGATCACGCAGATTGAGCCGATAAGCCCAATCAAAGCGGCCAGACGAATGGACTTGGTGAACAGGTTGACCTTGGCCTGCTTCTCGGAGTCAGCTTCGACAGCGGCCACGGCCTGGTCCTTGTTCCCCATGTGCATCCTCAGCAGGCTGAAAGCGCTGCAGCCCATGACCACGAAGGCCCCTGTGCAGACAGCGGCGAAGAAGACGTGGGGGAACTCAATCCACAGCTGGGGATTGGATACGACGTCACCAAAATCGCGCAACCGAACATGGCCGGTGGCCTGGTTGATCTCAAATCCAACCGGATGCTGCATGAAGCTATTGGCAGCCAGAATCCAGATGGCCGACATGGAGGAACCCAGGAAGGTCAGCCAGATGAAGACCGCATGCACGGCCGGCTTGAAACGGTTCCAGGTGAACATCCACACACCGATGAAAGTTGATTCCAGGAAGAATGCCACCAGGGCCTCGATTGCCAGGGGGGCTCCGAAGATGTCACCCATGAACCTGGAGTAATTGGACCAGTTCATGCCGAACTGGAACTCCTGGATGATACCGGTAACCACACCGACCGCAAAGGAGAGCAGGAAGATCTTGGACCAGAACATGGTCATCTTCTTGTAGACATCCTTCTTGGTCACCACATAGATAGTCTCCATGATGGCGACCGCCAGGGCCAGACCGATGGTCATAGGGACATAGAAGAAGTGGAATATCGTCGTCATGGCGAACTGGAATCTTGACAATCCCAATACAGTGAACATCGTTCCTCCCAATCTCTGCAGGGTTCGTCGGGCGCGGGTACACGGGTCGAATCCGGACGGATTCAGATATGACCGGGCTTGTGCCTACAAGAACCTTTCAGCTCTCCCCGACTTCGCGACCTGGTCGCTTCCGCGGGCTCCGGTTTCCATACCGCCCAGTCCATGAACTGACGGCGCACGGTGACCGGCCGGGAAGCCATCCGACAAGATCGGCGACCCGACAACCGTGCAAAATTCATTGCTCGGGAAACAGCCTGATGGTCATTCAACAGGGTTCCGTCCATCTGAATCTGACTGCTTCTTTGAGTATATCCCTTGACCGGCACCCTTGTCCACGTCCGAGACATCCATGCGATAAAGTTCACGGAAACGGGCGTTCTCCCGATACAGATCGACCGGACGTCCCTGCATGGCGATGTGCCCGTCCTGCATAAAGATGACCTGATCGGCCTCCTCCAGCCCCTGAAGGTGGTGGGTCACCCAAAGAAGTGTACGATCCTGGCTGACCTTGAAGATCATGGCCATGAGCCGCCGCTCGGTTATGGGATCCAGACCGATGGTGGGCTCGTCCAGAAGGATGATCGGGGTGCGCTTGAGCACGATCCTGGCCAGGGCCAGACGCTGGCGCTGCCCGCCTGAGAGTCGGCCGCCGGCCTCATCAACCGGCGTGTCTATTCCTTGGGGCATGTCAGCCACGACCTGATCCAGCTGTACAGCCTTCAAGGCTTGGCGAACCTGATCGTCACCGGCCTGAGGGGCACCCAGACGCACATTGGAGGCAATGGTGGTGTTGAAGAGGAATGCCTGTTGGTTCAGGTAGCCGAAAAGCTCAGGACGCTGATCCTGCAAGGCATCGACCGGTATTCCATTGATCAGGATGCGGCCACTGGTTGGGCGCAGGTCGCCTAAGAGCAGCTGAAGGACAGTCGTCTTGCCTTCGCCGCTGGGACCGAGCAGGGCCACCCGCTGCCCACCTTCAATCCTCAGGCTGAAGTCGTCCAGCAGCAGCGGGTCATCAGGACCATAGGAGAAGCTGACGTGATCGAAGACGATTGACTTGATCGGCCCCTCCAGCTTGGTCTGGGCACTCGGCTCAATTCGCCGAGACTCGACACGCTCGGTCAGATCGTTCAGATGGTCCAGCGAGTCTGTGTAGAGAGGAACCTCAGCCACAGCCTGGGAGACCACGATGAAGCAGTCGACCAGGGGGAAAACCGCCAGGACCACGGCTGCCGCGAAGTCTGCAATGGAGGTGGAGCTGGTCATACGCAGATCCGCCCCAACAATCAAAGCCACCACCATGAGGGCGAAAATCATCTGGATGCCGCAGTTGCGCCAACGTTCGAACCGCTTCTGTTCTCTGCGGCCGGTGGCGATGTCGTTGAAGTCGCCAGACGCCGTATCCACGAAGCGCCGCCGACGGCGGGTGATCACCCAATCCCCCAAGCCCATATAGCTCTCGGTCACTGCAGTGTACTGATCCTGACGTCGTGCCTTCTCCATGTCGTAACGCCCGTCTGAATAAGCCAGCGAGACCAGCGGGACCAGAATCAGGATCAGGGCGAAAAGCAGGAAAAGCAGGAGCGAGGTCAGCCAGGAGAAGACGCCTACGGCGATGGTGACCACCACCCACATCATGTAGGCCACAACCGTGGGGAAGATGGTGCGCAGGTAGAAGTTCTCCAGATGGTCCAGGTCGTCCGAAAGCATGCCCAGGACCGTGCCCGTGCGCTCATGCTCGTTCAGGAAGGCCGCGTCCTGCGAGAGGGTGCGGTAGAGCTGAACCCGCAGCTTGGAAACCACTCGGAGCACCCAGTCATGGCTCTTGATGCGTTCCAGATACTTGAATGTGGGCCGTCCAATGCCGAAGGCCCTGGTCAGAACTACCGGCACGTATACGGCGAAGATATTGAAGGGATGACGGGCCGACCTGCTGATCAGGAAGCCCGAGGTGAACATAAGCCCGGCCGCGCACACGAAGGTGATGGTTCCCAGGAAGAAGATCAGGGCAAGCAGCCCCTTGTTCTGACGCAGGTAGGGCCAGAACCAATGGTCCCGGTGCCAGATATGCATATAGCCCGACAGACCGCGGCCGCGGCGGGAGGCCTTCGACGATCCCATGCCGTCTCTTCCGGCGGTTTCAGTCCTGCTGGTAGTCGGCAATCTGGTTCCCTCCCATCTCATCGATCAGCGCATCCAATGGTCCGCCCTGACCGATCAGCTCATGCGGATCGCCCTGGGCCACAATTCGCCCACGCTCCAGCATGATCACCCAATCCATGTTGGCCAGCCAGTGCAACCGGTGGGTGGCCAGGACGACCAGATGCCCGTCCATAATGGGCAGCAAAGTCTGCTTCAGGTCGTATTCCGTCTCAATGTCCAGGTGGGCTGTGGGCTCGTCAAAGAACAGAATCTCGCGTGAAGGATCCAGGATGCCCCTGGCCAAGGCGATTCGCTGGGCCTGACCGCCGCTGATGCCACGGTTGCCCTCTCCGATTTGGGTGCCCAGACCGTCTGGCAATGTTTTGAGCCAGGCGGTCAGTCCAGCCCGATGGGCTGCACGGGCCACGGCGGCATCGTCCGCCTCTTGGTTGTAAAAGCGGATGTTGTCGGCCACAGTGCCGTGGAAGATGAAGGGGTTCTGGGGAATGTAGCTGATGTGCCGCTGCCATGCAGCCACGTTGCAGTGCTCCAGCTGATGACCATCCAGGTCGATGGTGCCTGCCTTGGGCTGGTCAAAACCCGCCAGCAGATTCATCAGCGTAGACTTGCCGGCTCCCGAACGACCGACAACTGCCACCTTGGAAAAACCGTGCAGGTTGAAGTTCAAACCGCTCAAAGCCAGAGGCTGCTCCTCCGAACTCCCGTCGGACCCACTGAGCTGCGAATCTGCAGCGGCTTTGGCTACGGTTCCCTGCGATACCGTGGGATCGGACTGTGCCGAGGCCGGCCGCATGTTACCGTCTTGAGCCTTGGAAGCCTTGGAAGCCTTGGGCTTGCGGCTCTTCTTGCTGGTCTTTTGACTCTCGGACTTGGCCATGGCATCCATCTGCGCCCCGGCTGAGGCATTGCTCTCTACCGGCTTGGGACCAGGATAGGCGAAGTCGATTCCTTCCAGGCGCAGGTGGCTGTCTTCCTTCCACCCGGACCAGTCCAGTTCCTCCAAGCGCTTGGGCTCTGGCTGGTCCAGCATATCCGCGATGTCGTCCAAGGCGTTCTTACCGTTCAGCGTGGCGTGGAAGTCGTCTCCGAACTGGCGAATGGGCATGAAGTACTCAGGGGCCAGAATCAGGGCAAGGAGTGCCGGGAACAGTTCCACCTTGGCATTGATCAGATTGTTGCCCAGGAAGACGGCCATGATGGCGATAGCCAAGGTGGCAAAGAAGTCCAGAGCAAAGGTGGAGGTCATCGCAACCCTGATAACGCTCATGGTCCTCTTGCGGAAGCGGTCCGAGACCGAATAGATCTCGTCCTCGTACTCCTTGTCAATGCCCAGCATCTTCAGGGTTGGCAGGCCCAGGACCGTATCCATGAACCTGGTGTTGAGCTTGCGGAACTGAGCGTACTGCCGACTAGAACGATCCCTGGCTGCCAGGCCCAGGATGACCATGAAAAAGATAAGCAGGGGCAGCATGAGCAGGAGGATGAGGCCGGAACCTGCATCCTGGGTCCAGACCACCACCAGGACGATCAGGGGAATGAAGATGAGGTCCATCATCTTCGGCAGGACCGTCAGCACGTAGGTGCGCACCTGATCAAGACCGTCCACCAGCATGGTGACAGCCGAGCCCGTGCCACGCCGAGCCAGAGCTGATGGTCCCAGTGAAAAGACCTTGTCCTGAATATGGGGCCGCAGCTCAGCCACGATGGCATCGGCACGGTCGGTGGCGATACGATCCTTGGCCACGTCGCAGAGCTGTCGACAAGTATAGGCGGCCAGAAAAATCAGCACTGGCACCACCAGAACATTCAGGTTCTGAAGGTGCCAAATACGCACCAGAGCCAGGGTCAACCCATAGGCCTGAGCCACCACACCTATTCCCTGGACCAGGGACAGGGCAGCCAGCAGGCCCAAGGTGAACCGGATCCCGTCGAAACGGAAGAGATTTTTGTCAATCAATGCATTATCCTCCGGATGCGCTCCGGTCCTGCCAGCACTGCCCCCCTGCCTCCTTTAACTTTCAGACGGTCTCAGCCACCGTGGCCGAAGGGGCCACAGGCGAGGTCAGGTGGGCGCCATCGGTGTCCAGCCGCTTGCGCTGGATGAAATAGCTCCAGATGAAGTAGGCCAGCATGATGGGCAGGAAGATGCACAGCACCACGGTCATGATCTTCATGGTCAGCGGTGAAGCCGAGGCATCCTGGATCAGCAGGTTGTAGGCAGGATCATCGGAGATCATCACACGCGGGAAGAGCCCGTTGAAGATAAAGGCGATGATGGCCATCAGGGTGATGCCCGAGCAGGTGAAGGCGTAGCCGCCGCGCTTCTTGAAGACGGCAACGTGGCCTCCGATGACGGATGCCAGGATGATTACGGTGATCAGCCAGGTGGACAGGGGGCGTGCCTTGTAGAAGTCGGTGTTGAAGATGGCCAGGAGCACGAAGACGACCAGGGCCGGATAGGCAATCCAGTAGGCCTTCTCACTGACGTTGAGCATCCGGCGGGAATCCATGACACCCAGCTTCAGGCTCAGGAAGTGCAGACCATGAACGAAGCTGAAGAAGACGACAGCAATGCCGCCGACCACGGACAGCCAGTTGAACACGTCGAAGAACCCGGGCCAGGCATCACCATTCTTATCCATGGGAATGCCCTGGATCAGGCTGGTCAACATCATGCCCAGGAAGAATGGCGCGAAAAGCGAACCGATGAAGTTGGCCCACTGCCAGACACCACGCTCACGGCTGGTCAGTGCGTGGGAGGCGAACTCGAATGAGACGCCACGCAGAATCAGAGAGACCAGCACCAGGAAGAGCAGGAGGTAATACCCCGAGAAGAGGGAGGCGTACCAGAGCGGGAAAGCGGCGAACATAGCGCCGCCGGCAGTGATCAGCCAGACCTCGTTGCCATCCCAGTGAGGACCAATGGCCCTCATGAATGTGGCGCGCTCATCACCGTCGCGGGCCACGAACCTGGTAGCCATGCCAACGCCGAAGTCGAACCCTTCAAGCAGAAGGAATCCAGCAAAAAGCAGGCCGATGACAAAGAACCACAAACCTTGTAGAAAACTCATGCTAATGCCACTCTCCTCTCGCTCCTGCCGATCCGCGCACGGGCACGGGGATCTCCACAGTCCTGGCGGAGGCCAAGGTGGGCCATAATTTCCGCCGGAACGAGGAGGAGCAGGAGGTAGTCAATGATCTCGATGAATACAGAGCCGATGGAGGTCGTCTCCCAGAACAATCCAATCCGAGGTCGAATAGGGACGAACATGCGCCGCGTTCTCATGACCTGAATCATGTCCGTCCTCTTCCTCCCTCGTCGTCCAGCCCCTTGCGTTCATTGAGACGCTGGTTCAGTTGCTCTCCAACATGGTACGCACGTCGGCCAGCTCCAGGACCGACCGCTCATTGACGATCCACTTCAGTACCGAGACCACCTTGCCCTTGAGCTTCAGCGTGCCCATTCGGTCGATTTCGGCAACCCCGTCATGGGGACCGAGAGAGCACACGGTCCCTAGGCTTCGGAAAGTGAACCGCTGGGGCTCCTGCCCCCGCATTCTGGCAAGGACATTCGCGGCCGCGGTATCAGCCTGGGCCATCGAAATCTGTGCAGTGGTTGGGTAGAGCCGACCGGATTGGGGGTCGGGAACGGCACTGACATCACCCACCAGGAATTCCTCTGGATGCTGCTCGACCGATAGGTCATCCCTGACCACTACACGGTTACGCTTCTGATTATACCCGGAATCGGCAATAACGTGGCTGCCACGCACACCCGTTGTCCAAATGATCGTATGGGCCTTGAACTCCTGGTCATTGGAGACCACGGCATCCTGCCTGACCTCGGTGATGGGAGTCGAGGTGTGGAAGTTGACTCCGCGCTTGCGCAGGAAATCCACAGCCCAGTCGACCAGGTCCTGGCTGAACATGGGCAGGATCTTGGGCGAGGCCTCTATGCAGTCCACCTTGACCTGATCCATGGGGAAGCCCAGACGCTTTGAGAGCTGAGGCAGCCGGTAGACCAGCTCACCCAGGTATTCGATGCTGGTAAAACCTGCGCCGCAGACCACAATGCTCAGATCCAGCGGATCATGGCTGGTCTGGTATCGGGCCAGCGTCTGTTCCAGCTTCTTGCGTGCCGCCAGAGCGGTGTCCACGTCAACGAGCGGCCATCCGTATTCATCGGCACCCTTGATGCCGAAGGTCTCGGACTCGAAGCCCAGGGCGTTGACCAGGTAATCATAGGACAGGGGATCGTGATGCTCCAGGCTGACCCGACGGTTGTCCTGATCGATGCCGACCACCTTGTCGACGATCAGCTCCACCGAATCGGGCAGGGACTTGCGCAGGTCGAAGACCACATCCGCCGGCTCCTTGGTCCCAGCCGCAACCTGGTGCAGCTGGGTGGACTCGTAGTGGTACTCGTTCTGATTGACCAGGACTATATGGGCATCAGTTTTTGCATGATCCAGCTTCTTGACCACGCGAAGACCCGCATAACCAGCTCCCAACACCATGATTGTCGTCATAATCACACACCTCTACCGAAAAAATCGTACAATGATTCATATACCGGGTGATGTTGCCCGATCAGCCGATGATTGGGTTCATCACTCAAGCTTCTATGCTCAAAGTATCAGATTCCATCATCGGAAACTCTGACATAGCAGTCTGCCGAGCCTCCTCTTTTTGTTTGCTTGCTCACACCGTGAGCAACTCTCGTGGATACCGCCGGCCGCCGCTTTGCAAACCAGAAGCATTCCTGGAATCCATGGTAATGCGTAAATAATGAAGAGCGGAACACCGTGTCGGTGTTCCGCTCCTTGGGACTCTATGTCTCTATCGCTGGGGTACCTGGACTCGAACCAAGAATGGATGAACCAGAATCACCTGTGTTGCCAATTACACCATACCCCAATTGGCTGTGCGACAATCGCTTGGACGGTTGCCACATGTCGTACCCCCGACCGGATTTGGACCGGTGTTGGCGCCGTGAGAGGGCGTAGTCCTAGACCGCTAGACGACGGGGGCTTCACTTTTCGCCGCGTACGAACCCGGTTCAGCAGGTCAGTAGCACAACAAAAAAGAAATATACCCGCTCAGAGGTTTTGGCGCAAGTTGGTCATCCTTCGGAGTGTTGTGTTTTTGCCCAGGATTTCCAGGGACTCGAACAGGGGCGGCGAGACCCGCCTTCCCGAGACCGCCACCCTAACCGGGCCGAAGGCCAGACGGGGCTTATAGCCGCCCTCATCCACCAGTGCCTGAGTAAGCAGGTCGTGCAGGTGGTTGGTCTTCCAGTCCTGTTCCGGCACATCCTGCAGGGCGGCAATAGCCAGGTCGAGGACCTGCCCAGCCGAATCCTTGAGCTGTTTGCGGGCATCCGGCTCGGGCTCCAGGTACTCCTCCTGGCTGAGCAGGCTGCCCACCATGCCGGACACCTCCCCCAGCAGTCGCACGCGAGGCTGGACCAGGGGGGCGGCAGCGGTCAGAATTCGCTGCTCACGATCACTCAAGTCCTGCCAGTGCTCGGCACTCACCAGTCCGTCACGCTTGAGGTAGGGCAGGGACCGGTTCAGGAAGTCCTGCGGTTCCAGCATGCGGATGTGCTCGGCATTGATGGCCACAGCCTTGTCGATGTCAAAGTGGGCCGGATTGGCCTTGACGTCGCGGATGTCGAAGTGCTCAATCATCTCATCCATGGAGAAGACATCGCGGTCGGGGCCGATGGACCAGCCCAGCAGGGCAAGATAGTTGAGCAGCCCTTCGGGAATGAAGCCGTGCTCCCGGTGCAGGAAGAGGTTGGACTCGGGGTCGCGCTTGGAAAGCTTCTTCTTGCCCTGGCCCATGACGTAGGGCAGGTGTCCGAACAGTGGCATGGCCCGGGCTATGCCCAGCTTCATCAGGTACCGATAGAGGACGATCTGCCGGGGGGTGGAGCTGAGCAGATCCTCGCCGCGCAGAACCACATTGATGCGCATCAGGGCATCATCCACCGGGTTTGTCAGAGTGTAAAGGGGATCGCCGTTGGGGCGCACGATCACATAGTCAGGCACAGACCCGGCCTTGAACTCGATATGCCCGCGAATCAGGTCGTCGAAGGCGATGTCCTCGTCAGGCATGCGGATGCGCAGGGCAGGACGGCGACCCTGATCGCGGAAGGCCTGGCGCTGTTCGTCACTCAGGTCGCGGTCGTAGCCGTCATAGCCGAAAGCGGCCGGACGGCCAGCGGCCAGGTTGCGCTCCTTGATCTCTTCAGCGGTGGAGTAGGACTCGTAGGCGTAGCCGGCATCTAGCAGCTGCCGGGCCACATCGTGGTAAATATCGCCGCGCTCGGACTGCCGGTAGGGGCCGTCCGGGCCGCCGACTTCAACACCCTCATCCCAGTCCAGACCCAGCCACTTGAGGGCCTCCAGGATCTGCTGGTAGCTCTCCTCACTGTCACGCTGGGCATCGGTGTCTTCGATGCGGAAGACGAAGGTGCCATGCGAGTGCCGGGCCTGTGCCCAGTTGAAGAGTGCAGTTCGGACCATGCCTACATGTGGGGTGCCGGTCGGCGAGGGGCAGAAGCGGACCCTCAGATCCTTGGGCAGGTCGGGTTTGGCGTCGTGATCATGCTCATCAGTCATGACACCCATTGTGCCCCGGCAAGGCGACGTAGACCAATTCAGGGCAGGAGCCGGTATCAGCCTCGCTGCTGCTCTTGCTGCCGGTCCTTGCTGTAGGTCTCCGGAATGAACCTGGTCTGGTCATGCAGCTTGGGCCAGATGACCACCCGGCCCTGCTCCAAGGACCGTGGCACGTCGATGATCCGCTGGTTGTCCGAGCCCCGGAACTGGAGCAGGCTGTTCTTCCGGTTCTCCAAGTAGCGTCCGTCCACCAGCACATCAAGGTAGGAGATCAGCTGGGCCTTGTCCGGGGTCTCCCCCGGCCGGTTCAGCTCCTCCCAGGTGTAGCCGGTCCAGCACCAGATATCCTTCTCATGACCGAACTCGCGCCGGATTCGTTCCGAAAGGCCAAGCAGCATGGGGGTGTTGAGCAGAGGCTCCCCGCCCAGGTAGGTGATGCCCTGCACATAAGACAGCGACAGGTCCTTGATGATCTGGTCCTCAAGCTGCTGGGTGTAGGGGTGCCCGGCGCCGAAGTCCCAGATGGAGGCGTTGTAGCATCCCTGGCAGCGGAAGGGGCAACCACTGACGTAGAGGGAGCAGCGAATCCCCTCGCCGTCGGTCATGACCAGACGTTTGTAGTCCGCCACGATTCCCCGACTGAGGCGGCGACCGTCCCACTGGCCGGCCTTGGGATTGTTGGTCAGCGCAGAGGGAACCCCCGGACCGCGCCCCTGCTCATCAGCAGCGAAGTCACGGTGGCTGCCTGTCTTTCTCATGGCTCCCTGTTTGTCCGTCATCTGGTCCTCCTCATGACAATGGCGGGCCACAAACTACCCGGCCCGCCATTAACTGCGTCTTGTCAGAGCTTATTCGGCCTTGTCATCGAACCACTCCTTGGTGGATCCGTCCTTGAGGACCACGTGGCCGGTCTCGCCCTCCATGTGCTTGACGCGGTGGGCGATCTCCTCATGCCTACCGTGGACCATGGGCCGCTGGACCGGGTTGCCTAGGTAACCGCAGGTGCGCTTGGTCACGTTGCACTTGTCAGGGTCGTCATTGCCGCATTCGGGGCACTTGAAGCCGTCCTCGGTGGGCTCGAAGTCGCCCTCGTAGCCGCAGACGAAGCAGTGATCGATGGGTGTGTTGGTGCCCAGGTAACCGATGCCGATGTCGTAGGCGTAGTCCCAGACCGCCTCAAGGGCCTTGGGGTTCTGCTGCATGGAGGGGAACTCACAGTAGTTGATAAACCCGCCCGAGGCCAGGTAGGGGAAGTCCCGCTCGTAGCTGAGCTTCTCCATGGGCGTGGGCCGCAGCCAGACCGGGTAGTGGAAGCTGTTGGTGTAGAAGTCGTGGTCCGTCACGCCGTCGACTACACCGAACTTCTCCTTGTCCATCCGGGCGAAGCGGTCAGTCAGCGACTCGGCCGGAGTGGAGTAGACCGAATAGTGGTATCCCTCGGCCTTCTCCCACTGCTTGCAAAGCTGGTTCATCCGGCGCACGATGCTCAGGGCGAACTCCTTGCCTTCCGGATCCCAGCTGTGGTCCTTCATCCAATCTTTGCCGTAGAAGACACTGGTTGCCTCATAGAGGCCGATGTAGCCCAGCGAAACGGTGGCGCGGCTGTTGCGGAAGAGTGTGTCCACGCTGTCGGTCGGCTTCAGCCTGCCGAAGGCGCCGTACTGGTAGAGGGTGGGAGCGTTGATGGGTGTGGCCTGCTTGCAGCGCATGATGCGGAACTGCAGGGCGTGGTGGGCCACCTCCATGCGCTGGTCGAAGATCTTCCAGAAGCGATCCTTATCGCCGCGGGACTCCAGAGCGATGCGGGGGATGTTGACGGTGACGACGCCCAGGTTCATGCGTCCGTCTTCCTCATCCTCGCCCGTCTCGGGGTTGGTCCAGGCCTGCAGGAAGGAGCGGCAACCCATGGGAGCCTTGAAGGAGCCGGTGATCTTGACCAGGTTCTCATAGAAGACCACGTCAGGGTACATGCGCTTGGTCGAGCACTCCAGGGCCAGCTGCTTCATGTCGTAGTTGGGATCGCCCTCGTCTGCATTCAGACCATGCTTGATGGTGAAGACCAGCTTGGGGAAGATGGCGGTGTGGCGATCCTTGCCCAGTCCGCGGATACGAATCAGGAAGATGGCCCGCTGGATCTCCCGGGCGAACCAGGAGGTGCCCAGGCCGAAGCCCACAGTGACGAAGGGGGTCTGCCCGTTGGAGACACGGTTGGAGTTAATCTGGTACTCCATGGTCTGCATGGCATCGTAAATGTTCTTTCGGGTCAGGATTTTGGCATAGACCTGACGCAGCCGAACAATCTGCGGAGCATCCAGATCGAAGGGAGCATCCTCGCCGATAGGGGCACGATCGTCCAGGTGGAGCCAATCGGCCTCCCTGGCCTTGAGTCCCCGGACGACATCCTTGGCCACGTCGATGGGCTCCTCGTCCGGCAGGACGGCCTCAGCCATGGAATAGTTCTTCTTGTAATCCAGACGCGCGTACTTGTCCAGCATCTCGTCGCAGCGATTGACGGTCTGGCCGCCGTACTGGGAGCCGGCGATGTCCTTGATGATCTGGGTGATCTGCGTAGCGGCCGTACCGATGGACTTGGGCGAGTCCATCATGGCGTTGCCCAGCTCGAAACCGTGGGCCAGCATGTCGCCGAAGTCAGGCAGGGAGCAGTTGGTCTCGGCCGTAAAGGGCGAGTAGTCCGCATCATGGAAGTGGATGTCGCCCTTCATATGGGCATTGGAGACATCCTTGGGCAGCATGGCGAAGGCCGATGCCTTGGAGACCGCGCCAGCCAGCAGATCACGCTGAGTGGCGTAGACGTTGGCATCCTTGTTGGCGTTCTCGCGCACCAGGGTTTCGTCCTTGCTGGTCAGGCGGTGAACGGCCTCGTTGACATCGGTGGCCTTGGCACGCTGAATGTCACGGTCGAGTCGATAGGAGGTATAGGAGCGCGCAATCTCGTAAAGATGGGCATTGACCAGGGCATGCTCGACCAAGGTCTGGATGTCTTCGATCTTGACCGGGTTGGTGTAGCGGTCGGTGATCTCGGACTGGACGGTCAGGGCCATACCCCGGATCTGCTGGCGATCCTCAGGGCTGACCTCGTGCTTGACATCCTTGAAGGCGGCTTCGATGGCGTTCATGATGTTGACGGGATCAAAATCGACGATCCGGCCGTCGCGCTTCTCGACCAGAATGCCATCGACAGCATCGCGATCCGAAATGCCACGCTCCTTCACGCTATCGGTCATGACCTCAGTATCCATCGTCACTCCTCATACGGTTGTTCATGTGCAGTTGCTTTGGCGTTCCCAAATTCCGTATTGGGAACGGCGAATCACATGGATGTCATTTTTGCTGACAGGACTCACTCTATCACGTCGTGACCACCATATGTAGTGCCTGAGGATGATTCGTTTCCTACATCTAGTTATTCCCGTGTTTTGTGAACTGAGTCACAAAGAGCGGGGTCTGGACAAGGGCGGCAAATGGCCGAAAGACCAGTAGAGGTCAGTTACAGGGACGACACAACTACCCGACACTCCGGTACCACGTACTCCTTTTGTCTAGACCTCGCTACAACGCATACGTCACCTCCACTCCAGCTTTCATATGCGAAGACACAGAGAGGCGGCCCTGGCCAAAATGGTCATAGCCACCTGCAAAACGCAACGCTTAGACTGCTGGGGGCTGGATGTTCGTCACCATTCCGTCGTAGGAGCTGACAAATCCCTCCCTGACGGCTGCTTCCTGCATACGTTCATAACTGGCATTGCCGCGATGGGAGAAATGATTGCACACGAACATAGTGTGCGAATCGGCCAGCCCCATCTTCACCATGCGGTCCCTGACTCGCAGGTTGTCAGAAAAGTTCATGTGGACGTCGGAACTGAGATCAGTCAACCCTTGGGTGCAATCCAAGGAAACGTAGTCGTATTTTAGCCCAGCTTTGGCCAGATCCTTCCAGGTCGATTCATAGAAGCAGGCCGTATCATGCGCATACAGCAGCCCGACTTGACCGTCTGTCAGTCCATAGAAGAGACAATCACCGAAATGATGGCCATGCTTTGCCTCAAAAGCATATACCGTGTAGGTCCTGCCATTCCCAGCCGTCACTGTGACACTGTCACCAGGATGAAGAGCATGATACGTTAACTTGTCATAATCGTAATGCTCCTCCAGGAAGAAAGCCCGCTCGTAAAAGCCTTGGACAGCTTCAGAGCCATAGACATCCATATGGGTTGGATTGTCATCGGCGTACGAATCCATGCGATAAGCCAGATCCTCACCGTAAAAATGATCAGAATGCCAGTGAGTGATGAAGAGCTGGGTGATTGCCGGTAGATCAAAGTTCTCGTTATTAATAAAGTGGCAATAGGTATCACCAGGGAAATCAAGCAGGAGTGCATCGTCGACCAAAGCCTGGGACTGAGTACGAATTTCCCTGCCTCCGATGCGCCTGGCCTGCTTGCACAGATCACACATGCAGAAAATGCCGGGGATTCTTTCAGCTGCAGCTGTCCCTAGATGTTCAAATTTCATAATTGCTCATACTCCTTTGTGATGGATGTCAATAGTTATGCCTGGGCAGGTACGTCATACGATAACGACAAGAAGAGAGCGTATGAACGCAATAGATCACTAGGCCAGCAGACCCCGTGGCACGAAAAGGGTTTGGGTGCGCAGACGGCGATCCACGCTCATGCCCTCCGGAGCTTGCCGCCCCGGCTCGATCATGGACAGGAGCATGTCGACGCCCTGGCGGCCCATACGATCCACCTGCTGGGAGATGACCGACACCTGGGGACTGATCAGTTGAAAAACCTCCAGGTCGTCGAAGGAGACCAGGGGCACACGCGAGCGCTGGTCGCTGTCCCACTCCATGGCGATGGCCTTGATGGCATCGGCCGAGTAACCGAAGATGACCGCGTCCACTCCTTGACCGAGCAGGTGGCGCATGGTCGCGGCCGCCAGGGGACGGTCCTCGAATCCTTGGCGGACCACCAATCCCGTCAGCCCCTGACGGGCATCCACGCCGTCCAGAAAAGCCTGCTCGCGCTCGCGGAAGGTATAGGAGCGGCTCTCGGGGCCCGGGACGAAGGCCACTCGTCTGCATCCCCTCGCCGCCAGAGCGCCCAGGGCTGCCTCCAGGCCGGGCACCGGGTCGGAATCCACCAGGGGGACACCGGGCAGGGTCCGGTCGGGACGATCCACGAAGACAACAGGGAATTCCCTTGCCAGCATGGTGCGCAGCATGGGCGATGTGGGCCCGTCAGGCACGACCAGAACACCATCCATATGCCGAGACAGAAGGATGCGGTAATAGTCCTCCTCCCTGCTGGCCTGGCAAGAAGACACGCCGATCAGGGGCGCGTAGCCTGCCGAGTAGAGCTGGTCCTGGACGGCGTAGACCAACTCGGAGAAATAAGGGTTGCGAATATCGGGGACCAGCAGACCTACGGCATGCGAGCGCGAGGATCGCATGGATCGGGCTCGGCTGTCGGGGATGTAGCCCAGCTCCATGGCAGCCCGGCGGACCCTGTCCTTGGTGGGTGGGGAGATGCGCCCTGTGTCGTTGAGCGCCTGGGAGACCGTGGATACGGACATGCCCGCCTGCTTGGCCACATCACTGATGGTCACCGACATGGGAACCCTCCGTCGTACCCTACCGAAATCGGATGTCTTGCTCCGGACGAGACCGACAGTGGTCGGCCCGCACAGACCTCTCGTGAGTTTCCAGTATAAGGGCAAATGATGCAACCTTACACCACGGCGAGGCAGGACCGGCTGGGTTGGACTAGAGTGGTCTTGTTCGCGCGGCTGGTGGCAGCAGCCGTGGCACACATCGCAGAATTCCATCGGTCAAGACCGTACCGGATCGTCGCGCGGGCTCCTCACCTTCCCGTAGCGGCCCCGATGCGGATGGGCACCAGGGGGTGCCGGAGAGGCAAGGTGACAGTGATGAGCATGCCGGAGAATAGCGGCTTCAGGAGAACTCCCGGCCACAGACTGATTGTACGGGCGCTCGCCCTGGCAGCGGCGATCTGCATGGCAGCTACGAGTGCGGCCTGCGGGGCCAAGGGGGCAGATGACAAGGCCGATGATGGCTCCAAGCTCTCCTTCATGCTGGATTGGACGCCCAACACCAATCATGTGGGCATCTATGTGGCCCGGCATCTGGGCTACTTCGACAAGGCCGGCCTGAAGCTGACCATCCTGCCGACGGCCCAGGCGGGAGCCGAGACCTCCGTCCAGAACGGGGTCGCCGACGTAGGCTTCTCCAAGCTGAGCAACCTGGCCACCTTCAACTCCCAGGGATCCGACCTGCGGCAGGTCTTCAACATAGGTCAGCATTCCGTGGCACGTTGGTGCTCGCTGGCCTCGCGTACCGACATTAAGACCCCCAAGGATTTCGACGGCAAGACCTTCGTCAGCTTCGGATCGGCCGAACAGACGGCCGTGGTCAAGCAGATGATCCGCTATGCAGGCGGCAAGGGCGACTTCAAGCGTGTGACCAGCGGCACCAACACCTTCGCCACCTTGACCAGCGGCAAGGGCGACTTCGCCGGCTTCTACGCCAACTGGGAGGGTGTGGAGAGCGAGCTCAAGGGCCCAGCCCTGCACTGCTTCACCCAGGCCGACTGGGGAGTGCCCGGCAACCCCGATCAGCTGGGCTTCGTGGTCAAGAATTCCTGGTTGCAGCAGGCCGGCCACCGTCGCGCCCTGACAGCATTCGTCAAGGCCTGCCTGAAGGGATACAACTACGCCCTGAGCCATCCCGACCAGGCGGCGGACATCCTGGTCAAGGAGACCAAGGGATCGGCCATCGACCCGACCCTGGCCAAGCGCTCCATGGAGAGCATCGTCAAGGAGGGCTACTGGGTTGACAGTCCGGATCAAAAGAGCATCACCGGACTGATCAACGTCAAGGATGCCCAGGACTATCTGGACTTCCAGTTCAAGGCGGGCACCTACCGGGATGCCAAGAAAGGCGACCCCAACAAGGCCCCTCAGGCCATGGATCTGTGGACCGATCGGTACGTTCGGGAAGCAGCCGGTAAATGAGGTCGCGGAAGCAGAGCAGAACCCGGGCGCTGCCTCCGACCATCACCCTGCTGGCACTCCTCATCATCTGGGAACTGGCTGCCCGCTTGGGCGGAGTCAGCGAACAGGTTCTGCCGGCGCCCAGCCGAATCCTGGCTGCCACAGTGCAGTCCCGGGAGGACCTGCTGCCCGCCACCACCATCACCGCTCTTGAGGGCCTTCTGGGCTTCCTCCTGGCATCGGTCCTGGGAATAGTGATCGGCCTGGCCCTCTACAGCTGGCGCACCCTGCATGATGCCCTCTACCCCCTGATCGCCGGCGCTCAGATGATTCCGCTGATCACCATCGCACCCTTGTTCGTGATCTGGTTCGGATTCGAGCCCCTGGGCAAGGTGGTCATCGTGGCCGTCTTCGCCATCTTCCCCATCGTGGTCCAGACCTACCGGGGGCTCAAGTCCGTGCCGCGCTTCTACCAGGATGTAGCGCTGAATTGCGGGGCAACCCGGACTTGGACCCTCTGGCACGTCAAGCTGAGGGTGGCTGCGGGGCAGATCTTCGGCGGCCTGCGCATCAGCGCCGCCTATGTCTTCGCCACCGCGGCCACCTCGGAGTATCTGGGGGCCAGGAACGGCCTGGGCATATGGCTGCAGTCGGCCTTCAACTCCTTTAGAACCCCGCTGATCTTCTCGGCCACCCTGGTCATCATCCTGCTGACCGCCCTCCTGCTGGGCCTGATCACCCTGACCGAGCGGCTACTGCTCGGCGATGCCGGCGATGATCACATGGTCAATCCGGACGACGAGTGAAGAGTCCCGCAGCAGCAATCACCTACAGAATCTGACAGACTGGCCCGAGTAAGCGTGACGAGTCCCCTATCCACTGCATTAGCCAGGACTAGCAGGCAGAAGAACCGGCCTGCCATAATAGGGATGTACGGAAAAGTCAGATTCAGGATTATCAAGAGAAGATGAGAGGGACGATATCCATGAGCCATCCAGATGATACGAACGACGGGAACCAGACCCCCAATGACCAGGGCTCCGCCAACGGCTGGTCCCAGAACAATCACACAGATGGAACCGGTTCAGGGCCTGCAGCCTACCCGAATCAGCCGCAACCAGACCAACCCGGCTATGCACAAGCAGCTTCTGACCAGAGCGACATCTACCATCCGATCAACGAAGCCCAAAAACCTGCTGACGATTACCAACGGGAGCAGTCATACCAAGGGCAACCATACGGTCAACAGCCGCAGGGTCAACAGCCAGGCTACAACCAGCAACAGTCCAATGAACAGCAGTACTACGGACAGCAGCAGACGCCCTACGGTCAAAATTCGAATCCCGGCCAGGCCAATGGCCAGCCCAATGGTACGACCCCGCCAGCTGGCTATGCATCGGACAACTCTTATCAATCGCCTGAAGGTTGGTCGCAGGCAGGCTACCAATCGGGATATCAGGCAGGGTACCAGCCTGGACCCCAGGTCCCTCAGTATCCGGCCTACCCCTATGCGAACGCCGGTTTCAACGGCGAGCCGCCACTGAACGCACCCTGGTACGGCATTGACTTCGTAAACGCTTGTAAGCGTTTCTTCGTCAAATATTCCGTCTTCTCCGGGAGGGCCTCCCGTGGGGAATTCTGGTGGGTTTTTCTCATGATCTTCCTCATCGACTTTGCGGTTTCGATCATCACCTCAGGATCCGTCTTTGTGGGACGGATCCTATCCTTCTTGGTCGCCCTTGGACTTTTCATACCGAATCTGGCCGTGGGCATACGGCGACTTCACGACACCAACATGTCCGGCTTCTGGATACTCCTGCCCTTCGTAAGTGAGCTGGTGGGCGGCATTCCTCTGGTCTTCGCCATTGTGGCTATTATCGACGGGCATCCAGGATCCTCGCTCTCCCTGCTTGGCTTGGGCGCATTGATCATGATCGCCGGAGCCATCGCCGGGATCATTCTGCTGGCCCGACCCAGTGATCCACGAGGAGCCCGTTTCGACCGCTGAGTTCACCCTGCCCTTCGCCTTGACCGATGCCGAGGCGAAGGGCAGAAGGTCTTAAAGCTCCACGGGAGGCTTGTTGGGGTCCTCTGGCACATGGGCAAACTTGGCTTGCAGGGCCTCGCGGCTCTTACGCTCGTCGTCCTCCTTGGCCTTGCGCTTGGCCTCCTCGGGGTCCCAGAGCACCTCCTGACGATGGTGGTCCCACTCAGCGCCCACTAGAGGGGCCAGCAGGTCGGCGAAAGCCTCAGGATCATCCAGTAATCTCAAGGCACGGACGACATCCTCGTCAGACAGGAAAGCCCGGGGAATGCCCAGTCGCTCGTTGAGCTCATTGACATAGACCAGAATTGGTGCAGCGGTCGCAGCATGGTCAGGGTCAGCGCCTGCACGCTGAAGCAGATCACGGCAGATCTCCAGGCTCGTAGCCAGGTCCTGGGCCACCGTCTCCTTGCCCTGAGAGGATTCGGCAGATTCGTTCTGATCACCCACGGACTGTTCGGCCTTGGCCACGCCAGCAGCCACCTCCTGCTGCCGGGCCTGGTCCCAGCCGCTGCCCAAGGTTTCGGCCAAATCCGCAAGCATCTTGGACTGGTCGTCCTTCGCCTGTGCAGCCGCCTCGATGGCATCGTTGGCAGCCATGAGGGCATCTACCAGCTCCTGGGGGCGGCCAGGGATGTCCTCAGCGCCCTCATAGACGTATTCTGCGTCGGGAATGGTCACATCCTCGCCCGTCATCAGCTGCGCCAGCACCATGCTGATACGTACCTGCAGGTCCTCCGCATACTTGGCATCGTTGGCCAGGTGCTCGGCATTCGTCAAGGGCCAAAGGTCTACCAGCCTGGCCCCCTGCTCAGCCGCCTGGGCCACGGCTGGCCGTCCGGCTATCGCCTCCGCGCTTGCCTGTACATCCACCATGATCATCACGCTCCTTCATCGGGTTCTTGGACAGTCATCCACGACAGTATCCCCAGCTATCCTAAGCCGCACAAGCGGTCTTTACACGCCTGCCGCCGGGTCCGCATAGGCGATTCCCAGCACTTTACCGGTTTCGCAGTCCAGGGTGATGGAGGTCACCGAGGCCAGGGCAGTGGCTCTGAGGAGCATATTGTGCTCGGGGTGGCCGGTCTCCAAGAGATGACGATACGACCAGATGGGCGACTCATGCGAAACAGCCAGAACCTGTGCGTCAGGATGGCTGCGAACCACCTGGCGAACGAAATCCCCCACTCGTCGAGCGATCTGCCGATATGACTCCCCCCAGCTGGGACGGCGCAAGTCCAGGATCAGCCGCAGGTTGGAAGGCCGCCAGAGAGCCCCCTGCCCGTGGCCGACGCGCTTGCCGCGGAATTCATTGCCAGCCTCGATCAGGCGACGGTCATAAATGGGCTCCAACGGTTTCAAGCCGTGTTGGACACGAGCAGGGTTGATCTGCTCAAGCAGGATGGCCGTGGTCTCCCTGGTCCTGTCCAGCGGAGAAGAATAGACGGCCTCCAGATCGCGCATGCAAGGGGCTTCGGCCATAAAGCGGGCCGTCGCCTCGACCATGGCCCTGCCCCTGTCAGACAGATGGAATCCCGGCAATCGTTCATAAAGAATATGATCGGGATTATCAACCTGGCCATGACGGACGAAATGAATGGTCGTCGCAGGCACGACCCACCTCCCAAGCTCCCCGACGGGCCCCTTGAGAGACCATGGCGGGGGGTAGAATTATCACTATCCGAATGGCACCGATCAGGCGCCAATATGGTTACCACTGTAGCAGTCCCCCCAGCACCCCCACTTCCTTTCGTGCGTCTAGAAGGTCTTGTGGAAAACATGCTTCGGGACCGTGAAAACACCCAGGGAAAGCGAGACGAACAACCCATGCTACGGCAACTGAAGGCGGCTCTGGTCGAAGCCGGTCACAGAGTCTTCGGAGGATACTCAGCGCTTCTGCGACTGCCTCATACGGCGTGGTTCGCAGTAGGGTCGGTCATTGCCTCCATGCCCTTCCCCATGGTGGGCATGACCATCACCATCTCGGTGCAGCACTACTACGGCAGTTATTCCCTGGCCGGAGCCCTGACCGCCATCCAGGCCGTGGCCCTGGCCCTGGTCAGCCCCATGCTGGGCAAGTTGGTTGACAAGTTCGGCCAGCGACAGGTCTCCATCCCCACGGTTCTGGTCTGGGTTGTGGCCGCCACGGTCCTGATCACAGCCATCACCGCCCACGCTCCCACCTGGGTGCTCTATTTGGTCACCCCCTTCATGGCGGCCATTCCGCCCTGGGGAGCCATGAGCCGTAGCCGGTGGACGCACCTGCTGCGCGGCGACCACCGTGCCACCAACCAGGCCCTGTCCCTGTCAGGGGTCTTCGACGAGGCCATGTGGGTGATCGGCAACCCATTGGCTTCAATACTGGCGGTCATTTCAGGCGTGTTGGCTTTCTCTTTCACCGGGATCTGCGTGCTGGTCGGGGCCTTTATGTTCCTCTCCTGTCGAGAAACCGAGCCCCCTTCGCAGACAGACATGGCGCGAGCCCAGGGCATCACCCGCAAGGAGTACCGGGAGCGGCAGGCTCAGCTGGTGGCCCGTCTGCGTGCCCAGGAGGGAGGGAACGGCCACAGCGGCGCCTTCTGGAGCGCCGGCATGATCGCCATCTGTGCCACCTGGTTCGGTCTGGGAGCCTTCCAGAGCGCTGCATCCATCTCCATCATCGCCTTCGCCACCGAGCAGGGGATGAAGCAGATGACCGGGTTCGTCTTCGCCTGCTTCTCCTTCAGCTCTCTGGTCGGCGCTCTGCTCTACGGGGCCAAGAACTGGATCATCCCTCTCTGGAAGCGTTTCTACTTCTGCCTGCTGGTGGTCAACCTGGGCATCGGAACCTTCATGTTCGCCAGGAATCTGTGGACCATCATGGTCATCTACCTGATCATCGGTGTCTGCCAGGCACCCACCTGGATCAATGGCAACCAGCTCATGCTCCACCTGGTGCCGCCCATCCGCTTCACCGAAGGCATGGCCTGGCTGAGCGCCATGAATTCGATCGGGTCCTCGGCCGGTTCGGCTGTGGCCGGGCAGTTCATCGACCGTTACGGATCCCAGGGCGGGTTCGGGGTGGTCACTACCCTGGCTCTGGCCTCGCTGGCCATCGCCTTTGTAGGCTTCCGTCAGATTCGCAACAGCACTGAGGAGCCCATTCTGACCGAGCTACCCGCCTAGGGCATAACGTAAGGCTTTTGCACACAAGCGGTTCCCGGCACTCCGTCAGCACAGGAGGAATGATTGAATAGGCTACCGTGCGTAGATTAATCGGACAGCTGCTCAAGTTCGGCATCGTGGGCATCATCGCCTTCCTGATCGACATCGGCATCATGAACCTGCTGATCATGGGGCCGCACCTGAACAATGTCCTGGCCGGGGCCATCTCCTTCCTGATCTCCCTGGTCTTCAACTACCTAGCCAGCATGCGCTATGTCTTCAGGCATCGGGATGACATGGCCCGGTGGATGGAGATGACGGTCTTCCTGGTCTCCTCAGTCATAGGCCTGGGGATCAATGAGGTGATCCTATGGATGGGCACTGCCATGCTGCCGCCGGATGCCATCACCACCATGCACGCCCGCTATCTGCTCCATGCCAACATCGCCAAGATCGCTGCCACCGTTGTGGTGGCCATCTGGAACTTCCTGATCCGCAAGTGGCTGCTGGACGCGCCTGCACCCGGCAAGCCGGTCAACCCGCGTTCGGTGGCCCACCGTCTGGGGGCCTGGTCCTTGCGTCACCAGCCCTTCGGCTGGCACTGAGCCAACCAGTCCAGGCGAGGCTACTATGGGACAGGAATAGTCAGCCATCCGCCAGGCGAACCGAATCATCCTGAGTGGTCATGCCGGACGGACCGGAAAGGAAGCGCCATGCCTGTCATCCATACTCATGTAAGCACACCCATCACCGCCGAACAGCGCGAGCGGATCAAGACCGCCTACGGCAAGGCCATCACCGCCGTCCCCGGCAAGTCCGAGGGCTGGCTCATGTGCCCATTCGAGTCGGACATGCCCATCTACTTCGCTGGTGACGACAGCAAGCCCGCCGCATATGTGGAAGTCAACGTCTTCGGCAGCGACGTGCCCAAGTCCGCCTGGGAAAGCCTGACCAAGACCATCATGGATACATTGGAATCGGAGCTGTCCATCCCCAAGGACCGCACCTACATCCGCTACACGGCCACTACTGACTGGGGTTGGAACGGCGGCAATTTCTAAGTTGAGTAATCCCCAGTAACGCATAAGGAGGCCTTCCCGCGCATAATCTGCTGCGGGAAGGCCTCCTGCTTAAGCCCAGATCCCTATTTCAAAGGATCGTTGGTGGGATATAAATCGGGGTCGGATTGCTACTCAGCGACGACCTTGACCGTGAAAGCGGCCGAGATCTCGGGGTGCAGAGCTACGGTTGCCGGGAACTCGCCTGTGGTCTTGATGGTCTCCACGGAGATTGTGCGTGGATCCACGTCGGCCAGGGAGCGAAGAGCCTGAGCGATGGCATCGTTGGAGATGCCGCCGAAGAGCTTGCCCGAATCGGACACCTTGGCTGCGATCTCGACAGTCTGCCCATCGATGGCGGCCTTGGCAGCCACAGCATCCTCACGGGTGGCCATGGACTTGGCGCGACGGGCCCGCTGCAGGGACTCGATCTGCGCAGCAGCCCCCTTGGACCAGGCAAAAGCCAGTCCCTGAGGAATCAGGAAGTTGCGGGCATAGCCGGGCTTGACTGCGACAACGTCGCCCTTGTGACCCAGATCGGTCACGGTATCGGTCAGAATAACCTTGGTTTCCTTTGCCATAATCCTGACCTCCCTCAGCGACCGTTGGTGGCGTAGGGCAACAGGGCCATCTCGCGGGCGTTCTTGATGGCCTTGGAGATCTCGCGCTGCTCCTGGACGGTGACACCGGTGATGCGGCGGGAACGAATCTTGCCACGGTCAGAGATGAACTTCCGCAGCAGAGCCACGTCCTTGTAATCGATGGTATGAATCTTGGCGGCCCTCAGGGGATTCGGCTTCTTCTTGAAGGGCTTGACCGGCGGTTGCGGCCTTTTACGTGACATTGGTACTCCTTAAATGAATGATGACGCTATGAAACTTCAGAATTCGGGTTCATCCCCGGAACCACCGAACTCGCCGGTGGAACCGAAGGATCCGAAGGAATCGCCGGACCCGGTCGATGACCAGGGATCCTGAACAGGGGCCTGCTGGCTCTGCGCTGGCTGCTGACGACCCATGGGGGCCGATGCCGCGCTCGCGCCGCCCTGGTAGGAAGCCCCACCCTGGTAGCCGCCGTTGTTGGAGCCGGCGAAACCACCGCGGGAGCCACCGCCACCAGTGTTGGCGTTCCTGGTGACCTGGGCGGTGTTCCGTGTCAAAGCGGGTCCAATCTCGTCCAGACGCAGCTCCACGACCGTGCGGTTATTGCCCTCACGATCCTGATAGGAGCGCTGCACCAGACGACCCTGGGCGATAACCCTCATGCCCTTGGTCAGGCTGGCCTGAATGTTGGAGGCCATGGGGCTGTAGGTGGAATCCCAGGCCGAGCAACGCATGAAGAGCGAGTCGCCGTCCTCCCACTGCCCCGAGTTCCTATTGAACTGTCTGGGCGTGGACGCGATGGTCAGATTGGCCACCGTGCCTCCGTTGGAGGTCGTACGCACCTCCGGATCCGCAGTGAGATTGCCCACCACGGTGATGTATGTATCTCCCGCCATGTCACGACCTTTCCTCGGAATGAGGATTTGGGAATGAGCCTATTGGGGCGAATCCCGCACCCTTGAACCTTCGACGCTTCGACGTCCTTTGCTGTTTGCTTACTTGTCGTCCTTGCGAAGAATCTTGGTACGGATGACGGACTCGTTCAGGTTCAGCACACGATCAAGCTCAGCGCTGGCAGAGGGCTCGCAGGTGTACTCGACCACCACGTAGTTGCCTTCCTTGTGCTTGTCGATCTCGTAGGCTAGCTTGCGACGGCCCCAGACATCGATATTGTCGACAGAGCCGCCTTCCTTGGTGACCACCTCGAGATACTGGTCGGTCAGCTTCTTCAGCGAGCGCTCATCCATGGCCGGATCGGCAATGAACATCAATTCATACTTATGCGCAGACATCACCCACCTCCTTTGGACTTACAGGTCACGGGCCTTCCGTGACAGGAGGGTGTAGCACATCAACCCGCTATGCAACTTATACATAGACAGATAAGCTATATATTATCTATCGTGCCAGACAACCTGGCAGGTTGACATCATCGGGTTCAGTTCCTTGAATCAGAGATTTCAGTGGCCTTCTTGCCGATACCGCAATTCCGTCGTTTGCTTTGCAGGCATCCACCACGATTCGTGCCTCTTGTACCATTCAATAGTGGCCTCAAGGCTCTTGGCGAAATCGGCCTGAAGAGGCTTCCACCCCAACTCGCGCCGTATTTTTGAGGCATCAATAGCATATCTTCTGTCGGCTCCCGGCCTATCCCTTACAAACTCCACTTCGTCAAGAGGCCGGTTCATCATTGCCAGAATCATCCGCACCACAGCGAGATTGCTGAGGCGATTATCCGCTCCAACCAGATAGGTCTGCCCCAAACGACCCCGACGGTAAACATCCCAGATGGCTCTGCAATCATCCTCTACGCTGAGCCAGTCCCGAACATCCTCGCCCTGGCCATACAGCTTGGGCCTGTGACCCGTCAGAATATTGGTTATTTGCCGGGGAATGAATTTTTCCACGTGCTGGAATGGACCATAGTTATTTGAGCTGTTCGTTATGGTCACTCTGGTGCCGTAAGTCCTCCACCAGGCCCTGACCAGATGATCAGAGGCCGCCTTCGTCGCCGAATACGGACTCGATGGACGATAGGGACTGCTCTCGTCAAATTTCGTCACATCCCCAACGGATGTATCGCCAAAGACCTCATCCGTAGATACATGATGAAAGCGCAGGTCATGGCGTCTTGCGGCCTCCAAAAGAACGTAGGTCCCATAAATGTTGGTATGAATAAAGGGAGCAGCATCCCTAATGGAATTGTCATTGTGCGATTCCGCTGCAAAATGGATGATTCCATTAATATGATGCTGCTTGACGATTTGCTCAACCAAAGATGAATCGCAGATATCACCCCTGATCACTATGGGCTTGCGCGACAAACCATCCAGATTATGCGGATTAGCGGCGTAGGTCATCTTGTCCAGAACAACGACCTTCGCCTGCGGATTCACTCGGGCAAGATATCGAACAAAGTTGGAGCCAATAAAACCTGCACCGCCGGTGACAAGAAGGCTGGCAACTTCATCCTTATCCGTCAATCCATGTCCTCCATGCCAGTACGGACGATCTCCATGCTTCTGTCGTTGATCAGGCCTGCAAAATTGGTGGTGCCATGATTGCGCACCACAAAATCGCAGGCGTTCTCATCGCTGGTGAAAGCGAGCTGCTCGTAGTTGGAAAGGTTGGTGACGTCAGGGATGATCCGCATAGAGGCGATGATGCGGAAGTTCCCGTCATTAAAGAGCTTGAGCGGCATGGAAAAATGAACCAGATGATGCCCTGGGGCATTGACGTGGAATTGGGCTCCGCAATCATAGGGGACCCCTCCCCGACCGGTATCCATGACCGACATGGGTATGTAGAAGTCGCTGTCTCCCCGATAGTCATACTCCACATCGAACTCGAAGGTGTCGTCACAGGTACGCAGCTGAGGCGATACCGGCAAGACCCTAAAGATGGGCACCTGATCGCTCAGTCCCGGCTCATGGTCCTGCTTTTCCACCTTCTTTTCCGTTTTTTTCTGCCCAGCCTGGAGGTTCTCCAAGGTGTACTGGCTGGCAACATCATTCTTATCGCCAGAAACCACGATCTCGCCGTCACGAATCAGGATGGCTTTGTTGCAGTATTTCTTGACGGAATCCATGCTATGCGTAACAAGAATGACCGTTTTAGTCGGATCTTTCTTGATTTCAGTGAAGAAATTATCGCATTTGCGCTGGAAGGCCTCGTCACCGACTGCCAAAACCTCATCAAGCACCAGAATGTCGCCTTGTGCCTTGATGGCCACGGAAAAGGCCAGTCTGACCTGCATGCCGCTCGAGTAGTTTTTGAGCTTCTGATCCATGAATTCGCCCAGCTCGGCAAAATCGACGATTTCGTCGTACATGGCTGCTACCTGGTCATGAGAGAAGCCGAGAAGCGCGCCGTTCAAAAAAACGTTCTCCCGGCCGGTCAATTCCGGATTGAAGCCCACGCCAAGCTCGATGAACGGCACCAACTTGCCTTGAATATCCACACTGCCGTGTTCCGGCACGTAGATTCCCGAGATGATTTTCAGCAGGGTGGACTTGCCCGAGCCATTTCTTCCCACGATGCCGAAGAAATCACCCTGGTGCACTTGAAAGTTGATGTCTTTAAGAACAACCTGCTCTCTGTACCCTTTGATTCCCTTGGTCCAGTTGATGAAAGCCTGCTTTAGGCCAGTGGCCTGCTCAGTCGGCAACCTGAAGGACTTGGCTACATGGTCAACAGAGAGCACGACCGGCCGATCATCAAACTGATCAACATCTTGCATTACAGAACCTCCGCGAATTTTCTGCTATGCGACCGAAAGACATACAGGCCGAACATGAAAATAAGAACCGTCAATAGCAAAGGAATGAAAGCGAACAGCTTATTGCCGTACAGGGTCCAAACAGTGGGCACGTTCTCAGGAGAAATGAGATTATGACGCACGTCCATGATGACCTGGGCTGCAGGATCCAACAGCATGAATTTTGCAATCAAAGGATAATTCTTTTGCACCATGGACAATGGGTAGATAATGGGAACAGCATAAAACATAGCCTGAAGAACCACTTCCCAGATATGGGCGATATCACGATAATAAACGAACATCGTGGATAGGATCATGGCAATGCCCAGGGCAAGGATATAGAGCTGAAAAACGTTGAGGGGGACCAGGAGAATCCTCCATGTGAAATGAGCCGTGGTGAACAGCCCGAAAACGATGACCACACCCAGGTTGATGGCCAGGCTGATCATGGACCCCATCGTGACTGACGCTACGATGATGTATGTAGGAAAATGAACCTTACGCAGCAGGTCTCCACGGTTGACAATCGATTGCAGCCCCATGCTGGTGGCTTCCGAGAAGAAACTCCACAGGCAGGTGCCGCAAAGCAGAACAATGGGGAATGTGGGCGTTCCGTCAGTGAAATGAAGGAATCTCACAAAGACCACATACATGACGCAGAACAGCATCAGTGGCTTGAGAACCGACCACAGTACACCCAGGAAGGACCCTTGGTACCGAAGTTGAAAATCTGTCTTCACCAACTCTTTGAAAACGATAAACGAGTAGCGATACCTTTGCTGTAGTCGCTTTAAAGAAGCTTTCACAAAACTCCTATTCTACTGAACTCGTCCAATAGCGCAAAGGCTCATTATCGCAGGGAACCTCTTGCAAGGCAGCAGTTTTACCTTATATAAACAGGAAGCCCACAATTGGGAAGTAACATAAGTACCAACCACCGAGCGAGGAGTCTTATTCGGCATGAATAACGAGGACAGGCAAAACGGGCAGCGAATAAAAATCTATGTGGCCACCCGCGCACGTGTTGCAGCCCCGCAATGCGATGCGATCAGTCTCCTGCAAGTCGGAACAGCGCAGGCACCGGAAAAGCTCCCGCACATGCTTCACGACGACAGCGGGGACTCGATCTCTTCGCTCAACGCCATGTATTGCGAGCTCACTGCGCAATATTGGGCTTGGAAAAACGTCGATGCCGATTACTACGGATTCTGCCACTACCGTCGCTACTTCGATTTCAGCGGCGTACCCCACCGGGCCAACGACTACGGCGAAATCATGGACGACTTCATCGACGAGGCCGCTGCACGACGGTATGGCCTGGATGATGAATCCATCAAGCGCCAGGTGATCGGATGGGATGTCATTACCTCTCCCGTCAACAATGTTGAAGCCATGGGGGGGTATCATTCGCTGATCCAGCATTATGCAGGCAACGATCACCTGCGAGTCGGCGACCTCCGCCTCATGTATGAGATTCTTTGCAAGAATTACCCTGACTACAGGGAGGATGCAGACTCCGTATTGCACGGCGACAATGGTTCTTTCTGCAACATGTTCATAATGAAGAAAGAAATCTTCCGCCAATATTGCCAGTGGCTGTTTCCGCTCCTGCAAAAGTTCACGGCCATATGGGATGCATCTACGGCCGACATCGAACGCATGAGAACGCCAGGACACCTGGCCGAAAGGCTGCTTAACATTTTCCTTTGCCATCACCAACGCACCATCGGGAAGTGGAAAATCAAGCAACTGGGATGCGTGCACTTCCGCTATCCCGATGCTCAGGAAACCGCTGAACCGGCAAGCGCAAGCGACACGGCTGTACCCGTGGTGTTGGCGGCCAACAATGCCTATGCGCCTATGCTGGCCACGACATTGACGTCCATACTGCGCAATTCATCAGCTAATCGTCAATACCGCATCACTGTCCTGGAGCAGGATATATCAAAGGACAATCAAGAGATCCTTGCAGGCATATTCGCAAAATACCCCTGGTGTTCTTTGCAATTCCTTAATGTACGGCAGCGTATGGCCGGCAGGGCCCTGACGACCAATAACGGTTTTATCAGCAATGAAACCTATTACCGATTCCTGATCCAGGAGGTGCTGCCTCAATACGACAAGGTGGTGTATCTGGACTCCGACCTGGTTGTCAACCGAGACATAGCCGAGCTCTACGATACCGACGTCAGCCAGTACGCCGTGGCAGCAGTCAAAGATCTGGACTTTTTAGGCAACCTGGGGTATTCCGATGGCAAGCGTCTGCAATACGCCCGCAATGTGTTGCATCTGAAGCATCCGTATTCATACTTCCAGGCCGGGGTGCTGGTGATGAACCTGAAGGCTCTCCGAAGAATACACACCACCAACGAATGGATGCGGCTGGCAGCAAACCCTCACTACATATACAACGATCAGGACATACTCAACATGGAATGCCAGGGAAAGGTCAGGTTCCTTGACGGTCGGTGGAACGTCCTGCACGATTGCAACGACCGCGTCGAAACGGTCTTTCGGTATGCGCCTGCACAGGCATTCAAGGACTATGTACAAGCCCGTGAGGAGCCCTATATTGTTCATTATGCCGGCTTCGACAAGCCCTGGCTGGATCCTTGGTGTGACCTCTCCACCTGGTATTGGCTGTACGTCCGGCACTCCCCGCTTTTCCACCAGGTACTGGCGATCATGACCAAGACCGGATCTCTTTCAACCGGGCATCATAAACGTCTTATTACCGAAAACAGCCCCGTAAGGCAGTATGCCGACAAAATACTTCCGATTGGCTCCAAGAGGCGCTCCCGCGTCAAATCACTGCTGCGAGTCATACTGCACAAAGCGTAAACAGCAATATTTTCCAACTTGGAATGCGTCCTGACACTGCGCATTGGCATGCGCAGTGTCAATTGACCGCTTCTACTCTCGATGCCACAAATCGCGGGTATAGACCTTGTCTGCCACATCGTTCAATTCCTCAGTCATCCGGTTGCACACAATCAGATCACATGAGGTCTTGAATTCATCAAGATCATGGGTCACCCTATGCCCAGCGAAACTATCCGCAGCCATGGGCTCGTAAATGATGAAATCCACACCCAGGTTATCCAGGTACTCCATGATGCCCTGGATGGAACTTGCACGGAAGTTATCCGAACCCTTCTTCATGACCAGCCGGTAGATTCCAGCCAGTTTGGGCTTGCGAGAGGCGATTTGCTCCGCTATGAACCGCTTCCGCGTATCGTTGGATTCAACCACGGCTTTGATCAGGGTCTGCGGCACATCCTTGTAGTTGGCCAGCAACTGCTTGGAGTCCTTGGGCAGGCAATACCCGCCATAGCCGAATGAAGGGTTGTTGTAGTAATCGCCGATCCGGGGATCCAGGCACACGCCCTTGATGATCTGTGCCGTGTCCAAGCCACGAACGTCGGCGTAGGTGTCCATTTCGTTGAAGTACGAAATCCTCAGTGCTAAATAGGTGTTTGAGAAGAGCTTGATGGCCTCTGCCTCAGTGGCCCGGAGCAACAGGCAAGGAATTCCGTCATCCTCAGCGCCCTGCTGGAGCAGCTGAGCGAACTGCTCACCGTAATGCCTCCAGTCCTGCATGTGGTCGGCAGGTATGCCCACGACAATCCTCGATGGATGCAGGTTGTCGGCAAGCGCATGGCCCTCGCGAAGAAACTCGGGTGAGAACACAATGCGCAATTGCGGATAACGCTTGCATATGGTCTCGGTATACCCTACCGGAACCGTCGATTTGATGACGATGCAGGCCTGGGTGTGCCGTTCATCCAACCTCTGAAGCTCCTGCTCGATTGATGAGGTGTCAAAGTAATTGCGCTCCTCGTCATAATCGGTCGGAGTGGCAAGAACAATGTAATCCGGCTCCTCGTAAGCCCAGTCAGGATCCAGCGTAGCCCGCAGGTTGCATTTTCCGGAGGCAAGAAAGGCGCTGATCTCAGAATCCTTGATGGGCGAACGCCCTTGATTGATGGCATCGACCTTGTCCTTCAGAACATCCAGGGCTCGCACCTCATTGTGCTGTGACAACAGACAGGCCAGGGACAGACCGACATAGCCAGTACCTACAATCGTTATTTTCATACCTAACAGTCTACAGTTCATCCCATACTGGGAATGCCAGGGAGCCAGTTGTGTAATCCAGCTGAATATTCAATGGTTATGCCCCTGCCTATTGCGGCATCCAGGTAAGATACGTAGAGACTTCGTCGCCCTCGATTAGCTATACAAGGAGATGCCAGCTATATGCCAAAGATCTCAGTCGTAATTCCCGCCTACAACGTGGGCAGGTACCTTCCGGAATGCCTTGCCAGCATCAGCTCACAGGATTACAAGGACTTCGAAGCTCTGGTCATCAATGACGCAAGCACGGACAACACGGCGGCCGTTGCAGCGGAAGCAGCCGGCAAAGACGAGAGAATTCGATTGGTGGAGCACCCCAGCAATATGGGCACCCATTTGACAAGACGCACTGGCGTGCAGGAAGCCAAGGGCGAATACACCTTCTTCCTGGATGGCGACGATGCCCTGGCGCCTTCCATGCTCAGCGAGCTGTCAGAAGCTATAGACCTTCACCCTGCCGACATCATGCATTTCGGCATCACCGTGACGGCAGCGAACGGCACTCTGGACAGAGAACGGCAGGATTTCGAGAGCTTTAACAACAAGCCCACCAAGCCAAGCCAGGGCCTCGATATCGTTCGCGACATTTTTGATGAAGACCGCGGACAACAGGTGGACTGGCGGTTCACCCAGCGGCTCTATAAAACAGCCTTGCTCAAGAAAGCCTTTGCCGCCATGACCGACAATCGCTTGGGCCGCTCCCAGGACGGGTACGAGTGCTTTGTCACCTCAGCGCTTGCTCAGTCTTATCAGCCGATCAAGGAATGCAGGGGATACCGCTATTACTATGGCCGTGGAATCAGCGGCACCGCACAGATCACCCCCAAGCTGTATGCACGATATTGCCGGGAATTCCAATCGAACTTCGCAGCTGCTTATGATTTCGCCAACAGCCAGCACTCGGCCATATTGCAGAAATGCGCCCTGGGATTCGAGCATAAGGGCACGGAAATACTGGCCAATGACTGGCTGCTGCGCATCGATGATGAGCATAAGGCCGAGGCCGCCCATGATATGAGCGACATTTTCGGCCCCGCCATCACCGGCAGGGAGATCTATCGCTTTATTCGAGATAGAGCATATGACTTTCTTCATCAGCAATCCGCCATTGATGACACGGACCCTCTGTGGGGTTGGAAGGCCATAGCAGACAGGATATTTGTGAACTCCGCTCCCCCTCTGCAGCTTGAACGCTATCAAAGCATGCGCAGCAAGGCCAATGAACACCTGAGCGATCTCCAGGCCCGACAGACGCTTGATGCCTATAGCCGACAGCGCATCAGGATTTTTGTAACAACGCACAAAAAGGTCGACATCCCCAAGTCCGAGATTCTGCAGCCCGTGCAGGTAGGCCCTGGCCTTAAAAAGGCAAGGATGAAGAATACCCTGCACGATGATGACGGCATCAACATCTCAGAGAAAAACCCCAGATACTGCGAACTCACCACACAGTATTGGGCATGGAAAAACGTCGACGCTGACTATTACGGCTTCTGTCATTACCGGCGATACTTCGATTTCTCCAAGGACACACACAGGGAGAACCCTTACGGGGAAATCATGGATGACTATATCGACGATGCCGCCATCCAACGATATGGCCTGGACGATGCAACCATCTCCGCAACTGTCAAGGGCTATGACATTATCACCACCGGCATCAAGGACCTTCGAATAACCATCGACAATTGGGGTAGCCCGCTGGCTCTATACAGGGCCGCACCGGACCTGTACCTGAAGGACCTGCAAAAGGCATGCGCCATCGTCATGAAGTCGCACCCTGACTATAGCGACGACGTCAAGCAGTATCTGCACGGGCATTATTCCTGCTTCTGCAATATGTTTATTATGCGCAAGGACCTCTTCTTTGCCTACTGCCAGTGGCTGTTCCCAATACTTGACGAATTCGAGCAGAGCACCGACATGTCCGCATACAGCCAGGAGGGTCTGCGCACGCCAGGCCATCTGGCCGAGCGGCTTTTCAACATCTGGCTTATTCACCAGCGCCGGATCAAGCCCACATTGCGTACCAAAGAACTGCAATGCGTTCATTTTACCCACCCCGAACAGCAGACGATCTGCAGGCCTCTTGAACTTGCCGACAATGCAAAAAAGATCATTCCGGTAGTCTTCGCGGCAAACGACGCCTATGTCCCTATGCTGACTACAGCCATATACTCGCTGCTGTCAAACGCATCAGACAAGTATCACTACGATATTGTCGTTCTGGAAAGGGACATCAGCAAGCAACATAAGGCGGTCATGAGGAAGTTCCTTGTGTCCTCCCCCAACATCACCTTGCGCTTCGTGAATGTGGAACGTGAAATTGCCGGCTGCCACCTGACAACCTCCAACCAACACATCAGCATCGAAACCTATTACCGATTTATCATCCAGAGGGTCCTACCTTTTTATGACAAGGTTTTATATCTGGATTCAGATCTGGTAGTGAACGATGATATTGCAGAACTCTACAATACAGATCTGGGTACTGATCTCTTAGCGGCTATCCACGATATCGATTACCTGGGCAACCTGAACAACAAGGATGGCAAGCGGCTGCGCTACAGCAGGCAGGTATTAGGCATGCGGGATCCTTATTCCTACTTCCAGGCAGGCGTACTGTTGCTGAACACTGCTGAGATGCGAAAGCTGCACTCCCTGCCGGAATGGCTAAGGCTGTCTTCAAATTCCAGCTTTATTTACAACGACCAGGATGTTCTCAACGCTCAATGCCAGGGCCGTGTGACTTACCTGGATTGGTCATGGAACGTGATACATGACTGCGACACCAGGTTGGAGCGTATATTCAGCCATGCACCAGCCAATGCCTACTACGACTATCTTCAGTCCCGTAACCGGCCAAGGATTATTCACTACGCTGGATTCATAAAACCTTGGAATGATGCCAGCTGTGACCTGGCTGACGTGTATTGGTCCTACGCCAGACAGACCCCCTTCTACGAGAGCCTGATACAACACCTGTCAGGATCCTCCCATAACCAGGTACAGGTGGTACAGCATGAACGCGTGATTGCTGAGGACAATGGACTCCGCAGATTGGTAGACCCTATAGCCCCGATCGGCAGCGCCCGTCGCGAGATCTTGAAAACGGTAGCCAGGGCAGTGGAAGGTCGGCACTAGCCCCATCCAGATGCTGCCGGTCATTCTGTGGAGAAAGCCGGCAGCATCTGATTTCTTTCAGCAGCAGTGCGACGCTACTGTTCGTATCTATCCCAAGCCGTTAACCAACAACTACCTCTCAAGCCCTAAAATATAAGACGCATAGACTGCTTATCTGCATGCGAATCGATATAGATTCCATTGACTCCCCGGCTCATTGGGAGAATCAAGTGCACTGATTTTTACCAGTGTTCCCCGTTGTTCATATTCATTGATCAAACGGTCGTCATGGAAGGGATAGTACTGCGCCTTGTAGGTGAACATACGCAAGCTTGGAGATTGCGGACCCATGGTCAAAAAGTACTTGTTGCTTCTTTCTTCAGGTTGGCTCTTTGCCTTATAGCTGGTCACGACAGGGCACACTGTATTCAGCAAGCGTTCGGAATCACCTGAGGCGAATGCACGCTCCACCCTTCCGAACACCTGACCATTTTTCGTATCCATGGGGTTGTATACCGGATACAACATATCCATTCCATAGAGAGCCATTCCATACATGGAGCCATTCAAGGGGTCAGACACCACTACAGCGTTGCCTTCCACCAAGTCGTGCACCTTCTTCAAGGCGTAATATTTGTCATGGCTCAATTGCTCCCCTGGAGTTTGTGTTTCGACATCCGTGCTACCAGCGACGATGGCTGACAATTGTTTTTTTGCTGGCTCAAAACACGAGCAAAGCACCAACACTACGACAAGAAGCAACACTGTGATCACACCGACAGGCGAGAGTTGAACCTGCGGTGAAACAGGTCGGAATAGAGCTTGAATCTTCAGGTTCCTGCCAGGACGAGACTCAAGAAGGCAACGCAGACCAAAGGCCAATAGGGGAACAACCGCCAAAGGTATCATGGTCAGGGGCCGAGTCTCGCCACGGTACCAGGCAGCTGTTATCACGTTGGCCACCGGCCCAGTAAGTGCCGAACTCGAAACAAAGATCAAGGCAGTAAGGAGAAATGCTCCGTCCACAGCAAGTGCATCACGAAAACGCTCCCCGCAAAACAACAGGACTGCAATAAAACATATACAGACCAAAATTGCCATAAATAGGCCTGCAAAGCCAGAAATGGCGTCAGTTAACACAGTCTTTACTGCATTACCGAGACTTCTGGTAGGGCGAAATGTATGGAACCATGATGAAGGATGCAGGTAATCCTTGCCGTGATCACGGTGAGACACATAAGCAAAGAAGAGCCCCGCTGCGAGGAGTATGCATAGAAGGAAGCAGAGAATGTCTCTTTTGGACATCTTTACCAGTATAAAAGGGCCTATGAAAACCAAATAGGTAAATGCCACTCGAGGGTGAGCTAATAACATCAGCAAGCCGAAAACAAGTGTCAGCAGAGACCAACGAAATACGTGAGCAACCGTGCGTTCGCTCCGTATAGTGATTGCATCCACTAACCTAAGACTGGAAAACATCAGAAAAGGCAGTATCGAGGTTGCAAGCCCATAAGCAATAAGAGGTCCGGCATTCAACATCCAATAGGGCTGGGCCACCGATACCACGGACAGCACAGGTACTGCAATATTAAGGATGATCTGACATCTCTTTGATGCATCAGAATAAAAATATGAGCACCATAACAACATGCCCATGGGGAAAAGAAAACCCGAGGTGACAATCCATATCAAATTGAGCCCGGTAAAAATAGTGACCTGAATCCCCAGCCAATTCGACACGCAAATTAATAGATAGACCAAACAATGAAACAGGGGCGGGTAGAAACTGTCATTGGGGTTGAGCTCCCAAATGACTGACAAGCCATTCTGCAAAAGCTTACGTATAAAGTAGTAGTGCGAGGGCGCATCTATAGCCTGGATAGGTAGATTCCACATACTCCGAGTTTTGGGAAACCAACTTACAACGATCAGAATGGCAAGCAAAAGACCAAAACAAGAGGATGACAAGATACAAATTTGCATTGATTGTTTACGAGAAACAACTACTTCGGTCTTGGCTTTTGTCTCTTCGCCCTTGACGGTTTTTTTGATACCGGTATTTGCGATAGTCAAATTGTTGCCTAATCTGGGGTGTTCACTTCTCATCCGTTCATTTTATTAGCTACATGTCCTAAAAAATCAATCATTCGCTAGATTTCGGTTGTTTCTATAAAGTTGGCCTAGTGTAATAATTTGTCCAATTAAGAGCAGTACACGTTCGCCCGGGCGCTACTATCTGATCAAATATACGGATTCACACGATTTTACTAACTAAATCGTGGTTCTAACACGGAATTGGTATCTTATGATAAAAGTGGTTTTTCGTTGGACATAATACACATTGGCGACCCCCGACATTATTAGATGTCAGGAGCCACCAATGTGAACTATTTTAGCATCCAACTAGTGGATTATCTAAAGTTATCACTGTTCAGTCAACACTGAGGCAATGTCTGCTGAAACCGCCTCACTTACTGCATCAGTTCCTCCAAGTACATAAGCAGTACCGTTCCGGACGAACTCATGAGTAGATTTGATCCAGTTGAGCGCGTCATGATTGACAGAAGTGTCTGGGCTCACCAAGAGAAGTGGCGCATCCTTTCTTCCAGCTAGTACCCCGCCAGCAAGTGCATCAGGGAAGTTCTCACCAGTCGCAAATACTGGAGTCGCAGGTCTCAAGTCACTATAAGCAAACTTGGCAATCTCAAGCGAGGTCTGATAGCGCGTAGCACCACCCAGACGAACAATGTTTGATTCAGAAACTCCAGCACCCTTCAACTGAGCAATTACACTATTAGGCACAGCGGCAGATCCACCAGCAATTACAATCTTGGTGAAGCCATACCCTTTAATATCCTTAATGGTACTCGCATCGAGACCAGTTTTGCCACTCAGGAAAACAGGATATTTGTTCTTTTGTGCATATGCAGAGATTGACAGGGCATCAGTGAAGTTTTCACCAGTAGCTATGATCGCAGTGTCATCCTGCCAATTTGCGCTGACCTGCTTCTTTGCCTGAGCAAAGATCTCATTAGCTGTATCCCTACGTGTATCACCTGAGATACGGACAACCTTTGCTTCTCGAGCAACACGCTTTTCAATTTGGTTTACAACACTATCAGAAACTGCAGATTCCCCGCCAATAACTATAACCTTATTAGGGCTCAAACGAGAAATCTGTCCATCTGCGCGAGCAGAAAGCCTGTACGAGTTAGTCAGAATGACCGGAGCATCTGCTAGGCCAGAAAGACCGGAAGCTGCAAGTGCATCGGGGAAATTATCTCCAGAAGCTACAATCACCGTGCCATTAGATGGTACGGTATTATAGGCTTCTTCGACAATCTCACCCATTGTGTCGTACCGATCATTGCCTGACAGCCGTTGAATTACGCTTCGGAACTGCATAACTTGACCGGAATAATGACCGAGCTTCACGTTATTTGGTGCTGATACATCTGTATCAAACTTAAACCACACATAAGAATCGCTGGCTGGTGCAGGCCAGGTAACTTTGCTGTTATTTGGCGCACGCACTCCACTTGGGCTTTGATCCGTAATCTTCGCGTAAACCCGGCCGATCTTTAGACCATCAAGAACCCAATCAGCTTTTTTATTGAATTCATGATCAGGTTTCAGCGTAATAGCCTGCTCATCAGCTTTCAACCCGGATTCTGCCAATGACAAGTTACCAAGAAGAGGCGTTATATCTTTAATCTGGTTCTTGTCAAGAGTAACACTTGTTAAAGCAGTCAGTTTACGCAACGGAGTGACATCTGATATCTTATTGTTCGTCAGGTTAAGCGTTGTTAGATTCTTCAACCCACCAAGAGCAGAGATATCAGTAAGTCTCTGATTCTGAAGAGACAGCTTCGTTAAGCTCTTGAACGAGCCAACAGTTGACAAACCATCGATAAATTGGCTTCCATTGCCGTCCACCGTAAGGGTCTTTAAATTAGGTTTCTTGTTTAGCTGTGTAAGGCCATCAACAATTGGATTCTCTGAAAGATCCAAGGTTTCCAAATCTTTCAGACCTGACAACTCACTCAAATCTCGAAGTCCATCATTCTTCAAAGTGAGAGACGTAGTTTTAGTGAAAGTGCTCAGACCTGCTAAGTCAAAAGCTGGATCTGAATTTACCTGATCATTGACAGTTAGCCTTAGGGCCTTGTCCTTTACGTCCTTTACTAAAGTATCATCTGTTGTTGAACCAGCTACGCCAGCTGCGCTGTTAATTGTATCTACACTTTGTTTGATAGCGTCACGAAGAGCACCATTTGGTACGCACACTTTGAGTGTGTTGTCATCTCCGCACTTCGATTCCGTAGCAGCTCGTGCAGGCACAGTCAAAGCACCTACGCATGCAATCAGTGTTGCACCGCAGATTAGGCCGGCTCCCAGCTTCAACGGTAGGGATGTTTTAACTTTTGACAACTTACTCTCCTTCATCGTATAAGTTGTACTACATATCAGTTTCTATTATCGTGAAAGAACCCAACCGGCCCCTTCGTCAACAACACTATACTCCTACATGAGTAGTTGGCAATCTCGAGTGTCATAGAATCTGACTCATCATTGCCTTAATCAGAATCTATAGCTCTGTTGATTAACCGATTGGATTTTGTGGCCCCGCTCCTTCCTAGAACTATATTATATAGTATTACTGACCGTTGCCATATAGAACTGTGTATTAAACTTCTGCGTCTAAAGTGCACTGCTCTATTTGATTGAACTATGTATTTGATAGACGTGCATACATTATCCAGTCGAAACCGAATTACAACAACTTATTCAATTCATCGTCTCGAACCGCATTGTCGAAATCCAGCCGGCATCCATGTGCGTTTAGATAGCCGAGTATTCGTTGGAAAACCTGATCGTTACCTCCGCTCTCAGTATTGACGTGGCAGAGTGCCTCTTCTTGAGTGCCGGGCACATATTGCAGAAGTTGATCATCTGTGGAAGCCACTACCGGAATAGGTCGGTTGGCTCTTACTTGCATAATTTTCAACCACACGTCATCCGTGGTGGGGCATAGAGACATGATCAAGTTCTTGTCGAAGGTAGAGTCGGGCATCAAGTGTGGAGGGAAGAGCGTGCCGGCGCCGGTAGTGGCAAATAGACGCATGGATGGCACACCCACCAGGCGGGGATGATAATGCGGCGCCTCATAAATCCAATCTTCGTATTTTTTACGACTGCCGTCTCTGTTAAATGTGATGAGATGGGTGCGGGAAGCCACTATGGTTTGCGGATAGCGTCGGTGAGCCGCCAGAAGATCCCCAATCATGGTATTCCTGTAGATTAAATCATCATCAACTGTGACAACCAAATCGTTCGGAAATTCGCGCAGGGCCCAATAATATTTCTTGTGCGGCTTCAAATCATCATCGACCCAACGCACCTGGACATCCATCCAAAGCAGGTCTTTCAAGCTGGAAGGCAGATCACGCTCTCCACCTGGAAAATCAGATCGGCAGAGCCAAAGAATAATCAAATCGGGCAGGGTCTTCTGGGCAAGCAGGGATTTTATAGCCAGGTGGACAGTCTCGATGCGGGCAGGGTACGAGGTCATAGAGGCAATGATTCGTGGACGACCAGGCACCAGAGCCCGACCGCATCGGGTACCAAGACGCCTCAGCCTGTTGCGCTTCTCCCTCAAAGACAGGCCCGTAGACATAAACTCCACCTCACCTTCGGCAAGCCTTATAAAGATAAACACGTCTGGATTGCTAAGAACTTGGATTCCTTGCAGTCAGCATGCTATAAAGTCTAGTTGTACCAGGCTGGGCTCATATTCCTTACCGGTAGGCAACAACGCTCATCAGTTCTCCAACAGCTCGGCAGCAGAGCCCTGGAGGAATGACTTGGAAATCGCACCGATTGTTTTTATGCAAAGCCTGATCATGACGAGAATAGGTAAACATCACCCAATGACCATGTGGGTCACAGTTTCAAGGGGAGTAAAGTCAATACACAGGTTGAGGTGGTTGGTTGCGGCTTATGCTGACATTTCAGAATCGAGTATGGAATAGATGTCGGATCCAGTTCTCGTCGGCGATTGCGCATGATCACACACGTGATTAGCTCTGGGGTTTTCACACGAAAGAGGCTGCAGATGTATAACCTGCGAAGAGCTGCTCCTCCTGAACATGCAGTGAGACAAAGAGTCCATAAGGATCGGATCGCTGGCCTGGATCTGGCAAAATCACTGGCAATATTTCTTGTTATTTTTGTACATTACATTTTTTACACCGGTTTTGTCAGCGACACCGCCCTGAACAACCTCGCATCAACGTTCTCAGTGGTCGGAGTGCCCTTGTTCTTTGCTGTCAATGGGTATCTTCTGATGAACTCGCGATTTTCGGCGGACAAGCATCTTCATAAAATCCTTAGGATGGTATTCATCCTGCTGGCATGGAAGATCATTAGCTTGCCGATACTCAGTGCCCTGATGCGCAAACGCATAGATTGGAAATCCGTTCCCCAGTATCTTCTGGGCGGCTCTTACGACGTGGTTCCTCTGGGCTACTTCTGGTTCATCAATGCGCTGCTGGCCATTTACATTGTTTTCCCCATACTGAAGACTGTCTACGATGACCCGAACGGGAAACGATATCTGGCCTATGTCACGATTGTGCTTGGTGCTCTGATATTCGCTGTAACGCTAGGAGACAATGCCAAAGACATACTGTCGAGCTACAGCGGGCATCAGGTTCCGCAAGTGCTCGCTTCGATCAGCCAATACAACATGCTGGGAGACTATGGTTACGCCCTGGTCTATTTCGTTGCCGGAGGCTACGGGCACGATATAGCAGCCTGGCTGTCTCGCCACTTCTCAAGCGCGAGGGCGAAAAACATCTGCCTTGCTCTCGTGGCCCTATTGGCCTGGGGTTTGCTTTTCACCCTGCAACGGTTCCAAGCCCGAACAAAGGGCATATCTTTCGATATAGAGTCCGGTTATCAGAACGTTTTAACCTTGATCTTGGCCATCGCTCTATTCCAGTTATTCATACAGGTCAGGAAAGTCCCGTCAGGCCTGAATGCAATCGTCACGGCTATCGGCTCCAATACGCTTGGCATCTATTACCTGCATCTGATGTTGATATTGGTGATTCGTGATCTGATCCTGCATTTCCATTTATTCTACAAGGCGCCCATGCTCATCAATCTTGTGCTGGTGGCCGCTATTGTTTTGATTGCTGCCTTTATAAGCTGGGTTGGCGGCAAAATCCCCCTCTTCAGACATCTTTTTATTGGCTGAATACAGAGCCCCCAGGGCCAGGGGAGCCGTAAGCACTGCATGAAACACATACCTTGTGGGATCCATCCGTCCCGGGACGGAAAACGATATGGGGTATGCGAACAGGCTCAGCACTGAAACGAAATAGGGCGCCAGCCGCATGGCCGATACCATCAAGCGCTGCCTGCCACGCCTTCGCCAAGCGGCATACAGAATGAAGAAGGGTATGACCGATGACCAAATAGCCACATAGAAGCAGACATTCAGCACCGGTATGGTTGTCAACATCTGGAATGTTTCATCGGCCAGCCGTTGACGCCAACTGGGGTGCGGATCCTTTTGCAGCCGCCAGTATGTATCAGGATTCGTCATTGTCCATGTGTACACGCGCATCACCATGGGATCTTGCTTATACGGGGGTTTCTGGGCCTTGGTGGATTGCGGGCCGACAAAACTCGTCCATCCACCCTCCAAGCAGAAGAAGCCGTTCAAATACGACAAGGGATGATGAAGTCCTAAGTTCACCCACAAACGCGCGAAACCGGGCAGGGACCCTTTTGGACCGTTCGCCCCATAGCCGGTGACCGGATCAGATATATAAGGTATGTACTTTGCGGCCATTCCCTCCCAGCCAAAAGGCATCATCTCATCTACTGCTTTTTTCTGGGAATCGGCGATTGCTGTTGGATGATCATGAGCCGTCCTTGACAGCACCTGTACAGGCATGACAATTGCTGCGACCTTCTCACCCGGCACCACATGCAGCACAGGAAAAAGACATGCAGGTATCAGCATGTTGACAACCAGCCATGCCGATGCCGCCAAGCAAGCGGCCAGAACCTTCATTTTCCTTCGGAAATGGCCGAGAACCAGCAGGAGCAGACTCACCACAATGATGTAAAGGCCCATCTTCTTCGTCAGCGAGCTTAGGAGGGTCAGAACAATAAAGGCGCTGAGAAAACGGGGGTTCTTCAAGGGTTCCAGCCGACCATCGACCAGCTTTACAAACAGGATGGCCCAAGGCAGGAAAAACAAGGCATGGGTCGTATCCTTGCAAATCATCATAGCCATCATGGGAACCAGAGGGAAAAGGCAGAAGAAGGCCGTGCAAAGGGCGATGATTCTTTCCCCCATCGCCCTTGTGGACATATAGGCCAGCAGCCAGGCGATGCAGAGCGCAAATAGTATGACCTGAATTATGACATACAAGGAAAAACCGAAATTCGGACTGCCCGTCAGGAACCGGCCAAGGTCGGAAAACCAACCGTAAAGAAAAGTATCAAAAAAGGGATGCCGGTCAGATATGACGCCCGGGGCCTGGCTGAAAGCCGCAATCCCGTAGTATTGGGCCAGCTGATCACCGGTGTCCCAAAAAAGCGAACCCGGGTATAGAAGTATCAGGTACGGAAGCCAGCAGATGAGTATCCGTATGCCATCGCAGAGCACGCCTTTGGGCGATTCAATATGATTGAAATACAGCCGTCGTATCAGGCTGTTTTTTTGCTTTCCGGTTTGGTCATCCGAAAAAGAACCGATCCTATCGGGAAAGCAGAATCGGAACATGGTAGCGAACAAGACCCAGAAGAGCATTCCATAGAGCACGATATTCAGATACAGATGCGCCTGACCCCATTGAATGGCACCATAGGTTCCTGCATCGGAAGACAGAGAGAAAAGCACTCCCAGCAGCAAAGGAAAAACGCACCCTTCCATTGCTCTGCCTTGCAGCAACACGTCACGGTTCTTGCCATGTGCGATCGGCCTGATTCGATTCGAACCAGTCCTGCGAAGTCCGACCATGATTCCCTTTGCATACTGATGGATACGTCAATAATGCAAGCTTAACCTCCCGCCTACCTTGCAACACCACCAGGAAGCCGCAGAATACGACCCTGATTCATTGTTGCGTTGATTGGTAAGCTTGTGCCTTGTGGAAGAGATAAGGAAGAACAAGGAAGCACATGTGGCCGTACTTATTCCCTGTTACAACGAGGAGATGACTATAGGCAAGGTGATCGACGATTTCCGTCGGGCTTTGCCAACGGCCGACCTATATGTCTTCGACAATAATTCCACGGATGCAACGGCTTCCATAGCAAGGCAACGAAACGCCATCGTCTGCCAGGAACCTCGGCAGGGCAAGGGCAATGTCATCAGAGCCATGTTCGAGGAGGTTGATGCGGATGTCTATGTGCTGGTTGACGGGGACGACACCTACCCGGCCGAAGCGGCGCCGGAGCTTGTCTCCAAAATCCTCCAGGGATATGACATGGCCTCAGGTGATCGCCTCAGCTCCACCTATTTCCAAGAAAATAAACGGCCCTTGCATGGCCTTGGCAATCGACTGGTCAGATCTTCAATCAACCTGCTTTTCGGAGCCCATCTGACGGATGTCATGACGGGTTTCAGAGCCGTATCCTTTGCCTTTGCCAAAACCTGCCCCGTAACCTCCTCGGGCTTCGAGGTAGAAACCGAAATGACCATTCATAGCCTGGACAACAACCTGCGCATCTGCGAAATCCCCATCCAGTACCGCGACCGTCCGAATGGATCGGTGAGCAAACTGGATACCTTCGGTGACGGGATTAAAGTCATGTCAACCATCTTCCGCATGATACGCGAGTACAGGCCATTGCCATTCTTTGGCATTTCCGGACTGTTGATATCCATGGTCGGGCTGCTGTTGACTCTGAGCGTCATGATTGACTATTGGAAAACCGGCGTGGTTCTACGCTTCCCCACGCTTATCGGATCCGTGATGCTCGTCATCGCCGGCCTTTTGCTCATCGTGGCCGGTATCATCCTGGACATCATGGCAGCCGAGGAGCGCAAACACATCATCCTGGCTCGAAACCAGTTCGCGTATCTGAACAGACAGCAAGCCGCTAGTACAAGGCCAGATAGGCCTTGTCGCCAGAGAATACCAGCTGCTGATCCAAATCAAGCTGGTTCCAGTCCCGACCGGCAAAGTAGCGGCGATAGTCCGACCGAGGCATCTCGATTTTGCTGAGGTTCGAATGACTCAGATAATTGATCATCTGATAATTTGAGTAAGGGGTATTCATGATGCGCCGGTTCAGTTCGTACCTCTGATAACGCACACTGTCGTATTTGACATGCACTCTTGCATCCGGAACTATGGCGATAGCTGTTACACGTTGCCCGGTGGAAGCCTCATGTTCTTTGATCTTCTGCGCGACACTCAGGGCATAGGCCTGGTCCTGGGTATTACTGACATAGGCATCATAAGCTATGTCCGCCATGCATACGCTTGAAAAGAGCAGGAAGACGCCAGAGACGGCGATAAGCCTTGCAGCATACAGAGCACCGTTGTCAGAGCCCGGGAAGGCCTCGGTCCCCTCAATCGTGACTTCGGCCTTTCGCTCTGGTTCCGGCATGGACTCGGTCGAGGTTCTGACCATGAGCGGCTGATGCCGGGATGCAAGCAGGGAGACCGCAAAAACCGTGGTTATTGACGCAACCCAAGCCCAAAAAGCCATATTGCTGCGCGGTGTCAAGAGGATATTCTTCTCGATATAGTGAGGAGCAAAGACTGCCAGATAGGCGACCAGGGCGGCGCAAGCCAATTGTCCATAGGGCAGATTGTGCCTGGTACGGAAAGACAGCACCAGCAGGGCAATCAGAAAGAGCATTATCAGGGTAACGCTGAATTTGGGCATGAGTCCATCGGCATTATTGAGCAGAGGCAGCTGGTATCTCAACACCTGCTTGAAGTTGGAGACAATATTTGGCAAAGAAAGCCCGGCTCCACGGCCAGGATCGACTATGTACTTAATATGTATCAAATATCTTACGCAGATGACATTAAAAACAGAGCCGAATGCAGCCATGCCCAGCACCTTGGCCCAACGAAGCATCACCCGTGTAAAAGGCTCATGCCCTTCCCGTAAAGAAGTCAGGCAGCCGCCCAGCAAGGCGAGCGCTAAAAACACGCCTACCAAGCTTTGGTAGCACCCCAGGGCAATCAACAGACAAATCAACGATGCAGTCGACAGCCAAGCATTCCGTCTGCCAAGGATGAGGCTGACGGCCAAGCTGACGAATACGGAACCGACGGCTGCAGACACAGCGCTTTCAGGGAACAAGAGGAATTCAAGTACGAATACGTTGATCCATACCACCGACAAGGTCAGACACAGACAGCACTGCCCAGCAAAGGATGATATTCCACCCAGCCTGGCAAAAGAGGCCGTGAGAATAACCAAAGAGATGGAGAATCCGACAATGCAGATTGCCATGAACAGTCGCTGCCGCAAAACCAGGTTCAGACCGAGGCTGTCCGCCATCAGCGTCAAACGCCACCATGAGTATCGGCCATTCTGCAAATACCAAAGAGCATTCTGGTCGTCAATCAGATGATAGGAATCCACCGAGTAATGTCGACGGGCAATCAGGGGAGCAAAGGCAACACCGTTGAGGATGAAGGCCAATAGAGCAATGCCAGCGTGACGCTTCAGCGATTCGATAGGCACCAGCGCATGCCGAGAGGGGGCAGATTTCACGTTCAATACCTCTTTTGAATTATCCTGTTGAGACTTTCCCGGTTGCAATGCGGTTTGACACATATCAGATGCGTTCTTCGACGATATAGCGGGGTCGATGCTTCACTTCCAAATAGATTCGGCCAACATACTCGCCCACCACTCCAATGCCTGACAGGATCAGCCCTCCAAGGATCCAGATCGAACACATCACGGACCCCCAGCCGGCCACTGCACGACCACAGAAGAAGGAGACCAGCACATATATAAGGATCACTATGCCTACCGCAACCGAAATGAGACCGATGCCGGTGATGGCCCTGAGCGGGGTGATCGAAAAAGACGTAATGCCTTCCACTGCGAATGACATCATCTTCTTCAAAGGATACTTGGACTCGCCTGCTGCTCTTGAACCGCGCTTGTAATACACCTTGCTATGGGGGAAACCAAGAGAAGGAACGATGCCCCGTAAAAACAAATTGACTTCAGTGTAGTGAGAAAGAGCCTCCAAGGCCGTACGGCTCATAAGCCGGTAATCAGCATGGTTCGGTATTGTGTCGGTTCCCAGCCATGACATCATCTTATAAAACAGATCCGCTGTCGATCGCTTGAAAACAGTGTCGGTATCCCTGTTGTCCCTGACTCCGTAGACGATGTCGCTTCCTTTGGCATACTCCTTTACCATTGCATCAATGGCATCGGGGTCATCCTGCAGGTCCGCATCCATTGAAATGGCCGCGTCGCATCCACGATTCAGAACCTCCATAAGCCCCGCATACAGGGCGTTCTGGTGTCCCCTATTATGAGAAAACTTAAGGCCATGCACCCTCGTAGGGTACTGGGAATGACTCGACTCGACAATCGACCATGTGGAATCCTGAGATCCGTCGTCCACGAGAAGAATGTAGCTATTCTCTGTGATGAACCCACGCTTTTCCAAGTCTGAGAGCTTGGTATTCAGGACGGGCAAGGTGATGGGCAGAACATCCTGCTCGTTGTAGCAGGGAATCACCAAGGCGAGTTGCGGAGCGCCCCTACCGCAACCCTGATCAGATTCGGCTGTCCGGCTTTTAGGCAGGTCCGATTTCAATTGCCCAGCAGTGTTCATGGTTTCCAACTTTAAACCAATGCTCAACCAAGTTTGCAGGATACCGGCAAAGGATTGCTAGAAAGACAAACTACGAATCAATTGAGCACCGCCCCGGTCGTCTCATCGAAGTGGCGCATGGAGCCATCGACCTGGTGCCACCCCTTCAGCATCCACCCCATGACCGGATCGTAATATACCCACTTCCCGCCGTTGGATGCCAAGTGCTTCCATCCATAAGTGGTGGCGCCGCTCCAATCGTTGAAGTAGTACCAATTTTCATTGATATAGGCCTCTCCATGGAGCATCTGGCCATTGGACGGATCGTAGTAGACCCACTTGCCGCCGTTGGACGACACATGCTTCCACCCCTTAGCCATGGCACCGGTAACGGGGTCGAAGAAATACCATTTGCCGGCCTTGCTGCTTTCGCCCTTGACCATTTTTCCATCGGCGGCGTATCTTACATATTTTCCGCCGTTGGAAGTGAGGTAGAGATCCCGGCTTCTGACCATATTGCCGTCATAGGCAAAGTAATACCAGGCCCCATCAATGAGCCTTTCGCCATGGGCCATTCCCAAGGTACGGGGATCGTAATACACCCTTCGCCCATCAGGCAGCGTCTTCCAACCCTTGGCCAGCTGACCGTCGTCACCTGCCCAGTACCAGAGTCCGGCAGAAGAATCATATATCTCCTTGGAACGGGCTTTCTCTCCGTTCTCATACCAGTACTTCCCACCATCAGCGCTCACCAACTGACCTGATGCTGAAGGGTTGCCGTTGCCGCTTCCATTAACGCTCACCAGCTTGAATCTTTGGTTCTCGCCTTGATTAGCCGCCCATAATTCCAGCCTGGATCCCGGGGTGCCATTCGAGGCAGTGATGTCCCAAACCTTGTTCCGGCTTCCGGCATACACAGAAGCGATGTAGTACGAACCATCGATGCACCTATACAGGGTCCACTGCTGGTTGCGACCGCCATTTGCCGAAAACTGAATCAATGGTGTCCCGTTATCAGCCGAAGGTCCTGATGCATCCACCACTTTGCTGTAGCCAGTCGCAATGGTGTAATTACCGCCACCGGCCGGCTTGATATAGAACTGCTGGTTATCCTGCCCGTTGTAGGGCCAGATATCCAGAGGCACGCCATTGTCGGGACTGGCTCCTGTTACGTCGACATAGCGATTGTCAAACAGGCTGGCGATATAGTAACGCCCTTCAGGCACGTCCGTTACTTTGGAAGCGAATGAATTGGGGTCGGTTCCATTAAAGTCAGGCTGACTGCGTGTGTTGCTAAAGGCGTTCAAATCCACGTGCCCGTTGATGCCGCTGATTGAACCGCTGTTACTGTATTGCCAACCCTTATCAGCAGTTCTGAAATGAAAACCAGTACGCGGACCATAGCTAGCCACCCAATGCGTCTTGGAATGGAGGTTATCAGAATTCAAGGCAGAATAAAGATAGTTGGTGTATGAGTACAAGGAAAGCCTGTTGTATCCGGCAGATGACAACTTGCCCCACCAGGTATTGACTATTTGATCATAGATTCCAGGATTGGTGGGATGACTGTGACCCGCCCAAGTCCAATTTTCCAAGTCATAATGAACGGGATAGCTGAGATCATAAGGACTGACCCCGGCCTGCCTCAACAAGGCAACCGCATTGTCGCCCTCGGCAGCGGCCGTATTGGCGTCATAGGCGTATGAGTAGATATAGACCCCGAAAGGTATTCCCAAACGCTTGCATTCGCTGATGTTTCTCTTGGCTTGTTTATCCAGGCCATTGCCCCAACCGTAGCCTAGGCGAATGATGGCGCCGTCGACTCCGGAGTTCTTTACAGCCTCCCAATTTATAGTGTTCTGCCACACAGAAACATCGATGACCCCCTTGGCCTGTTCCGCGAAGAGAGTACCATCAGCCTCAAAAAATGCCTGTGAACCTTGATACGAGCCCCAGTGAGCACCGTATTCATTATTTTGCAAGGAGGCAAAGAATGTACGCGACCGTACGGAGGAATCAGCTGTTGCCGGTCTCGCCTCTTCACCTTGGTTGCCCTTGGTCTGTTGATCGGAATCCGTCTTGGAATCTTTTATGGCTTTCCTGACTTTATCCACATGAACAGGGATGAATGATTCTCCATTGGTCTTAGCCAAAGGATCTGCCTGATGGGTTGATGTCCCAACGATTTTCGGATCGGTGACTTTCTTGCCTGAGTCCAATTGCTTAAGCTGCTGGTCTGGCGTCAAAGCCAGATCATTCGCAACTACGGTCGAATCCTTAGGGATGGCGTTGCTGATTTTCTCTGGTAGTGGTTGATTGGGGTTGTCCGGCATAGATGCACTCTGCGACTGGTCCTGATCGCCTATTGTCGAGGGGCTCGCAGGCCCTTCCTCCGCCACCTTTTCCTGCGTTGCTGACTGTGTATTCCATTCAGCAGCCGTGGATCCAGGTGCGCTGGGCTGAAATCCCATAGGGCCAGCCATTGCAGCAGAGGCAGCAATAACCAAAATATTTTTAATCACAGACCAAAGCACTGTTACGGCTCCCCTTCAATCGTCATGCAACAATGAACCCACCAACCACACTGGTACCAGCTTAGGAGGTAAAGCCGAGTTCGTCCAATGATCGCGGAATTGGTTTCGAAACATACCAGATACCAGACTTTCCAGCGTCACTGAAAGCTCCAAGGCCTGCCGAGCGGACACCTCAACCTAAGAAAAGGCGTATGTATTGGTCCGGAACCTTGCTTGAAGACGATAAGCGATACGTCCATTCATTTGCTGCCGGACAGAGTCTGGACGTTTTCGGGAATTTAGCTGGATCTTCCCGCAGATGCAGGGGATGCCATGACCCCCAACACCGTGACTCCCAACAGAAAAACATTGCATGGTGGAATAATCCATGAACTCATAGTCGGAGATGATGGACGTGTTCCCTGATGGACAGCACAACCATCGTTGCTGCCGTGACATCTGCAGTGCATAAAATCTATTGAACAACTACCTGGATTCTTGAAGCCTGTGCATCATCCAATTCCAAAGGCTCAGCAATCCCCTTCGATTCATTCTCATCCCTATTGGGACTACTTTGCCCGGCCGATATCTTCTGAACGCGGATTTGCGCCCCCTGTGATGCGTCCCCAGGCGAAACTAATTTCAGCAAGGTCCCTGGGCGTACCCTGTGCTTGCTCAAGTACCTGAGCAATGCTGGATCCTGATCGCTTACTCGCCATACCCGTACGGTTTGCCCATCTTCCACCTGAGACAGAGACTTCGTTAGTGGGACATCGGGCATGCTGCCGGATTCGGTCGGTATGGCATCCCCATGCGGATCCTGGGATGGATGGCCCAGATAACGATCAATCCTGTCAACCATCTTCTCGGAGACGGCATGCTCAAGGGCATCAGCCTCCTCATGCACTTCATCCCAGCTATAGCCCAGGACTTCCACCAGGAAAGTCTCCAGAAGACGGTGGCGACGAACCATGGTAACGGCCGAGCGCCTACCTGCCGAAGTGAGACCAACCCGCCCATAAGGCTTATGCTCTACCAAGCCGGCATTAACCATTCGCGAGAGGGCGCCAGAAATGGTCGATTGCTTCATGCCGGTCCGTTCAGCGATATCCGTGGGGTGGACTGGGCCATCGTCCCACTCCTCCAGATCCCAAATGACTTTGAGATAGTCTTGGACATTGGTGGAAAGCTGAATGACGTCCATGTGCACAGTCTATAGCACAATTCCTTAGCCCCTCCCCCAATTTTTAGTCAAGCATCAGCAGAATCTGGCATGTAGACAATGTCACAGACATGTCCTCGTCAAGGTCTCGCAATTTTCATGTGGCACCATTAGACTTCGAAGGGTCGAAGTTTTCTTCCAGACCTTTGAGCAACCAAAATCAAGGAAGGTGTCATGCCGAACAGTCAGACCAGACCCTCCTCAGGGTCCGCCAGTCCAGCCGGATCCGAAGTCAGGACTCCGCCGTCCAGTCGGCAGCGCCAATCCCACCCCATCATCGAGACGGCCAATGGGCGCTCCCTGGAGGAGATCAACGCCACAGTCTCCGTGCCCAACTCGACCTCCTCCTTCTGGAAGAATCTGGCCGCCTTCTCAGGCCCAGGCGCCCTGGTGGCAGTCGGCTACATGGATCCTGGCAACTGGATCACCTCCATCGGCGGCGGCGCCCAATACGGCTACCTGCTCATGAGCGTCATCCTCATCTCCAGCCTGATCGCCATGATGCTGCAATACATGTCTGCCAAGCTGGGGATCGTGACTGGTCTGGACCTGGCCCAGGCCACACGCCAGCACACCAGCCGTCGGCTGAGCTTCGTCCTCTGGATCTGCACGGAGCTGGCCGTGATGGCCACTGACATCGCCGAGGTGATCGGCGGGGCCATTGCCCTGAAGCTGCTCTTCGGCATTCCGCTGGTCCTGGGCGTGACGCTGACCGTCCTGGATGTGCTCATCCTCCTGCTGCTTACGAAAATCGGCTTCCGCCGCATCGAGGCCATCGTGGCCACCCTGATCCTGGTCATCATGGCGGTGTTCCTCTACGAGGTCTTCCTGGCCAAGCCTGACATGCCTGCGGTCTTCCGCGGCTTCATCCCCGACAAAGCCATCCTGGGCAACGGACAGCTGACCATGGCTCTGGGCATTGTGGGTGCCACGGTCATGCCGCACAACCTCTACCTGCATTCATCCATCGTTCAGACCCGCGACTTCGACCGAAGCGACGACCGTCAGGTTGCCAACGCTGTTCGCTTCGCCACCTGGGATTCCAACATCCAGCTGTCTGCCGCCTTCGTGGTCAACTGCCTGCTGCTGGTGCTGGGTGCGGCCATGTTCTTCGGACACGGTGAAGGGCTGGACACTTTCACCGCCCTCTACAACGCCCTTGGCGACAAGACCATCGCCGGGCCGGTCGCCTCAGGACTGCTCTCAACCCTCTTCGCCGTAGCCCTGCTGGCCTCCGGTCAGAATTCGACCATTACCGGCACCCTGACCGGGCAGATCGTCATGGAGGGCTTCATCCGCATGAGGATCCCTCTCTGGCTGCGCAGGCTGGTCACCCGTGTGATCTCCATCATTCCCGTGCTGATCTGCACCATCGCCTTCGGCGGCAAGGAGTCCGCCCTGGATAGCCTGCTGGTCTACTCCCAGGTCTTCCTGTGCGTGGCCCTGCCCATATCCATGATCCCCCTGGTCTGGTTCACCTCCTCCAAGAAGATCATGGGCAAATACGCCAACCCCCGATGGATGGCCTTCCTGGCCTGGATTGTCGTGGCTGTCCTGACCGGGCTCAACCTCCAGCTGGTCATCCAGGATGTGGGCGAACTGATACAGATGCTCTGAGCATCAATGCTCTGATGAGAGCCGCCGCCATTTGCCGAATGAATAAGGCAATGTCGGCGGCTTTTTTGCAATGCTGTCCGAGACGTCATAAACGCCTCGTTTGATTAGTGAGATATCTGACTCTCGCTCAGCGCGCATATCCACCAAGTCCATTGCCTGCCAGATACGGTGGATGATAGCAGGATTTTATCAAGGGTCTTGCTATAAGCGACCGGACGGCCGGCCAAAAGCGGGGTCACAGACCTGGCCCGCGTGTGACCGTCGATCGCAAAATCATAGATGGCACAGGAATCGAGCAAACATGAACGACAAACTCACTACCAACGAAGGGCAGCCTTGGGCAGACAACAACCATAGTCAGACGGCGGGCACCCGCGGACCCATCCTCATGCAGGACTACCAGCTCCTCGAAAAGCTGGCCCACTTCAACCGCGAGCGCATCCCAGAGCGCGTAGTCCACGCCAAGGGGGCCGGAGCCAAGGGAACCTTCACCTTGACCAAGGACATGAGCGCCTACACCAAGGCCGACCTATTCAACGGAGCAGGCAAGACCACGCCCATCCTGCTGCGCTTCTCCCAGGTGGCCGGCGAATCCGGCTATCCCGACACCCTGCGCGACGTGCGCGGCTTCGCCCTGCGCTTCTACACGCAGGAGGGCAACTACGACGTGGTGGGCAACAACACCCCCGTATTCTTCGTCAACGACCCCCTGAAATTCCCCGACTTCATCCACTCGCAGAAGCGGGACCCGGCCACGCATCTGCGCAGCCAGGAGATGCAGTGGGACTTCTGGTCCCACTCCCCCGAGTCGGTTCACCAGGTAACTTATCTGATGGGCGACAGGGGCAACCCGGCCAGCTACCGGAACATGAACGGCTACGGAAGCCACACCTTCAAGTGGGTCAATGCCAAGGGCGAGCAGTTCTGGGTCAAGTACCACTTCCTGAGCGAGCAGGGCGTAAAAAACATGACCGATGAGACCGCCGCCAAGGTCGCTTCCGAGGACACGGACTTCCTGCTGCACGATCTCTACGATGCCATCGACCGGGGCGACTACCCCAAGTGGAAGGTCTGCGTGCAGATCCTGCCCTATCAGGAGGGCCTGGATTACAAGGACGATATCTTCGACGTGACCAAGGTGGTCTCCAAGAAGGACTATCCGCGCATTGAGATAGGCGAGTTCGTGCTGGACACCAACCCGACCAACTACTTTGATGATGTGGAGGAAGCGGCCTTCTCCCCCGCCAACTTCGTCCCCGGCATCGAGCCCTCGCCCGACAAGCTACTGCAGGGCCGCCTGTTCGGATACAAGGACGCCGAGCGTTATCGTCTGGGCGCCAACTACGAACAGCTGCCCATCAACCGGCCAGTCAACGAGGTCCACAACTACGAGCGCGATGGGTTCATGTCCCAAGGCCAGGATGGATCAGTCAACTACGAGCCCAACAGCAAGGGTGGCCCCGTGGAAGACAACGATGCCTGCATGCATGGCGATGCTGTCCAAGGGCAAACCGAGTACTCCCGTCCCTACGACAAGGACTATTACTCCGCAGCCGGCCGTCTCTACAGGCTGATGAGCCCGGAAGAGAAGGACCGCCTGATCCAGACCATCAAGAACACTCTGGGCTCTGTCGATGACCAGGAGATCCAGGTCCTCGAGACCAGGCAGTTCTACCAGGCCGACCCTGAATACGGGCAGCGTGTGGCCGAGGCCCTTGGCCTTTCCATGGACCAGATCAAGTAACACAGAAAACAGAAACAGGGCGAGGACTGTCGGCGACACGTCTGGACTGGCCTGCAATCCTTGCCCTGTGTTACTATTTCCTAGTTGCCTTGATCAGGGTCACGTAGGCTAAGGCCCCGTTCACTGCAGCCTTGGAGGATTCGCCTAGTGGTCTATGGCGCACGCTTGGAAAGCGTGTTGGGTTCACGCCCTCACGAGTTCGAATCTCGTATCCTCCGCCAGCAGGGATTTTTGGTTTTCCAAAAATCCCTTTTTGTTACTTAGAAGGGCGGGATTGCAACATTTTTGGCGACACTTCAAAGATTGTCCCTGCTCCGTCTTCTTTCTTTTTGACCCGTTATCTGGAGTAAGTTAAGCGGTATCGTCTTAGCGCTCAAGCATTCAGTCCAAAAACGACGTTGTTCATCCGTCTGCGGCAGCTGGGGTTGATTACCATGGCACGCACTTCGCAAAGTACAAACACTGTCCGCATCCACAAGAACTTCGATGAAGAGAAAGAGAGTCAGGCCAAGACATGATTCAATAAGGCATGTACCCTATCAACTTGAATGCGTGGACTCCGCCGAAGGTTCCGGGTAAGACCAATACCGGAAGCAAGATCACATTTCGCGAGTATGCGACCGTGTATGTTGAGAAACAGCGTAAAACGGACACTGGTTTTACAGAATTCAGTTAAAAATAACTGAATTCAGGTAGACTCGATTAGGGATATCCCAATTGATTTATCCACTACACCGCCTCGTACCGTGCTTTACGTTTTCCACTACCAACTTTTCTGATACGCCCCTCATCAACGAGCTTCCGCAACTGGTAATACGCCTGATTCGCGCTTAGGTGCAGCAGTTCCATTACGTCGTTTCTACTCACCGTTTTTTGTTCATGGATCAGCTTGATGATTAATTCGGAGTACCGAACTCTATCGATGTCCGATTGGCGAACGTATTCCACTACCTTGCCGCTACGCCGATACACCTTTGCACCCAACATATATGTTCGGCGAGCCCCAGTGCCGGCGCTTTCGATAAGACCGGATTCAGTCAGTTGCCCCAAAACCGTGCGTAGACGCTGGTCGCTCATGTCCATCGATTTCGACAACACGTCAAAGCTGCAGCGCCTCTCTCTCTTGAGCTTGTCCAGAATAAGCAACCCATCGAGAGACATGGATTTGCCACTACGCTCACGCTCCTCGGCCAGCAGCTCCACAAACGCCTTGTCGGGCGCACTGCGCGGCAACAGCACTGATACCCCACGCCCGTTGGATCTCGAATAATCAGGCAGAGGACGGCCATAGTTCAGGGCACCTTCGAAAATGCGGTCGATCCCACGCCCAGTGCGTTCGGCGAGGCCAGATCTCTTCAATGCATCCATCAGACATGGGTTACGCCCATGTGGCTCAGCTGTAAGCAGGTTATGAACATTGATACCCTCCACAAACCCACCGGGATTGGCGATGGTCAAGCCAGCATCGTCTACCAATACGCGCACACGCCCGAGAACCGAATAGTCCCTATGACCGAATGCATTAACCAAAGCCTCTCGAAAAGCCCTTTCGTCAAACTCGGGGACCATCGAAGAAAACAGGCCCACATTCAGCTCCGTCCCCGGATTCCACGGCTTAAACGACGCGGATATTTGCTCTATGGTCTTGAGCAAAGGGCCATGGTACGTCTGGTTCACCTTGATGTCAGTGCCGTTAAGAACTTGGAAAGCCGCTTCATTCGTCGGAACGAACTGCTGCAATGCATCTTCGTTGCCAATGAGCAGCAAGCCAGCCAAGGTTGGCGTCAAATCCCCATCGACCGATACGACAAGGCGCAGCGATTTTTCCATATCCTCATCCGAAAGCTCAAGAAGGTTCTGGTCACCAGATTGATAAGAGGCGATGATCCTGCGCAGACGATCACGCTCCAACGGATCAAAATCTTCCCGAGTTGATCCCCTCACCGGCTGAGCTGAATAGTCGAGCTTTCCCAGATCAGAAAGACGAGTTGCAAACTCATACGGATACATGGGTACACTTTCAGGCGTGCCATCCACTTTCATCATGCGACGGAGAATCTTACCCGACTTTGTTGATACCACGCTCTGCGCCTTGGGCACCTCGACCTGAACAACCGCGATGTCATTGCCAACCAATTGTGCACGAACCGATATCGGTGGCACAGTCTTATTGGCTATCATCGCAGCCATTCCAACCGGATCCTGATGCTTTTGCTGCGCACCGGTAGGCGTGCCATCATCCTCAACGCCCAAGTATAAGCATCCGCCATCCGTATTGGCCAAGGCAACAACTGCTTCTACCAATTCGGAGTCCGGCAAGCCCTTGAGATCACTTTTGAATTCCTTGGACAAAGTCTCCTTGCCGTACTCACACGCCATCCGTCGTCCACCACCTGTTCTGAGCTATTGGCCTTAACTGAATTATATACTTTTTCACTGAATTCCGGTAAAGGATAACTGAATTCAGTTAAAACTACCCTTAAACAAACAGTCTGGCAGCAGAGAGAACTGGACCCCCCTTTAACATTTCCAATGCAATCAGTAACTTGGAATACTAAAAAGCAGAACAAGACTTTAATCAGGGACATTCCCTGCATTCCCCAAGAGGACAATCTGCAGAATCCGATGCATACACATCTCGTCATGATTCCGGCTCCAGCGCTGTACTTAATCAGACCAATCCGACATCGTCTTTGGCGGCTACCGTAATCTTTTACGAGTGACTTTTTTGATTGATCAGCTTCACCAATTCCTTTTCGCAGTTACGCATGTAACCCAAACTCTTCTTAAGACCGGAGAGCTCTTTCTTGGTTTCTTTTTTCTCAGCCTTATCTAATTCCTTATTTTCAGAACGCCTAGAGAGAATCTCCTGCTGAATTTCCATTCGTTCAATCTGATCGAGCAAGCCTTGTCGCATCCGTTCAATCGTCTCTGGCTTCATATCAGCTTGAGCAAAGTCGGATTGGCAAAATGTTAGGAGCTTCGAACACTCGTCGAGGGCAAACGCTCCTTTGGAATCAGTGAGAAGCGAAGTAACAGCAGTTACCCCACTACCACCAACCAAACCCAAGACTGCGCCGCCACCAGCGATTATGGCTGTGCCACCTGCCATACCGAGACCTCCTGCAGCCAATGCACCACCGCCAACCGCTGCAAGGCTCGCACTGGTAAGAGCAGCACCAGATAGGCCGGCAACAGCCGATCCGGCAATCAACGGCGCTATGACTGGCGCTAATGTAAACGCTGCACCTCCCGTAGCAACCGCAACCGCGGCAGTTCCCGCAGCACCGACAATCTTCCTGGTTCGGCTACCATCCAATACACCGACATTCTTATTCAGCGCCTTAGCGGTCTGCTGCACCGGGGATTTATCCAAAGCGCCGCTTACATCACGCCATAACTTTTCGAGAATTTTCGAATCGAATTTTGGACATTTTGTTTTCTTGATTGAGGAGTCTGAACTTCCGTCAGGATTCTCTGACTCCATTTCAGAGCGATAGGAGTCATACGGCACAAACCGTGCAAGTTCAATCAGAACCAAGGCTTTCCATGTAGTTCCGTCTCGTGCATCAAGTTCTTCAATTCTCTCTTTCACTTGCCCCTGATTAAGAAGAACGCAGTCAGCAGGGAGGTTTTCAGACCATTTGCCAAACCATTCTTCTTTTTCGCCTCGATCCACTGCCTTACTTCGATCTATGTCCTCATAAAGCGCCAGTCGCTCTATCGAGAACAGAACAGATAGATGCTCCGGCTTCAACGAGAGCGTTTCCGTTGTCGCCCGATCGGCCGAATTGTCGTTTTGCTGCCGCTGCCTGTGACTTGCTCTTCGTTCCCATACCGTTTTGACATCCACACCTATTGCGAAAACCAGACGAGTCACACCTACGTAGTTGACTCTCAGCAAGAACTCCTTGCCGGCAAGTACCCTGCCTTCCGTAACCCCGACCAATGCAGCCCGAATAGCAGCATCCGCCAGATCCACCGCAGTAAAAGTGGCCGAGGCAATGGATACCATGCGAACAACTCTGGAATTATTGAATGGAAGAATTCGGTCCATGTCCAGCTGCTTCAAATCGGACAAAGAGCGGACCTCATTATCTTTCATCTCCAGATAAAGATGATGAAGAAAATAGCAGCCCCGCGTCAAGCATTCATTCAGCAACACTGGAAGCGCCTGGCGCCCCAGTTCATGCACAATTCCAATTTCAGTTCGCAGGTTAAACCTACGAGGCACTTTACGACCTTCATCATCCACTTGTGCAAATAAGGTCCCATTGAACATCTTGGAAATGAATTTGCGTGCCCCCATGCCAGAATCCATGGCATTTTCAAACACGGGCAAGGCGGACAATTCCTTAATAATAGAGAGCAAAGGTCCAGGTATCCCTGTGCCCTGACCGGGATTCGAACTTGACCCTGCCATGTCAGACGCCATGTGCAAGAACCACCGCACTGTGCCTAAGAACAGCCTTTCGCAGAAATTATCACCGATCAGTCCTTCCTTAAACCATTGTTCTTCCACCGGGATTGCAATGAAATCTCCGTACTGATTGGTGCCGTATACCTTTCCGGTAAATTGAGTGAGTATCGAGAACACCAATCCTTCAAGGGAGAAGTGGTGAGAAAAGTCCCTGAGATGATGTTGCAAACCGCCGCCAAATTCGGCTGTGTACTTATCGCCGACAAAAGGATATTCATCTTCTAAGAAATTAATGGCATCACGCAGGGACTCTCCTCTAAAACCAGAATGCTGCTTTGCCACCCAAACCACGAATTCATTGACTTTCTCCGAACCCCACTCGTTCGCCCTGTCCAGAGAGAACTTGCCAACAAAAATCGAATCGCATAAACCAGCAACCACTCCACAAGCTGCAGCTATCTTGTAATCAAGCCGCGCGTCATCTTGCACATGGTCAGATGCAGCATCTTCTTCAATGGATTCCACGTAGATTCCATCACCAAAATCTCCGGTCGCTTTAGCAACGCTAATTCCAGCCTCTATACCTTTGTCGTTCGCAAGCTCCAACGAATACTGAACAGAAACCAACTCGCTGCCGTGCCGTGGCGAGAGCTCCAACTCCCTTGTCATCCGTCCCTCTCCTTCCACAGTGCGCTCAGGAACAAAGCAATAATAGCCAGAATAAAACAGCAACTGAAACGCCTGCAAACAGTCAACCATTACGCCCCTTGCCGGCAATTCACCTTCAGCTTTACAGGTTTCAAAATTCCCTCAGACACACATCCCGCAAGCTTCACGGCCGATTATCCTGGAGGTATGGCAATGAACGTCAATGTCGCGTCGCGCCGTCGCAACTGGTCGCGCGAAGAAACTATGATGGCGTTTGCCCTGTACATCGTGCTTGAGCCTAGAGAGTGTGATGACAATGGACTAGACGTGCAGCGTCTGGCATCATTCCTGAACCGCACACCCGCCTCAGTCGCCTTGAAAATCTGGAACATCGCAGCCCGTGACGTCAATCGGAGCGCACAAGGCAAGGCAGGCATGAAACATGGCAGCAAGCTGGATTCCCAAGTCTGGCAATGGTACGAGGAAAATCCCGATGCCTTCATGGCGGAATGTCTCAATTTGCTCCGACACGCACTCATGCAAGCGAACAAACAACACTTCCATCCAGCACCCCTGGCTTCTGACCGATATTCCCTGCTCGAAACCGCAACAAGACTGCTGCTTGGCAAGCGCAATCCCAAAGGCGGCGAGCGCGCAACGACCACGATTCAGCGGATCAACCAGTCTTATTTCCGCAATTCGTTGCTCTTGAACTACCAGTGCACATGCTGCATCACCGGTATGCAGATACCCTCGATGCTGATTGCTAGCCATATCAAACCATGGAAAGCATCAACCCCGACCGAGAAGACCGCCGCATCTAACGGCCTGCTGCTCAATGCATTCCACGACCGGGCGTTTGATCAAGGGCTCATTTCCATCGACGACGATTACCGCATCATGGTCAACCACGACAAAGTAAGGCATTCGCCGATCAATGATCAATGGCTCTACGCTTTCGAAGACCAGAGAATCACATTGCCATCGATCAGCCGGCCCTCGCATGAATTTATCGAGTACCATCACAAACATATATTTCTCACCGATGCTGCATAACCACGGGGACTATCCCCCTCTCCCTGCACGCTCTGCTCTGCCCGGAAATATTGGACACATCACTCCCCGTCCTTTTCTTCCAAGGCATCAACCATGTCCAGAGGCTGCTCTGCCAGCCTGAAATCCATAACGACCTGCTTCACCGCATGGCTACGGGCTGTGAGAGCGGAGGATTAAACAGCCAAACGCTTAAGCGATCCATGAAGCGCCCCGCCATATTTCAGCGAAACAAGGCCAAATATAAAGCAATGACATCCTAGAGGGTGTCTAACTTCGTCGATTCGATAGCCAGACAAGACAGAAGCTAGTGCACTTTCAAACAATTCGAGAAGTATATAGTTTCCAATATGATACAGTTTCTATTGTGAAATCAAATAAGCCATCCTCCCTTTATGATGCTCTCATGTATCTGCAGTGCGAATTCGTGGCGGAGCGCAACAGAGTCAACCCGGGAAACATCACCTGGCAGCAGTTCGACATCCTCACTGTTCTGCGTACAGGATCCTTCATGCCCTCGCAGATCGGCCAGCGGCTCGGCATGAGCCGATCCAAGGTCTCCAAGAACCTGAGCACGCTGCACGATCTCGGATACATCAGACAGACACCTGATGCTCGTGACCGGCGCGAGCTGGAGACCAGTCTGACCCAGGCTGGTCGGGACATGCTTAGCATCATCGATCAGAAGCACAAGACCCTCGAGGAGGATGCCCGACAGGTCTGGTCCGAAGACGAGCAGGAAGAATTCACCGCTCTTGCCAACAGACTCATTGCCAAGCTGCGCCAGGAGCGAGTCGCCAGATGAGAACAGAATCCATCCTTATCGATCGGGCCTCCACGCACAACCTCAGGCAGGTCTCGCTGTCCATACCCAAGCGGGCTATCACCATAGTCACCGGCCTGTCGGGTTCGGGAAAGTCATCTCTCGTATTTTCCACGCTGGCAGCCGAATCACAGCGCATGATCAACCGCAGCTACAGCTCCTACATTCAACAGCTCCTGCCCAAGTATGAACCTGCGGAAGTCGCCCGCATCGACAACCTGCCCTTCTCCATTGTCGTAACCCAGAAGCAGCTCTCAGGCAATGCCCGCTCGACTGTAGGCACCTATACTGATATCTACACCGCCCTGCGCCTGTTGTTCTCCCGTACGGCCCAGCCCTTCATCGGGTACTCCATGACGTATTCCTTCAACAATCCTGCCGGGATGTGTCCGACCTGTCAGGGTCTGGGAACTGTGCGTACTCTGATGCTGGATCGCCTGCTCAACATGAATCTCTCACTGAACCAGGGAGCCATCGACTTTCCCACCTTCCAGCCGGGCGGCTGGAGACTGACCAGGTATACGGATTCAGGTTACTTTGACAACGATCTGCCCCTGCGGGAGTGGACGAGCGGCGACCTTGACCTTCTGCTCTATGGCAAGAAGCAGAAACCGGCACACCCTAGTCCCAACTGGCACAAGACGGCCATGTATGAGGGGTTGGTGCCCCGGATCACCAAGACCTTCATCAACCAAAACGGCGACAAGTACCAGCATGAGCTGGAGCAGGTTACGCGAATCACCCAGTGCCCCGACTGCCAAGGGGCCAGGGTCAACGCCAGGGTGCGCTCGGCCAAGATCGACGGACTGAACATAGCTGACTGCTCAGCCATGAGCGTTGCTGACCTGCAGGACTGGCTGGGGAAGATTCATGACGATCAGACCGAGACCATTCTGCAGGACCTAGAGCGCAAGACAGCTAACCTGATAACAGTTGGTCTGGGCTACCTGAGTCTACAGCGTGGCACCTCTACGCTTTCCGGAGGAGAGGCACAGCGTCTGAAAATCGCCAATTGCCTGAACAGCCCCTTAAATGACGTTCTCTACATCTTTGACGAACCAAGTGTTGGGCTACATCCCCATGACCTGACCGGGATCAAGAAAATCTTCAAGGGCTTACGGGACAAGGGCAATACGGTGGTAATCGTGGATCATGACCCCGAGCTCATCGGTATTGCAGACCGTATCGTCGACATGGGGCCAGGAGCAGGCAGGGAAGGAGGACGGATCGTCTTCGAAGGGAGCTATCAGTCTCTGCTGGAAAGCGGCACAGCCACGGGCAGAGCTCTGTCAGATCCAGGCGTAGTGAACGAACCAGTGGCGCCATCGCATGGCTTCTACGCGATAGACAAGGTCACTGCCCACAACGTCAGAGAAGCCCACGCCAAGATACCCAAGCATATGCTGACAGTGGTGACCGGTGTGGCCGGATCAGGCAAAAGCACCCTGATCAAGGCAGGCTTCATGGCTCAGCATGATGCCATACTCCTGGATCAGAAGCCGATCAAGGCCAGTGGGCGCTCCAACCTGTTGACCTACTTGGGCGTCTTCGACCCACTGCGCAAGGCCTTCGCCAAGGCCACAGGTGAGTCCCCGTCACTCTTCTCATTCAACGCTGCCGGAGCCTGCCCTGTTTGCAAGGGCAAAGGAGTTGTCACTCTTGATATTGCCTACATGGGCGATGCCAGCACTGTCTGCGAAAGCTGCCATGGAACCAGATATTCAGTACAGGCCCTGTCTGCCAGATACCGCGGTCTCAGCATCGCCCAGGCGCTGAAACTGACTGCCAGCGAGGCCGCGCACCGATATCATGAGGTGCTGGGCCCAGCCATGAGAGCTTTGGAGGATGTCGGGCTGTCTTATCTATCCGTTGGACAGGCTCTCGATACGCTCTCGGGCGGTGAGCTGCAACGTCTCAAGCTGGCCAAGCTGCTCAAAGAAGGAATTCATGAGACCCTGATTCTGGATGAACCTACCAGCGGCCTGCATGAATCCAACATCTTGCAGCAGATTGCCCTCTTACGCAAACTCATCACTGATAAAGACCTGACTGTTGTCGCCATAGAACATAATCTGCGCTTTATCGGTCAGGCCGACTGGGTGATTGATATGGGCCCAGGAGCCGGGAGCGCGGGCGGCAAGGTGCTGTTTGAAGGGACTCCACTTGCACTGATGCGTCGAAATGACACTCCAACAGCCCGAGCCATGAATGCATACTTCGGCTTTATCAAGGATGCAGCAGTGCAACAGCAATAGTTCAGCAATCTTGCAGACGGCGCTTCTGCCTGCCATCCTGATCGAAATTGTCATCATCCAGCCAGGTCTCCAACCGCTCTTTCACTGTTGGCCATTCGCTTTCCGTTATGGAAAACCAATCCGTATCCCGAGTTCGGCCCTTGTAGACCATGTCGTTTCTGAACCGGCCTTCAGCCTTGAATCCCAGCCTCAGCGCCGCCGCCCGGGAGGGCGCGTTGAGGCTGTCGCACTTCCACTCGTATCGGCGATAGCCCAAGTCCTCGAAGACATGCCGAGCCATCAGATATTGGGCCTCGGTAGCCTGCCTGCTTCTCTGCAACTCCCTGGTATAGATAACGTGGCCCATCTCGACGCTTCCCATGTCGGACCTTATCCGGTGCAAGGCATACATGCCCAACAGATCCGACGAATCATGAAGCTTCACATGCTCCCGTAAATCTGCATCCTTCTCACTCACAGGCTGGCCGACACCAAAGTCAGGTGCGGATGGCTTGCGAAGGATAGCAAAGAATAGCGGCTCCCGGCTTTCAATCATGGATGCGAATCCTGAGTCGAATGCTGCTCTGTCAGGGTAGAGCTCGTGAGTGGTATATGTCATGATGGATTCGTCGCATTTTGGACCGAAGATTCGCTCATAGAAGGCATCACCTTGGTTTTCGTCCAAGGGTACTGCCAGAACGGTCTTGCCAGTCAACATGACAGGCTCTGGCACCCTGGCCCCGGCAAACGAAATCGCATCCCCAATAGGTTGCCCAAACTCATTGATCCTCATACCGCATCTCCTCCCTTGGAACAATGCTCACTCCGTCATCGCACGGAAGAGGCAGGCCTAAAAGCACCGGCCACAACTACGTACAATCCTGCTTATGATACCAAGCAAATGCCCCAAAAGACCGTATGGATCCACCTCACACAGCCACGGTTAATCACCCTTGCTACCTCCTTTATCATCTTGTCCACAAGGTGCTGATTCGCCGCCATATTCGTCCACATGCACTAACGCGGAGGGACCGACGCATCTGCGAGAATTAGACTGATGCGTAAGAGGAAATGATCGAGGAGCTTCAACCGGTATTCCCTCTGCCTACCGTCAGCATCGACCAAGGGAGTGATCACTATGTCCAAGGCTTTGATCGTCGTGGATGTTCAACCGACCTTCTGCGAAGGAGGTGAGCTGGGAGTCGAGGGAGGCAACGCCACAGCCGACAAAATCGCCGACTATGTCCACGACCACGCCAAGGACTATGCCTACATGGCCACCACCCAGGATTGGCACATCGAACCCGGGTCTCATTGGTCCGATCACCCGGATTTTGTGGATACCTGGCCCAAGCACGGCGTGGCCGGATCACCCGGGGCGGAGCTGCATCCCAGCATTCGGGAGCTGGGCATCACCCATCACTTCAAAAAGGGCCAATATTCCGCCGCCTACTCCGGATTCGAAGGCATCGAAGACAACACCGATCGAATCCAGAGCAGGGAGGAATTCGCTGCCGCCAAGTCATCTGGAGTCACCTTGGCCGACGCACTGGCGCAAGCAGGAGTCGACCAGGTGGATGTAGTCGGCATCGCCGAATCCCACTGCGTCAAGGAGACGGCCTTGGATGCCGCAAAGCTGGGTTACCAGGTCACGGTCTTCGAGGATCTGACTGTCCCGGTCAGCGAGGATCAGGGCATCGAGGCTCGAAAGGCCATGGCACAAGCCGGCATTCGTCTTCTTTCCTCCAGTGGCGACTAAGGGCAGCGGCGGAGGAATTCACCAGGGCTGAATGGTGGGGCCCACGGTGAATTCCGATACATTGGTATCCTCAGGCTGATCAATGGCAAAGGCCACCACCTGAGCCACCCGTTCGGGATCGATCTGATAGGTGTCGTAGGTCTTGTTCATATCAGCCAGGGTCTGCTGGTCTGTGATGGTGTCCAGCAACTCGGTTCGAATAGCTGCCGGGTAAATGGTAGAGGTGCGAATATGGGTCCCCTCCTGGGCAGACTCCATCCTGAGCACTTCCATCAAATCACGCAGGCCCCATTTGGTTGCCCCGTAAACTGCTCCGCCCGGATAGGCTTTGAGACCAGCCACCGAAGAGGTGGCGATGAACTGCCCGTGACGCTGCCCGGTGAACTCCGGCAGGGCCGCAGCAATGCCGTACAGTGCGCCTTTGAGGTTAACGTCAATAGTCCGATCCCACTCGTCCACATGCAGAGCCGACAAGGGAGAATTAGGCATGAGCCCGGCATTGAGGAATACCACGTCCACTTCACCGAACTGCTTCTTGGCGAAAGCCACGAAGTCCTCATTGGCCTGCCTATCAGTAACGTCCAGAGCCATGGAAGCCGCCTGGCCACCAGCCTGAACAATGTCGTCGACGATTGTATCCAGCCGATCCTTGCGACGAGCACCCAGCACCACCTTGGCCCCTCGCTGCGCCAACAGTCTCGCCGTAGCCTCTCCGATGCCAGAAGAAGCTCCGGTGATCAGCACTGTCTTATCTGCAACTGTCATAGTCCCGCCTTTCCTAGATGTTCAGTCGGCCTGATGGTACAACCTCGAGTCGCTGGAGGTGCAAGTCTTTACTACGATCAAGCACACATCGACGACCATGACCAAATGCCTGGTATAGGGCTGACCTTTTGTGAAGGACAGATCAGCCAGGACGGCATCAGCATGGGCATATGGAGAATCGGCGCAGTAATCTACGAGGAAAGGCGGTTGCCAGCCAAAAGTGGGCTCGATCGCCCCATTGCAAGAGGTAAAACGGCAGTGTCGCAAAACTACTTAATCTGCATCGTCTTAATCTGCATTGTAACGATAGGTGAGGGTCAAATATTGAACTATGATTAGTCCTTAAATTTCCCATAGTGGACATTCAGAGCAGACGAGCCACAGATCGATGGGAGCATACAAACCAAGCATCAGTTGGCTAGCCACGATCCCATAAGAGGAAGGTCGCAGTCATGTCGACCACACCGACACAACCCTCATCACGAAAACAGGCTGTTTATCCGTACTTGATCGTGCTGTCGGGCATTGTCTTCACGGCCATCCCCGTATCGCTGGTATGCAGTTGCGCCGGTATCTTCTTCACTCCTGTCAGCAACTACTTCCATGTTCCCAAGGCTGCATTTACGGGGTACTTCAGCATATTCAGCATCACCATGGTCATCTTCCTGCCGGTGGCCGGATGGCTGATGCACCGCTACGATCTGCGCATCGTCCTGACGGCAAGCACAATCCTTGCCGGACTGGGCTGCCTGGGTATGTCCCGATCATCCGCCATGTGGCAGTTCTACCTATGCGGAGTAGTTCTGGGAATCGGCATGCCACCTATCCTCTATCTGTCAGTGCCCACGCTCATCAACGCCTGGTTCCGCAAACGGGTCGGGTTCTTCATCGGCCTATGCATGGCCTTTACCGGCATAGGCGGCGTGATCTTCAACCAGATAGGCACCATGATCATCAGATCCGCCCCTGACGGATGGCGGCGGGGATACCTGGTCTTTGCCATTCTGATTCTGGTGGTCACCCTGCCTTTCACCATCTTCGTCATTCGCGGGACGCCCGAGCAGATGGGTTTGCTCCCCTATGGCGCCGCCGACCAGGAGCCTGCTGCAGCCGAGGCTGCCTCCAACAGCCCAAACACCGGAAGTAAATACAAAAAGAGCCCTGAGCCTGCCGCGTCGACTGTTGGCATGACCGCTTCCCAGGCCTTGCGTTCCCCTGCCTTCTGGGCGCTGGCACTCTTCTGCGGCCTGATCACCATGAATCAGACCATCTACCAGTTTCTGCCCTCCTATGCAGCATCCCTGCCATCCATGGCGGCCTACACAGGCCTGATCGCCTCCTCCTGCATGGCCGGCCAGGCCATCGGCAAGGTCATCCTGGGCATGGTCAACGACGGCAGCATCGTGGGCGGGCTCTGCCTGGGCATCGGCGGCGGCGTTCTCGGCGTCTGCCTCATGGTCGCCTTCCCTGGATTGCCTGCGCTTCTCCTGCTGGGAGCCTTCGCCTTCGGCCTGGTCTACGCATGCACTACAGTGCAGACGCCCATTCTGGTTACGGCAGTCTTCGGCTCGCATGACTACACCAACATTTACGCCCGCATTCAGATGGTGGGCTCCCTGGCTTCGGCCTTCGCCGCTCTCTTCTGGGGAGCCATCGCCGACCTGCCCCACGGCTACATCATCATGTTCGGTCTGAGCATCCTGATCATGGTTGCAGCCTTGTTCCTGGGCATTATCCCACTGAAGGGCACGCACAAGTCAGCTACTCAAACCAACTGACCGAACCTTGCAACCAGCAGCCTGCGCAACATTCCACCTTGCGTCATGGGCTGACAGGATACGGCAGACCGCAACTTCTACTACCTGGGCCCCGTCACCACTATAGGGCCACCGTATGCCGGGAAGAAAGCAAGGCCGGACGGCAATGACCGGATGCTCGTCACCATCACCAATCTCCGTCTTGACCGACCTATGGATCACGAGCTCTACCGCCATCTGCTCGACATCCGAACATACCCAGTCAGCAGAACAGGCGCACTGTTTCTGCGGGGAATTTACTGTAACCCCTGCAGAACTTTTAGCCCCTCATAGACAACTTAGGAGAACTAGCGGAACCAAGATAATCGGTACATCGGTCACCACCGTGGGCATGCCATCCCATAGGATGGAATATGACAGCACATCTCTATAAAGGAGTGGATATGACTGATCGAATACAAGGTAAGGTAGCCATCATCACCGGAGGAACCGGTGGCATGGGCGTAGGCATCGCCGAATGCTTCGTCCGCGAGGGAGCCAAGGTGGCCCTTACCGATATCAAGGAAAGCGATGCTTCCCGCAGCTTCATGCAGAAGCACCCCGGGCAGGTCGTCTTCCACACCTTGGACGTGACGGATGAGGACCAGTGGGTCTCCACCATCGACACCGTTGAAAAGGAGTTGGGTCAGCTGACCACCGTGGTAAACAATGCCGGCATAGGCGGCAGCGGAGCCACTATGGACCAGGAAAGCTACGAGGACTGGAAAAAGGTCATCGCCATCAATCTGAACGGAACCTTCCTTGGCACCAAGCACGGCATGCGGGTCATGAAGGGCCGTGGCGGATCCGTTATTAACATCTCCTCCATTGAGGGCTTCGTAGGCCTGAGCGGAGCCGGAGCCTACAACGCCAGCAAGGGCGGCACCAGGCTGCTGACCAAGTCCGCGGCCCTGGATTCCGCCAACAACAACTATGGTGTTCGCATCAACTCGGTTCATCCCGGATTCATCAAGACCCCTCTGATCAGCCAGAGCCTTGAGGACAGGATGAGCAAGCTGACCCCCCTGGGCCACATCGGCGAGCCCCAGGACATCGGCGAGATCTGCGTCTATCTGGCCAGCGACGAATCCAAGTTCGCACTGGGTGCCGAATTCGTTGTGGACGGTGGATTCATCGCCCAGTGAGCTATTCCGGCAAGGAATTGCCGGAACCCCTTCTTCTGCCAGTCCGCTTTACAGTAAGGCAAGTGGCTAGGCTGAAGGAGGGGTTCATTTATGGCCCCAACGAGGGGGCGTCATGCGACTGTGGCATCAGGATCTGATTCGACTGCTTCCCAGACAGCAGCTGTTGGGTCAGCATCGGGAGATCACCGCGCTGCGGGGCCTGGGCTGGGGTAGACGGCACGCCACTGTTGACTATGTCTTCCGCCACTGCCCATACAAGCTCTTTCAATTTCATCTGCTGGTCATGGCAACGATGCGCGAGCGCGGCTACCATCCTGATCCTGCCTGGTATGATCCGCTCTACCGCGGCAGACATTGTCCGCCCTACGAGGACCTGTCTGCAGCGCCATTGACGGACCCCATCTATCCTGAGCATGATTCAGCCTACCTGCAGGAGTGCTTGGAGAACCTGGCGGGGAAGGGCATCCATCTGTCCTAAGGCCGATCCTCAGGGCCGGTGCCGACTGACTGCTGTGGCCATAAAATTCGCTGACGTGTACGGCAATATTTACGGCAATATTGAGGAAGGGCTGTTTGAATCCGAGTATCTTCCAAAGACTGTACTTTGCCCAACAACCGGTTGACGGGGTTTGCCAACCGAAAAGCATCATTCCCGAGTGAGCCTGGACACCCTGGGCACTAGGAGGGTGACCGCCGCCAGTAAGAGCGCCAAGGGGAGCAGGGCCGGCCTGACGCCTGTGTGGTCGGCCAAAAAACCGATAGCCGGAGGAATGATCCAGGAGACCCCGTAGTAGGCAGTGGAGATGACCGAAGCCCGCTGAGCCGCCATGGCTGGATCCTTGGTTGCCAGAGTGGTGACGATAGGTACACCCAGAGCTGCTCCTACACCCCAAATTCCAGTGCCCACGAGGCTGAGCACGAAAGAGGGCGAAAGAGCATAGACCAGGATGCCCAGAGCCGAGACCAGCAGGGTCAGAACCAGCGAGCGCATATTCCCCAGCCACTCGATCAGATGCGTCCCCAGCAACCTTGAGACGATCATGGCTGCAGCGAAAATCGTGGGAGCAAGACCGGCTTGAGACTCGGGGACACCGAAGGAATCGACCAGACCGATCCCGCTCCAGTCGTTGACAGCACCCTCGCTGGCCTCCAGAGCCACGTTGATCAGGGCCAGGATGAGCACCAAGGCATCACCCCAGGCCGCTAACTGCCTGCTGAAGGCGGATGATCGTCCTGAATCGGCATGACGATCCGAACGTTTGCCGTCAGCGCTGCCCTTGTAGTCCCCTAGAGGCCGAGCCGGGCAGAGCAGAACGCAAGCGGCCACCAGGACCAGGCTGATCAGTGCATTGACCGCCAGATGCGCGCCTATGGGCACGCCCAGATGAGACAGGAGCGAGCCCAGACCCAAGGCAAGAAACATGCCCAGACTATATGAGGCATGGAAGCGCGGCATTATGGACCGGGAGGAGAATCGCTCCACTGCGCCGGCCTCAACAGTGTTGACCGTTCCCCAGAGGCTGATCCCCGCCGAATTGAAGAGCAGCCCAAAGATCACCCCCAGCACTGATCGCAAAGTGACGGCCAGGGCCGCGATCACCATGCCCAGGCACCAGGTCGAGGCTGCCAGCAGCATGGCCCGGCGCACGCCCAGCTGATCAGTCAACACTCCCGAGACCAGCATGCCGACCAGAGCGCCGCATCCGCCCAGGATGGTCATTAGCGCCAAGCCCGAAGGCTGCAGACCGAGACTGGCCTTGACGGTTGGCAGTCGAGAAATCCAGGCCGATGTACCAATACCCATGATGATGAAGAACCCATAAACGGCCAGCCGCTCGCGCATTCCGTGACCCGGAAAATCGGCAACCGAGAGCTCATGATGATCCCGTTCACTCATGCGAACCTCCCTGTTTTGTCCATGGTTGGCCCTTTTCTCCGGAGGCGCATATCAATCGGAATCATAGCCAAAGACTTTGTATACTAGCTCTACAAAACTAATATCGAATGACTCGAGAACCATCGTAGACAGTCGACCGGATGATCTGAAGGGGATGCCCGGCCCGACGCCCCTGGCGGTCGTCGGCGCTCAAAAGGAGAAACGTGGCAAAGGGTAATTTGAGTGGAAAAGTCCTGGCCGGCCTGATGGCTATGGCCATGTTGATACCCACCATGGCTATAGCCGATGGTGGGCAGACGGCTGGTGCACAGACCACCGCTTCCACATCAACATCCGCAACGACGCAAGCACAACAGACGACTGTGACAAACCAGGCATCATCCACGTCGACCCAAACCTCGACTCCACAGTTAGACGCTGCCACGTCTGGAGCAGCCCAAACCACTCAGAAGTCGAAGTCAACCTCCCCGAACCAGGCCGCGCCCATACAACCCAGCAGAAGGCCGACCGCCAAATCGGTAATCAAGGACACGCTGGACACCGACGACGCCGTGGTCACCACACTGTCCCAGGCCTCCCGCTCCACTGGCACGGCCCCTTTCGACAGCGACAACAACCCAGGCGACGACCACGATGCGGACAATGCCATAGTGCGCACTTTCGATAAGATGTCCTACACCTACTCTTTCGCCGTAAATACCCGCAGCGAGACAACCAGTTACCGCCGGGGCCGAATAGGCTTCCAATTCAAACTGAGCCAGCCCGAGGATCAGGTCACCTTTGATGTGGCTTCGATGGGCTGGGTGGACAATACGCAGGGATACAAGCCAAAGCAAACTACAGAGATCATCAACGGTCAGCCCACACAGGTGCTTACCGTTTACAGGCTGCTCGCTGCCACACAGAATATGTCTACCGTCATTCCGGGATCCTCCAGCGTCACTCTGGTCCTCCGGGTCCGAAGCATGCCCAATGGCAGCAAATTCGCCCCAGAGATCCAGGCCTGGGGCGCTCCGGATGCCACCACCAAGACCGATCCTGCTTCAACCACGTCCGATGAGATCACCGTATCGGCCAAGCTCAATCTGAACCTGCGAATCACTGGCGGAACCAATGAAGGCTCCGGCAACCAAACCTTCGATTTCAACACCCCAGCCGCCAGCAATTACCCCAACCATGAGCTGGGCAAGCGCAAGGGGATCATCAGCAAGTTCAACTGGGCCGTTGACATGCGTTGGCCCGATCGAACCAAGGGTCTCAAGGGTCTGGAGGTTCCCACTGGCCCCATAACCTTCTCCCTGTCGCTGAGCAATTTGTGGCAGACCGCCAGCGGAGATGCCTACCCGAAAATAGAGGATCTGCAACCCTACTTCTGGGACATCGGCACCATCGATGGCGACTTCAACAACAGCGGGCGCAACACCGGCGATCAGGGCTGGAAACCCACTCTCAGCAACTATGGCTATGCCCGATCCACGGGTGGCGATGCCGGGAAGGACCGGGTCCAAGGCAATGGTCAATACACCGTGGCTGAACAGCGCAGCAACCAGGGCCTTAGGCTGGACCTGACGTTGAAGGATTATAAAACCAACGACCCCTTCCCATACCTGGGGCATACCCATGCGCCAGGCACCAACTGCACCCCTGCCCTGGCCTCGACTGACTGCACGCGACAGGAAGTGGCCGAAATCTCCACTGGCTACCTATATGTCTTCAACCCCTCTACTGTCGGAGGCAAGGACGTGGCCAACTACTATGGACAGACCGGTCTCAGCCTGCAGAGCAAGGTCAATGACGGCAACCTGGGTGCGAAATCGCTATCAAACCAGTCTTTACCCCTTGCCTCTGGCCCCACGGACACGTCAAACCAACCCGACCAGTCCGATGACATGTGGCACAACGTCATCTTCACGCTAGGCTCCGAAACATCAAAGGCAGGCATCAGCAACATCATTCAGTACAGTTGCATGACGGCTTCCAACTTTTTTGATAACGGCGTGGACTGCGGGTGGTGGAACGCTCCTGACAATCTACGGGGGACCGACTCAGCAGTCTCAGGAACCCAAGTGCGGGTAACGGCCGGCTTCAACTTCAAAACCAGCAAGGCCGATCTGCCTCTGCTGGGAATGTCCTTGGTCAAAATCGACCCAAAAGTAGTTGGGCTGCCGGACTCCGACAGCCTGGATCTTCCCTGGGGCAATGGCATCTGGCAGAACGGCAAATACAACGATACAACGAGCGATAAAAACCCGTTGCTGGACCTGGTCATGTACGCCACCAAACCCGACGGGAAGGACTGGAAAAACGACACTGAGCAAGCCAATGCCGACATAGAGAATCTGAACTTCTACAGCACACAGGAGGAAGCAAAGAAGCATGGCACGGTTGTAGGCATGCTGCTGGGCGGGCGCACCGCCGCGCCCTCCAGGTTTGCCGAAGAGAATTCCCGATTCGGCTTCGGCGGATTTGTGATCAACGTCCTCCCCGACGCCAAAGTAGGTTCGGTGGCCCAGCTGACATCAGTGTCGCGCACCTTCACCCGCAGCCAATTAGCAGCTATGGCCGGGCTGAGCCCCGAGAACTCCAGCGATCAGGAATGGGAGAACTGGGCCGAGAAGCAGAACCCATACGATCTGGCCAAAATAAAATCTCCTGTCTTAACCACCCCCGTCGGAGGCTATACCAAGGCCCGCTATGATCAAATAAACGGTTACCTGGGCGGGGACACCGGCGGCAATGAACACGGGGACAGCCTCTATGTAGCCGGCGAAACCAACACCATCTCCAACGCCGTAGCACAAACAAGCACCAATTCCAAACCCAAAGACTATTTTGACATAGACAGCGATCAACGGTTCGTTGACTGGCGGCTAACCATCAACACCGGCACTTCAGCTTCCCAGGCCAACAAGGGCGCCAAAACCGAACTCTACATCACCGACAAACTACCAGCAAAGCTCCACTACATTCCCGGCAGCGCCCGATTGGGCGGCACATATACGGAAGCCACGCCTGAAATGGGCCACATAGAGGGCGGAACCGCCTGTGAGCCATCAGTGAGCACGGACTCCGAAACCGGAATCACCACTCTGTCCTGGACACTGACCAACATCCCTGTGGACGGCAACAACCGCATCATCCACTTCTCCACCTCCCTGGGCGACCTGACTGACCCCAGCAAAGACATCGGTCCCGACGAAAATCTGATGACCTCGGCCACAGTTCAGTCAAAACAGAATATGTCCCAGCCCAACACATACTTGAAGACTGCCGACTCCTTCACCATCCACGCTTGGCGGACCAACACCACCAGCCTTTCCACTTCGGCCGTACGGGATACCAATGAAGCCGGTGCACCAATCGGTTTCACCAACATGCTGAGCAGCACCGCAGGCAGTGGCAAGCAGCATCACTATGCCATCGACATCATGCCGTACAAACAGGCAAGCGGCAAACCCGACTTCCACGGGGAACCTACTTTTGCCGATATGAGCATAAAAGCTTCGGCGGGGGCTGGTCTGAGCGGAATCACCATCCGCTACACCACAGATTCTCGATGGCGGGTGAATGACACGAGTTTCATACAATCCCAGGATTACCTCTCTTGGAGCAAGGCTGACTTTGACCCAACAAGCGGCGAAGTGAAAATGCCTGGAAACGTGGTCGCCTGGGCCTTCATCATTGATGGGCAGCCCAACCAATTCCGCTATGACATCACTTTCCATATAAACCCCGGAAACAACTCCCCCGGCGACCTCTATCGGAATCGCTGGGGCAATGCACTGAACCAAATGCCTGCCCAGGCCATGGTTGTTCAACGTTCCATCAGTGGCATCGTATGGTACGACGTCAATGGGGACGGTGTCCGCTCTTCGGAAGATATTCTGCTTAAAGATGTGAAAGTGACCCTGCTCAACGATACTGACAACAAGCCCGCCAAGTCAGTCGTCACCCCAAATGATGATCTGAGCACAGCATCTGATTCCCAGGGCAAGTACGAACTGACCAATATACCGGCAGGGAAATTCCACCTGCGCTTCGACCCCGCCCCGAACACGAACTGGACCCACCTGACTACAACAATCCAAAAGGCCAGCGGAGCCAGCCCGAGCGAAAACTCCTCAGCAAGCGACATACTGGAAGACGGAGCCATGAAAGGCGCCGTCATCAACGATATTGATTTCCAGAAGGCCGAGGATATGGTTGACGCGGCCAGCCAATCCCTGGACTACAACAACTGCGGCCTGACGGGAACAATGGACACCGATGAAGTGTCTGCCGGAGTCAAAGTACGGATTCAAGGCAGGAACTGGCTCAGTACAGACTCCTTTACATTAACCGTCGAGCCCCTGGAAGGCGCACCCTCCGCAGCGTTGCCCAGCCAAATCATCATAAACACCGACAACCAAGATACCCAGGTGCCCGTCAACGTGTATGCTCTGCCCCACGATGGCAGCTACAAGTATCGTATACACCAGGAAACCGGCTCCATTCCTGGCCTGACATATGATCAGAGCGTTGCAATCCTGACCATCACTTTGACAACCTATTCAGCTCAGTTACACCGTACCGCCAAGGCGCAGTGGACTGACAGCAAGGGCATCAAGGTAGACACGGCGGTCTTCACCAACACCTACCAGACCCAGCCGGCCAAGCCCGACGACCCTGGCAACCCTGGCAACCCTGGCAACCCTGGCAACCCTGGCAACCCTGACTCTGGCGACACCGGCAACCCCAGCAACACCGGCAACCCCAGCAACCCCGGCGACTCCAGCAACCCCGACAACACCGGTAACACCGGTAACACCGGCAACCCCAGCGACTCCGGCAACTCCAACAACTCCAACAACTCCGGAGAGCATGACAAGCCGAATCCGCCGGTGGAACCGAGCAAGCCGGTCGAGTCCGATCATGCACCTAGCAAACCGGAACAAACCAGAAATAGCCAAAAACCAGTGCCAGGAAGCCAATCTTCTGATGACCAAGCGAAGTCCTCTACGAATTCCCCATCCCTAGCCGACTCCGGCTCAGACATAGTCATTCCTGCAGCTCTGGCTGTCGGCACTGCCGTTCTCGGCCTGGCGCTGATGTATCTGCTTCGGCATCGCAGGGATCAGGAGACCGAGCTGGACTGAGAGTTCCCTCCTCTTCGCCAATGTCAGGCACCTATGGCGAACCTCACGGTTCCTTGCCCCTATTTGCAGGCGGAATTTGGTATTCTTGCAAGTGGAAGGAATCTTGCATCCAGGGGTCGCTGTCGACGATGGACGGTCACCCGAAAAGTCATGGCCCTGCATGGTCATGGCGTTGATTGTCACACGTGCAGGCCGTCACACAGAAAGGTCAGTCATGGTAGACGATACAGTCATTGTTGTTGATACTTCCATGTTCGGAAAAGATGCCGCAGCGAAGACCGCCAAGGCCAACGAGGTTGCCCGCAAGTACGGCATCAGCGACGAAGCCCTCCAGAAGGTCGAGGATTACAAGAATCAGTTGAGCTACCACCAGGCATGGGACCTGCCTTTCCTGGGCTACGTGGACGAGGACGGCTATGGATATGCCTACGTACCCAATAAGGCTGTCGCAGCTGATGGCTGGGATGCCCATAAGGCCTTTCTGGACCTGCCCGATGATGCCCAGACGGCCTTCGCCATCCGCATGCTCTTCACCCATCGCGATGTCGACCGCCACGGTGCGGAGATGTTCCTTCACCACGGCCGCGGACTGACAGTCCGCTTCCAGGAGCCCACCTCAGCCAGCTACTGAGTTCGAGCTGTCTAACTAACTCGACCCCCGGTCCTGTCGTAATAACCCCCTGACAAGGCTAGGGGCTTTTCCATGCCGACGATCAAGGCAGAAGTCCCATCCAGGCAGGAGCCAGCACACCGATGCAGGCTCCAATGATCGGCCCAACAAAGGGTATCCATGCGTAGCTCCAGTCCGCGTCCTTCTTGCCGGACATGGGCAGAAGACAGTATGCCAATCGTGCGGAAAAGTCACGTGCAGGATTCATGGCCGCACCAGAAACCCCACCCAAGGCCATAACCAGAACCGTGATGACCAGGGCCACACCCAGAGGCCCGACCTGCGTAGGAGTCCCCCCATTGAGGAAAACCCAGGAAACCAGTATGGCCGTGCCAATGGCCTCCGATGTAAGATTCCAGAAATTCGAACGTATGGCCGGCTTGGTGCAAAAAACCATGAGTTTGGTATCTGTATCGGTCGAAAGTTCGAAATGCTTGCGAGTGCCCAGGTAGCCCAGGCAGGAGCCAAAGAAAGCCCCAAGGAACTGGGCAAAAATGAAGATGGCCACATTGGCCATGGTGACCGGAATGCCGCCCTTGCCCATGGCCAAACCGTTCAAGGTCGCTTGTGGATCAATCCAGTGGCCGACCACCCTGGCCAGCGTCACTGCCGGATTCAGATGGCCGCCAGTTCTCCACCCCGCATATACGCCCACATAGACAGCAAGACCCCAGCCCAGCGATGCGTTGATCCAGTCGGATCGATAAGCCCCTGTCTTGGGGAGCGACCTGCTGGCGGCGACCATGACCGCGATGGCCATCATAAGGGCGGTGCCCATGAACTCCGAGCAGAACATCTGCACACCGCTGATCATGCTCTCTCCTTTAGCTTCCCGTAATCAAAGGAGCTGAAAAATGGCCAGGCTCCCATAACCCGAATAATCGACCGTTGCCAAATCGACAAGCCCGCAGTGGCACAACCGTCAATCTGCTCATACACATAGTCTTTCGATTTGACTACCACATCAAGAATAACCGGAACCGTGGCCCGAGGACCTCGCCATCAATGATGGCAGCACATTCAAAATCGCTGAGTCTTAGTTTCGAGTAGATTCATGTCAGTACGGGATCAGCCCAGCAGGGCCAGAAGGTCTTTTCTGCTCAGCCTGGCCACGCTGGAGGCGCCGGTAGAGGCGGCCGAATCGACAAAGCGCGATGCCAGGTCGCTCTTGCTGTGCTGCAGGTTGAGGATGCGTTCCTCGATGGTGTCCTTGGCTACGATCTGGTAGACGTTGACATCCTGGGTCTGGCCGATCCGGTGGGCGCGGTCGTTGGCCTGCTCCTGGGCAGCGGCGTTCCACCAAGGGTCCGCATGAACCACCACACAGGCTCCGGTCAGGTTAAGCCCGGTGTTGCCGGCCTTCAGGGAGATCAGAAAAACCGGCGTGGCATCCCTATTGAACTGTTCCACCAGCTCCAGCCGACGCTTCTTGGATGTGGCGCCGGTGATCAGATCGTAGGACACGTCCAGCCGACGCAGCCGTTGGGCTATCAGGTCCAGGTAGGAGGTGAACTGGGAGAAGATCAGCATCTTGCGTCCGGCATCCTGGCAGGAGACCACCAGATCCTCGATGGCATCCAGTTTGGCTGAATCGCCCCGCCGGTCACGACCTTGATCCTGATAGACCAGACGCGGATCGCAGCAGACCTCCCGCAGCCTGGTCAGCTGGGCCAGGACCTGGATTTTGCCGACTTCGTACTCCTGATCCCTTTCCTTGTTGAGCGTAGCCCTCAGCTCCTGCTCCAGAGCAGCATAGAGCTTGCGCTGACGACCTTGCAGGGGCACGCTGATCACGTTTTCGATCTTCTCGGGCAGATCTGTCAGCACCTGTGACTTGAGCCGGCGCAGAATGAAGGGTCCCACCAAGGCCTGGAGCCGGGACTGGGCATCCTGATCGCCGCTGAGTATAGGCATTTCGAAGCGGTCCCGGAACCGGGAGTAGGGGCCCAACATCCCGGGCATCAGGAAGTCGAAGATGCTCCAAAGCTCAGACAGCCGGTTCTCGATGGGTGTGCCGGTCAGGGCGAACCGATGCAGACTGTCCAGAGCGCGTACGGCCCGGGCTGCCTTGGTGGCATGGTTCTTGATGTACTGGGCCTCATCCAAGACCAAGGCATACCAGGGCAGGCTCCGATACCGGTCTAGGTCCCGCCTAAGCAGGTCGTAAGAGGTAATCAGCAGGTCGTAGGATCTGGCCCGATCCAGCAGTGCCTGACGCTGGCTACGCCCCCCGGCCAGGACCGCCACCCGCAGATCCGGTGTAAAACGACGGCACTCGGCCTCCCAGTTGTAGACCAAGGAGGCCGGACAGACGATCAGCGAAGGTCCTCGGTCCCTGGCCTGATCCTTACGGGAGAGCAGGTAAGCCAACATCTGTATGGTCTTGCCCAGGCCCATCTCATCGGCCAGGATGCCACCGAATCCGCGGTCGCTCAAGGTGCATAGCCAACGCAGCCCTTCTACCTGATAGGGTCTGAGTTGCCCGCGCAGCCCGTCGGGGACCTTGAACTCCTGAGGGTCAGGCTTGCGCTCCTTCAGGTAGTCGCGGAAGCTGGAATCACGGTCCTGCTCGGGTACCAGCGCATCCAGGTAGCCGAGCTGGAATTCAGGCACACGGACCGGCCCCTTGGCCAGATCAGCCGGGTCGATGCCCAGATCTTGGGCCAGGGTGTCCACAGCATCGGTATTCAGATCAGCCAACTCGACGAAAGCCCCATTGCGCAGACGATGGAAGCGCCGACGACGGCGATGGTCAGCCAGAATGGCGGCGGCCTCCTCGGGCCGTACCTCATCGGCGATGGGAGAGATCTCAACCAGACCAGAGCGCACCCGCACACCCACACGAATCTGCGGATGAGAGACGACGCTCAGTCCGTCGAAGGCCGGGGTGGAAAAAACCCGTCCCAGACTCTTGAGCACGGGCAGACCCTGTATCAGCAGGGTGTGGATGGCCTCCTCGTTCTCCTCGGGGATGCGGGCCAATCCCCCATCCATCAGGGGGAAATAGCGGCGGACCGTCTGCCGGGCCAGAGACTCGCTCTCCCGATCTCTGCCAGGTTCATCCTCCGAGCCGGGATCAGCGCCGACGGACACAAGACGATCTCCATAGCGGGCTTTGAGGTCACAACTGACCCCCTGCTGATCCCTGTCCAGGTAAAGCTCGATCCTGCAGGGCGGCCGTCGGCGGGCATCCAGCTCTTCAGGCAGTGTGGCGGAGAGCCCGGATCCTTCCTGGGCACCCTGATCCAGGTCAGGCAGGACGGTCCTGGCGAACAGGTCCAGGTCGTCGGCGTCCAGATGCAGATCCCGATCCTCGCCAGGGCGGCAAAGGGTTTCCAGCAGGTCCCGATGACGCATGAAACGCGCGCTGCAACGGTGGATGACTGGTCCCGAATCCAGCCCTAAACCAGGCTGAGAGGGGCGCACGATAACGAAGGAATGGGCCTGGCCTACGATGAAGCGCTCCACGGCCAGGGCATGAGTGATCCGGTAGCCGTCCGCCTCCTTGCTGACTGCGATGCCAGGGTCCGGATCTCCGCCGACCACGGGGGCAGGCATGGTCTGCAGGAAGGAATCCTCGGGAGGCGTGTAATCCAGGGTGAGCCCGGAATCTACAAACAGGTCGAGGATCTGCGCAACCTCGTCGTCGCTGAGCCGGATCCCCGCCAATCCTGCGCGTGTAAGACGGCGACGCATGCCCCCCTCCTGTTCGGCCAGGCTGCGGCGGATGGCGCCAGCTCTCTCCAGGATGGTCAGCAAAGCCTGGGCCCGGTCATCAAAGGTGTCACGGGAATGGATGAAGGCCAGCCGCCGTCCGTAAGACATGAATTCGCCCTGGTCCACGGCACGCAGCAGGGCCGGCAGGTCCTTGACCAGGTAGGCGACCCCGTGGGAGGACAGGGTGATATGCAGACGGACCAGCCAACCGCCGCGCTCACTGGTCAGGTCGGGGATCAGTCCGACCGAGCCGATGGGCAGGTGACGGCCGCCGACCGGTCCGTTCTCCTGCTTGAGCAGGCTCAGCTGGCGGTCACGAAAGGCCTGCCGCCGCCGACCCTCCTGCCGGTGCATGTAGGCTGCCAAGGGTCCTGAGGTCGAGCGGGCGGACCGGGATCGACCCTCGTCACCGGTCCAGTCATCCGATCCTGCAAAGGCCTGGCTGGACTCGTTATAGGCCATGATCAGGGCGACTACATGCTTGCATGCAGGACCCTGGCGCCCAAAGGCCCGGCAGGTGCAGGAGGAGTCGATGACCCGATGGGCCTGCTCGTCCAGCCGAGCCTGAACCATGCAGTCGCCATCCGGCTGATAGGTGGCAGGCACACGTCCCTTGAGGACGGTCAAAGCCCCCAGGTGTCGCAGGCACAAGTCTGTAAAGCGACGGTCATCCAGCAGTTGATGGGCACGGAAGTAGGCCTTGCCGCCCAATCGACGCAGAGCAGCGTCAGAGATGGTGTCCGGATCACCAAAGGTCCGCCCCTCCTCCTCATCACCCGGATCATAGAAGCCATGGCCTCCTGAGCCAGCGGCTCTTGACCCGTAGACCGTTGCATGCCAATCCACACGCACCCTCCTTATGGTCTCTGACGACCATTCCCGAGCATAACCTTTTCCATCCCGACGCGGCACGCCTTCGGCGAAGCGAGTAGACATGCCGACTTACGAAAAAATTGCCGCCTCCCTAAGATGGCGTGCTGTTTGTCTGAAGAAGGAGATCATTATCGTGCAAAACACGTCCACCTCTGCCTCCGTTCACCGGTCACGACCGGCCGTCCCCCACCCCTGGCCGGCCATCGCCGCGCTGATGATCGGGGCCTTCGTGGGCATGCTGAGCGAAACCTCGCTCAATATCGCCCTGCCCAACCTGATGGAGAGCTTCCAAATCCCCGCTGCCACCGTGCAGTGGCTGGTGACGGGGTACATGCTGGTCATCGGCATCGTCCTGCCCTTCTCCAGCCTGATCTCCAAGTGGTTCACCACCAGGCAGACCGTGATCTTCGGTCTGGTCGCCTTCCTGGCGGGCTCGATCATCTCGGCCATGGCACCCACCTTCCCTGTCCTGTTGGCTGGACGGCTGATCCAGGGCATCGGCACGGGCCTGATCCTGCCGCTCATGTTCACCGTGGCCATGCTGATCTTCCCGCCTGCCCGTCTGGGCACGGTCATGGGCATGTGCGCCTTGGTCATCATGTTCGCCCCCGCCATCGGCCCGACCCTGACCGGGATCATCCTGGGCAAGCTGACCTGGCACTGGATCTTCTGGTTCTTCACCCCATTCCTGGTTGTGGCCCTGATCTTCGCCGTCTGCTTCCTGAAGAACGTTGGCACCATCACCCACCAGCGGCCCGATCTGGCCTCCATTCTGGAATCCATTGTCGGCTTCGGCGGACTGGTGGCAGGTGTCAGCCTGGCCAGCCGGTTCGGATGGCTCTCCCCGGTCACCCTGACCATTCTGGTCGTGGCCCTAGTAGCCCTGGTCCTCTATATTCGTCGTCAGTTGGGCCTGGAACACCCGGTGCTCAACCTGCGCATCTTCTCCATCCCGGCCTTCCGCTACGGCGCCACCCTGGTCATGTTGGACTTCGCAGTCATCCTCTCCTCCATGTATCTGCTGCCTCAGTTCCTGCAGCGTGGGCTGCTCCTGCCCGTGGCCATGACCGGCATCCTCATGCTGCCCGGCGGGGCCATCAACGCCCTGGTCTCGGCCTTCGCCGGCCGGCTCTACGACGGCTTCGGGGCTCGTATGCCCGTCCGCTGCGGATTTCTTATCGCACTGTTGGGAACGATCATCCTCCTGTTCACCGGCCCGCACACCCCTGTGGCCCTGGTGGTGGCAGCCCACATCATCCTCATGATCGGCTGCCCCTTGGCCATGTCGCCAGCACAGACCTACGCGCTCAACTCTCTGAGTGGCCCGCAGTCCGGCGACGGGAGCACCATCATCAACACCATGCAGCAGATCGTAGGAGCCGTGTCCACAGCCATCACCACCTCCCTGCTGGCCATGGGCGAGGGTCAGGCAGCCGGAGTTGATAAAGCCCAGGCCTTCACCAAGGGGACCCACTATGGATTGATATTCACCCTGGTGCTGATCCTGGCTGCTCTGGCCGTCTCCCTGAAGGTGCGCAACTTCTCCCACGCCGCGCAGCCAGAGGCCGATCGAGACATTCAGCAAGCTCCAAGTTCGCACCGCTAGCTTGGGAACGTCCCTGGCTAGACTGGAGGACGGCGACCGGACTTAAGGCCCGCCATCGCGGGCCGCCCGGTCATCCCTGGAACGCTATCAGGAAGGGTGTCATGTTCGTTCTCAAGAACGCCTGGTTCACCATCAGGCGGCATGCGGCGCGGAGCCTGGTCATGGTTCTGGCCTGTCTGGTCGTGGCGGCGCTGGCCACGGCAGCAGCCACCGTGCTCCAAGCTGACACCAAGGCACGTACCACAGACTACGAATCCCAACAGGTGGATGCCGTCATCAGCCCGCGCAAGGGGACCAAGGCCTCCCCCCTGGGCTGGAACGAGTATTCCAAGTACGCCCAGCGCCTGCAGATGGATGGCATGCAGTACAAGGCCTACTTCCATGAGACCGCCGACATCAACCCGGAGGGACTGACCCAGTCAGGCACTTACTCCCTGGTGGGCGTCTCAGACAAGCAGGCCGAGCCCACCCTGCCTCATGGTCCCTTCGTGCTGGACCAGGGCAAGGGGCTGGACTACGCCTCGCAGAATACCTCCGGCACCCAGACCGTGCTGATCTCCAAGCAGATGGCACAGGCCAACAAGCTCAAGGTGGGCGACACCCTGACCATCAAGGATCCCCGCCAGCAGGATCAGCAGGTCAAGCTGACCGTCTCGGGCATCTATCACTACCGCAAGGCCGCCGACCAGGCAGCCAACCGGGCCATCTACACGGCCTATCCCACCTTTGCCATGCTGGGGTTGGATACGGCCAGCAAACCCGGTGACCCTGGCCATGAGCTGCTGGTGGCCTTCGTCCTGGATTCGCCGAGCACCTACCAAAAGTTCATCAAGGAGCTCCGCAAGGACGGGCTCAAGGCCTCGCAGTACGACATAGACTCTCCCAGCCTGAAGGACTATCAGCGGCGGATGGAGCCGGTCCACCAGGCTGCCGACCAGGCGCGAACTGTCATCATCCTGGTCTGCCTGCTGGGCGGGCTGATTCTGCTGGGTTGCCTATTCCTCATGCTGCACGGCCGCACCAACGAAATCGGCATGGCCATCACCATCGGTGTCCACAAGGCCCGGCTGGGCTGGCAGTTTGCCTTGGAGACCCTCTTGCTCACCCTGCCCGGACTGGCCTTGGGCCTGGCGCTGGGCACCGCGATCAGTCGGCCGCTGGGGCGGTCGCTCTTCCATCTGGGGAGCCTGGCCAGCATGCCTCATGCTGGCCTGATCTGGAAGATAATCCTGATTGGCCTGGCCGTCTGCCTGGTCCTCGCTCTGGCAGCAGCCGCCAGAGTAGCGGCCTTCAGAACCGCCCAGCTATACACCAACGACCTGGAGGACGAGGCATGAGCGAAAAGACATCGGACCAGCAGCCAGACGAAGAGTCCCAGGCAACTACTGATCAGAAACAGACCGATCAGAAGCAAGCCGCTCAGACAAGGGCCGAAGCTGAGCAAACAGCCGACGAGAGCACCAACGCCGAACCCATGTCCGAACCCAGCACAGGGTCGGAGACGGAAACGGAATCCAAGGAAGAAGCAACCACTCAGACGGACAAAAAGACCGAGGAGGATAATTCTTCAGAAGAAGATGTCTCACTGGCTGCCTTCAAAGTGGTCATTGAGCATGAAGATACCGAAGATCTCGATGACGATCAGGAAGAGGACCCGCTGTTGGATACCGATGACCAACGGGTGCTGGTTCCTGGAGGCTACCCGGTGCTTTCCCTGAAGCACGTGGATTATACGCGCAAGATCCAGGGTCGCTCCGAACAGATTCTGGACGATGTCGATCTGGAATTCCAGCGTCGCCGCATCTACTCGGTGGAGACCACCTCCCCTTCCGTACGAGCCGCCATGATGGCCTTGATGACTGGCCTGCGCGCCCCCACCCAGGGCAGTGTGCTCTTCCGGGGCACAGATCTGCGCCAGTTGCTGGCCTCCGACTATCGGGGCCACCAAATTGGGGCCATCTTTGGCACCGATGCCCTGAGGCACGACCTGACCGCTGTGCAGAATCTTGTCTACACCATGGATGCCAGCGGCCGCACCTTCCTGGGCCCCAAGGACAATCTGGCCCGTCAACTGCTGGACGAGGTCGGCTTCCCGGAGCGTCTGCAGGACAAACTGACCGCTGATCTGGGCCACCTGGACTTCCGCCTGGCCTCCGTGGCCCGAGCCCTGTGCTGCGAGTGCGATGTGCTTATCGCCGACGAACCCACCGAAGGGCTGGAGCCGGGCGATTGGGATACCCTGCTGGCCACCCTGAAGCGGGTCTCCCGCCGTCATGACTGCACCGTGATCATCCTGACCTCGGGCGGTTCGGACACTGTAGACGAGGGCACCTACGACGACCGATTCATCGTCGATTGAGCCTCAGCCTTCCGGACCGAAGACGGATGGCACTGCACTGATTTGTTCGGTCATCACCCATGAGGAGTGGATACCCCGGGTCATGGCCGAACAAATCGATTTGTGCAACAAGGACCCACATCGGCAACGGGGAATCATTCTGCACCATCACCATGGATTCGGACCCATTCGGGATGTCGGCGTCAAGGAAGCCATATGGATCACCCCAGGGCTGCTGATTGCCCAGAACGCCTGGCTGGTATCCCACGGCCGTCCCTCATGGGCCCTGTCAGCCCCACCGACCATGTGGCTGGATGGACTGGACCAGTCTCTGACCGGACGCAGAATTCTGACTGTGACGGCCGAAACCATTCTGACCTGGCGCCGACTGCCATCGGGCTTGGGGCAGCGCCCCTGGTCGCAGCTGGCCGTCGGTCGTGTATCGGGCCTGCCTGCAGCCCGGCGAAACCTTGAAGATCTGCAGAGCAAGCTGCGGACGGCCCCTGCGCAATCGTTGATTCGCATCCAGACCCACCTGCCCGATATCCAAGAGGAGTGGCGGGTCATCATCAACAAGGGACGGATTGCAGCATCCAGCGGATACTGCCTGCATGAGGGCGAGGACTCCAGAGTCATCACCACGATTTTTGACGGTGCAGTTTTCGATCCCAAACACCGAACAATCGCCGAGGACTGCGCCCTCCAGGCAGCCAATGGTCGATCTTCTGCTTCAATCAGCGTGGACCTGGCCTTCCTCCGCGGGTCGGATCGGCCGCTGATTTTGGAGGGAAACCCAGTCTGGTGCGCAGCCCCTTACGCTTACGGGCCACAGGGCATGATCTCTTTTCTGAAAGCCGTCGCGGACTGCCGGACCGATCCAGTCGACCCCTATCAACCAGACCCGTGGATGGCGCGCGAATTCGCTGGTCGTTTCCGCAGTTCCTGGGGGTCGACCCGACCGGATCAGACGATGGTCATGCCGTAGTACTTAGCCAGGGGCTGCAGATCCGGCACCCCGTATCGGGCCACCAGTTGCCTCCAACGGGCCAGATTGTCGGGACCATATTTGGCCGTGCGCTTGGCGGCAGTAGGCTCGGAGACGAAGATAGGCGGCTGGTGCTTGCTGTGGAACTTGTCCGCATACATGACCACCTCCTGCTCAGGATTGACCGGCAGGTAGTCGTCCGGCGGCAGGTTCAGATGCTCCTCCTCCACCTGGCGACGGGTCAGCCCCACCCCGGTATGGTTGCGGGCGAACTGGGCCACCGACTCGTCCACGCCAGCGTCCAGCAGCAGACGATAGCCCTCCAGCCCGTGCTCGATGTACCGCTCACCCTGGAAGGTCAGGGGCCGGCCCTGAGAACCGTCGTCCTTGAGGATCCGGTAGGTACCAATGTCATGCAGCAGGGCGCCTATGCGGACCAGGTCACGGTCCAACGGCCGTTCGGGCAGGACCCCGTCAGGGTCATCACCACGCGACAGGCGCTCGTTGACCTGGTCGGTCATGCGCACCGCGAGCGCGGCAATGATCTGGCAGTGGGTGTGTATCAGTTCATAGGCGGCTTGGGAGGGCGCATACTGACGATGCAGGGCCTCAGCCATGGGAACATTGGGAATCATACCGACCATTCTAGGGATCCTTGCCGCAAATGTGACCTTTGCGACGCTTATGCACACTTCAGCGGATAATCAGCCCTGCCCTTCTGCTGCCGACAGTACACTGGGAGCCACGGTATTTCACGAGGAGCACTATGGACACTTCACCACTTGCGCGCTCCGCCGACCAGCCCACTCCCCCCGACGAGGACGGCGGCCGACAGGCGCCCTGGCACAACCCCTTGCTGGACCCGCGCGATCTGCGCATGCCGCGCATCGCAGGACCCAGCTCATTGGTCATTTTCGGCGTCACCGGCGATCTGGCCAAGAAAAAGCTCTTGCCGGCCGTCTATGACCTGGCCAACCGGGGACTGTTGCCAGCCAGCTTCGGGCTGATCGGATTCGGACGGCGCGACTGGAGCGACCAGCAATTCGTCGCCTTTGCGGAGGAGAACGTCCGCGCCCACTGCCGCACCCCCTTCAACGAATCCACCTGGCGACATCTGAGCCAGGGCATGCGCTTCGTCAAAGGCAGCTTCGACGATGCCGAGGCCTTCCGCCACCTGTCGGCCACCGTCTCTGAGCTGGACCGGGTCCGTGGCACCCGTGGCAACCATGCCTTCTACATGTCGGTGCCGCCCAAGGCCTTCCCCCAGGTGGCCCGTCAGCTGGCCGAGTCGGGGCTCTCCCACTCCACCCAAGGGGCCTGGCGCCGCGTCATCATCGAGAAGCCCTTCGGTCACGACCTGGCCTCGGCCAAGGAGCTGGACCGAGTGGTCTCCGAGGTCTTCGAGCCGGATTCGGTCTTCCGCATCGACCACTATCTGGGCAAGGAGACCGTGCAGAACATCCTGGCCTTGCGCTTTGCCAACATGATGTTCGAGCCGGTCTGGAACTCCAACTACGTTTCCCATGTGCAGATCACCATGGCCGAGGACATGGGCATCGGCGGCAGGGCCGGCTACTACGACGGAATCGGAGCAGCCAGGGATGTGATCCAGAACCACCTCCTGCAGCTGATGGCCCTGACAGCCATGGAGGAGCCGGTCTCCTTCTCGGCTTCAGATCTGACAGCTGAAAAGACCAAGATCCTCTCAGCTGTCCACCTTCCCAAGGACCTGGCGGCCCACACCGCCCGAGGCCAGTACACGGCCGGCTGGCAGGGCTCCCAGCACGTGGTCGGCTACCTGGACGAGGACGGGATCGATCCCTCCTCCACCACCGAAACCTACGCGGCCATCAGGCTGGATGTGGACACCCGCCGTTGGGCCGGCGTCCCCTTCTACCTGCGGACAGGCAAGCGCCTGGGCAAGCGGGTCAGCGAGATCGCCATCGTCTTCAAGCGTGCCCCCCACCTGCCCTTCGAGGCCACAGCTACCCGGGAACTGGGCGCCAACGCCGTGGTCATCCGCGTACAGCCTGATGAGGGCGTGACCCTGCGTTTCGGAGCCAAGACCCCTGGCTCGGCCATGGAGGTGCGTGACGTCAACATGGACTTCTCCTACGGACGTTCCTTCACCGAGGCCTCCCCGGAGGCCTATGAGCGGCTGATCCTGGACGTGCTCCTGGGAGACCCGCCCCTCTTCCCCACCACCGAGGAGGTCAATCTGTCCTGGAAGATTCTGGACCCCATCGAGGAGTTCTGGGCCGGACAGGGCCAACCCCAGCCCTACCGCGCCGGCACCTGGGGTCCGCGGGAGGCAGATCTGATGCTGGCCCGCGACGGATACCACTGGAGGATGCCATGATCGTCAGACTGAACAACACCACCACCTCCGCCATCGCCCGGGAGATTGACGAGCTCCACGTGGAGCGGGGAGAGGCGGCCCAGGGACGGGTGCTGACCCTGGTCATCGTCACCGAGCAGGCCCATCTGGAGACGGCCCTGGAAACCGTAAACGCCGCAAGCCGCGAACACCCCTGCCGGGTTATCGCCATGGTGACCGACGCCGAAGACCATCAGGCCGAGCAGGAAGCGGATCAGAGGTTCGCTGCAGCACAGTCCTCTGAAGACTGCGTCTCCTACAAGAACACCGACCATGACGGCGACCGCACACTGGATGCCGAGATCCGCTTCGGCTCGGATGCCGGTGCCGGCGAGGTAGTGGTCCTGCGACCAGTGGGGGCTCTGCTGAACCATTCAGATGCTCTGGTCATCCCCCTCCTGGTGCCTGATGCCCCTCTGGTGGTTTGGTGGCCTACCAATCCGCCACTGGATCCCTCGCAGGATTCCATCGGAACCATGGCCGCAAGTAGAATCACTGATGCCATGGAGGCCGACGATCGTCAGGCTGCCTTCGCTGGGCTGCTGGCCCATTCGCGCGCTCAGGACGTGGACCTGTCCTGGACCAGGATCACCATCTGGCGGGCACAGCTGACCTCAATGGTGCAGCAGCCGCCCCACCTGCCCATCCGTTCGGTCAGGGTGACCGGCCAGGCCCACTACCTGCCATTGGAGCTCTTGGCCTCCTGGTTGGCACTGAAACTTAAGGTGCCGGTCACCGTCGAGCGCGATCCGAAGGCCCAGGCCGTCACCGGCGTCTACTTCGAACGCCCGGACGGAATCATGAGCATGGAGCGCCACAATGACGACCAGGCCCGAATCAACCAACCTGGACAAGCTTCACAGACCATTTCCATGCCCCTGCGCACCGCTGTGGACTGCATGAGCGAGGAACTGGGTCGTTTGGATCCTGACGAGGTCTATCAGGAGGTCATCCACGCCGGCTGGGGAATGGTCGACCACCAGTAGGCCCCGGCAGCGACTGAATTCATATGCAAACACAGGGGTGTAGGCTGAGGCAAGCATCACCTGCATGCGAGGAGGATCAGATGACCGAGCGTCGTATCGTTACCTATGCCACAACCGAGCTGCTCAACCAAGCTACAGCAGCCCGCATCCTGCTGGAGCTGGGAGACCTTCTGGCCCGTCAGGACCGGGCCGACCTGGCGCTGACCGGCGGGCGAGATGCGGCGGATGTCTATGCCCTGATGGGTGCTGATCCCCTGAGCCAGAGCGTGGACTGGAGCCGGGTCCACCTCTGGTGGAGCGATGAGCGGTTCGTGGGCCTGGAAGACCCGGACCGCAACGACGAACAGGCACTGCGGGCCTGGTATGGCTCGCTGATCGACCAGGGGCTGCTGCCGCAGGCCAACGTACATTCCATGCCCGTGGATACTCGCAGCCCAGCTCAGGTTGAGGCCGCCGACCAAGAGGAGAACGAACGGGCTCTGACCCAGGCGGCAGCCACGTATCAGCAGGAGATTATCGACCAACTGGGCCCTGAGGGCCGGATGGATCTGGCCGTCTTCGGTGTAGGCCCCGACGGCCACTATGCCTCCCTCTTCCCCGACCGCCCCGAGGTCAGGCTGCAGGGCGACGATCTGCTGGTGACGGGCATCAGCAACTCCCCCAAGCTGCCCCCGCTCAGGGTCACCATGACCACGCCATTCATCCGCAGAACCCCCAAGGTATGGCTCTTCACCTCAACTGCCGAAAAGGCCTCGGCCGTGGCTGCTGCCCTGGGAACCACAGACAATCCCCATGTCCCCTCCTCTTATGCCAGGGGCACCCGAGAGACCCTCTGGCTCCTGGACGCTGATGCCGCCTCGAAACTGAACTGAGCCTTCTGCACCAAGAGCCTCTACAGATCTCAGGACTCCGAAGATCCCTTATCCGCAGCAGGAGCGGAGTCTTCGGAGTCCTTTCTTGTCATTTGTTCGACAGCCCGATCGGATTCGTCAACGATCCAATCCATGGCGTGGCGGGCCCCCCCTGCATCGCCCCGACGTATCAGCGCAGCCACGTCGCCATGCAACCGCAACGCTTTCTCATCGGCCTTCCTGGGCATAAGCTCATGCCGGGTCCGCCCAGACAGCACTGATGCAATCACATCGCCCAAGGCCGCGAACATAGCGTTGCCCGATGCCTCAAGCAGGGTTCGATGAAACGTTTCGTCAGCCCGAAGATAGTCCGGCCCGTCGGCCCGGTCAGCGTTGGCCACCATATCAATGGCGGCCCGCGTCAGCTTCGCCCATTGATCCTGATCAGCGTTGCCGGCCGCCAGCTGGGCAGCCATGGGCTCCACGCATGCCCTGAGCTCAGACAGCTCATGCAAGGTCCGTCCCCGGTCAGGTCCGCGCAGTCTCCACTCGATCACCTGTGGATCATAAATATTCCAGAGTTGACGAGGATTGACTGTGGCACCGACCTTGCGTTTGACAGTGACCAGACCCATGGCCTCAAGAACCCTGGTGACCTCGCGGGTGACCGTGCGCGAAGGCCTCTGGCTATCCAGGTCGGGGGCGGGCAGCCGGTCTCCCGGAGCGATGGTGCCATCTACGATGGCCGCCCCCCACTGATCCAGCAGCCGATCATGCAGGGTGCCTTCTGCAGCCGTTTCGTCATCAGGTTTCCTCGCGTTTTTCACGAATTCCACTCTAGCAACCTGGCTCATTCCCAATGGGACCAGAGTGATATGTAAATAATTTGAGACTCAATCCTGCCTCTTAGCATGCCGTCTTCCAATCCGTCACAGATTCGTGTAAAATACTGTCTGTTAAGGCATACGTAATATCACACTGTCGATATTATGTAATGCAAAAATAAGAGCCGGGAAGCTGTTCAGGCTGAACGGCTCGCATCCTCAGAGAAGAGGCAGCCATGCTTTTAGCGTCGCAGCCGACAGCCGACGGGTACCTAACCCTGGCGGCGAGTCAGGCCGTTTCCCTGAACACCACCCAATTGGGCATCAGCCTGGTGCTCAGCCTGGCGGTGCTCATCTTCCTAGTCACTGTCGTCAAACTTCATCCCTTTGTCTCACTGCTGGGTGCCGCCCTGGTGGTCGGCATCGGTTCTGGCTACGGCCCCGTGGCCACCCTGACCAGCTTTACCGGCGAGTTCGGCTCCACCATGGGCTCCGTGGGCATTTTGATCGGTCTGGGAGCCATGATCGGCAAGGTCCTCATGGACACCGGAGCCACTGACCAGGTGGTCAACACCCTGGTCGCCAAGTCCAAGCCCGCCACCATCCCCTGGATCATGGCCCTGATCGGCGCCCTGATCGGCCTGCCCATGTTCTTCGAAGTCGGCCTGGTCATTCTGGTCCCGGTCATCATTCTGGTGGCCCGCCGCACCAAGCTCCCCCTGATGCGGGTGGCCATCCCCACCCTGGCAGGCCTGTCCATCATGCACGCCTGTGTGCCTCCTCACCCCGGCCCCCTGGCAGCCCTGAGCCAGTTCAAGCAGACCGGAAACGTAGGCCTGACCATGATGTTCGGCATCCCCTTCGCCCTGATTACCCTGGTCGTCGTGGGCCCGGCCTTTTCCCGTCTGGCCTCCCGCTGGGTCCCCATCGAAGCCCCGGCCGATTTTGTGGCCAAGAGCGAGCAGGCCGGCAAGGAGGAGACCCGGCTTCCATCCTTCGCCCTCTCGGTCTGCTGCATCCTGCTGCCGGCAGTCCTCATGCTGCTGACCTCCATCTTCGAGATAGCCATTCCCGGGTTCAAGGATCGCACGGACGGCCTGGCACAGACCATCAACTTCATCGGCAACCCGGTCATGGCCCTGGCCATAGCACTGATTGTTTCCATGCTGGTCCTCAAGGCCGCCTCGGGCATTTCCTGGAAGACCGTCAATGACTCCCTGGGAGCCTCGCTTCCCGCTGTAGCGGGCATCCTGCTGATTGTGGGCGCAGGCGGTGGCTTCAAGGGCGTCCTGGTCTCCACCGGCATCGGCAAGATCATCGGCACCTTTGTGGAGAACTCCAACATCTCCATCTTCCTGCTGGGCTGGGTCATCGCCGTCTTCGTACGCATCGCCACAGGCTCGGCCACCGTCTCCATCCTGACCACGGCCGGCATTCTCAGCAACGCCATGACCATGATGCATGCGGGCTCCACGGCCACTACACTTCTGGTCATCGCCATCGGCGCCGGCTCCATCTTCCTCTCCCACCTCAACGACGCAGGCTTCTGGCTGATCAAGGAGTACTTCGGCCTGAGCGTTGGCGAGACCCTGAAGACCTGGTCGGTTCTGGAATGCCTGCTGTCGGTAGTGGTTCTGGTCCTGGTCATGATCGCCAGCATCTTTGTGCCCATCACCGCCTGAGTGTCATTGTCAGATTACTTTTCAGAAAGGTTGCACATGGTCGACACATCGTTGAAGAATTCCGACGCGCTGAGCGCAGAAGATCACCCGGAGCCCCAAGTCCCTTCGGCAGTGGACAACACGGTTCCTCCGGACTACTTCCAAGGCCGCACACCCGTTCTGGTCATCATGGGGGTCGCCGGCTGCGGCAAGACCACCATGAACGAGCACCTGGGCAGCAAACTGGGCTGGGACATGGCCGAGGCCGACGACTTCCACCCCCAGGCCAACATCGACAAGATGGCCCGCGGCATCCCCCTGAACGACCAGGACCGTTGGCCCTGGCTGGACAGCATCCATGATTGGATCGAGGACCACATGCGGCGAGGAGTGCCCGGAACCGTCACCTGCTCCGCCCTGAAGCGGATCTATCGTGACCGGTTGCGAATGCCTGGGGTCGTCTTCATCCACCTGAGCGGGGACTACGACTCCATCATGGAACGGCTCTCCAAGCGGAAGGGGCATTTCATGAAGCCGCAGATGCTCCGCTCCCAATTCGATGACTTGGAACCCCTGGGACCGGACGAGGTTCACCTGACCATCGACGTGGGTCTGCGCATGTCTCCCGAGATCGAGGCCGAAGAGGTCATCGACACCCTGGGTCTGCAGTGTGATGTCAAAGCGCACACCGCCCAGGTTCAGGCCGAGCGCGCCCGGCAGGCAGCCCGCCAGTAGCACCGGCAAAGCGGCCCGACCGCGGCCGACCACCAACCATCGCGGTCAACTTCACACTGTTGCAGTCAAGGGAGAGGAACTGACACTATGAAGATCGGCATGATTGGCCTGGGACGCATGGGCAAGAACATGGCGGACCGTCTGCGTACCGGTGGCCACCAGGTGGTCGGCTACGACATCGCGCCGGACTCGGGCAGGGATGTGGACAGCCTGCAAGCCCTGGTTCAAGCGCTGGATGCCCCACGAGTGATTTGGGTCATGGTCCCGGCCGGCAAGCCCATTGAGTCCACTCTCGATCAGCTTGGCGAGCTGATGGAGCGCGGCGACCTGGTCGTGGATGGGGGCAACACCCGCTTCACCCAGGACCAGGAGCACGCCCAAGCCCTGGCCGCCAAGGGCATAGGCCTGGTGGATGTGGGCACCTCCAACGGCATCTGGGGCAAGGAGAAGGGCTACGCCTTAATGGTCGGAGGATCGGATCAAGACGTGGCCCGGATCCAGCCCATCCTGGACACCTTGAAACCTGAGGGCGACTACGGTCTGGTCCACGCGGGAGGAACCGGCGCTGGCCACTATGCCAAGATGGTCCACAACGGTATCGAATACGGGATGATGCAGGCTCTGGCCGAAGGGTACGCAGTCCTGGAGGCCTCCGACCTGATCAAGGAGCCAGGCGAAGTGGTGGAGTCCTGGCGAAAGGGCTCGGTCATCCAGTCCTGGCTGCTGGATTTGCTGGCCCAGGCGCTAAAAGAGGACCCGCACCTGAGCAAAATCGCCGGCAAGGCTGACGAGACTGGCGAAACCAAATGGATGATTGCGGACGCCCTGGAGTTGGGGGTGCCCACACCGGCCATCACCTCGGCACTCTACGCCCGCCAGTCCTCCAAGATCGAGGACCCCATGACCATGAAGGTGGTCTCCGCACTGCGCAGCGCCTTCGGTGGCCACCCCATCGTCAGGGAGTAACCAGGTCCTGGGCCGGGTACCAGTAGGATCCCACCTGCGGGCGGACCTGGACCATGGCGCCGTCATCAGCGAAATCCAAGGGGGCAAAGACGATTTCGCGATGACAGCCGTCGCCCTGGCCGTCCCTGGCGAACCTGTGATAGGCGACGATCCAGTCGTCCCGGCCCGGCACACAGGTAATGCAGTGATGCCCCGTGGCCAGAATCCCCTTGGCATGGTCAGCCTTGATCAGGACCTGGGGCGCGGTCCAAGGGCCGTCCAGCGATGGCGCGCTGGACCAGCGGATCTGATAGTTCGGATCCCTGGTGTCATTTTCCGACCAGGAGGCATAGTAGATGTCTCCCCGCCGACAGACAGTGATGGCTTCGCGGAAGTTGTCAGGCACAGCGGAGCGTACTGAGTCATTCTCCAGACGCAGGCCATCAGGGCTCAGCCGCGCCATGTAGGCACGGCCATTGCCCCACAGCAGATAGGGCACATCGCCGTCATCCACGAAGATCGAGGGATCGATGGGCAGGCAGTCGTAGTCCCCCCGGGCGATGAATGGCTCCCTGGCCGCTCGGAAGGGACCGGTCGGGCCGGGAGCGACAGCTTGGCCGATCTGTCCATCGGCCACAAAATACAGGATGCAGCGTCCCCGGCGCACCAGCAGGCAGGGCGCCCAGGCACCCTGTCCCCCATGCCACCAGGGGATCTGTTCCAGATCCAGGATTTTTCTGCGGGTCCAGTGGCACAGGTCCCTGGATTCATAGACGTAGAAAGCGTGCGAGGACCAATCAGGCAGCCCGTCCTCGGTGCAATAGAGGTACCAGCGGTCCCCGATCATGACCAGATCCGGGTCCGCGCAGTAGCGATGCAGGGGGTTGCTTGCCAATCCTGTCCCCTTCGACCCTTGATGTGCGCTTGCGAATTCCTCCATGAACTGTGACTCCGATCCTTCATGAGTGCGGCGGCCGGAACCTCCGACCGCCGCCATTGACCACGACCTCCTGACTGGTCGCCTTACCCCTTGACCGCTCCGGCAACCAGTCCGGAGACGATCCACTTCTGACAGAAGATGAAGAAGATGAAGACCGGGATCAGGGCCAGGACCGTAATGGTCATGAAGCTGGGCCAATCAGTCGTGAACTGGCCGACTGCGTTGTAAACCTGCAGAACGATGGTGCGCAGGTTGGAACTGCTGATGAAGACGTTGGCCGTCATGAAGTCATTCCAGGTCGACATGGTCTGGAAGACCACCACCGTAGTCAGTATGGGTCTGATCAGCGGCAGGACGATGCTCCAGAAGATCCTCAAGGGTCCGGCCCCGTCGATCCTGGCGGCCTCAATGACATCAAAGGGCAGGGACTGCATGTAGCCCACGATCAGGAAGTAGCAGAAGACCGCCCCGCCCAGGTACATGACAATCAGGCCCAAGAGCGTGTTGACCAGCCCCACGCTGGACTCCATCCGATAGAGGGGAATCAGTGTGGACTGGGTGGGAATGACGAAGGCGATCATGAGGATCACTCCGATGACCGAAGTGAATATCGACTTGCGCAAAATCATCCCGTAGGCAGCCAGAGCTCCGATAAGCACCTGGAAGAGGACACCGAAGAAGGTGACGATCAGGGTGTTGATTAGGCTGCGGACGATGGGCACCGTGGCGAAGGCCCGCGTGTAGTTGCGCAGCGTCCACTGCTTTGGCAGGCCCAGCGGATTGGTGGCCATGTCAGGGATGGTCTTGAAGGTGTTGATCAGGATGTACCAGAGGGGCACAGCGCAGATCAGGGCAATGATCAGCACCACCACGCTTCTGACCACCGAACGCCGCCGTTCCCGCTGACTCAGGGTCAGGGTCGAGCTCTTGCTGCTGCTCATTGGAACCTCCTGGAAATCAGGCTGGCGGCGCCCATCTGAGCGAAGACCACGAGTGCCGTGGCCACGGTGAACAGGACCGCCAGGGCCGAACCCAGCCCATACTGGGACTGGCCGATGCCCTGCTGAATGATGGACTGGGTCACCGTATAGGTGGAGTACCCGGGGCCGCCCTTGGTCATGGTGTAGGGCAGGTCGTAGACCTTGAGGCCGCCCGACATGAGCAGGAAGCTGGAGGTGACGATGCCTGGGATCAGCTGGGGCAGGGTGATGTGGACGAATTGCTGGCGGCTGCTGGCCCCGTCCACTGTGGCCTGCTCATAAAGGTCTCCGGGAATGGACTGCAAAAAGGCCAAGTAGAGGGTGGCATGCCAGCCGATCTGCGCCCAGACGGCGATGAAGATGACGCAGCACCGGGCCAGGGTCGAGTTGGACAGCCAGGGCACTGGTCCCAGGCCGAAGACACCCAGGATGGTGTTGAAGACGCCTGACTTCATGGGTGAGAAGATGTACTTCCAGACCATGCCCAAGATGGCCAGCGAAGGCACGCTGAAGAAGAAGAACAGGGAGCGGGCGAAGTTGCGGCCCCAGAACTTCCGGTTCAGGGTGACGGCCAGAGGGATGGCGAAGATGGTCACCAGGACCGTCTGAGCCACGGCATACAGAATGGTGAACATCAGGCCTTGCATGGTCGAGGAATCGGTGAACACACTGTGGTAGTTCTTCCAGCCCACATAATGCATGTTCAGGCTGTAGCCGTTGAAGTCTGTCACCGAGTAGATGATGGTCTGCACCAGCGGCACCGCGAAGAGGATGACGAAGACGGCCAGTATGGGCAGGAGGAACCAGAAAGATGTCAGATCCTGCCGCAGACCGACCATGCGCCGTCGATGGGCGTTGGCACGCTCTGCCGAGGATTGGGAAGCCATGTTCCACCCTTCCTACTTGACCGAGGCCATCTTGTCGTCGATGGCCTTGGCCCACTGATCTACATTGATGGACCCCTGCACCAGCTGCTGGGTTTCGGACTGACGAACCGTGGTCAGCACATCCGGCTTGGCGTAGAAATTCGCAACCAAGAAGTAGCGACCCGTCCGCACGTTGGCCCGGTAGACCTGCTCGTATTCGGGTTTGACCTTGGCTTTGAACCCCTGGACGGTGATGGCATCCCCGTTGTCGGCCGAACGCTGCAGGGCCCAGCGGCCGTCCATGAAGGTCAGGAACTTTCTGGCCGCCTTGAGCTTGTTGCCCTTGAGATGGGAATAGATAGCATAGGCGGGCGATGGCGATCCCTGGGCGTAGTTGACCATGCCCTTCTCCATGAGCGGCATGGGGGCCATGCCATACTTGAACCCAGCCTGGGCGATGGATGGCAGGTCCCAGGGGCCGGTACAGATCATGGCTACCTGGCCGTTGATGAATTGGGTCTTCCTGTCGTCACCGCTGATGCCGACCGTGTCACGTGTGGCCAGACCCTGGTCATAGAGCTTCATCCAGGCCGCAACTACCTCGCGCTGGTCACTGCCTGGTCGTTGTGGACGGCGGTCAATCAGGCTGTTCACGTCCACCTTGTCTCTGGCCAGCTGCGAACCCATGAAAGCGTCAGGAATCTGACTGGGACCTTCACCAATGGCTTCGAGGAAAGGCGTGACCCCGGCGGCCTTGAGCTTCTTGCACAGCTGTAGGAACCCGTCCCAGGTCTCCGGAACCTCCTTGGCACCCGCCTTGGCCAGCAGGTCCTTGTTGTAGACGATACCGGCGGCCCAGGAGGACACGGACATGCCATAGACCTTACCCTGGTGGCTTACGAAGTCCTTATTGGCCTGGGAGATGTTGCGCATGAAGGGCTCGTTGGTCAGATCCCGCGCGTAGCCGTTCTTGATCAGGTCAGCCTTGTTCTCGGAGGTCATGATGAACACATCCGGGGCCTGGTTGCCGACCAGGCGGGTCTGCAGGGTCTGGACGTACTCGGTGGTCGGCGGCGAGTAGCTGAAGTCCACCTTGATTTCTGGGTTCTCCTGCTCGAATTGGTCGATGTATGGCCTCATCGTCTGTTCGTTGCTCCATGACAGGAAGGTCAGCGTGGTCTTGGACCCATCAGCACCGCCACCGGCTCCACAGGCTCCCATGGCCGACACCAACATACCGACCCCCAGCGCCGCAGCTATGCCCTTCCATGCTCGCTTCAGCTTCATGACTCCTCCTTGCAATCAATCCTCTGAACATCCTTCCGGGCTGTTCAACGTCGAGACCCGGGAATTGACACGATTCAACTGCTATCAAGATATGGTATAGCACGTTGGTTGAATCGTGTCAATCACATGACGACAAGGCCACCCACGTGCCTAAGATAATGGCTGAACCCCGGGAAAGGTGCGAAATGGTGACGATGAGCGACGTGGCCAAGGAGGCGCAGGTCTCTCGGGCCACTGCTTCCTATGCCCTTCGAGGCGATACACGCATAGCGGATGACACCAGGCGCAGGGTCCTGCTTGCAGCCCACAAGCTCCGCTACTCAGCCAATCTGTCGGCCAGAAGCCTGCGCTCAGGCAAGAGCGGCATCATCGGCGTGGCCATCTTCGAGCTGGACAAGCCCTACCCCGCGCAGATGAGCGCAGCCATCTCCCGGCAGATCAACGCCCATGGCATGCAGGCCATCATCCAGCAGACATCCAACTCCAAACAGGATGAGGTCTCCATCCTGCGGCATGTGACCAGCCAGCTCTGCGACGGCACAATCTTCAGCCCGGGCAGCATCACCAATGAGGAGATGCAGGAGCTGGCCGATGGCAAGCCTCTGGTCCTGCTGGACGACCCCTCAGCCGAGCCGGTCTTTGATTCAGTCATGACGGCCGGATTCGAGGGAGCCGCCATGGCCGTGCGGCACCTACTGGACTGCGGATGCCAAAGAATAGGTGTGGTGGGCGCCGACATGACGGCCAGCACCGATCCGGTCCAACGGTACTCGGTCCGCGGCCGCAGGGTGGCCGGCTGCTTGAAGGCTCTGAAAGACGCCGGAATCAAGGCCCGCTCCAAAGACTTCCTGACCCTGGACCGCTGGGACGGGGAATTGGCCCGCGACTTGGGTCATCATCTGGCAGACAGGTCCGACCTGCCCTTTGACGGCATCTTCTGCATGACCGACTCCCTGGCCCTGGGCCTGATCCGAGGACTGCACGAATGCGGCGTGGAGGTCCCCCGGGACCTGGCCGTCATGGGATTCGACGGCATCCAGGAGGGAGAGTCCTATATACCTTCGCTGACCACCATCAGCACCGACAAGGAGGACCTGGCCCGCAAGGCGGTTGATGCCCTCCTGGCCCGCCTGCAGGGCGACGACGATAATCGTCCTGCCACCCGGACGACTGCCGCCTGCCGGCTGGTGGTCCGGGAATCCACAGCCAAGATCCGATAACAGATTGACAAAAGGGTCCGCGCTGCCGTCTTAGCGGCTGCGCGGACCCTTGCGATCCCGGCGAAGCTCAGTCCTGCTTGATTTCGGACTTGTCCTCGGCCCAGAGGGTGTGGAAGACGCCTGGCTGATCTACGCGCCCATAGGTATGAGCACCGAAGAGGTCACGCTGGCCCTGGATCAGGGCGGCGGGGAGCCTATCGGAACGCAGCCCGTCGTAGTAGGACAGAGAGCTGGCGAAGACGGGGATGGGGATGCCGGCCTGGGTGGCACGGGCCACAACACGCCGCCAGGAGTCCTGGGCCTGCTCGACAGCCTGCTTGAAGAATGGATCGAAGAGCAGGGAGCCCGGCTCACGGCCAGAGGCGTAAGCATCGGAAATCCTGTTCAGGAACTTGGCTCGAATGATGCAGCCGCCACGCCAGATGCGGGCGATGGCACCCATATCCAGCTTCCAGCCATAGACTCGAGCTCCCTCCTGCATCTCGTTGAATCCCTGGGCGTAAGCCACAATCTTGGAAGCATAGAGGGCCTGGCGAATGTCCTCAATGAAGGACTTTCGGGCCTCGGGGTCGGCGGCCAGATCAGCCATGACGGCCTTGGGCTGCGGACCCTTCAGGCCCTCCTGGGCCGCCTGGCTGCGCAGCTCGGGCGAGGAAGAAAGTCCCCGGGCGAAGACGGCCTCGCCGATGCCGGTCACGGGCACGGCAAGGTCCAGCGCGGTCTGCACGGTCCAGGTGCCGGTGCCCTTCATGCCGGCCTGGTCGGTGACGATGTCGATGAAAGGCTTGCCGGTGGTGGCGTCGGTGTGATGGAGCACCTCGGCTGTAATCTGCACCAGGTAGGAGTTCAGATCTCCCTGGTTCCACTCTTCGAAGACCTGGGCGATGGCCTCGGGTTCCATGCCCAGACCCCTGCGCATCAGGTCATAGGACTCGGCGATCACCTGCATGTCCGAGTATTCGATGCCGTTGTGGACCATCTTGACGAAGTGGCCCGCCCCATCGGTGCCGATGTGAGTGACGCAGGGTTCGCCATCGACCTTGGCGGCAATGGACTCCAGGATGGGCCCCAGGGTCTTCCAGGACTCATCGGTCCCACCAGGCATCATGGAGGGCCCCAAGAGGGCGCCCTGCTCGCCGCCGGAGACGCCGCAGCCTACGAAGTGCAGCCCACGGGCCCGGATGGCCTTCTCCCGGCGGATGGTGTCCTTGAAGTAGGCATTGCCGGCGTCGACGATGATGTCTCCCGGCTCCATCAGGTCGGCCAGGTCATTGATCATCTGGTCGGTGGGATCCCCGGCCTTGACCATGATGATGGCCGTGCGGGGTTTAGTCAGCGAGGCCACGAACTCCTGCAGCGTCTTTGCCGGGACAAACTGGCCCTCCTGGCCATGATCGTGAATCAGGGTCTCAGTGCGCGAATAGTGGCGGTTATAGACCGCTACGGTATTGCCGTGCCGTGCCAGGTTCCTGGACAGACTGGCACCCATGGCGGCCAGACCCACGACTCCGATATTGGCTTGAGCTTGTGTCATCACATCACCTTTCGACGGTAGCCCGGAAAGGCCGGGCACCAGGTTCCATGCCGTCAATTCTATGGCCCGGACCCGATTTGGGCCAGGATCCACAGGGTGAGATTCCACTCACTCAGTCCTTGTGGTGCTTGCCGCCCTTCATCTTGCGGGAAGGCAGAACCACTCGCGTCAGCTTGGGAACCGCCCGGGTGGAGACGAACAGGGGCTGCACCTCCACGATGGGGTTGTAGGGAGCCAGACCGAACCACTTGATCGGCGAGCCAGCCACCTTGCGAATGGCGTACTTGACCTTCAGCGAGAAGGCACCCCGGGAATCAATCTTGGACTCGGGCATCAGGGCCTTGTGGACCAGCACATAGGTGACTGTGCCGATCTGCGGATCCTCGTCCACCTTGGGGTAGATGGAGGGCTGCTTGGGCAGTTCGCCGCTATCGATCAGCTCGTGCATGATCTGGTGCAGATAGGTGGCCACATTCTGGTCCACCTTGAAGCCCAGCCTCATGCGCACGCGGAAGAGGTAGTTGGTGCCGAAGTTCTCCACCGAATACTTGCGGGTGTAGGGAGCGTCCGTGGTCTGGACCGAGACCGCCCACCAGGCCCGGGCACGCTTGGGCCGGTTGGCGAAGATGGAGAAGAAGATGTCGGTGTCCAGCCGCCGCATCTCCGCGTCCGAGGTCAGATAGACCAGGTTGTCTGCATAGTAGGGGACACGGAAGTCGTTATGGAGCATCTCCAGGGCGGGCAGGCACTCCTTGGCTGTCATATGCCGCCGTTGCGAGCGCTCCACCTTGGTGCCCACATCCCAGGTGTACATGATGTAGAGGATGGCCGCGGTCAGCAGCATGGTGAACCAGCCGCCGTGCATGAACTTGGCCATGGAGGCCATGAAGAAGAGGATCTGGATGGCCAGGAAGACCAGGGCGAAGAGCAGGGAGAGCGCCCGCTTACCGTCGTGCCAGATGTAGTCGGCCAGCAGGACGGTAGTGGTGATCATGGTCACCGTCAGAGCCAGCCCGTAGGCGGCCGAGATGTGCTCGGAATCCTTGAAGATGGCCAGCACAGTCAGCGTGGCCGCGCACAGGACCCAGTTGATGGTGGGGATATAGAGCTGGCCGCGGGTCCGCGCCGGGTAGCGCACCTGCAGGTGAGGCATCCAGTTGAGGCCAGTGGCCTCCGAGACCATGGTGAAGGCGCCCGTTATCAGGGCCTGCGAGGCGATGACACCAGCCGTCACCGACAGAAGCACCGCCACGTAGCGCACGGTGGTGGGCATCATCTGGAAGAAGGGGTTGAGCCCGTCTACGCCCTGTAGGGCCTTATTGTCGCTGTTGCGCAGGATCCAGGCCCCCTGGCCGAAGTAATTGAAGACCAGGGCGATGTTGATGAAGGGCCAGGTGGCGTAGATGTTGCCGCGGCCCACGTGACCCATGTCGGAATAGAGTGCCTCGGCTCCCGTGGTCGACAGGAAGACCGTGCCCATGATGGTCAGACCCACAGGGTTCTGCGGGCTGAAGAGGAAGCGAATTCCGTAGACCGGGTTCAGGGCCTCGAAGATGGACCAATCGTTGCCGATGCAGTAGATGCCGATCAGGGCAAGGAAGGCGAACCAGACCATGACCACGCTGCCGAAGACCTTGCCGATCCGCTCGGTTCCGCGCGACTGGACCGCAAACAGGATCAGGATGATCACGAAGGTGATGACCATGGTCAGGTTCCCGTTCTCACGGAAGATCGGAGTCAGAACGGGGATGGTCTTGAGGCCTTCGACTGCTGAGGATATGGAGACCGCCGGAGTCAGCACCGAGTCAGCCAGGAAGGCGGCGCCGCCGACCATGGCAGGAATGGCCAGCCATTTGCCGTAATGCCGGACCAGGGTGTACAGGGCGAAGATGCCGCCCTCGCCCTTGTTGTCGATGCGCATGGCCACCAGAACGTATTTGACCGTGGTAATCAGCGTGATGGACCAGAAGACCAGGGAGAGCATGCCCAGCACAGCCGCCCTGTCCACACGGGCCATACCGCCTTGCCCGGCCACGAAGGCCTGCATGGTGTACAGGGGCGAGGTGCCGATGTCGCCGTAGACCACGCCCAGGGCCACGATGCACATGCCCAAGCTGATCCTGTCAGGTGAGGACTGTACCCGCCGCCACCAGCGGCCCAGAGGACCCTTTGGCGGAGTGCGACGACGCTGGGCTGCCCGCTGGGCCTCGCGCCGGACCCGCTTGAGCTCGTTCTCCTCCTCGCGCGTGCGGGATTTGGCCGAGATCTTTGGGGCCTTGGTAAAGCTCTCCGGGGGAAGTATCGATTCTTTCGTCAACCGACCCTTACGAGAGGCCGCCGTCGACTTCGCCGCTTTTTCGCCGGATAACCGGGGTGGTTCGTCAGCGCCCCTGCCATCATCCTGAGCCGCCATCTCATGCCGCTCATCCGCCATAGAGCCCTCCATCGGCCAAAGCCTTCACTCATCTACTTCTGGGTGCCGTATGTTGCTGTTCGCGCACACGTGCGACGACAACCGTAGCACTCTCCCCCCACACTCGGCAGGGGCGATTCAGACCGCGACACACCATAAGCTTAATCCCGGCCTGGCACCGTCCGTCGGACATCCCTCACAGGCCATAAACACGGCGCGTGGTGGCTGCCGTCGCTTTGGCCACCTGGGCCAGAGGGCAGTCCAAGGCATCGGCCATGGCGCGCAAGGTGTAGGGGATCATGTAGGGAGAGTTGGTACGCCCCCGGTAGGGCATGGGGCTCAGATAGGGCGCATCGGTCTCCACCATGATGTGGTCCATACCGACCACGGACAGGGCCTGGCGGATTCCCTCGTTGCCCTTGTAGGAGACCGTCCCGGAAAAACTCAGATACCAACCGTGCTCGGCGGCCACCTGAGCCATCTGCGCATCCCCTGAATAGGAGTGGAAGATCGTGCGCTCGGGAGCGCCATCCTCCAGCAGGGTCTCAATGACCTGCCGGTGGGCGTCGCGGTCGTGGATCTGCATGGGCAGATCCAGTTCCTTAGCTAGGGCGATGTGGTCCCGGAAGGCCTGCCGCTGGATCTCTTCAGCCCCCTGACCGGTTCGGAAAAGGTCCATGCCCGTCTCCCCGATGGCCACCACCTGGTCGGGATATGCGCGAGCCAGGCGGGTGACCTCCTCAAGCGCCTGCTCGAAGGGGACCTCATGCCAGGGCTGATATTTCAGTGGCAGTCCGTCCGGTCCCGGCACCCCTCGATGGCCGTGCAGGACAGCCTCATTGGGATGGATGGCCAGAGCCGCGTGAACCACCCCAGGATGGGCCAGGGCCAGATCCACAGCCGTCTGCAGGTGGGGCAGTTCGCAGCCCACGTCGATGGCTCCGACCACGCCCACGGCCCGAGCCCTTGCCAGCTGCTGGTCGACCGTGCGGACGGGGACCGGATCCTGCCCGCGCTCCCTGGCCTGCCGGTCCATCTCCTGGGCGAAGGGGACCACAGAGGCCATGTGGGTGTGATCGTCGATGACTCCTGTGCCTGCGGGCAGCGGCTCGGGGTCGGGAGCCCAGCTGCGGTCGCGATGATGCTTGCTCATGGTCCACAGTCTAGGAACCCATACGGCCCAATGTGCGACCCGCCCGGACGGCCGGCTCTGTCAAAAGGAAGGTCGGCAGCTAGAATCGCCCATGACGGCCCTGGAACGACCGGAACGGAAGAGCGAAGAAGCGCCCGCCATCTGTCCCTGCCAGTCCCCCGCCGCCGCAGTATCTTTGCCGAAAGCAGGAAAGGTGGAACATGTCTACGGATTGGCAGCCCTCATTCGAGGCGACCAGCGCCTACCTCTTCGTCCACTTCACCGGCCATGAACAGGCTGAGACGGATGAGCAGCTCTACTTCGCCCTCAGCCGCGACGGCCTGCACTGGCATGACCTGCGGGCCCAGGGAGACCCGGTGCTGACCTGGAGCGAAGGCGAAGGTGGCGTACGCGACCCCTATGTCGTCCGGGGGCCAGACGGCCTCTTCCACATCATCGCGACCGATCTGTCCGTCTACCACAGGGGCGGCTGGCAGGAGGGCAGGGCCACCGTGAACGGATCCACCGGCCTGGTCATCTGGGATTCGCCTGACCTGGCCCACTGGGGCAGGCCCCGTCTGGTGGATGTGGCCTCGGCCATTCCCAAGGCCGGCATGGCCTGGGCTCCGGAGGCCTGCTGGGATGCCGACAGGGAGCAATGGATAGTCTTCTGGGCCACGGCCGCCGCCGACAGTGCTGAAGACCCGGCTGCAGCCGACCTGGCCAACGAGCTGGGTGACGGCATCAACATGTACTACGCCACCAGCGCTGACCTGATCACCTTCTCCCGCCCGGTAAAGTGGATCGACCGCAGCAACGGTATCATCGACACAACCATGCTCAAGGCGCCCGACGGCTGGTGGTACCGGGCCTCCAAGGATGACCAGATCACCCTGGAGCGCACGCGCAACCCCTATGCGGTCACCCATGAGCTGGTGCGCACGGACGACGACCAGGCCTGGTCCTACCTATCCAATCTGACCGATATCTTCGGCCAGGGGCGCTACTCCTCGCGTTATCTGGAGGGCCCCGAGCTCTTCCTCTACAACGATGCCGATGCTGCCGGACCCGACGGCAGAGCCATGCCTTTCGGTCTGATCTGCGACCAATTCCTCGAGGGCCGGGGCTATCTGCCCTTCCGCTCGGCCGATCTGTCGTCCAGGCAGCAACAGGACTGGACCTTGGTCAACGACATGGACTTCGGCCGGCTGACCAAACGCCACGGGTCCATCATGCCCATCACCGAGAGCGAGTATCGGATTTTGAAGCAGACCCTGACCCGCTGACCCGCTTTTTGGCGGGTTCGAGCACATGGACATCCATGCCCGGCAGCCGTCCCCAGGAATAAACGGCAGCCATGTCTGCAAAGAGCGGCACGGCCAGACCGAAGGTCACGGCCAGACCCGGCCAGGTGTAGTAGGCCCAGCCCGTGATCATGAGCAGGGCCAGGACCATCAGGGAGCAGAGGGGACGCCCCACCACCATGGACAGGGCGGTCCGGGCCGCCCAGAGGGGGCCCTCGTCGAAGTTGGACCGCACCGGCCAGCTGAGAAGGACGAAGAGCCCGTACAGCAGGTTGAGCAGGAGGAGCAGGCCGGAGACCACCGGTGTCAGGGTGCCCATGTCATTGGTCATGGTCAGCCAGTACTCCCAGATCAGGAGTGCCCAGACCAGGAACTGGGGCCATCCGAAGCGGTTGGCCGCAGCCAGCTCTGAGCGCCAGGCCCGGTGGAAGGTCATCCAGGTCTGCTTGACCGTCCATGAGCGGTCTTTCAGGTCCAGCAGCCAGGTTCGGTACGTGGTGCAGGTGGCCGCCATGGAAGGGAAGAATCCAACCAGAACAAGTCCCAGTAGAGTGTGGGCCAGGAAGGCCACATGGACCACGAATATCATCATGATGATTCGGCATAGGAACTCGTATCCCACTGCGAAGCGCTTCATCGCCACCCCTTTTCTGGATTCCATTGTTCCCGCCAGAGCAGACGAACGCAACCCTCGTCGATCAATATGGGCAGGGTCACCAGCGGGGATTCGCCCAGATGATCCGGCCGCCACCGATCTCCGATGTACAGGCAGGGCAGGGCCGGATCCTCTGAAAGGGGCACGATGGCGTCGCACTGCGACTGGTAGGTCTGCGTCCCCAGAGGCGCCACAGGCTTCCACGGGCTCCATGGCCCACGCAGGTCCCGCGAAACAGACACCATGTTGTCATTGCAATCCCAGCCGGTCAACTGCGAACCAAACCAGTAGTACCAGTCGCCCCGGTGCAGGAGGATGGGGGATTCATAGCCGAAGCGGCCGTCCTGTCCACGCAGACAGACCAGATCCTCCACCAGAGACAGGTAGTCCCTTGAGAGCCGGTAGATGTGGGTTCCCTGATCGCGGTCCTCGGAGACCAGATACCCGCTGCCATCCCAGTCCTGAAAGGCGAAGATATCACGGCTGGCATTCATGCCAAACCGCATGGTTGAAAGGGGCCGGAAGGGTCCCTCGGGCCGTTCGCTGACAGCCGTGCCCACATGGGCGTAACGGTAATCCCCCTCGCCGTCCACATGCAGGTACATGACATAGAGACCATTGGCTGGACAGCGCAGGACCCGGGGGCGCTCCACAATCCGCTCCGGAGAGGTCATCCCGCCCGGCGCCCCCACTGGCAGAGCGCAGCCCAGGTCGTGCCAGTGGACGAAGTCCTCGGTGGCATAGCAGCAGATTCCCCCGAACCGGCTACCCCCGGTCTTGATCTCGCCATAGGCCAGCCAGCGGCTGCCATCCTTCAGCATGCCCAGAGCGTGCAACTGGGCCACAGACCCATCCGCCCGCCTGACCAGCTGCACACCCGATATGAGGCTCATGGTCTCATCCCTTGACCGCGCCGATCATGACACCCTTGTTGAAGTATTTTTGCAGGAAGGGGTAGATAATCAGCAGGGGCAGGGTGGATACGATGATGACGCCATACTTGATCTGGTCAGCCAGCTGTTGCTGCTGCAGGACGTTCTGGCCGCCGTTGCCGCTGCCCATCTGGTTGGTCTGGTTGGCCAGCAGAATGGACTGGAGGACGTTCTGCAGAGGCTCCTTGGCCTCCTGCCGAATGTAGATCAGACCGGTGAAGTAGTCGTTCCAGTGGCCCACGAAGTAGTAAAGGCCGATGACGGCGATGATGGCCGAGCTTAGGGGGATGACGATCTTCATGAAGTAGCCGAAGTAGCCCAGTCCGTCGATCCGCGCCGCATCATGCAGGTCCTCGGGTATGGAGGTCTCAAAGAACGAACGGGCGATGATCAGGTTCCAGACGCTCAGGGCGCCAGGCAGGATGAAGACCCACATGCTGTTGAGCAGGCCCAGTTGCTTGTAGAGCAGGTAGTTGGGGATGAGCCCGCCGGCGAAGTACATGGTGAAGGTGAACAGGAAGAGCAGCACCCTGCGGGGCTTGAACTCCAGGCGTGACAGGGCGAAGGCCGCAGGCATGGTGACCACCAGGTTCAGAGCCGTGCCCAAGACGGCGTACAGGACCGTATTTCCATAGCCGGTCCAGATGCGGGCATCCTGGAAAACCCTCTGGTAGCCGGCCAGCGTGAAGCCCACGGGCCAGAGCGTGACCCGCCCCGAGGAGACCGCCCCCTGGTCGGACAGGGATGCGACCACGATGAACCAGAGCGGGTAGATGACCGCCAGAAGAATGACGGCCAGGAGCAGGGCGATGACGATATCGACGGCCATATCCCCCGGCTTCAGCTGCTGTCTGGTGTGCTTGTTCCATGGGATGGCCCCAGGGTCCGCCTTGGGTGCCGGTTGCGCGACGTTGCTGCTAGTCATGATGACGCTCCTTATCCTGCACAATCAGAAGATGCTGGTGTCGGTGACCCGCTTGGATATCCAGTTGGCCGCGACCAGGAAGATGAAGTTGATGACCGTGTTGAATAGGCCTATGGCCGTTCCGTAGCTGAATTGGAAGGATTGGATGCCGATCTTGAAGGTATAGGTGGATATGACCTCGGAACCCGGCAGATTCATGGCGTTCTGCATCAGCCAGACCTTTTCGAAGCCCACGGACAGGACCGAGCCCATGTTCATGATCAGCAGGACCACGCAGGTGGGCATGATGGTGGGCAGGTCCACATACCTGATCAGCTGCAGCCGGCCTGCCCCGTCCATCTTGGCAGCCTCGTAAAGGGACAGGTCCACCGAACTCAGGGCCGCCAGATAGATGATGGCGTTCCATCCGCAGTGCTGCCAGACCTCGCTGATCCAGTAGATGGGCGCCACGGCACCGGGGCTGTCCAGGACGTTGTCCTTGCCCAGGAAGCGACCGATCAGCCCAGTATTGGGCGTCAGGAAGATGTTGAGCATGGCCACGATGACCACGGTGGAGATGAAATGGGGCATGTAGGTGATGGTCTGCGCGAATCCCTTGATCCGCTGCGAGCCGATCTGGTTGATCAGCAGGGCCAGAATGATAGGGGTGATGAACCCCAGGACCAGCGTTCCCAGGCTGATCTTGAAGGTGTTGATCATGGTGGAGGCAAAGAGGGGCGACTGGAAGAACTGCCTGAAGTACTGCAGCCCCACCCATCGGCCACCGGTCAGCCCCTTGGCGGGAACAAAGTCCCTGAAGGCCAGCTGGATGCCGTACATGGGCACGTAGGCGAAGAGCAGGGTGAAGCCCAGGGCCGGCAGGGCCATGAGCCAGAGCTGCCAGTATCGTCGGAAATGCCAGGCCAGCCGCCTACGCAGAGGCCAGGTTTTCCGGACCTTGTCGTTATCCACCACCTGCGCGTCGCTACCGCGCTCGATCGCTTCCTTGTCCGCACGCACCTTCAACCTCCTTGCCAGAGGAGCCGGCGATCGGCCATCCTGCAGAGCCGACCGCCGGACCCGCGCCAATCGGCTTACTTGATCTTGATGGCCTTGTCGTAGGCCTTCTGCCAGATCGTGGTGTTCTTTTCGATCTGATACTTCTTCAGATTGCTCTGGAAGTCCTTCCAGGCGGCATCATCCTGGACGCCCCCCTTGGCCAGCCAGTTGGAGACCACAGGCACGGCGTAGTTGAACAGGGCGGTGTTGTTGTTGGCCACGGTGTTCTGATCCGCCTCGCTGATACGCACATAAATAGGCATCATGTCCCGCTCGTGGTCGTAGTGCTTATACTGCTCCTCATAGGCCTTGTCCACGGCAGCCACATGGTCCATACCCCGGTCGCCCTCAACGGTGACCGCATCAGGAATCCAGCCGGCCAGCCGGTCTTCCAGGGCCGGAATCTTGGCCGCGTCCTGGGCCTGGTGGAACTTGTCGGTGACCCGGTAGGCGTGCGGGCCGGTCTTCTCAAGGTACTTATCTGTCAAGGAGCCGTAGAGCTGCTGGACGGAGTACTTTTCGGAATAAAGCAGGTTGATGACCTTCAACGCGGCATCCTTGTTGGTCGCATTGGCGGACATGGCCATGTGGTAGTCCTCGAAGCGGTTGGCCTCGCGTGAACCGTCCCAGACCACCTTGTCGGCGGAGACCCCGTCGGCCGCAGGCACGGGGATGCTCTCATACTGCTGGGCCATGGCCGACCCGTAGGATCCGAAGGCAGAGTCGTCCCAACCGAAGACCATGCCTACCTTGGCGGTCTGCCCGTCAGATTGGTTGCGGGCGTTGTACTTGTCGTCCTTGGCAGTGACCCAGTCAGAGGGGGCCCATCCCTTCTCGACCATCTCGCGGTAGAAGGCGATGACCTGACGGAACTGATCGGTCTGCATCCAGTTGCCGACCTTGCCGTCGCGCAGATAGATCCCCTGCTGCGAGGGTCCGGAGTTGAAATGGGTGACGATGCCAGTCGAATTCATCATCAGGAAGGGGCTCCACCAGTCCCCGATCTTGCCGGTGACCAGTTCCCGCGGGTTGAAGGCGATCTCGTCTGCCTTGCCGTTGCCGTTGGGATCGCGGGTTTTGAAGGCCTCCATGACCGTACGCATCTCGTCCCAGGTGGTGGGGGCCTTGAGCCCCAGTTTCTCCAGCCAGACGCGGTTGATCATCAGATGCTGCCCCGAGGCCAGGAACCCCTTGGTGCGGCTGGATGGCAGGACACGGACCTTGCCGTCTACAGTGACGAACTTGCGGGCTGTGGGCTGCTCCTTGAAGAAGCGTTTGACATTGGGGAGCTTGTCCAGGTCATCTCCCAAGGTCTCGAAGGCTGAAGGATTGCGGACGGCATCGTCCGGATTGAAAGCCCTGATGTTCAGATCGTCGATCTCGCCAGCAGCCAGCGAGGCATTCTTCTGCTGCCCCCAGGCGTCATCGCTGACTTCGTGCCACTGGATGGAGCAGTCGCAGTCGGCGGCCAGCTCCTTGGCCCAGGTCATGTCGGCCATCTTGGTTTCGTTGGAGTTTTTCACCACCAGAATCTTGACTATGGGCCGTCCCTTGTCATCGGTGGAGGACCCCCCCCCCCGCCACAGGCGGCGAGAGTGCCCGCCATGGCCAGTGCCGACAGCGCGGCCAGGCCCTTCATCATGGTTGCCTTGGTTGTCATGATCAGTCTCCTTCTCCATTCCCGGCCCTTGAAAGGCCTGGCAAGCAGATCGGGTCTACAGGACCCCGGCTGCTTTGCCTACGCATACGTCTTTGCATACTTGCAGAGGGTGAAACCTGTCGTCATCCCATAGGAATCGTAACGATTTGATTATGCATTTCTCGCTGCCTCCTTGTCAAATCATCGCTGTTGTGGGCGCGTTCGGCAGGTGATGGACATAGAATTATTGCAACGATTCGATAGGCGGGTTGACCTATGGGACCAGACTTGACCCGTCGGTTCCTGGTCATTCGCAAGGAGGCGAAGCGGTGGTAACACTCAAGGATGTAGCGGATGCCGCAGGCGTATCCCCATCGACAGCCTCGGCGGCCCTGCGCGGCATGGACATCGTCAAACCCCTTACACGCCGCAAGGTCATCAGACAGGCCCAGCGACTCCACTACTCCACCAACGTATCCGCCCGTGCCCTGCGCTCGGGCAGGTCAGGCATATTCACCTTGATTGTGCCGGACTTGGAAAACGGCTACTACGCCAGGCTGGCCAATTCCCTGTCCAACCGGCTCTTCGCCAGGAACCTGAAGCTGATCATTCAGGTCAGCCAGTATGACAAGGCCAAGGAACTCCGCCAGATTCAGGAGCTACGCTCCTCCATGTGCGACGGTCTTTTCGTCTGCTCCACTCACAACAGCGCCCGGGAAATCCAGCAGGTGGCCAACGGGCTCCCGGTCCTGCTCTTCGACGATATGAGCGTGCAGAACCAGGCCTGCTACGACTCCATCGAGACTCCCAGCAGGGACGGGATGACCGCCGCCATACGCCATCTGCATGCCTGCGGGCGCCGGAGAATCGGCGTGGTGGGCGGCCATCAGGGAGCCCTGAGCGCCAGCCATGCCCTGAGCGTGACCTTGCGGCGGAACCGCTACCGGCAGGCTCTGGACACCATGCAGGACCTGGGCATGGATACCTCCCAGGCTCTGATCAGCTGTGACTGGTCCACCCCGGCCGGACGGCGGACGGCACATGCCCTGGCTCGCCAAGGCATGCCCTATGATGCCCTCTGTTGCATGAATGACGCCTTAGCCCTTGGCGTCATCCGAGGCCTGGCTGAATGCGGAGTGCGGGTGCCCGAGGATGTCGCGGTCACCGGCTTCGACGGGATTGAACCGGGAGCCTACTCCGTCCCCACCCTGACCACCGTGGCAGTGGATTTCACTGAGATGGCGCGGATGGCCGTCTCCATGATGCTGGACCATGTCGGTCAGCAGGAGGGCCATGAAGATTCGGGCCGAACCCCTCGCCGAGTGATTGTGGGCTACCATCTGCTGGAGCGGGAATCCACCCTGGGAATCCATGCTGCAAGCACGGTTCAAAGGGACCCGGAAACTCAGTCGAAATCCATATAGTCAACGAAGGCCCGGACGTAGGATACGGTGTCGGCTATGTTGCTCAGCCCCAGGATGGCATGCTTGGGCAGACCGGGCACCTGTTTCCAGCGCGATGATCGGGAGAGATCCAGACCCATGGCATGGGACGGGTTCGATACCTGCCGGCCCTTGGAATCCACCAGTACGCCCTGGCTGGCCAACCGCCGAAGGTCGCCGCCCTTCAACCCTTGCGAGGGCTTAGCCACCAGCCCACGCTTGCACAGAGTCGGAAAGAGGCCCGCGGGGGCGATCACCATGTTGATCTGGCCTGCAGTGACCCGGGTCAGGGCCTTGGCCGAATCGTCGTAGCCCTGGCCATTCAGCGTCAAGGTCGCCTCCATATCGACCAGCCGACCATCCTTGATTCCCTGGTCGCGCATAAATCCCTGTTTGAGGCGATCGAACCCCTCCTCATGGGTGCTCATGTTGAAGCCCTGAACTGAAATAAGCGGGTCCGGCGGCCTGGTCAGTCTGGTGACGACCAGGCCGATCAGCAGGGCCAGTACCAGACCGACGGCCAGAACACCAGGAAGGAAGTGCTGGGCGAAGTAGGGCCAGCGCTTGGCGGGCGGCAATTGCCTGAAGATGGTCCATTTGGACTGTCCGGCGTGGGGATCCGCCGATGCCAGAACCCCCAGGGCATCCTTCTGGTCGGAGCTAAGCCCATACCGATCGCCCTGACGCTCATCCATGCCTGACCTCCCCATCCGCGACGCTCACCAGCCCAGTCTAAATCCAGAATGAACAAGGGGCCGACGGAGGTTGGTCATCCCCCGTCGGCCCCTTGGGCACCAGGCACAGCGGCCCACCCCTCAACGGGTCCTGTACCTGGTGCCGATGATGTCGGCTTTGTCGGTCACTTAATGCCTGTCATGGCGATGCCCTGCACGAAGCTCTTCTGAATGAAGAAGAAGATAATCAGCAGGGGCAGCGCGGAGATCAGGGCGCCCGCCATGACCACGCCATAGGGCGTGACCGAGGAGCCGTGCCCGGTCAGCATGGCCAGACCGGCGGTGATGGTCCTGGTCTCCGGGCGGCTGGTCATGATCAATGGCCAGAGCAGATCGTTCCAGTTGCCCATGAAGTTGAACATGGTCACCACCAGCACCGAGGACTTGGCGTTGGGCAGGATGATCTGCCAGAAGATGCGGAACTCGCCGGCACCGTCAATGCGGGCTGCGTTGTCCAGATCCTTGGGCAAGGAGATGAAGAACTGACGCATCAGGAAGATGCCGCCCACATCAGCCAGCCTGGGGATGATGATGCCCCAGTAGGAGTTGACCAGGCCCATGCTTGCCAGCAGCTTGTAGACCGGGATCAGCAGGGCCATGCCGGGGATCATCATGGTGGCGATCAGGATTCCCAGCAGGAAGCCACGCCCCTTGAAGTCGATCCTGGAAAGCCCGTAGGCGGCCAGGGAGTCGAAGAAGACCGAGAAGACCGTCACTGCTCCGGCGAAAATCACTGTGTTCATCAACTGCTTGCCGATGGGCATCCGCTGGAAGAGCGAGGTGTAGTTGTCCAGCGTGAATGAGGAGGGAATCACCTTAGGCGGCCAGGTTTGGGTCAGCTTGTTGGGCGTGAAGGAGGTGATCAGCACAATCAGCAGCGGGAAGATGATGATTACCGTCATCAGGATCAGCAGGAAGTAGGTCAGGACCCTGGCCACCATGTGTCGTGCATGGGCCCTCTTGAGCAGCTTATCGTGCTCGATTGCGGTAGGAGTCGACTGGCTCATCCGATTTCCTCCTTCTCATGCTTGTTGTTCCAGACCAGCTGGATAACGCCGATGATCAGCGTCATGATCAGCAGGACATAGGACAGCGCCGATGCATAGCCCATCTTGCCGTTGCCGAAGGCTTCGGTATAGATACGGTAGACGATGGTCTCCGTGGCGCGGTCGGGGCCTCCGGAAGTCAGAATGAAGACCTGGTCGAAGACCTGGAAGGATCCGATCAGACCGAAGATGACCACGTAGTTGAAGGTGGGCATCAGCCCGGGCAGGGTGATGTGCAGGAAGCGCTGCCAGGCGTTGGCCCCATCCAGGGAGGCCGCCTCGTACAGGTCCGGGTTGATCCCCTGCAGACCGGCCAGGAAGATGACCATGAAATAGCCGAAGTTCTTCCATACGGTGATGAAGATGATGGTGGCCAGGGCCGTGGACTTGGTTCCCAGCAGATCCATGTGCTGAATGCCGAAGAGCACCTTGCCCCAGTAGGGTATAAGACCCAAAGAGGGCGAGAGGATGAAGCTCCAGGCGATGGAGGCCACAGTCAGCGAAATGATGTAGGGCATGAACAGGCAGGTGCGGAAGAAGCCGACCCCCTTGATGTCCTTGCGGTTGAGCAACAGGGCGAAGGCCAGGGCAACGATGACCACCAGCGGCGCATAGGCGACCGCGTAGATGACCGTGTTGCGGAAGTCGGTCCAGAAGTCCGCGTTGGTGAAAAGCTCGGCGTAGTTGTGCAGACCGACAAAGATGCCCTTGCGGTTGATGCGGTCTGTAGTCAGCGAAGTGAAGAAGGTCTTGATGGTCGGGTAAAAGACGAAGACCGACAGGACAATCAGGGCCGGGGCTATAAAGCTCAACCCGATGCGAATATTGCGCCTGGAAAGGGTTTTCTTGTTGTCCTTGATGGCCGCGTCGGCGCCCTGCGCGGGTGGGATCCCAGTGGTAGTGGACATAGGTACTCCAAAGTGTCGCCCGGACGCCGGGCCCGGGCGACGGTCAGCCGTGAGGGGACCGGTCGGCGGCGCTACTGGCCGCCAGACCGATTCCTCAGGGGCGGGTGGTCAATCAGTCCTCAGCCTTGTACTCGTCCAGATACTTCTGGATCTTGTTGGAGGCTTTGGACAGCGAGGCGGAAATGTCATCGTCGGTACGGGCGGTGTTCTGGGTCACCGAATCCAGGGTGGCCGAGATATCACCGAAGCCGCCCTTGAGGCCGGCAATGCCGATGTAGGAGTTGTCCGTGTTCTCGGAGACCTTGGCGATCAGGGGGCGCTTGGAGAGCTCTTCGGTGGTCACGGTCTTGTTGTTCGGCGGATAGGCGGAGCCCAGGGACCACATAACCTGATTGTCATGGTTGTTGTAGTACTTGAAGAAGGCGTAAATGCCCTTCTTCTTGGCTTCATCCTTTACCTGCGAAGTGACCCACCAATACAGGCCGGTGGAACCGGTGTTGGAGCCCTTCCTGCCGTCAGGGTAGACATAGGTGCCGTCACCGTTGGGTACGGGGAACAGATCATGCTTAATGCCCTTGTCAGTGGCTGCCTGATCCTCCCAGGGGCCGACGATGACCATGGCCGACTGGCCGGACTCGAAGGACTCGCGTGCAGCGGTGTCATCCATGCCGGTCTTGGAGTAACCACCCTTGTAGAACTCGCGCATCTTCTGCAGGAAGGCCTTGTTCTGCTCGGAATTGATGGTGACCTTGCCCTTGGTGCTGTACAGACCGGTGCCGTTGCCCTTCATGAAGGCCGCCCATCCGGAGTCGGACAGGGCCATGCCGTACTGGGAACCGTCACCCTTGGTCAGCTTCTTGGCCACATCCAGGAGCTGGTCCCAGGTCTTGGGATAGTCCTGATCGGTCAGACCGGCGGCCTTCCACATATCGGTGTTGTACCAGACGGTGGTGGGCGCGTAGCCCATGGGGACTGCACACTGCTGCTTCTTGCCGTCAATGGTGAATTGGGTCTGCTTGGTCACGTTGGGCAGGTAGTTCTTGGTCTCGTTGGAGGGATCGTCATAGAAGTCCTGCACGCACTGGAAGGTGCCGTCGATGGACCAGCCCTGGCCGTTGTCGGCGCCGGTGGTGACGAAGTCGGGGCCGTCGCCCGAGGTGACCTTGGTGACCATGGTCTCGCCGATGGTGCTCCAGGGCTGCAACTGGGCGTCGATGTGGTACTTCTTCTGGGACTTGTTGAAGTTCTCGACGATCTTCTTCAGAGTCTTGCCATCGGCCTCGGAGAATCCGTGCCACATGACGATGTTGGTGACGCCGTCCTTGCCCTTGGCATCCTTGCCACCACTGCCAGAACCGCAGGCCGAGAGCCCTACGGTGCTGAGCGTGGCGAGCGCGATTGCGGCTACCGCAGCCTTTCTGATTGCCTTCATTGTCTCTGTCCTTTCGACATCAAGCAACGGTTACAAAGGAACCGATGACGGCCGGAACAACCATGTCCTGCCCATCTGGTCCAATGGCTTGCATCGCTTGGTCACGCTCCCAGATACGTGAACGTAGCCCACGCCTTTGTAAACCGACATCTTTCTAACGTTGCAAATTATATACTACTCGCTTCTCCAACGATGTACAAGCGTGTCGGGCATGGCCCGGCAATGCCGCTCAATGACTGCCGTCAGGAGGCAGAATCTGACGGCTTGTCGGGGTCCACCGGTCATCAGGCAGGGGCCGTCCGAAGTCAGGGCCATGGTCGGTCCAAGTGACCAGTCCGACCCTGGCATGCCGGTTGGGATCGAAGAGGGGGTCTCCTTCGATATGCGTGTAGTTGCGGGCATGATAGACAATCAGATCCTGGCTGCCGTCCTCGCTGACTGTGAAGCAGTTGTGGCCAGGGCCATACTGGTGGTTCTCCTCTGCCGTTTTGAAGACGGGATGATCGCTCTTGGTCCAGGAAGCCGGATCCAGCAGGTCGGCATCCTCACGGGCGGTCAACATGCCCACTGCGTAAGGGACCCCGGTTCCCGAGGCCGAGTAGGTCAGGTAGATCATACCCTGGTGAAGCAGGACAGCCGGCCCCTCGTTGACCTTGAAATCAATGCATTCCCAGTCGTATTCGGGCTTGGAGAGCATGACAGGATCAGTGGCCAGCGTCCAAGGGTTGGCCATGCGGGCGATGTAGAGATTGGAATTGCCCGCGATGGCCGGATCCTTCTGGGCCCAGATCAGGTACTGACTGCCCCCGATCACCGTTGTGGTGGCATCCAGGGAGAAGGAATCGATCGGGGTGTGGATCTGCCCCTTCTCGGTCCACTCGCCATCCATGGGGTCTTCGCTGGTATTCTCCAGCACATACATGCGGTGGGTGGGCAGATCGGCGGAGCCGAAGTCCTCCTCGGCGGCCGCGAAGTAGATGTACCAGGTCCCGTTGATCTGGTGGAGTTCAGGCGCCCAGATGTACCTGCTCATGGGACCGGACTCGTGCTTGCGCCAGATGGTGCGCTCAGGTGCGGCCTGCAGGTCATTCAGCCTGGCGGCGGCACGCAGGATGATCCTGTCATAGGCCGGGTAGGATGCAGTGAAATAGTAGAGGTCCCTGTGCCTGATGACCCAAGGATCGGCCCGCTGGAGTACCAGAGGATTGTGGTATGCGCTCATCATGTGTTCCTATCACGAAGACGAAGGTACTGGTCTATACGACCAATATACAACGTTGAATATTATTGGACCGCTCGCCCTTCGCCAGGCAATCAAGTCGAAGGCGAAGGACGGCTTCGGTAGCGGCTCGTTCGGGTTCAGCCTCGGGCTCGGCGAATGGCAGTGAACACCAGTGCGCCCAGACCCAAGACAAGAGCCGCAGATGCAACTGCGACGGGAGCCGACAGGGCCGATCCAGTCGAGGGCAGACGACCGGTCTTGCCTCCCTTGCCAGACCGACCTGCAGGTGCAGGAGTGGAGTCCGCGGCAGGAACAGTCACATGACCGTTACCGCCATCGGCATCCTCTTGAACCTTGGCATCGGTCAGGGGACGTGTACCCCAGACGGCTGCGGCACCTGCCGCCTTGGAGACATCGGCACCTGCATCGGTGAAGACATCGCCGCCCAGCCCTGAGAAGAAGACGACCGGATGGCCTTGTTCATCAAGCTGTCGGCCCAGCCTGGCCCGATAGACGCCGTGCAACAAAGTGCCCGGTTCCGCCGAGTCCACCTTTATGGTCAGGTCGCCGCCGGTCGCCGTCCAGGAGCCCTGCACCTGGCCGCCCAGCCGACCACCAGCCAACAGGCTCACTGACACCGGCCGATAGATGGCCGGGCTGGACAAGCCAGAACCCGCATAGTAATGGACCGGGTCATGGACCACCACCTGGTAGTCGCCGACCACTTGGCTGGAGGAGACCCCACCCACCGAATCCTGATATTCGAAGGGTGTCATGACCAACCAGCCGTCAGGGGTCTGCACCATTTGCTTGACCCGGACCTGATGCTCTTCCAGGTTGCCGTCAGCGCGCACGAAGCGAGTGTGGTAGACGTTGAAGACGCGATCCTCGTCAATCAAAAGTGCGTTGCCTCCCTGGGAGGTCAGCACCTGGTCCTGTCCGGGCTGGACGAAGGAGGAGTCGATCCGCAGACCACGGTTGGCATCCAGATCATTCATTGCACGCCCATAGACTGCCGGCTTGCCATTCTGGTCCAGGTAGGGGCCGGTGATGGAACGGGAGCGGAATTCACGCATCTGGTAGCCGCCGGTCTGCCCGAGTCCGCCGTAGGAAAGCATCAGATACCACCAGTCGCCCTGATGAACCAGGGCAGTGCCTTCGCCTGAGTTGCCGAAGCCTCCGGCGAGTTTGTGCCCGTAGTAGGCGTCGGACTGGTTGGCCTGGGTTGGATAGGTGGTGGAGTAGTCGCGCAGGCCGGTCTTGGGGTCCAGGCGGATCATCCAGATGCCCCCGAACCAGGAGCCGAAGCTCATCCACAGGCCCCCCTGCCCGTCATCCTTGACACAGGCGTCAATCGCATTGATACCCGTATCCGTGAGGCTGGCATAGCGCGACAAATCGGCATTGGGGCCTAGCACCTTGGGCACGTCGGTGGCCGCCACGTTGGACTCCTGGAAACCGGAGTAGACCACCGGGCCCACCAGGCTCCAGTCCCCCTCGATGTCGTCGGCGGTCAGCAGGACGATGACCGACTTCTGGAAGGGGAACCCTCCCCCGTTCAGGCTCAGGTACATGCACCACTTCTTCATGGTGGCGTTGTAGTAGACCTCGGGCGCCCACATGTTGCCGGTCACATCAGGATTGGATGCCTGCTTGGGCCATGCCTTCCAGATCGGATCCAGAATACGCTGGTAATCCCGGCTCAGATTGTTGGTGAAGGACTCCCAATGCTTGAGGTCGGTGCTGCGGGCCCAAGCCCGGTGGGAGCCGAAGATATAGTAGCGCCCTCCGGCCTTGACCACGGAAGGGTCATGCACAGAGACGCGCGAGTAGGCGTTCTGACCATCCTTGGAGATGCCCCTGACAATAAGCCGGTAGTCATGCTGGATGGCTTTAGCGCCCTGGGAGGACTTCGAGGCCTTGGTCGCCTGCAACCGGGCCGTCAGCGTAACGGGGACATCTCGCTTGCCAAGGACCACATGGGCCCTGCCGGTGGCCGCATTGACACTGACTGTTTCGGGAGCCGAAGAGGTCCAGCTCACTGAGGCGACGGTGGTAGAGACCGGCAGGTTGAAATCTCCGTCCACAGCGGCTGGGACCGCCAGTGATGTGGCCTGCTGGTCGATCAGATCGCCCAGGTCTTCCGAGGGCAGGGTGGCAGCGATCTGATCGGCATTCAGGGCCTGCGGATAGACGGCGAATGACTGCACCGCGCCATGGAAGAGTGCGTCGCCTATGCCAGGATATCGTGACTGGCCGATTACGTTGTGATGGTGGTCGCCAAAGGCGGCGGGGTTGACCGTGGCCTTGCCCTCAGCCACCTGCAGACCGTTGATGTAGAGGCGGACCATGTTGTCCTTGCCGTCGATGGTGGCCGTCAGCGTGGAGAAGCGGTCGTCGGGCAGGTTCTTGGATGCCGGCAGATAGGTCTCGCCCTCGCCATTGGCCTTGGAAGTGATGGAGGTGTACAGGGATGTGTGGGTGGAGGCTGTCCAGGAGCCGACGGCCTGCTGACCGGTCCCCCCTAGCGACCAGAGGTAGGTCCAGGGACCTGAGGCGTTGAACCGATCGTTGCGCACGCGGATGGACACCGTGGCGCTGGCGTGTCCGCTCAGTATGTCATCGGGAAGCCTGACATAGGCGGATCCATCGAACAAGAGCGCATCGTCGGTCTTGACCGCCCCGGCCGGCCGGCCATCGGCGTCCATGATGCGGGCCGGGCCAAAGGATGAGCCTGAGACTGTATTTTTTGCCTCCTTGGCTCCTGGAGCAAGGGCTGAAAAATCATAGCCGAGCAGGGGCTGCGGCTGACTGGCTGACATCCCGGTTGAGGCACTGCCGCCCGCTTGGGTCTGATCCGCCCAGGCTGGAGAAGCGACTGTGCCGCCCGCCAGTATCATGCCCACGAGGGCCGCCGCTGCAACCCCTCCCCGGCTCCGTCGTCCTGCGTCTGATGACGATTGATGACGCATGTTCACACCTTTCCATATCGGCATCGGAGCGACCGCGCTCCGACCGGCCGGCCTCCATGGTCCGCCAATGCCGCCTCAAATCATTCGAGAACGTCTTCAGTATATTACAACGTTAGAAATCAAGGAACCCGGGACACCCGAAAAAAAAGAAGATCAACAATCAGACAGCGATTTCGTTTCCGGGCAGGGCACGGGTTGAATTGCGGACTACCAGCGAGGAGGACACCTTGCGGAAGACGTGCTGGCTTTCTTTGGTGTTCAGCGGCTGCACCCCGTTGATCCTGTCCTTGAGAACACGGACCGAGAGCCTGGCCACGGCCTTGAGCCCGGGCGAGATGCTGGTCAACGAAGGCGACAGATACTGGGAATCGTCTGAATTGTCGAAGCCGATGACCGAGATGTCGTCCGGCACCGACATGCCGTGCATTTGTATGGAATGCAGAACCCCTGCCGCCAGCATGTCGTTCAAGGCCACCACCCCGTCGGGGACGATGCCCTGGTCCAACAGAGAGTTCATAGCGTTGACCCCGTCGATACGGTGCCACATGCGCGATGGGGCCACCAGCCGGGGGTCATAGTCCAGGCCGGCCTCCTCCAGACCTTGTCTGTACCCCTCCAAGCGAAGGGCAGCCGAACCCAGCTTCTCGCCGGGGTGGGTGCCGATGACCGCCACCCGACGGCAGCCGGTGTTGATCAGATAAGCGGTGGCGTGCTTGGCACCCTCCACGTTCTCCGTGGCCACATGATCGAATTGGTCGCTGAAGATACGCTCGCCCACAACCACCAGGGGATAGTCCACCCGCAACTGGTCCAGGTCGTCCATGCCCAGCTCCAGCGGGCTGTAGATGAGGCCGTCGATCATGGATCGCTGGGAGCCGTGCAGGGCCTCAATCTCACCCTCGCGCGAGTAGAGGGTGGGCTCTACCAGCACCCTCATACCAAGTTTCTTGGCCTCTTCGATAACCAGGGAGGAGAGCTGTGCGAAGTAGGGCATGGTCAAATCAGGTATGGCCAGGGAAATCATCCCCGTGTAGCCCAGCCGCAGATTTCTGGCCGGTACGTTGACCCGGTAGCCCAGCTCCTCTATAGCCTTGTTGACCTTGCCTCTGGTGGCCTCGGAGACAAATTCGTAGTCATTGACTACATTGGAGACGGTCTTGACCGACACTCCTGCAGCCTGAGCCACGTCCTTCATAGTCGGGGTGGAACCACGTCCTGTGCCGGGGGAAGCGGCTAAACTCATAAGACCCTGACCTCCAAGGTTACCGCGACGCGGGTGGGGTCGAGCTCCTCATCCGTTTGCATATCCAATACGGGCATCCCCTTAGCAGACCAATGTACCCGCCGTACCTGACTGTCGCGGCCAAGGTAGCGGTCCTGGTCATGCTCGGCATTGTGGAAGACGTAGATCATGGTGCCGTCCTCGTCCTGGGACCACATGCCGTGGCCGGTGCCCAGCTGCCAATGGCCATTGTACTTCCCGGACTTCTGCAATGGGTAGTCCAGCTTCTTCCACACGCTGGGATCGCATAGATCGGCGCCAACTCCGGCCGGCGCGGTCACCAGCCCGGTGGTGTAGTCGATGCCCACCAGGGAGCCGGAATAGATCAGGAAGATCCGGCCATCGTGGACCACGGCGTTGGGCCCCTCGGCAATCATGTTGTCCCAGGCGAACTCGGGGACAATGATCTGGCGCGGCGTGCTGGTCAGACGGTCGGGGCGGGTCGGGTCGAAGGCGGCGATCCAGACCGAGCCCAGCTGCTGCCAGGCGTAATACCAGCGGCCGGTATCATGCAGGACCGTCATGTCCAGGCTGATGCGCTGGATGGGGTTGAGAGGAGTGCCTTCAGCCCGCAGGATGGGTCGGGGCTTGTCCCAGTTCTCAGGCTGGCGTGGGTCCAGATCCCGGCCCTGCTCGTCGCGGCACAGCTGCATGATGTGGCAGCAGCCCGTCCACATGTCCGGCTTTCCGACTCGATCGTTGGCGGTACCATCCGGATTGGTCTGCGGGCCATCAAAGCAGGGCATGAAGAGGATGGAGAGCCTGCCACCGATCAGGTGGATCTCCGGAGCCCAGAAGCAGCCCGTCATGACCCGTCCCTCGCTGTTGCGATCACCCCTGCGCAGCAGATCCACTTCCTTTTCATGACCGCCGGCCTGATCGCTCAGGCCCTCGATGGTGTCGGCCACCCGCAGGGGCATGTGTGTGTGCCCGTTCAAGGGGTCGACGCAGTTGCCATCCGCATCCTCGGTGGCGATGAACATGAACAGGCGCTGGCCCCTCCAGGACCAGCGGAAAATGGAGGGATCGGCCCGCTGCCGGGCGAAGGGGACCGGGTAAGCCGTCTGCCGGACCCGTCCGCCGATCAGCCTGGTCTCTCCAGAATTCAGACGACCCTGGGCCAGATCATTGGCCAGGCAATCTAATTGACTCTGGTCCCAATCCACCCCGCGCAAGGCGGTTGATCCGTCGCTGTAGAGGAGTCGTGCCCGGGCCTGCCGGACCGACTCCAGGCCGTCGCCCCGGGACACCTGAACCGGATCCACCTTCACGCCGGTGTTGTAGATGCGGCCGAAGCGTTCCAGCAGGCCACGCTCGCAATCAGGGCTGACCAGCACCACATTGCCGGCCAGGATGCCCTTCATGCCGCAGTCCTCCTCCAAGGCGCGCCGCCGATCCAGGGGCAGGGGGTCGCCCTGGGCCAGAGGATCGCCATCCTCCAGGACCTTCATGTCGGCCACCATGCCCATCCGCCTTGGGTCGTCCACCGTGGCCGTGCAAAGCCGCCCGAGGTCGTCGTCCCAGTAAAGCCGACAGCCCTGGCCATCTTCCAGAAGCCGCGCCCTGGGCCGGTGGACACCATGAGCACCCAGGATATGGACCTGCGGCAGCCGTCGATAGGTCAGCAGATCCGGTGAAAGAGCCATCAGGAAGGAGTCAGCCTGGGAGCCGTCCGACTGGCCGCCCCTGGCCACTCTAGTGGCCAAAATTACGAAGGTGCCATCCTTCAGCGGCAGCAGGAAGGGGTCAATCAGACTCTTAAGGATCAGATCCTGCCCTGGGACCACCGCAAGTTCCTGGGCCGCCTGAGATGACTGGTGAGCGTCCAGTCCAGGGTTGCGCTCGCCCTCTTGCGGCGCCTCCTCGCCCGGTAGGGCAGCCCCGGCCGTGCAGGCCCCGCGGGCACTATCCGGTACTGCCTTGGTGGGCACAGCCGCAGCGAAGAAGATGCCGTAGTCGCCGTTCAGGGGCTCCCAATGGCCAGTCGCCCGCGAACGCAGGGCCAGGTGCATGCTCAGGGCGACATCCTCGTTGTTGGCCTCCTGCCGATCAGTGGGATGCCGGGTGTAGCACATGAGTGCAACCCCATCCCCAGATTCTCGTCTACCGTCCAGAGCATCCTCACCCATGACGATTCCTTCCGTTCGGCTTGCCGGCTTCAACGCCGACGACTATCGTTTCTAACGATAGAAATTATACATGGAGATCAGTCCACGACGCCCGATGCCCGCATGGATGAGGCCGGGCTGTTCGCTCATCCGAACCGAGCCGCAAGGCCGGTCATGCGCCGCGGGTCGTCATCGATGTCGATCGGGCTGTCTTCACGGAAAGCGAGGAACCATGAGAAGACCCAAACGCACCGGACGGGCCATGAAGGCCCTGACCGCCCTGACGGCGGGTCTGGCGGTGCTGCTGACAGGGGCCTTGGGCGCCTGCTCGAACCAGCAGCCGTCAGCCAACGGCACAAAAACCGCCACCACCCAGGAACCCAAGCGTGTCTCGGTCCACGACCCCTCCGTGGTTCGCTCCGGCAAGAGCTACTACGTCTTCGGCTCGCACCGGGCCTATGCCCGCAGCACGGATCTGGTCAACTGGACCCCCTTCACCAACAACCTGAGCCGCGATTACAAGAAGATCTTTGCCAAGATTTGGAAGGACTGGCCCAAGCAGTCCTCCAATCCGGACGTGACCGGCAACATGTGGGCGCCTGACGTCTACTACAACGCCACCATGAAGAAGTGGTGCATGTACCTGAGCCTGAACGGGGCCGAGCATCGTTCGGTCATCGTCCTGCTGACTGCCGACCGGGTGGACGGCGACTGGACTTATGTGGGACCAGTGGTCTACTCCGGCTTCACCCGGGCCAATTACATGAGCACCGATGTTCCCAAGGTACTGGGCTCGGACCCGAAGCTGGACCGCTATCAGTCCTACACGGATACGGGTATCAATGCGATTGACGCCTGTGTCAAGGATGACGGGCAGGGGGGCCTGTGGATGAGCTTCGGCTCCTGGTTCGGGGGCATCTGGATGATCCGCCTGGACCCCAAGACCGGCCTGCGCGACTACTCCACCACCTATCCAACCCAGGCCAACCAGTCCGACGCCTACTACGGGCACAAACTCGCCGGAGGCTTCGGCAACTCAGGCGAAGGATCGGCACTGCTGCACACCAACGGCCACTGGTACCTCTTCCTCTCCTACGGCAAGCTGGTGCAGACCGGCGGCTACCAGATGCGGATGTTCCGCTCGGACTCCATCACCGGCCCCTACCTGGACCAGCAGGGCAACCCGGCCATTGCCACCAGCGGCGAGGCCGACAACTGGACCAGCAAGACAGGCATCCGTCTGATGGGCTCCTACCAGTGGAGCGGGGACAAGAAGGGCGACATCGAGGTCTCGCAGGGCGGGAACACGGCTCTGCACGACAAGGACGGCCGGGACTACGTGGTCTACCACACCAGATTCTCCGATCGCAAGGAGGAGCATCAAATCCGGGTCAGGCAGCTGATGCCCACAGCAGACGGGTGGCTGGTAGCCGCCCCCTATGAGTATCTGGACACCAAGGCCGGCGGCCCGTACAGCGCCAAGGACGAGGCCGGCACCTATGAGCTGGTGGAGCATGATCCGACCATCTTCTTCAAGGGACCGCGCAAGGTGACCGACACTCACAGCACCCGATACCGGGGCGTGGTCAAGGCCGTGGACATCCGCCTGGAGCCCGGCGGCCAGGTGACCGGAGCGCGCCAGGGCCACTGGCAGGTCGACGACCAGGGACGGCTGTCCATGGACCTCAAGGAGGAAGACGGGACCGTAACCTACCAGGGCGTCTTCGCCCGGCTGCCCAGGGACAAGGATCACCGCAAGGTCATGACCTTCAGCGCCCTGGGCAACAACGTCTGCATCTGGGGCTCCAAGCGCTGATTAGCCTCAGTGGGAATCCAGGGCCACCCAGACCACACCGTGTGCAGGCACAAGAGTCACCAGCTCACGGTCGACACCCTGTCCTTCCAGGCTGATCTGGGCGGGCTCCGAGGTCCGGCCCCGCCACAGGTCGACCGGGGTCCAGGCCCCGTCCGCCCTATCCAGGCCCACCAGTGAGGACAGGGCCGTCCTGACCTGCCGCGGGCGATCCCCGGTCCAGAAGACGGCCGCATAGACCCCGCCGGCATGTGCCGAGGGGGTTCCGTCGGCCCAGTCGCTGGCCAGGGCCCTCCAGACGATTTCCTCGCCTGAGATCTCCTTGCCTTGGTCATCCCCGCCCTCGACCGGCTCCCGGATGATCTCGCCATTGTCGGCCGATCCGGCGGTGACCTCCTCCAGGGCCGGGTTATCCAGAAGCGACAGGGTGGCCTCATCGCTGCTGGGAAGGTCGCCGCCCACCATCAGCGGCGAGCGCCCCATGGCCCAAAGAGTCAACATGGTGCGCTGCTCGTCGGCTGTCAGGAGGCTTGACCGGTCCCCGCCCCGCTCGGCCCGCAGCCCGATATGCCCCAGAGGCAGCATGTCCGCATCGGCCCAGTGGCCCGTGCTCTGCAAAGGTGCCCAGCGGGCAAGACGGGCGAACTGGGCGTAAAGGTCCTGCCAACGATCCCAGAGATCGTCCGAAATCCGCCAGAGCTGGGCGTGATTCCGCAGGAAGCCAAGATGCGTGGTCGGCACCCGGGTTCCCGGGGACAGGGAGAGGGTCATGGGATGGCCATGGGCCTGCTCAGCCTTGCGGATGGCCCGGGCGTAGGCGTCAATCTCACGATCCATGAAGGGGACCTGCATATCGTCCACCTTCAGGTAATCCACCCCCCAACAGGCGAACTGATCAACCTGGGCGTCATACCAGGCCTGGGCTCCCGGATGGGACTGGTCCAGACCATAATTGTCGGGATTCCACGCACAGACATGGGCGGTATCAGCCACCTGGGCGGCCGTGTAGGAGGTGCCGAGGACGGGCAGGTTCCGCTCAACCGCCAACCGAGGAATGCCCCGCATGACGTGGATGCCGAAGCGCAACCCCAGATCGTGGATTCGAGCGGCCAGCGGAGCGAACCCCTGGCCGTCGGCCGCCGACGGAAACCGGACCGGGTCGGGCAGCTGCCGACCATAGTCATCCAGGACCAGTGGCGCCTTGGCGTTGTAGCCATGGGCCCTGGCGGTCGGGTCGTACCAAGCGATGTCTATGACGACCGTGTCCCAGCCCATCGGGAGCAGCCTGTCACGCATAACCTGTGCGTTGTCCAGAACCTCCTGCTCGGTGACGGTGGTCCCGTAGCTGTCCCAGCTGTTCCACCCCATAGGCGGTCTCCAGGCCTTGTCCATGTCTTGCTCCTTTCTCGGTCCTTTTGTTTCAGTTCTGCTGCGTCAAAGGGCGCAGACGTTCGTATTCCTGCCGGGTCAGGGACAGGACCCCGCCGTGCTTGGTATGGGGGCGCAGGTGGAAGTCCTGCTCCCGGGCGTAGTTGAACCCAGCGTCCGGATCATCGCTGACCATGGGCCTGTAGCCTACTGAAGGAATCACGTCTACCAGCAGGTACCACCGGTTACGGGCATGGTCGGCATAGAGGGCCGGACCCTCTACACCCGAGGGGTTGCCATCAGCGCACCAGGCGGCGCCAATGCGCTCCTGGATGGTGGTCCACCGGGCCTGTGGCAGCCACCATCGAGGATCGTCGGTGCTGTCCAGCCAGATGCCCCGACCAAATCCGTTGTCCTTGGTGGCCCGGTAGGTGCGCAGGCCGCCGCCAGGCAGAGGACGCTGGACCATGGTGGTGTCGATGGCATTGCGACCGGTATCGATAAGGACTCCCCCATAACGGAAGTGCTCCTGGGTGAAGTCGGTGGTCGACCCCCAGAGCACCCGGTCATATACCGACGGGTCGGCATGGTCGGGATCATCCTGGTCAAAGAGCTTGGATGACCAGTAGAGGACGAAGGCACCCTGCTCCGGCCCCTCATAGTCGGGCACCCATAGGCACTCCGGGGCCCAGGCCATGCCCAACTGGACCCTGCTGCCGTCCTGCTGCAAGGACACATCCAGCGGCCGGGGGCCAGACCAATGAATCAGGTCGTCAGTGGACCAGATCATCAGCTTGGTGCTGCCGTGATGGGACCAGTGCTCCCAGCCGCTGCCCTGTGACTGATCGCCGCCGAACACCCGAAGATCGGTGGCCATGACATAGACCCGTCCGTTGCGCGGGTCACGCACCATGTAGGGGTCCCGCAGACCGGTGGTGCCCAGGTGCGAGGTCAGCAACGGCCTGCCCCCGTACAGCGGATCCCAGCTCAGAGGGTCGTCGCCCCGGGACAGGTCAAAGTAGAGGCGTTCGGCGTACCCCTGGGGGTCTTCAATGAAGTGCACCATCAGATACCCGTAGGGGTCGGCTCCTTCGGCGTCCTTGTGAACCGTATTGCTCAACGTCTGCTCCTTTGCCCTGGCTGCCGAACCTGTCGGCTTTTGACTTGTCGTCGCTTATTTTACAACGATGTAATCCTGCTAATCGGGAACCAATTGCAACGCATAGGCCGGCCTGCTATTGCGCAGAGACGACCGAATCCTGCCGAACCTGGCTGCCCTGTCCAGCATCATCGTCCGGCTGTGTCGATTGCGCCTGGTCGCCGTTGGCCGTGCGGATCATTGCGTACTGGGACTCGTGCAGCCGGTAGTAGGCACCTCTCTTGGCCAGAAGCTCCTGGTGGGTGCCATGCTCCACGATCTGCCCGTGATCGATGTAGAAGATCTGGTCCGCATTTTCGATGGTGGACAGCCGGTGGGCGATGACGAAGGAGGTCCGCCCCTTGAGCAGGTGGGCCAGTCCGGCCTGGAGGGCCTCCTCAGTGCGGGTGTCGATGCTGCTGGTCGCCTCGTCCAGGATCAGGATGCGGGGGTCGGCCAGCAGAACCCTGGCAAAGGCGATCAGCTGCCGCTGACCTGCGGAGAGGGTGGATCCGCGCTCCTCGACTTTGGTATCGTAGCCGTCGGGCAGCTCCATGATGAACTCGTGGGCATGGACGGCCTTGGCGGCCTCCTCGATCTGCTGGTCAGTGGCATCCAGGCGGCCGTAGCGGATGTTCTCGCGCACATTGCCGGTGAAGATGAAGGTGTCTTGAAGCATGACCCCCATCTGTCGGCGGAGGGAGGCCAGGGTCACGTCGCGCACGTCATGCCCATCCACGCAAACGCTGCCCTCAGTCACATCGTAGAAGCGCGAGAGAAGGTTGACGATGGTGGTCTTGCCGGCACCCGTGGGTCCAACCAGGGCGACCGTGCTGCCTGCCGGCACATGGAAGTCCACCAGGTTGAGAATGTTGCGGCCTCCGGGCTCGTACTTGAATACCACGTCGTTGAAGTCCACCCTGCCCTTGACCGGCGGCAGCTCTATGGCCCCCGGGCGGTCCTCGATCTCCGGGTGGACGTCCAGGGTCTCGAAGATGCGTTCCAGGTAGGCCGAGCAGGTGATCAGCTGGTTGTAGAAGTTGCCGATGTTGATGATGGGGTTCCAGAAGTTGTTGGCATAGCCAACGAAGGCAATCAACATACCCGTGGTCACCTGCACGCCGCCCAGGCCGGTGATCCCCAGATAGTAGATCAGTGCGATAGTGATGGTGGAGATGTTCTGCACTCCTGGCCACATCAGGTACTGGATGTGCACGGCCCGCATCCAGGAGCTGCGAACCTGCCCCTGCTGCTCCTGGAAGGTGTGGAACTGCTCGCGCTCCCTGACGAAGGTCTGCGTGGTCTTGACCCCTGCGATGGACTCATGGATGTAGGCGTTCAGATTGCTCTGCTTGTTGGACAGACGCTGGTAGGCCCGCCGCTGGAAGCGCTGGAGAACCAGCACATAGAGCACCAACAGGGGCATGAGGACCAGGGACCAGAGGGTCAGCCTCCAGTCGATGACGAACATGACCACCAGGGTCAGCAGGAAGGTGAAGATGTCTGCGATCACGTTGATCAGACCCGAGCTCAGGGTGTCCGAGAGGGTGTTGACGTAGTTGACCACCCTGATCAGGATCTTGCCGTGGGGCCTGGAATCGAAGTAGGAGAAGGGCAGGGTCTGTATGTGGGTGAAGAGGTCCCGGCGCATGTCCTTGAGCATGAGCTGGCCCACCTGGGTGATGGCCACGGTCCGGTAGCGCAGAAGAAGCTCGTAGACCACGATGGCCAGCAGGAAGACCGCGCCCAGGGCGAAGAGCCGGACCGGGTCCTTGGAGGGGATGACCGTGTCGATCATGGTCTTGGTCATGTAGGGGATGGCCACGGCGATGGCGCTCATGGACAGGACCGCCGCAAGGATGATCGCCCCCTGGCGCAGGTAGGGCTTCAGATAGGCCCCTATGCGCTTGATGTCCCCAAAATCAATCTGCTCCTCCAGGTCCTCGTCCTCCCGGAAGGTGTTTCTGCGCGCGGTGCCCGCCGAACGTTGCTTTTGCTGCTTCATCGTCTCACCTTGCCATGCATGCTGATGTGTCAGAACCCTGCCGACTGCCCGGATTGCAGCCCCAGCTGCTTGCGGTAGATCCGGTAGTAGCGGCCGTGGGCGTGGACCAGATCCTCATGGGACCCGCGTTCTACGATCCTGCCGTGGTCCAGGACCAGGATCAGGTCGGAATCCTTGATGGAGGAGATCCTGTGGGCGATGGTAACCATGGTCCTGGTGCCCTCCATCTCCTGCAGATGCCGCTGGATAGTGGCCTCGGTCTCCATGTCGACAGCCGATGTGGTGTCGTCCATGATCAGGATGGCCGGGTCGTCAGCCAGGGCCCGGGCCAGGCTGAGCCGTTGCTTCTGGCCGCCTGACAGGCCCACGCCGCGCTCGCCCACCACGGTGTCATAGCCCTCAGGCATCCGGTTGATGAATGAGTCAGCGCCAGCCATGGAGGCCATGGTCCTGACGTACTGCTCGTCGTCGCGGTGGGCTCCGAAGGCGATGTTGTCGCCGATGGTGTCCGAGAAGAGGAAGGTGTCCTGTGCCACGATGTTGACCTGCCGTCGCAGCAGGTCCAGAGGCCACTGCCTGGCGTCGATCCCGTCGATGAGCACATGGCCCACGGTGGGGTCGTAGAAGCGGGCCACCAGGCTGACCAGGGTGGACTTGCCCGATCCTGTCTCCCCCAATATGCCCAGCCGGGTGCCGGCCGCCACGTGGAAGTCGATGTCCTTGAGAATGGGGGTCTCCGGATCGTCAGGGAAGGCGAAACTGACGTGGTCGAAGCGGATGTCCCCACGGATTCTGACCGGGTCCTCGGTCTGCTCGCCGTTGACCTTGGCACGGACCGTAGCCGCCTGGACTACGCCAGCCTGGGCGTTCTTGCGCTCGACGATCCTGGGCTCGGCCGTCAACAGCCGACGGATCTTGACGCAGGAGGCGTTGAATCGCTCCACATCGTTGATCAGCCAGCCTGACTGGCGCACCGGGCCGTCGATCATCCACAGGAAACTGTTGAAGGAGACCAGGGCGCCCAGGGTCATCTGCTGGCGGATGACCAGCCAACCGCCCAGGATCAGGGTGATCAGCTGGAGCATGTAGGAGCAGCCGTCCAGCCAGGGCATATAGGTGCGGCTGTTACGGGCGGAGTCCATGTTGCGTTCCATGTAGTCATCGTTGTGCCGATCGAACTTCTCGGTCTCGTAAGGCTCGCGGACGAAGGCCTTGACCACCCGGTTGCCTTCGATGTTCTCCTCGACCATGGAATTGAGGGATGCCAGCGAGTTGCGGATGGCGTAGAAAAGCGGGTGGGCATGCTTGGAGAGCTGCCAGGTGAAGTAGAAGAGGAATGGGGTCACAGCCAGCAGGGCCAGGGCCAGTCGCCATTCGATGGTGAACATGACGGCCAGCGACCCGACGAAGAGACAGACAGCCTCCAGGATGTTGTAGGAGACCCAGGAGACGAAATGGCGGATGGCATCGGTGTCCGAGGTCATCCGGCTCATGATGTCGCCGTTGCGGGTGTGGTTGAAGTAGGTGAAGTCCATGTCGTGGAGCTTCTCGTACTCGTCGCTGACCAGCCGATAGATGGTGTTCTGGCCGAATCGCTCCATGAACATCTGGTAGCCATAGCGGCAGACGCTGCGCCCAAGGGTGACGGCTATCATGGCGAAACAAAGCTTGGGCAGCCGGTCCTCATGCCCCTGGCCAATGACCTGGTCCACGATCATGCCCGCCAAAATGGGCATAAGCATGACCAGGACCTTATCCGCCGCAAAGAGCAGGAGGGCGGCGGCGATTCTACCGGCGTCCGGCCTGCAGTAGGGGAGGATCCATCGAAGGTTGCTGCTGTGCTGATTCTTCGCAGAATCGACGTACATTGGAGGACACCCTCACGTTCCCTGTTGAACTTCTCTAATCTGGTCTCTTCTCATTGCCGTGACCGTCCGGGAGAGTGACTGACCGATGGTGACGCCCGGCTATGTTCCTCGCCTCTGCAACGCCGCGCGTGTCCGCCCTGGATTCGTCAAGCGTTGCCTATTTTATTGGAGCCTGAACCAGATGCAACCCCGATAATCCGGGCGTGTCTGCATCAGCAATAGTCACCTGACCAGCAGGACAAAGGCATCCAGCCACCTCGAGGATCGCAGATTCCCTTGTGACTTCACGCTGGCATAATGACGGTATGACCGTAAGAATCGAAGACGTGGCCCGCTTGTCCGGCGTCTCAACGGCCACGGTCTCACGGGCCCTACGGGGGTTGCCCGGGGTGGGCGGGCGAACCCGGGAACTAGTCCTCCAGGCCGCCACGGCCTTGGGATACACCCCCTCCCCCACCGCCTCCTCTCTGGCCAGCGGGCGGACCCATTCCATCGGATTGATCCAGCCGGACATGTCGCGGTGGTTCTTCAGCACTATCCTCGAATGCGCCGAACAGACCTTCCGCAAGGCGGGCTATGACGCCCTTGTCTACTCCCTGCCCGACTACCTTGGTCCCAAACGTCAACGGTTCAAGGCACGGGACCTGGTGGGAAAGGTGGACGCGGTCCTGGTCCTCTCACTCTTCTTCGACAAGCAGGAGGAGGCCGAACTGCGATCCTTGGGTGTGCCGGCCGTCTTCGTTTCCGTTCGCCAGAAGGGCTACAGTCATGTAGGAATCAACGACGGGCAAGCTGCGGCACAGGCCTGCCGTCACTTGATTACGCTGGGCCACAAGACCATAGGCCACCTGTCAGGTCAAACCAATGACCTCTGCCCCTTCGCTCCCTCCCAGCGCAGACGGGATGGCTGGAAGCAGACCCTGACGCGCTTCAACCTCGAGTGCTCCGACAGCTTGGACGAAGCCGTGACCATCATGACGGCCTCCAACGGCTACCTGGCCACCAAACGCCTCCTGGACAGGCGTCCCGATATCACTGCCATCATGGCGTCCTCGGATGAGATGGCCATGGGGGCCATCCAAGCCATCCGCGAGCGTGGCCTGGCAGTGGGTCGAGACATCTCGGTCATCGGCATCGACGGGCACGACCTGGGCCGACCATTCGGACTGACTACGGTGGCCCAACCGGTACGCAAGCAGGGGGTGACAGCGGCCGAGGTCGCGCTGAGGGCCATCGAGGGCGACCTGGCACTGAAGACGATCATCTTTCCCACCAAACTGATAGAGCGGGCCACCGTCGGCCCCCCGCCAGCCGGTAGGATCCGCTGACCGGGGAACCTCCTTGGAGAGCTGTATCCAGAGGCCCTCGCTCACACCTGACGGGGATGACCATTGACGTTGAGGACCATAGCTGGTCCTGACATGCGCTGTAACCCCACACCTTCCGGCGTCACCGTCACCCTGATCGAGGTCCCCCTGATCAGAAGGGTGTATTCCAAAGAGGTCCACCCGTCCGGCAGACGGGGATCGATCCCTATGGCCGTTCCCCCCGTATCCCTCATTCCACCGAAGCCGCAGACCAAGGTCGACCAGACACCACCAGCGGCCGCCAGGTGGATGCCATCCTCGGTATTGTCATGAAGATTGAACACATCGGCGAAGAGGGACCGCCTGAAGTAGTCCATGGCCAACTCCTTACGCCCCACCTCGGCAGCGAGAATCGACTGGGAGGCGGCCGAAAGGGTGGAATCTCCAGTGGTCAGCGGGTCGTAATAATCGAAGTCGGCCAACTTCTGCTCGGGGGTAAACCAGGAGCTGAGCAGGAAGAGGGCCAGGACCACGTCCGTCTGCTTAAGGACCTTGTGGCCGTAGATGGCCAGGGGGTGGTAGTAGAGGAGCAGGGGGCGGGCCGGACAGTGTTCGAAGTCCCACTTGGGCCTGTTCATGAATTGGGCGTCCTGGGCATGAACCCCCTCCTGATTGGCGTAAGGCATGAACATAGCCTCGGCCATCCCCTTCCAGATCTTCAGGTCCTCATCACCGAATCCCAGGCGTTGACGGGCCTGGGCCAGGATCTCCCCTGTCTCGTCGGCCTCATCAAGCCTGTGGACGGCCTGTATGACGGCCATGAGGTTGAACCGGGCCATCTGGTTGGTATAGAGATTGTCATCCACCAAAGCCGTGTACTCGTCCGGCCCGGTCACACTGTGTATATGAAAACGTCCGTCCGACTGGTAGCTGCCCAGGGATGCCCACATACGTGCGGTCTCGACCAGTATGTCAATCCCCTCCCGGCCCAGGTAGTCATCATCCCCGCTGACTAAAACATACTGCATGAGGGCATAGGCTATGTCGGCATCGATGTGGTATTGGGCGGTGCCGGTGGGGAAGTAGGCCGACCCCTCTTCGCCGTTGATGGTCCTCCAGGGGAAAAGGGCCCCGTCCAGATTCATGATGGCAGCGCGCCTGCGAGCAGCCGGGAGCATCTCATGCCGATAATGGAGGATGGCCCTGGCTCGTGCGGGGTCGGTGTAGGTCAGAAAGGGAAGGATGTAAATCTCTGTGTCCCAGAAGTAGTGACCGTCATATCCCGAACCACTCAATCCCTTGGCCCCCACTCCGTTCCTGACCTGGGCCGTGGCCTGGGCCAGCTGGAAGATCTCCCAGCGGCTCACCTGCTGGATACGGCCGCCGTCCCCGGCAGCCACCTGCACGTCCCCCCTTCGCCAGAAGTCCTCCAGCCAGGAACGCTGCGCCCCCTCAAGACCGCCTGCCCCCCTATGACAGGCGCTGTCGAGATCCTCCAGGCAAGCCAGGACCATGCTCCTGGCATCCGACCCCTCCCGTGTGCGCACGACCAAGCCGCAATCGACCCCGACCGGGAGGATAGATGGGCTCCGGTAGGCGGCGTAGCGACGGACCGAGATCCTTCCGCCTGCAGGCACACGTAGGTGCCAGACATCCTCCGGGAGGGCGGAGGTCACCATGGACCTCGCACCTGGATCGCCGTCTGTACTTTCGGCATACTGGCGAACGGCCAGGACTGCGGTCATCTGCGAGTTGTTGCAACGGTAGACATGGCAGACGGGGCCCTCCTGGTCCCCGTCTGCGTCTTCCAGGACCTCGTGTATGCCGCAGCCGTCGACCAGGTTGGACTTCCGTGGATCGTTAGAAACCTGTCGACGGGGTGCGTTTCCGTTGATCCTGGCATCCACATCCACCGTCATTGTCCTGTCAGGTGATTCGATAATCAGAGTATAGAGGGCCAGATGGGGGTCGAAGAGGCAGACCATACGCTCCACCGTCACGAACAGGTCGGCCCCATCGTCGGTACGGTAACGCCGGACGTAGGATGATATCCCCCGTCTGAAATCGACCTTTTGGCTGGCAGAGACCGGACTGCCCAGGGGGTAGCCCTCCAGGCTCAGGGAGAAATCGGAGGCATCGGGTACCCCCTGGATCACCTGGCCGACACGGGCGAACCCATAAGCGGTCTCAGGGTGCTTGATGGTGAAGGTGTCATGGAAACCGCTCATGAAGGTCCCGCTGCCCAGGTCCCGACTGGGGTCCCCGGCCCCTCTCACCCCGATGTTCCCGTTCGACACGGAAAAGAGGGTCGCACTGTTGGAATCCCCCTCCTTGTTCTCAATCAGTGCCCAAGGGTCCACAGGGTAGGTGGTCGGATCCAGGTCGGCCGGCCTTGCCAGATCGGCGCGGGCGGATCCGTCCTGAATCATCTCGATCAGCTGGTCGACCACATGGTCGGCACCGGAGTCCAAGAGTGCCTGCCGACCGGCCCCCCGATCCACACCGACAACCATGCCGAACCCACCGGCCCGGCCGGCCGCCACCCCGGAAAGGGCATCCTCGACCACCACGGCCTCCTCCGGCCGAACCCCCAAGAGGTGTGCGGCAAAGGCATAGGTGTCGGGGGCTGGCTTTCCCTTGAGCCCCTCCCTGGCCCTGACGTTCCCGTCCACTATGACGTCGAAGAAGTTCCTGATGCCGGCCGTGCTGAGCACGGTATTGGCGTTACGGGAGCTGGATACCACCGCCAGTCGCTTGCCTGTCCCCATCAGGTGACGCAGAACATCCACAGTGTCGGGGTAGGGCTCAATCCCCTCCTCATTCAGAAGACGCTCGAATATGGCGTTTTTGCGGTTGCCCAGCCCGCAGATACTGCGGACCGTAGGTCCGTCGGCGGGGTTCCCCCGCGGCAGGTCCACCCCCCTGCTGGCCAGTACCGAGGAAACCCCGTCATAGCGGGGCTTACCGTCGACATAATCAAAATAGTCCTGATCCCCGTAGGGGCTGACGCCCTCCGGCAGGACCTGGTCGAACAGTTCTTTCCAGGCGGCCTTGTGCAGGCGAACCGTGGGAACCAGGACCCCGTCCAAATCAAAGAGAACAGCCAGACTCTGGACAATTTTCATGGTTGCGTATCCTACTCACTTGTTCTTGCGGATCAGATGAATCTGCCGGACTCTGAACAGGTTTTTTCAGCCCTTGACCGCCCCAGCCAGCATGCCTCTGACGAAATAGCGTTGCAGGAAGAGGAAGACGGCCACCGGGACGACCATGGCTATGAAGGCACCGGGGGCCAGAAGGTACCAGGCCGACCCGCGGGAACCGACCATGTCGGACAGGCGGGAGGTCAGCGGGGCTGTCGCCGGGGTGTTCCCAGCGAAGGCCAGCGCCACCAGGAGGTCATTCCAGACCCAGAGGAACTGGAAAATAGCGAAGGATGCTATGGCAGGGACCATGAGGGGCAGAACCACCTTCAGGAAAATCTGCACATGGCTGGCTCCGTCGACCTTGGCCGCCTCGATCAGCTCCTTGGGTATATCCAGCATGAAGTTGTGCAGGAGGAAGATGGCCAGCGGAAGTCCGAACATGGTGTGCGACAGCCACAGGACCCAGAAGGTGTTGTTGAGCCCCCACTTCACATACTGGGAGAGCAAGGGAATCATGGTCACCTGGATGGGGACCACCTGGAGGGCGAAGACGGCAACGAAGAGGATGTTCTTGCCGGGGAACTCGCACCATGCGAAGGCATAGGCCGCCAGGAGCGCCAGGGTGATGGGGATGAGGACACCAGGGATGGTGATGACGAAGGAGTTGACGAAGTAGGCGCCCAGGTTGTAGCCACCACCCAGAACCGACTTGTAGTTGCCCAGGCCGAAATCCTTCCAGTGGGAGGGGCTCAGGCTGGTCCACCAGCCGGAGGTGGATATGGCCATCCTGTTGTCACGGAAACTGGTCACCAGAAGGCCGACTGTGGGGATGGTCCACAAGACGGCAATGATAATGGAGATGGCCGAGCTCCAGGGAGAGGACAGCTTGTTCCTGGTGCGGATCAGCGCCTTTTCATGGCGGGTCAGTTTCCTGCTCATCTCACATCCTGCGACTTTCTCATTTGGTGGACGTTGAACACTATCAGGGGGATGACGACGATGAACATGATCACCGCCAGGGCGGCCCCCAGACCTGTGTTCTGGTACTGGAAGGACTGTGTGTAGAACTCGTTGGCTATCACCGAGGTCCCGTAGTTGCCGGCCGTCATGGTCCTGACCACGTCGAAGGCCTTGAGCCCGGCCATGGCCACGGTGGTCAGAACGACCACTATGGAGGGCCTGATCATGGGGACGGTCACATAGAAGAACTGCTGACGGGCATCGACCCCGTCCAGACGGGCTGCCTCGGTCAAGTCGTCAGGAATGGCCTTGATGGCCGCCGACAGGACGGTCATGGCATACCCGGCCTCAATCCAGATCATGACGAATATGAGGAGGAAGGTGTTCAGCGGTGAGGACATCAGCCACTGCGGGGCCGAGGCCGTCTTGTTGCCGAAGAGGTGGGCCAGACCGGTATAGACGGCGGACAGGAGTCCCACGCGCTGGTCATAGACGAACTTCCAGATGATGGAGGCCCCTACCATGGATATGGCCATGGGCAGGAAGATTAGGGACTTGGCCAGCTTCTCGAACCGGGTCCTGTCCACCAGGACAGCGTAGAGCAGGCCGATGGCCGTAGAGCACAAGGGAACCAGAACAGTCCACAGGATCGTGTTGATCAGAACCTGGACGAACTGAGGCTCGGAGAATATCTTCACGTAATTGGCGAACCCCACCGCCTCGTTGCCGTCACGCCCGTAGAAGGAGTCACGGAAGGTGACGATTGTAGGGTAGAGCAGGCCGAAACAGACCAGGGCCACCGAGGGCAGGAGGAACATGACCGCCACCCCCCAGGAAGGCATCCGCTTGGGCAGGTTGGTCAGGAAGAGGATCAACGCCATGACGCCGACGAAGATGAGGATGGCCAGAAGCATGGCCAGGAGTTTGGACAGGTTGCTATCCGGATGCAGAATGAAATCCATGGTTGTAAGATGCCTTTCTCAGGCCACCCCCTCCACAGCCGGGGCTGGCGAAGGGGGTGTGCACTCTTTACCGTGCGTCGGGGTGGCACAGGGCCTGACTATGACTTATGGAGCTGTGGGCCTTGAAGCGTCCCGAGGGAACACGAACTCACTTGACGTCGCTGGGCCAGGATTCCTCGACTGCGTCGAGCACCTGCTGCTCGGACTTGTTCTGGGCGAAGTAGGCTATCATCTGCTTCCAGAAGGAGCCCGTACCCACCTCGGCAGGCATCATGTCTGAGGCGTCGAAACGGAAGGTGGTTCCCTCGGCAGTCAGAGACTCATAAGCCAGCTTGTCGATGGGCTTGAGATTCTTCTCGTCCAGTCCGGTGTTGGCCGTAATCCAGCCCGTCATGGCCTTGGCGCGTGCATTGGCGTATTCAGGCGATGAGAGGAACTCTTCGAACTTCTGCACCTCGGGCTTGTCGGAGAAGGCGATGGCGAAGTCACCCCCGCCAATCATGCTCTTATGCTGGGCATCCTTGCTGGGCATGGGGAAGGCCCAGACATCCCCGTCCTTGGCGATCTTGATATCGGGGTTGGCTGTCTGGTAGTTGCTTTGATAGAAGAGAGCCATGTGCATGAGGTAGCCCTTGCCATCCACCAAGGGGGTGCCGGCATCCTGCCACGCGGTAGAGGCTATGGACTGGATGTCGCCGAAACCACCGTTGACGTAGGCCGGATCCTTCAGGATCTTGCCGATCTCCTTGAAAGCGGCCAGAATCTTGGGATCGTTGAAGGGGATTGTGTGGTCGACCCACTTGTTGTAGGTGTCGGCATCGGTAAACCGCAAAACGGCATCCTCCAGCCAATCGGTGCCGGGCCAACCGGAGTCGGCTCCGCCCTCCAGACCCACGGACCAGGGCTTGACCGATGTATCCCCCTTGTTGTCATCGGCGATCTTCTTGGTCAGGTCCATCATCTCGTCCCAGGTGGTCGGGACCTTGTAGCCCTTTTCCTTGAAGGCCTTGGGCGAGTACCAGATGAAGGACTTGGCATTGGCATCCACCGGGATGGAGACCAGCTTGCCATCCAGGGTGGAGTAATCCTGCCAATCCTTGGAGTAGTACTTCTTCACATTCGCAGCAGCCTTGGCGGGGACATCCTTGACCTTGCCCGTGGCCACCATGTTCTTGATCATTCCCAGCTGTGGCATGATGGCCACATCCGGAGCGGAACCGGCCTTGACGCGGACTGGGAGCTGTGCGGCCATGTCACGCGAACCTTCGTGTTCCACCTTAGCTCCGGTACAGTTGGCGAATTCGTTGAAAGCCTTGACCGTAGCATCCCCCTCCTGGTCGATCCAGGGGGTGTAGGTGGAGATCTTCTTGCCGCTCAGGTCACCATACTTCTTGTAGGCAGTGCAACTGGCCGAATCGGCTTTCTTCGAACCATCGCCGGAGCCGTTGCCTGAGCCACAGCCGGCCATGCCGAATAAGGTGGCTGAACTAACCACCAGGGCCAGCCCCTTCATTAACGTTGTCCTTCTCATACTTCTCCCACTACGTTGTGTTCGTGAACGTATACAGACAGCTCCTATATTCAGGACCCACCATCTGTATGACAGTTCCTTCAGCGTCTTTGCACATTATTTCCGTACGGGTTCGCGACCCCGGCCGGACGCTTCCATGCGCATCTCTCAGTATAAGTACAAATATAGGTCATTGCAAGCGCTTACTCTGTTCTGTTCATTGGAAACGCACCGGATTACGGTAGGGCGGGAACAGCCGGGAACCTCGCAACCATGAGCGCAATGGCAAGATCAGGTTAAAGAGAAACCCGACGGCAAGGAACCGTCGGGTTGAGAGAGAAGAAGGGATTCAGTTATGAGGCCCAGGGAGGAGCCTCGCCGGTCATCACTTCAACCGGCACGATTTATACAACCATGGCTTTCTGTAAGTCCGGGTAGGATAAGCTCAAAGTTCCCTGTGAATCCTGTGCCCCTGTATGTACCTGGTCTTCCTCCCATAGGTCCGGTCAGGGCCCGGGAAAGGCGGCCAGGAATCCAGAAAGGCACAGTGGGGGGGGGGGGGTCAGCCTTCCTCAGATCCGTTTTCCGCAGTCTTCAATTTGGTCTGCTCGGCCTCGAAGCGTGCCTTCTCCTTAGCCTTGCGCTCGTCCGATTGGGCCTGGAACCGATCCAGCTCCTCCTGCACGGCCTCCTTGGGGATTTTGGCGAAGATGGGGGCGGGTCTGGCGATCAGGGCCCCCTCCTTTACAGGCTCGCTCCTCCAGGGGTGCACATTGACGCCCAGCTGGTAGGTGCCAGTGATGATTGGGTAAGAGAAGCCGGGCTTGTCCAGGTCCTGGACCTCCTCCAGATGGGGCAGGGGGGAGAAGGTCCCCTCACCTCCCATGGTCTCGTAGACCTTCTGGGCCGAGTGCGGCAGGAAGGGGGCCAGAAGGGTGTTGGCGTCGCAGACAGCCTGGGCGGCGGTGTGGAGGACGGTGGCCAGCCGGTCCTGGTCCTCCTTGATTTTCCATGGTTCCTGTGCCGATAGGTACTTGTTGATATCGCTGACCAGGGCCATAGCCTCACCCAGAGCGGCCTTCTGCCGCTGGCGCTCGATCAGGGATCCCACAGTGTCGAAGGCCGACCGGGACTCCTCCAGGAGAGTCCGGTCCTCTTCAGTCAGCCAACCTTCTTCAATGTGAGGGATCTGACCGAAATCCTTGTTGAGCAGGTTGGCAACGCGATTGACCAGGTTGCCCCAGGAGGCGGCCAGCTCCTCGTTGTTGTGCCGGACGAACTCCGCCCAGGTGAAGTCCGAGTCCGAAGTCTCCGGCCCGGCAATGGAAATGTAGTAGCGAACTGCATCGACCGGGTAACGTGCCAGGATGTCCTTGACGTAGATGACGATGCCTCGGGAGGAGCTGAACTTCTTGCCCTCCATGGTCATGAACTCGCTGGCCACCACCTGCTCAGGCAGGTTGAGCTCGCCGTAGGGCCCCGGCTCTCCTCCCTTGGATCCCTTGCCGTTGTAAGCCAGAATCTCCGATGGCCAGATCTGCGAGTGGAAAGTGATGTTGTCCTTGCCCATGAAGTAGTAGCCCAGGGCCTTGGGATCATTCCACCACTTGCGCCATGCCTCAGGGTCGCCCTGGCGGCGGGCCCATTCGATGGATGCCGACAGGTAGCCGATGACGGCGTCGAACCAGACGTAGAGTTTCTTGTTGGGGTCGTCGACCCACCCGTCCACAGGCACGGGAATGCCCCAGTCGATGTCGCGGGTGATGGCCCGTGGCTTGACCTCCTTGAAGAGCCCCAGGGAGAAGTTGAGTACGTTGCTGCGCCAGCCCTTGCGGGTCTTCAACCAGGCCAGATTGGCCTCGGCCAGGGCGGGAAGATCCAAGAAGAAGTGCTTGGACTCCTCAAACCGGGGCGTCTCCCCATTGATCTTGGACACAGGGTTGATCAGCTCGTCCGGATCCAGCTCGTTGCCGCAGTTGTCGCACTGGTCGCCGCGAGCGCCATCGGCACCACAGATGGGGCAGGTCCCCTCAATATAGCGGTCCGGCAGGGTTCGTCCGGTGGAAGGCGAGATAGCCACCTTCTGTTGACCCTCATAGATGTAGCCATTGGCCCGGCACTGACGGAAAAGCTCCTGCACCACCTTCTCGTGATTGCCGGTCGTGGTCCTGGTGAAGAGGTCATAGCTGAGTCCCAGATCGCACAGGTCCTTGACGATGACCCGGTTGTAGCGATCGGCAATCTCTTGGGGACCTACCCCTTCGGCATCAGCCTCCACCAGGATGGGAGTGCCGTGCTCGTCGGTCCCCGAAACCATAAGGACATCATTGCCCTTCATGCGTTCGTAGCGTGCATAGACATCCGAAGGGACGCCGAACCCAGCGACGTGGCCGATGTGACGGGGCCCATTTGCATAGGGCCAGGCGACGGAAACAAGGATATGGCTCATACCAGCAAGATTATCGGCTTAGGCCTACAATCCCCCGCCTCATCCACAAGACTGCCGGCTGTCAAGCAGATTATCCACAAGTTCACAAATTTAGGCCTCCTTCAGGCAAGCCCGGATACGGCACTTTACAGTCGAACCATGAATCGAGAACACGTCCTCGGGGGAGCGACGTGGGCGCCTGCCACTACCCTTGGCGCCAGCCGCACCCTTAGAGCTACAACCAAGCCGCCAGGCCGGGCACCGCTCGTCGACACCGCTCAGCAGTGTTTCGGGCCACGATACGGAACAGGCCCAACGCGCACCCGTGGCCGTCCGCCTACGACCGAATTCGGAACCCCGGTTCCTGAGCCCAAACCGCTGCCCAGTCTGATTCAGATCGGAGATCTGCCAGGTCCACTCAGCCTCAGCCTGCTGGTGAACGAGGGAATCGTGACCTGCCTGGACCGATCCTGTTGCTACCTGAACGAACAGGCGGAGGGACTCTACGGTCGCGCCTCGATCGTCATGTCCATGGTCCCTTACGGTGCAGCAGCATGCGGCGGACTGGCGCTCTGGGTATGGATCAACGGCCATTTCCCCGATGCTCTGGACATCATCTCCAACTCCCACTTCCGCACGCCGGTTTACGGCAGGCCCCTTCGCCCCCATCAGCGACAGCTGGATGCCCGTTATCTGATGAAGCTTGGGCGGCTCTGGGTGACTTCGCCGCTCTGGACGGCCTGTGATTTGGCCTGTGAGCCCACGGGCCAATGCAACGGTGAGGACATCATGGCGGTTCTCCATGAGCTCATGGAGCGGTATCATGTCAGCTGCGGATCCTGCGAGGCGCTTCTGTCCTCCAACCCCCGATGGCCTGGCCACGCTCAAGGACTGGATACCATAAGACGGCTCAAGGCGATCCTATGAATAAGGCGATGAGGGACGGCCGACGTAGTCATGGCCATCATCGGCACCAGGATCGGATCAGACACCGTCGTGAATCCTCCGCTACTGAACGCATGACCCGGCTCATGACTGCCATCAGCAGCCGGTCGCACCCCTCAACGGAAGACGATTGGAGTCAAGACGAACCCAATAGCCTCGAACCAATGGCCGAGGGGCGGGCCCCACCGCCAGAGCCTCCCTTGGTGCCAACGGCACTGATGGCCACAGATCCCGAGACCGACCCGAGCATCCTCTGGACCATCGCCCGAGAAGAGCCCCGGCTGCGCCGGTGGCTGGTGGCCAATCCCGCCGCTTCGCCGGCATTGCTGGAGACCGTCTCACAGCTGGGTGGGCCCGGTGTGCGCAGGGCGCTCGAAGTGCTACTGGATGAAGAGGACGGGAATCAGTCCTCCTTATCCTCTTCAACGGCCAAGGCATAGATCCGCTTGCGATTAGGCAGGCTGCCATCGGCCAAGGGATGCTCGGCAGCCACCCGGGCGATAGCCTCCTTGAGCCGTAGGCCCTCGGATCTGGCCAGTTCGCGTGCCAGGTCTGCCAACTGCCGATCATCCATGGCCTCAGGGTCGTTGCGCCTGGCCTCCAAAGCAGAAGCACCAGCCACGACCAGGACCATCTCCCCCCTGGGGGGATCCTCCTGGAGGGAGCGCACAATGTCGCCGACGGTACCCCGCCGGATCTGCTCATGCTCCTTGGTCAGCTCCCTGCAGAGGGCCATGAGCCGGTCGGAGCCGAAGACCTCCTGAAGGTCCTGCATAGCCTGATCAATGCGGTGGGGTGTCTCGTAGAAGACCATGGTCCGCTCCTCGCTGCGCAGAGTGCGCAGATGCCGCAACCGCTCCTGATGTCGGCGGGGAAGAAACCCTTCGTAACAGAAGCGGTCAGTCGGCAGACCGGAGAGAGCCAGAGCGTCCAGCACAGCACTGGGGCCGGGAGCGCAGGTGACCGGTATGCCTCGTTCGATGGCCCGCTTTACGATGGCCATGCCCGGATCGTTGATGGTGGGCATACCCGCATCCGAGACCACCAGCACGCAGGCTCCGTCACGAACCTGATCCAAAATGGGATCGGCCATCCGTCGCTCATTATGATCGTGATAGGCCATAACCCTGCCGCCTACACGCACGCCCAATCGGTTGGCTAAGTCGTAGAGCCGCCGCGTGTCTTCCGCAGCAACCAGGTCCGCCGACTGCAGGAGCTCCACCAAACGTTTCGAGGCATCGGCGACATTGCCAATAGGCGTGGCCGCCAACACTACCGTTCCACGTGAAACACTAGGTGGAATCGGCTTCTCATGACTTTCTCTGCCCTGCATATGTCCATCGCTCCGGCCATTCGTGCTGCTCATGCCTTTAGTATGGCCTAATCTAGGGGTGATGACATCTTTGGCAGGGCTTTCTTCGCAGCATCGCTCCTCCAGACACGGCAGGCACGCCGCCCACCGGTCCGGTCGCCCTGTCATGCTGTCTATCTTCAGCTCGCCCATGGGTCAGCACACCAAGGGTCGGGTCAACCGGATCCACAGGCCCTCCCATCGGCAGAGCGGCTGGTTGGCCTGCATACTCATGGCTCTTTTAGGCGGGCTCTTGCGGTTTGTGCGGCTGGGCAGCCCCCGGGCCATCGTCTTCGACGAGACATATTACGTCAAAGACGCCTGGACCATGCTGATGACCGGCGAGCCACGCAACTGGCCCAAAAAAGCCGGCCCGCTGAACCTACCCATCGACCAGATCTTCGCCCAGGGGCAGACAAGCGACTGGTTGCCCCAGGCCGAATACGTGGTTCACCCGCCAGTAGGCAAGTGGTGCATCGCCCTGGGTCTCAAACTGTTCGGCGGAGCAGGCAATCCCTTCGCCTGGCGAGTGGCCACCGCTCTGGCCGGCACCGTCGCCATCCTGCTGCTCTGCCGTGTAGCTTTGCGCCTCTTCCACAACCTGCCCATCGCCCTGACGGCCGGCTTCCTCATGGCCATTGACGGTCTGGGCATCGTCATGAGCCGTACCGGCCTGCTGGACAACTTCGTCATGATCTTCGTTCTGGGAGCCTGGCTGTGTCTGATGGGCCATCGGGACTGGGCCAGGGCCAGACTACGACAATCCTGGGCCAAGGACCGGGCTGATTTCCGTCTGCACTACCGGGTGAAGGTCATTCAGTCACAGGGACAGCCAGGGCAGAAAAGCCGTGTCGAACTGCCCGTGGCCACCACCGGCCCCTTCATCGCCTGGTCCTGGTGGCGGACCGGAGCCGCCCTGCTACTGGGCCTAGCCACGGGGACCAAGTGGTCGGGCGCCTACTTCTTCGCTGTCTTCGCCCTGATCTCGGTGCTCTGGGATGGCTGGGAGCGTCATCAAGCAGGGTATGGATCCTGGCTGCAGAGCGCCGTGTTCAGGGACGGGCTGCCAGCGGCCTTGCTTATGATCCCCATCTGGGCGGGCACCTATTTGGCCTCTTGGACGGGATGGTTCCTGCACGACGATTCCTTCATGCACAATTGGGCGGCCCAGCACCCTGGCCAAGGCCTGACCTGGCTGCCGGAAGGGCTGCGGTCCCTGGCTGAATACCACCGGCAGATGTGGCGCTTCCACACCACCCTGCATACCCGCCACCCATACATGGCCAACCCCCTGACTTGGCCCTTGCAGGTCAGGCCCACCAGTTTCTACTGGCAGAAGCTCACGGGCTTCCCCGGCCTGTGCGGACTGGCCAAGGACTCTCCCTGCGTAGCCGCAGTCACATCCTTGGGCAATCCTCTGACCTGGTGGCTGGGCAGCATCTGCATGATCCTAGCCATCGTCATCGCCGTCGTGATCAAGCACGGAGATTGGCGGATCTGGGGGGTCCTGGCAGGCATGCTGGCCGGCTGGCTACCCTGGATCCAATACATGAACCGGACCACCTTCACTTTCTATTCCATCGTCATCCTGCCTTGGATGATCCTGGCCATCTGCTACGTGGTCAACTGGCTGCGGCAGAACTCGGACATCGTCCTCTACCGGCAGACCATGATCATGGGCCTGACCCTGCTGGGCCTGACCTCAGTCTTCTTCTACCCGCTGTGGACCGCCATGCCCATCCCCTATGACTTCTGGCGCATGCACATGTGGCTGTCCAGCTGGATCTAAGACAAAGAAGGCGGTCGGACAGCGATGCCCAACCGCCTTGCAGTAACCTTTGTTTGCCTTTGTATGCCGTCTTGCTCAGACTGCGCGATCACGGATGATTTGCGCGTAACGCAGACCGGAATCCTTCCAGATCCGCTCCTGGGTGTCATAGTCGACCCTGATCAGCCCAAAGCGCTTGGTGTAGCCCAGGGCCCACTCAAAGTTGTCCAGCAGGGACCAGGCAAAGTAGCCGGTCACCCGAGACCCGGCCTGAATGGCCTTGGCCACAGCCTTGACATGCTCTTCCAGATAGGCCACCCGCTTGGGGTCGTGGACGATCTTCCCGCCGGGCGCGTCCGGATCCTGACTGACCTGGTCATCCCAGGCGGAGCCGTTCTCGGTCACCATGAGTTCCATGTCGGGGAAACGTCGGCCCATCTCCACCAGCACATCGGTCAGACCCTGGGGTTCCTGATTCCAGCCCATTCCCGTCAGCTCTCCCTGCGGGGCCTGCCCCTCCACGCTATCCTGGGCCGGCATGGCGTTGGCATGGCGATCGACCAGCTTGCCCTCGGGACCGACCGAGGCATCGGCGGATTCACCATCAGCCCTCCTGGCCTTTACATATGTGGTGGCATAGTAGTTCAGTCCTAGAACGTCAAGGGGCTGGTGGATGGTTTCCAGGTCACCGTCCTGCACGAAGCGCCAGTCGGTGTCCCCCCTCGCCGCCTGACTGACGCCTTCCGGATAAGCCCCCTCCAGCATGGGGGCCAGGAAGACCTCGTTGGCGAAGAGGTCGGCCCTCTTCTTGGCGGCGAGGTCCTCCGGGCTGTCCGAGGCCGCCCGGGTCACCTGAAGGTTGAGGGTGACCGAGAGTCGGGCATCCTGCCCAACCTGGGCCCTGATGGCCTGGCAGGCCAGTCCATGGGCCAGGTTCAGATGGTGGACGGCGGCCAAGGCCTGGTCGTAGTCTTTGATCCCGGGGGCATGGGCCCCGTTCCCATAACCCAGGTAAGCCGCGCACCAAGGCTCGTTCAGGGTGGTCCAGGTGTCCACCCGATCGCCGAAGGAAGCGGCCAGGGCGGAGGCGTAGTCGCCAAAACGGAGAGCTGTGTCCCTGCTGGGCCAACCTCCGGCATCCTGTAGGTACTGGGGAAGGTCCCAGTGGTATAGGGTGACGACGGGCCTGATTCCATTGTCACGCAGCATATCAAGGACCTTCAGGTAGTGGTCCAGCCCGGCTTGGTTCACCGGACCACCGGCTGTAGGAAAAATACGGGACCAGGATATGGACATGCGGTAGGCGCCGACACCCATCTGCTTCATCAGGGCTATGTCTTCCGGGTAGCGGTGATACTGATCGCAGGCCACATCACCGTTGGATCCGTCGACGACTACGCCCGGTCGGGCGCAATATGTGTCCCAGATGGAATCCGTCCTGCCGTCCTCATGTGCCGCCCCTTCCACCTGGAAGGCGGCCGTGGCCGTTCCCCAAGTGAAATCGGACGGGAAGATGAACTTGCTCTCTTGGCCCATGCCAATCCTCTCTTTCGTTTCTTTCATATCCATAGCGCTTTACCCGCTTGCAATCATTTCCTGTCCTTCGGCCGACGGATACCCTTGGCGGCCGCCGTCCCACTGCAGACGCCGTCTGAACGAAGCTGCCGTTCCTAAGCCGTCTGCCCCCCACCCGTGATAAGGCCGTAGGAAGCCAGGCATTCTTCAGAATCCGGGTCGATGTCACTGGGGTCCATGAACCCATGCCACTTCTCCTGGGGGAAGAGCTCGTCGGAGAAGGCGAGCCACTCGGCCACCAGGTCGGCTGACCCGTCCGCCAGCCAGCGGTATTGCAGGCCATCCATGGCCGACATGCACAGCATCCACATGTGGTGGAAACGGTCCAGGTCGTACCCTCTGGGCAGGCACCAGTTCAGTGACTTGATGGTCTGCCAGAACTTCTGGTTGCGGCCTATGAAATAGCGGTGAGCTGGATGCGAAGGGCTGAGAGCCTCACCGTTCAGGATGGAGAAGAGCTTGACCATCTCCGGCCGGCGAGCATTGAAAATAACGTTGTTGGCGCAGAATCGGGGGAAGAAGAGGAGGCTGTGTCCGTCCGCATCCGTCCCCGTACAGGTCTTGTAGATGAATTCGTCGGCTTCAGGGGAGTCATAGGCCTGCTCCATGACCATGCTGAACAGGTCGTTCTTGGAGTTGATGTAATGGTAGAGAGCGGCCTCTGTGATGCCTACCTGATCGGCCACGTCCTGCAGGGACATCCCCCAAAAGCCTTTGACGGCAATCACCTTGACGGCAGCCTTCACAATCTGGTCCCTGCGTTCATCGGCAGTCATCCGCTTGCGCCGGGTGAAGGCCTTGCCGGTAAACACCTGACGAGCACGAGGGTTCTCCGAGAAAGTGGATCCGACCGTTGGGCCGGATCCGGTGACCCTCTTGCCGGCCCGGTACTGGTTCCAATCCTCTAAGCCGGTCATGAACCTCCTTTACACAGGCACCTTGCGGGCGGGGACCCCGTCCCTGCGGTTGCAGCCCGCCCTCGTGGGTCCCCATCATAACTGCAAGCGCCTCCAACATTCCCGACCCTTGGGGTTCCGAACTGTTAGTCGCCACATGATTTCAACCATTAAAGGAAATCCACACACGCTTATCTATAGGTTTATTAATGAATGCTATCATTTTAGTCAAACGATAATACAAACGCGGGTCGCCAGCCTAGCGGTCCTTCCCGGAGTGGGGTACGATTCCGGCAGCTATTCCAATCGAACGCTGTTGCCTTCAGGATATCGTGACCCCTGGTACAGACCGGAAGGGCTGCCTACGGCCTGCCCAACCGGCCCAAACCCAAGGGGCTGAGCCAAGGTTGCATCGAAGATAGGGAGAACATGCAATACGGTCATTTTGACGACGCAGCCAGGGAGTATGTCATCGACACACCCGCCACCCCGTTGCCCTGGATCAACTATTTGGGCAACCAGGACTTCTTCTCCCTCATCTCCAACACAGGCGGCGGTTATTCTTTTTATAAAGACGCCAAGCTCCAGAGGATAACCCGCTACCGCTACAACGGGGTACCTGCCGACAACGGCAGCCGTAGCTACTATCTGAGCCTCATGAATCGGGACGACCCAGAGTCCGCCCCCCTAGCCACCTGGTCGCCCACCTTCCTGCCCTCCAGGACCCCCCTTGACCGGTACAGCTGCCGCCAGGGAACCGGATATACCATTTTCGAATCCTCCTACAAGGGGATCGACACAGTCATGACTACCTTCGTTCCCGTGGATGCCGATGCCGAAATCAACCGTCTGAGAATCAGGAACACCACCGACTCTCCCGTCCTCCTGGATGTGACCGGCTGCGTGGAGTGGTGCCTGTGGAACGCCGTGGACGACTCCAGCAACTTCCAGCGCAACCTGTCTACAGGCGAAGTGGAGGTCGAGCAGGGATCGGAAGCCACCCTTCTCTACCACAAGACCGAGTACAAGGAACGCCGGAACCATTACGCCTTCTTCGGCGTCAACCGACATACCTGCGGGTTCGACACCAGCAGAGACGAATTCCTGGGTCGGTTCAACGGCTGGGACACTCCCCAGGCCATCACCGAAGGCAGAGCCCACAACTCTGTTGCGCACGGCTGGTTCCCCATAGCCGCCAACAGGGTCAGGCTATCCCTGGACCCCGGCCAGGAGGAGAGCCTGGTATTCATCCTGGGCTATGTCCAATTGCCCAAGGAAGACAAGTGGGAGGACCCGGATGACCCTGCCAAGGTGGGAATCATCAACAAGAAACCCGCACACGCCCTCTTCGACCGATTCAGAAGGGACGACCAGGTCGACCAGGCTTTCGCCGACCTCAAGGCCTATTGGGCCGACCTTCTGGGGCGGTTCACCGTGGACAGCGGCGATCCTCGCCTGGACCGGATGGTCAACATCTGGCATCAGTACCAGTGCATGGTCACCTTCAACCTTTCGCGTTCGGCCTCCTATTTCGAGTCGGGCACGGGGAGGGGGATGGGCTTCCGCGACTCCAACCAGGATCTTCTGGGCTTCGTCCACCTGATCCCCGGCCGCGCCCGTCAGCGCATCATCGACATCGCCTCAACCCAGCTGGAGGATGGGTCGGCCTGGCACCAGTACCAACCACTGACCAAGAGAGGGAACGCCGACATTGGCGGCGGCTTCAACGATGACCCTCTCTGGCTGGTGGCCGGTACCTACGCCTACCTGGCCGAGACCGGGGATTCCTCCATCCTGGAGGAGCCCGTCCCCTTCAATAATGTGGAAGGGACCGAAGAGCCCCTCCTGGAGCACCTCCGCAGATCGGTCGGGTTCACAATGAACCACCTGGGTCCGCATAAGCTCCCCCTGATCGGACGGGCCGATTGGAATGACTGCCTTGACCTCAACTGCTTCTCCGATACGCCGGGAGAGAGTTTCCAGACTGTCGAGAACAATGACACAGGCGTGGCTGAGTCGGTCCTGATCGGGGGTATGTTCGTCCTCTACGCCGGCCACTACGCCGACATCCTGGACCATTACGGGACGGATTGCGGGATGGGCAGGGAGGCTGTGGCCCAGGAGACTGCCACGGTCCGCCAGGCCATCGAGAAGATGACCCATGCCGTGGAGGGGGCCGGCTGGGACGGCCGGTGGTTCCTCAGAGCCTACGATGCTTACTCCCGTCCTGTCGGTTCCCACACTGACACCGAGGGGCAGATCTACATCGAACCCCAGGGGATGTGCGTGATGGCCGGTATTGGTCTTGGTGACGGCAAGGCCCGACAGGCTTTGACCTCGGTCAAGGAGAGGCTGACCTCCTCCTGGGGTACCGCCATCCTGGCCCCCGCCTATTCCACCTACCGTATCGAACTGGGCGAAATCTCCTCCTATCCCAAGGGTTACAAAGAGAATGGCGGCATCTTCTGCCACGTCAACCCCTGGATCTCCATAGCCAACGCCATGGTCGGCGATGACGAGGAGGCCTTTGCGGTCTACAAGCGTACCTGCCCGGCCTATCTGGAGGAGAAGTCTGACATCCGCAAGGTGGAGCCCTACGTCTACTGCCAGATGATGGCCGGTCCTGAGTCCCCCACCCCCGGCGAGGGAAAGAACTCATGGCTGACAGGCACGGCCGCCTGGTCCTTCGTGGATGTCTCCCAGTACCTGCTGGGGGTCAGGCCCACCTTGGACGGGCTGGCTATCGAACCCCACCTGCCCACCGAATTCAACGAATTGACCATCGGCAGGACCTGGAGGGGGGTCACCTATCGGATTTCCATGAAACGGACTGGAAGGCGTTCGGTCAGCTTGGACGGCCAGGAACTGAGTGGCGGGATAGTACCACCCCAGACCAGCGAAAATCCCGTAGACGTGACCGTGACCTTCTGAAGGACCGCCGAACCACCTGGTGAATTACAATGAATCACGGCCTGCGGGCCCTAAGTATCAAAGAGGATGAGAGCAGATGCAGTATTTCGAGCAGGAGATTGAGGGGATTGACGGCAGCCGGGCCAAGTTCGTCGGCTACAGCCTGGACAACAGCGAGGAGGTAGTGCCGGACCGGGTCCGCCCATCGGTCCTGGTCATCCCCGGGGGCGGCTATGAGATGACCTCGGACAGGGAGGCCGAACCCATCGCCGTACAGTTCCTGGCGGCTGGCTACAATGCCTTCGTTCTGCGCTATTCCTGCTGGCCCTCCGTGTACCCGACAGCCTTGGTCGAAGCGGCTGAAGCCATGAAGCGCATCCGTGAGCACGCCGACCAGTGGCACGTGGACCCCAAGGCCATCAGCATCATGGGCTTCTCAGCCGGTGGCCACCTGGCGGCCAACCTGGCCACTACCGCCGGAGACCAGGACCTCCGGGCCCACGGCTATGACCCCGACGCCGTCCGCCCCGACGGCCTTATGCTGGGCTATCCGGTCATCACCTCCGGCCCCCTCGCCCACCGAGGGAGCATCGACCACCTCCTTGGCGACAAGAAGGAGGACCCTGAGGCCCTGGAGGCGGTTTCTATCGAAAAGCACATAGACAGCAAGACCCCGCCCGTATTCGTCTGGCACACCATGGAGGATGGCCTGGTCCCTCCGGAGAACACCCTCATGCTGGTAGAAGCGTGCAAGCAGGCTGGCGTCAGCGTGGAAGCCCACCTCTTCCCCCACGGAGGCCACGGTCTGGGCCTGGGGACCGAAGAGACCGCCTGGCAGGGAACCAATGGAATCGAACCCTGCGTACAGATCTGGCCACGTCTCGCGGCCGCCTGGATCAAGCGGACTTTCAGGGGGCAGGGGGAGCCAGCCGTCTGACTATCGTAGTTCAGAACTCCTTGATGCCAGCCATAACAGGACCCGGATACTCAGGTTCACCGTTGACAAGTCAGGCCAGCGCGACCAGAGCCACCCCGTAGGGAGGCAGGTCCAATGGGCCAGACACTCGGCCACCGCCCAAGAGTTCCTCACCGCCCCTCAGGAGGGGAAGGTCGATGGTGACTGGCGAGTGGGCCGAGTTGATCACAATGGCATACCGTGTCCCGTCATCCGATTGGCGAATGGAAAGACTGACGTCCTTGGGAGTATCGACCGCGGGGAGCCCCAGGCTGTCAATGATGGGATCCATGAAGGCATCCATGCCAGCCTCGTCCAAAGGAGTGCCAACGAAGTAGGCCCTCCCCTTGCCGAAATCGTTCACCGTCAGGGCGGGGTTGCCGGCGTAGAAGTCACCACCCCCGTAGGTGGCAAGGGGCTTGGCTCCCTCGCAATGAATCAGGCTGGCCACGATCTGACCAGCAGGCTGGCCGTCAGCAGCTGCCAGGCCCTCCACCGGTATGGTTTCGTCAGGCGCCAGGGCATCGATCTCCTCGACCCAGACCCCGGTCAGCCCCCTCAGGGCACCCGGATACCCGCCTGGAACCACCAGGTCGCGTTCATCGTGGATACCGGCCATGTAGCCGGTGACGAAGGTGCCGCCATCGGACGCATAGGACTCCAGGTGGTCTGCCACACCGGGCAAAAGGGAGATCAGGGCCGGGGCCAGGATCAGGTCATACCTCTTCAGAGTCTCGACCGGGGCTGTGCTGGGAATGAAGTCCACGGCCAGGTTGCGGCGGTAGAGGGGCCGGTAGAAGCGATGGACCTCCTGGGGGTAGGAGAAGCCTGCTGTGGGGCCCACACAACCTTCCAGGGACCAGTAGCTCTGCCAGTCGAACATGATGGCCACCCTGGCCACCACTCGGCTACCCATGAGACAGGCCCCCACCCGATCCAGCTCGGCCCCCAGGGCAGCGGTCTCCTTGAAGACCCGGGATTCCTCACTGCCGCTGTGGTCTATGACAGCCCCGTGGAAGCGCTCGCAGCCACCCCGGGACTGTTTCATCTGGAAGAACTGAACCGTGTCGGCCCCATGGGCCACGGCCTGCCAACTGAGTTCGCGGACCTCGCCGGGCCGCTTGACCTTGCAGAAGGGGAACCAGTTCTGCTGGTTGGGCGTCTGCTCCATCAGCATGAAGGGTCGGCCTCCGCCCACCCCCCGCATGAGGTCGTGGGACATTGCAGTGAAGCTGGATGGGGTGTCCATGCCCGGATAGTTGTCCCAGCTGACCAAGTCCATCTGCTGGCCCCACTCGAAGTAGTCCAGGTCCTTGAAAGTCCCCATCAGGTTGGTGGTAATCGGCGTGGAACCGTCATGACGGCGGATAGCGTCGCGCTCATTGGTGAAGCAGGCCAGCTGTGCCTGCTCCTGGAAGCGGCGGTAATCCATCTGCAACCCGGAGATCACACACTTGTTCTCACCGATCCCGTCGCCGTAGGTCACTGGTGGAACCACGTCATCCCAGTCGTAGATGGTGTGGCTCCAGAAGTTGGCGCACCAGGCCTGGTTGAGGGCCTGGACCGTGCCGTACTTCTCCTTCAGCCAGACACGGAAGGCCCGGGCACAGCCCTCGCAGTAGCACAGGCCGCCGCCACCGCCGTACTCGTTGCCCACATGCCAGGCCACCAGGCCCGGGGTGTCGGCGTAGTGTTCGGCCAGGTGGTCTGCCAGAGCCCCGGATGCCTGTCGGAAGTATTCACTGGTGGGGCAGAAGTTGTGTCGCCCACCGAAAACGCGATGCCTGCCCTCCTGGTCGGTCCGAATCACCTCTGGGTGGGTCCTGACCATCCAGGCAGGCAGGGCCGCCGTCCCCGTAGCCATGACGATGTTGAACCGGTGCTTGACCAGGAGGGCCACAATCTTATCGAGCATGGAGAAGTCATATCTGTCTTCCGAAGGTTGCAGAAGGGCCCAGGAGAAGACGTTGATGGTGGCCTCGTTGATGTGGGCGTCCTCGAGTTTTTCGATGTCCTGTTCCCAGGTGTCCTCGGGCCACTGTTCCGGATTCCAATCGCCCCCGAACAGGAAGCTGCTGAATGTGGGTTTCATGATCAATCTCCTTCAGGTCGTCCGACGGGCACCAAATGGCTCCATAGCGGGCGACTTCTCTTGTTGTTTTTGCGAATGTACGGATTGCTCAGACCCGGTAGGCCACCGGATCGAAGGCGACTTGTCCGGATCCGTGGGCGTAGACCCCCAGAAGGATTCCGGTGAAGCCGCCGGCGTTGGTGAAGCTGAGGACCTTGCCCGGGGCATGACCCAGATCATGATCCCCGTCCCGGCCCGAAGCACGGAAGGCGTAACCCATCTCGTCCCCCCCTGATCTCAAGGCCTATGGGTGCCCCGGCAGGCAGGTCCGCGGACCCCACCAGGCTGACCAGGCCGGCGTTGTGTACCTGGACCTGGACATGTACCAGACCGTTATGCGCAGGTTGCACCGACAGATCCATGTAATGGCCGGCATTGGCGTAGACGGCCAATCCGGCCTGGCCACAAGTCAACTGGGCCGGGTCTGGGAGGGTGGCCTCGAAGGTGCAGCGGAAGTCGGTCTGTCGGGTTCCGATCATGGGAGCCCCGTCGTCCAGGCCGAAGTCATGGCCGGCGGCCTCCACCAGTATGCGGGCTGCCGTTGGGTCACCCGAACCGGTCACGCTGAAACGACCGGCCCTGTCCAGGGAGGGGGTGATCCAGTCAATCTGATCCTCAAGGGCCTCCCCCTCGCCCAGAAGGGGGACATCGTAGGACTGGTCGGCCAGGGTGGGCCATCCATCCTTCCAAGCGAACCAGACCGCATATGACTCCCTGCCCATCCAGCCCTGGGCGGGATACTCATGGTTGTTCCGGGTTCCGTGGAAGACCATCAGGGTGCGGTCCTCATCGAATCCGGCGCAGTCGCAGTGGCCGATGGCCTGAAGGGTCAGGTGGGTGCTCCGGTTGGTGATCAGGGGGTTGCCCGGACACATCTCGTAGGGGCCTGTGGGCGAGGCGGAACGGGCCATGTTCTCCATGTGACCAGCCTCGGTGCCTCCCTCCGCCCACATCAGATAGTAGAGGCCATCCCGCTTGTACATGTGGGGCCCCTCAGGATTTGCCCCGGTGGTCCCTCCGCAGATTCTCTCCCTTTTAGACAGGACGGTTCCCGTGCCCACATCCAGACGGGACAGATAGATACCGGGGACCTCCCTATTACCTTCCTGGTCAACCTGGTCGCTTTCATTGCCGCAGATGTAGACGGTTCCATCGTCATCGAAGAGAAGGGTGGGGTCGATACCGGGCCACCCCTTGATCCACAGAGGATCGGACCATCCCTGGTGGGGGTCCGGCGCGGTCATGATCATGGTCCCCTTGTTGACGTTGGTGACGATCAGGTAGAACAGGCCATCATGCCAGCGCAGGGTGGGAGCATAGATGCCCCCGCTGTTGCCCATGCCCTCGCAGGGGAACTGGGAGGGGCGGTCCATGGCGTTCCCTACCAGGGCCCAATGCTTCCCGTCGCCACTCTCGTATATGGGAAGGCCCGGGAAATACTCGAAAGAGCTGTTGGCCAGGAAGTAGCGGCCCGAGGGGGCACGGCAGATGGTCGGATCCGGGTGGAATCCTGAGGCGATCCGGCGGGCGGGTTTGCAGTTGAACAGGGTCATCGCGGCACCTCCCTACTGGCGGTCCGCCCTGGCCTGGGCGAATAAGGAGGCCATGTCGGGGTCGAAGAAGCGGCCAGTGGTCCGGTCCAGGAAACACATCTCCTTGGTGGAGGTATCCCAGAGGACCGGGCAGGATCCGTTCTCGCGGCAGCAGTTTAGAACGGTCGATATCCACTTGAGGTTACTGGCGTGGTCCTTCCCGTCCACGGCCTCGGTCAGCAGACCGTACTCTCCGATGATCACGGGGATGCCGGTATCGACAAAGCGACGGCGCTGGGTGGCAAAATCGGCCTCCATTGCCTTGACGTCCGCCTCACTGCCCCACTCCTGCCTTGGTTTGCACCAAGTGGTGTCGTGTGTTGCCAGGGCGAAGTCGGCCGGGGAGTAATAGTGGATGGATACGATCAGCCGGTCCGCTACGCTGTCTTTAGGCAGGTGGTAACGAGAGTCACAGGTCATGGCCGTGTCAGTGTTGTAACCGGGAATCAGCAGGAAGCGGTCGGCGTTGTGCGATCCGCTGCCCCTGACCGTGTCAACGAAAATCTGGTTGAGCCTTTCCAAGAGTGCATAGGCCTGGTCCCGGTCCATGCCATCGAAGCCAATCTCGTTGCCACCCTCCAGAATGAGGTCCTGCCCGTAATCCTTGAAGGTGTCGGCGATCTCACGCCAGAGTCCGGAGAACCGACTGCAGACTCCATCCGGGTCCTTGTCCGCCTTGCGGATCCAAGGGAGATCACCCTCACCACCATCGTGATGGACATTGACTATCACCTTGAGCCCGGCATCCAAGCTCCAGTCGACGGCCCGGCGGACCGCGTTCATCCAGATGGAGTCCACGTGGCCCTCCCCGTCAATCCACTCCACCCAGGTCACCGGGATGCGGATGGTGTCGAACCCGGCCTGCTTGACCAGGCGGGCGCACTCAGGGGTGAAGGGCTGGTTGAACCAGAGCTTCTCCTGATCCTCCGGGGTCCAGGTCCGACCCTCTTTCACGGCCTTCTCATGCTCTCCTTGGAGGGGAAAAGCATCGAAGGTGTTGCCCAGGTTCCAACCCAGGCCCAACTGTCTGACGAATTCAAGGGCGGTCGTCATGAACCATCCACTTCTTTCTGCCGATAAGGCTGTATCGATAAGGGATGCACCGCCCTGACGGCAGGGTCTCCAATCGGAGGGGAAACCTACGAGCACATGCATCCATTAGCGTTTTCATTTATGCAATCCAAGTCCTCCTCTGACCTACTGGCCCGGGGAGGACCGCACCGGGCACAGGGGCCGGATGCCGAAAGCGACACCCGGTCTCGCATGTAGCACGTAGCACTAGGATCTGGCTCACACGTGGAGAGGATCGGTGCCGGGCCTGACCAGGACCGGCAGGGTGTGGTAGTCGTAGGTCTCCTGGTACCAGCGTCCAGGCTCATAGGTCTTCCCGGTCAGCATGTTGGCCCAGGGTCGGCCCGTGCCCTCATCTGGCACATAGAAGCGGGCGTTCCCGTCCTCGTTGAAGATTGGGGCCACCAGGATGTCGTCACCCAACATGTACTGGGTGTCGATGTCCTCGCAGGTCGGATCACTGGGGAATTCCAGGACCATGGCCCTCATCATGGGCAGGCCCGTCTCATGGGTCTCATGCGACATCTTGATCAGATAGGGCACAAGACGCTGCTTGAGCTTGGCGAACTCACGGGTGACTTCGACGGCCTCATCCCCGTATAGCCAGGGAACCTTATATGCGGTGGACCCATGGTACCGGGAGTGCGAGGAAAGGAGGCCGAACTGGGTCCAGCGCTTGTAGATGTCGGGGGTGGGCTGATCCTCGAAGCCGGCGATGTCGTGGCTCCAGTAACCGAATCCGCTCATGCCGAAGGAGAGGCCGGCCCTCAGGCTTTCGGCCATGGAGGGGTAGTTGGAGGTGCAGTCCCCACCCCAGTGGACCGGATAGCACTGGCCACCCACCGTCGCGGAGCGGGCGAAGAGGATGGCCTGGTCGGCCCCCTTCACCTCGACCAAGAGGTCATAGACGGCCTTGTTGTATAGGAGGGTGTAATAGTTGTGCATCTTGACCGGGTCGGACCCGTCGTAATAGACCACGCCCTCGGTGGGGATGCGCTCGCCGAAGTCGGTCTTGAAGCAGTCCACACCCTGATCCAGCAGGTGCCTGAGCTTGCTCTGGTACCAGGCCGTTGCTTCGGGGTTGGTGAAGTCGACGATGGCCATGCCCGCCTGCCACTTGTCCCACTGCCAGACCTGGCCGTCGGTGCGCTTGATGAAGTACCCCTTCTCGGCCCCTTCCTTGAAGAGCTTGGACTTCTGGGCGATGTAGGGATTGATCCAGGCACAGACCTTGAGACCCTTCTGGTGGAGGCGGGCCAGCATCCCTTCGGGGTCCGGGAAGGCGGAGTGCTTCCACTCGAAGTTGCACCATTCCAGGTCGTCCATCCAACGGCAATCGAAATGGAAGACCGATAGAGGGATGTCCCGCTCCGCCATACCGTCGACGAACTCGTTGACGGTTTTCTCGTCATAGTCGGTGGTGAAGGAGGTCGACAGCCACAAACCAAAGCTCCAGTCGGGGACCAGAGGGGGCTTGCCGGTCAGATCGGTGTAGGTGTTCAGCACCCCTTTGAGGTCCTGGCCGCCGATCACCGAGTATGTCAGCTCCTGGCCGGGGACGGAGAACTGGACCTTGGAGACCTCATCGGAACCGATCTCGAACTCCACCTTGTCAGTGGAATCCACGAAGATTCCGTATCCCCGATTGCTCATATAGAAGGGGACGTTCTTGTAGGCCTGGGCCGTGCCTGTACCGCCATCCTGATTCCAGATGGTGACCGTCTGCCCATTCTTGACGAAGTTGGTGAAACGCTCGCCCAGACCGTAGATCTTCTCCCCCACGCCCAGATTGAGAGACTCGACCACGTGTGGCCTGCCATCGTCATCGGTCACCAGGGCCTTGCCCCTCCACACCGACTTGGTCAGCGGACGGCCCTCATACACGTACTCGAAGTCGATGGCGTCACCCTTGGCGATCTTCAGGGCCAGGCTGCCACTGGTGAAGGTCCATCCCTTCTCACTCTCCTCGATCTTCACCGGGGGATCGGTCCGGTTAAGTGCGAACCGGGGGTCATGGCTGTGGTCCTGCCTGTAGTTGATGATCCGGGTGGTGATGATGTCGGGACGGGGGGACGTCACCTCGATGGTGAGCAACCCTCCGTCCAGGGTCATGCCGGGATTCCTGATCACCTGGAAGGGGGCGTAGAGGGTCAGCCTCTTCTCTTCGACGTCCGCGCTGTAGATGTTGGCCGCATATTTGACGTCGAAACCGTCTCGCACCAGCCACTCTCCGTTGAGAAACTTCATGTTTTCCTATCTTTCCTTGTTGTTGTCGGCCACTATGTCCTAGATCCGGTGAGAGAAATCCTGCAGGACGCGGATCTCACTCCACGTCGATCCGGATGCCCAAGGGCAGGCCTGCGACCGTGGTCGCGACGGGGTCCTTGAGGCCTTGAACCGCCAGTCCCTGGTCCGTCAGCTGGTAGTTGACTGGTCCTGCACCCAACTGGCTAACCTGGCGGACAATCCCCTGAAAGACCGACCCCTCCTTGCCGCGTGGGGCGAAGGCCTTAATCAGGGCCCGTCCGTCTGCGGCGGGCTTGAGCTGGTATGCGTAGATAGCTCCTGATGCTGAGGTGAACCGGAAATCCTCGGAGGTGAAGACGGCCTCGGTCTGGTCCGCGAAGGACCCCTCTGCCGGGTGGGTGGGGCCCTCCTGAGCGATCCACCAGGGGCGGGATCCATAGATTCCTTCCCCGTTCACATCCATCCAACGACCGATGGATTCCAACATCTCCTCCTCCTCGGGGTCGATGGACCCGTCGGCGCAAGGACCAATGTTGAGCATGAGATTGCCGTTCTTGCTGACCGCGTCGAGGAGGGCGGCCAGAATTTCAGCCACCGACTTGTGATCCAAGGTGGTCGTGTGGCACCAGGAGTTGCGGGCGATGGCAGTGTCCGTCTGCCAGACGAAGGGGGTGGGGTTGGCAAAGCCGCCGCGCTCCACGTCTACGATGCCCGAACCCCAGGCCATGCCGTCCATCTTGTAACAGATGGCGGTCGGGGCCCCCCACTCCACGGATCGGTCGTAGTAGTAAGCGGCCAGGCGCTGCAAATAGGGCTTGAACGCCTCATGCTGGACCCACCAGTCGAAATAGAGGAGTTCGGGCCTATAGGCGTCGATCACCTCGCATACCCGCAGGAGCCAATCGTCCAGGTATTCCTTGGTGGGATAGGGCTTGCTGAAGAGGTCCTGGTTGTCAGGCTCGGGCATGGCAGGCCAGTAGAAGTCGCCCCTCTTCATAGGCTGATGCACGTCGCTGTCGAACTCCTGCCCGTGGCCCATGAACCACCAGTGCTCAGCCCGGTGGTCGGACAGGGCGAAGTGAAGGCCCTGATCCAGAGTGGCCCGCCGCAGCTCACCTATCAGGTCACGATGGGGCCCCTTGTCGAAGGCGTTCCATTCCGACAGATCGCTGCGGTACATCTGGAATCCATCGTGGTGCTCGGCCACGGGCATGTAGTAGCGAGCGCCAGCCCGGCGGAAGAGGTCCAGCCACTGGTCGGGGTCGAAACGCTCCGCCTTGAACATCGGGATGAAGTCCTTGTAACCGAACTCCTTCTGAGGTCCGTAGGTCTTCACATGGTGGTCGAACTCCGGGTACCCCTTGATATACATGTTGCGCGAGTACCACTCGTTATTGTAGGCGGGCACGCTGTACAGGCCCCAGTGGGTGAAGATGCCGAACTTGGCATCGGCGAACCAGGTGGGAGGCTCCATGGCGCACAGCGAGGCCCAATCGGCCTTGAAGGCGCCACGGCTGATCTCGTCATCCACCCGCGAAAGATTGTCGGCCCCGACTACGTCTTCACGCAGGGGACGGGGCTCCTGTTCACTTTTCGTCATCGAATGTGGTCCTTTCCCAGTCAAAGCCGACGGCTTGGAGCCAGGTCCTAGCCACCAGCATATGCCCCTCGATCCCGGGGTGGCAACGGTCCATGCTGAGTATGTAGCTGCTCTGTTTCTCGAGGAAGTGGTCCATGGCAGCCTGGACATCCACGTAGGTGGCCCCATGCCGGTCCGCCACCTTCCTGGCCACCTCGGCATAACGGTCGACCATGGCCCTCATCGGATCATCCCTGTTGGGCTCCATCATGAAGGGACTCATGATAATCAGGCCCTTGACACGAGGCTCGGTCCTGCCCATCAGATCCTCGTAGGTCTGTTCGAATTCATCCAAAGAGACCAAGTCCGCCTGGCGGAAGGGACCGTCGAAGTGACGCCAGACATCATTGATTCCTATCATAACGGAGACGTAGTCGGGCTTCATATCGAGCACATCCCTGTCCCACCGGGCTGCCATCAACTTGATATCGTCTCCGCTGACTCCCTCGTTCATGATCATGAGTTCCCGATCAGGATAGACTGCGGTAAGAAGGGCGTGGACCAGGTTGACATAGCCGTCGCCGAAGGAGCCCCAGCCGGCTGGAACGGCCTTGTAATCACGGTTGACATCAGTGACCGAGTCTCCGCAGAAGACAATCCTTGAATTCTTTTCAAATGGAAGCATGCAGCTCTCGCACCTCGTTTTCCTTCTCTGTCTTTTTCTGTCATTCGCAGCACGGCCCCTGATCGGGACCGATGCTGCTTCATCACCGGTGACTGTAGAACCATCCACTGTGCCACCGGCATGGCAAGGGGAGCGCGGCAGAGGGTGGCTGACCACCCGCCCGACTAACGCTCCCCACCGGTACATGCCTGACAGCGGGCAGGGTCACCAGAGCTCCCCTGCCTCACCGTCCGGCGCGGAATCAGTTGCTTTCCGACTTCTCGCGATTGGCGAACTGCTTCTTGATGTTGACTCGGGCCGTGTTCTGGTCCTTGGCATTCTTCATGTCCACATCCAGTACCTGCTTGAAGCCCAGTCCGTCGACCTTGGAACGCATCTCGTCCATTAGGCTGTTGAACTCGTTGTCATCCTTGGCGAAGACTGCCTTCCAGGAGGTGTTGACGATCTCGGTCTTCACCTGACCACGCAGGGTAGAGATCTGGGAGGACTCATCGGGCTGGATGAAGCTGGAGCCGGGGGCAATCATGAGCTTGTTCGCCTTCTCCAGATACTGCATGGAGGTCTTGGCCCCGTCCATGTGCTCGGACCAATCCTTGTCCAGGGCCGAGTTGCTGAACTGGTCGATGGTGGACTTCCACATGCTGGAGTCGTAGGGCTCCTTGGTATCAGGATCGATGTCAGTGGCCAGCTCAGTGGTGAAGTTCAGGGCAGATACACCGTCGGCGTAAGAGCCGCCGCCGAACTGGGCGGGGACCTTGGAGGACTTGTCGCTCTGAAGCTTCTTGCCGAAGTCGGTCAGCTCGGGCTTGCCGTCCTTGATGTCGAAGTTCATACCCTTGACATTGCCGGCCATGGCATAGACGCCCTCTTTGGAATAGAGCCAGTCGATGAAGTTCACCAGGCGTTGCTTGTTCTTGGCCTTGGACCCGACGGCGATAATGGCGGCGCCGCCATTGGGGGTGGCTCCGTAGGAGAAGATCTTCATGTCACCCATGGGGGCCAGCATATAGCCCTTGCCTTGGGCCTTATTTTCCGTGGTGTTGTAAGCGGCAGGACCAAGATAGCTCCAGAAGGAGAAGAGGATCTTACCCTGCTTGTACTTGTTCGACATGGTGTCGTAGTTCTGGGTGGAGGACTCGGGGTCGACCAAGCCCATCTGGTTGGCCTTGTTGAAGAACTGGAGGGCCTTCTCGTACATCCCGCCCTTCTGTGTGACCGACTGGTAGTCAGAACCATCGGCCTTGGCCAGAACGAAGCCCATCTCGTCGTAACCGAAGTAGGTTGTGGGCTGCTTGGCGTTGTTCATCATGTTGCCGTCCCAGTCCTTGAAGAGGGAGAAGGCATAGACATTCTTGTCGCCGGTATCTGCCCGGGCCTTGTCCTGCATCTGCTTGAGAACCTGCAGGAAGTCATCCAGGTTGTTGAACTTGGGGTAGCCAATCTCACGGTAGTAGTCCCAGCGGATGTAAGGGCCGAAAACAGGCTCGTTACCTTCGGAGGGGTCGGTCGGGCTCTTGGTGGAGACGCTCTGCGGCACCCCCCAGACCCCGCTGCTCTGCCCAGCCAGTTTGTTGAGGGCATCGGTGGCGGACTTGTACTTCTTAATGTTCTTGGCATTCTTCAGGTACGGTGTCATGTCATCGATCAGGTGGGCCTTGATCAACTTGGTCAGTCTGCCGTTGCCAGCTCCGGTGATGACCAGATCGCCCAGGTTCCCGGCTGCCGAACGGGTATCGAAGAGAGTGCTGCCACCGCCGGCCACATTGGGCGAGATCATGTTCAACTTGAGGTTGAACTTGTCCTTGATCAACTTGGCGAACCAGCCCTTCTGGATGCCCTGGTAGTTGGCCAGGTCGTCATAGACGTCCACCTTCATCAAGGAGCCGTCATCCTTCTCGTTGGCCGAGTTGTCTCCTCCGCCGCCACAGCCGGCCAAGGCCAGCGAGGCTGACAGCACCGCTGCCATCACCACTGCGAGTTTGCTCTTCTTCATGGTTTCCTTGTTACCTTTCTCTGCAATAGTCTGATTTTCAGACTCCCTTGGTCGGCTCGTGCCGGTCGCTCGACACAGGCCCAGCAAGGTGGTCAAGTCTTCATGTGAGGCCCGAACCCCCCGGGGCTCCCGACGGGGGCCGGACGCTCATACTATGCTTCACTTCTTGTCTTCGAACTGCTTCTTGATGTTTACCCGGGCCGTGTTCTGGTCCTTGGCGTCCTTCATGTCCACATCGAGAACCTGCTTGTAGCCCATCCCGTCAACCTTGGAGCGCATCTCATCTAGGAGGGCATTGAACTCGTTGTCATCCTTGGCGAAAGAGGCCTTCCAGGAGGCGTTGACGATCTCGGTCTTCACCTGGCCGCGGAGGGTCTTGATCTGGGAGGACTCGTCCGGGGTCACGTAGCTGGAACCCGGGGCCACCATGATCTTGTCGTTCTTCCTCAGATATTCCATGGTGGTCTTGGCCCCGCCCATGTGGGCGGACCAGTCAGTGCTCAGCGGGTCCGTATTTTTGGCCAGTTGCGAGGGCCACATGCTGGCGTTGTAGGGGTAGCCCGTGGAGGGATCCTTGTCCTGGACGATCACAGTCGGGTAGTTCAAGGCCGAAACCCCGTCCTTATAAGTGCCGCCACCCCAATCCGCCGGCACGTTGGCACCGTTGCCGAAGAGGACCTTCTCGCCGAAATCGGTCAGAACCGGCTTGCCGTCCTTGACCGTCCAGTTCAGGTTCTTAGGACCAGCGGATCCGCCGGTTTGGGCACCGGAGGCGTAGACCCCCTCAGGCGAGTAAAGCCAGTCGATGAAGTTCACCAGGCGTTGCTTGTTCTTGGCCTTGGAACCCAGAGCGATGAAGGTGCTGCCCCCATCAGGCGTGGCGCCATAGGAGAAGATCTTCATGTCCTCCAGCGGGGCGATCATGAAGCCTTTGCCCTGGGCCTTGTTGTCCGTGGTGTTGTAGGCGGCCTGCCCCAGCCATGGCCAGAAGGAGAAGAGAATCTTGCCCTGCTGGTACTTGGCGTACATGGTGTCGTAGTTCTGGGTGGTCGACTCGGGGTCGACCAGGCCAGCCTGTGATGCCTTGTTGAAGAACTGGAGGGCCTTCTCGTACATCCCGCCCTTCTGTGTGACCGACTGGTAGTCAGAGCCATCGGCCTTGGCCAGAACGAAGCCCATCTCGTCGTAACCGTAGTAGCAGGTGGGCTGCTTGGCGTTGTTCATCATGTTGCCGTCCCAGTCCTTGAAGAGGGACATGGCGTAGATGCTCTTGTCGCCGGTATCTGCCCGGGCCTTGTCCTGCATCTGCTTGAGGACATTGACCAGGTCATCCATGTCGGCGATCCTGGGATAGCCTACCTCCTTGTAGATGTCCCACCGCACGTAGGGGCCGAAGGTGGGCTCCAGCCCCTCGGAGGGCTCCGTGGGCGGCAGAGAAGTGACCGACCCGGGCACCCCCCAGACCCCGCTTGTCTGCCCGGCCACCTTGTTGAGGGCGTCGGTGGCGGACTTGTACTTCTTGATGTTCTTCGCATTCTTCATGTACGGCGTCATGTCCTCGATCAGGTGGGACTTGACCAGCTTGGCCGCCTGGCCGGAGCCGGAGCCGGTGATAATGATGTCACCCAGGTTCCCGGCTGCTGAACGGGTGTCGAAGAGGGTGCTACCCCCGCCCGCCACATTGGGGGCCACGATGTTCAACTTGAGGTTGAACTTGTCCTTGACCATCTTGGCGAACCAGCCCTTCTGGATGCCCTGGTAGTTGGCCAGACCATCGAAGACATCCACCTGCATGAGCGACCCGTCGTCCTTCTCGTTGGCGGAATTGTCTCCGCCGCCACAGCCCGCCAGGGCCATGGACACGGTTATGACAGCGGCAGCCACCGCCGTCAGCTTCTTGGCTTGCATTGTTTCCCCTTTCCAGACACCGTCCGGCTCCTGGGCCCGTCCTGTCACCTTCGGCAAGTCGGCGGGCTGCAGGTCATCAGGAGGGTTCTGACTTCCGCTTACATCCCTATGTCTCTTACGATTGTCTCAACGGCCTGCGTGGTCCTCCTCAGTCCATGCTCCCGGCCCCCAGGCCCCTGCCCACCGCCAACGACTCCGTGAGCGGTGATGGTCAACCCCGTGGTTGATCTCCTTCGGACCGGCGGGGCCACTGCCGGCCTTGCATCTCTCATCGATTTGTCCTCCTTGATGAATCGACATGAACGCTTCCTGGCCGCCGCGTGGGATCAGGCCCGCACGGCGGCTAGGCTGCACCTCCTCTCGATCAGCCCTTGACGGCGCCGAGCATCATGCCCTTGACGAAGTAGCGCTGGAAGAGCGGGTAGATAAAGAGGATGGGCAGCACCACGATCACGGCAACAGTCATGCGAATTGATGTCGGGGTCTGCTGGGTGGCCAGGGCCGCCATATTCAGGGCGCCGCCCGCGCTGGCCTTGACTGCACTGGCCAAGGAGCTTGCCTGGTTGATGTACTGATAGAGCAGATACTGCAGAGAGTAGAGCTTTGAATCAGTCATGTAGATCAAGGTGTCCTGGAAGGAGTTCCACTGCCCCACGGCCGAGAAGATGGCCACCGTAGCCAAGATTGGCGTGCACATGGGCAGGACGATCTTGAAGAAGACCGTCAGTGTGCCGGCGCCGTCCACCTCGGCCGCCTCCTGGAGAGACTTGGGGATGGACTCGATGTAGGTCTTCACCAGAATAATATTGAAGGGCTGCACGATGGCCGGCAGGATGTACACCCAGAAGTTGTTGGTCAGACCCAGGTTCTTCATCGTGATGAACATAGGGATCAGACCAGCATTGAAGTACATGGTCACGATGATGAAGCGGTACCAGAGCTTGCGATGCCACATTCCCTCCTGGGTGAAGAGGAAGCCCAGGAAGGCGCTGGCCAGTACGGTCAGGGCAGCGCCGATCACGGTACGCCCCAGGGAGACCATGGCTGCTGTGCCCAGGCCCTCCAGCTTGAAGACCTCCACATAGTTGCTCCAGTGGATTCCCTTGGGCAGAATGGTGATCTTGCCGGCGGCACTCAGGGTGTTGTCGGAGATGCTGTTGATGATCAGATAGTAGAAAGGATATGTACAGATAAAGGCGAAGAGGATGAAGAAGACGATGTTGAAGACATTGAACACCTTCTCGCCCTTGGTCCGCTGCAGGAGGGGAGAGACGCCCTTCGATTCGATTGCCATGCTGTCGCTCATGATTGTTTTCCCCTCACGCTCAGATGATTGACTCGCCACGGGTCCGCTTGGAGGCCCAATTGACCAGGAACAAAAGGACCACACTGACCAGGGATTTCAGCATGGATATGGCCGTCGCAAGAGAGAGGCTGTTCTGGCCCATGCCCACGTTGTAGACGTAGAGGTCAAGCACCTGGATGTGCTTGAGGTTGAAGGCGTTCTGGAAGACAAAGTACTGATCCATCCCGTTGTTCAGGAAGTTGGAGACGCTCAGCATCAGCATGACCAGGTATGTGGGCATGAGCTGCGGAATCGTAACGTGTATGATCTGCTGGAATCGGTTGGCCCCATCCACCTGGGCGGCCTCGTAGAGTTCGGGGTCGATGCCGGATATGCCGGCCAGGTAGAGGATGGACCCCCAGCCCAGACCCTTCCACAGGCTCCACAGGAGCATCTTGATGTAGGTCCCGCTATCGGAATCCAGGAAGTGAATAGGCTGTGAGATCAGGTGGATGTTCTGCAGGAGCTGGTTGACCATGCCAGTGGAGGAGAACATGGCGAATGCCACGGCGTAGACCAGGACCCAGCTGATGAAGTTGGGCAGGGTAGTCAGGGTCTGGATGACGTTCTTGAAGTGCTTGCTGCGAATCTCATTGAGGCCGATGGCAAAGAACAGCGGGAAGAATGAGGTCAGAATGCCCAGGCCGCTCATCACGAAAGTGTTGATCAGGACCTGGCCGACCGTATGCAGCTGGGCCGGATTCTGGATCATCATCTTGAACCACTGGAAGCCGACGAATTGGCTCTCCGAAAGGGGAATGGGTGGCTGATAGTCATAGAAGGCATATACCCATCCGAGCAGTGGATAGTAACTGAAGAGGATGACCAGTATCAGAAAGGGGACGGTCAAGAGGAAGAGGTTGATGCTGTGTCTCTTCTTGCCGCTTATGCCCCCTTGGCGTTTAGTCTTACCCCGCCGGGTGGCGTTCAACGGAATGTCGCCAGTTGACATCCTGCCCTCCTGTCTTTCCTATAAGCCCGCTCCATTGCGTTGCCAGCCATGCGCCGAATGCTTCCACTACTTTTCGGCGCCGTGTTTACCGTAGTAGGCTTATTTATATGTTTGTAAATAGATTAGTACACCGATTTAACTTAGCTGTCAAGCCGCGGTATGCTACAAGGCATGTCACCACGTAAGACAGGACCGCTCCCACCCATGGGTCCAGGCAAGATCGGTCACCTTTCTGACAGACCCGTCCGACAGCTGTTCCTGTAGCCGACGGAGTAGAAGACAGAACAACAGGATGGCCGCGCCCAGTCTCCTGCCCGCGTGCCGCCGCCCCCGCCGGGTGCACTGACAGGTAGAGTCAAAGAGGAAAGGCGGATTATGCACTTCAACCTCGAAAGCCCCTTCTGGCAGTTCGTGAACACCCTGCTCAGATTCACAGCTCTGAACCTGCTCTTCGTCGTCACCTGCATACCCCTGATCACGATAGGGCCCGCCCGCAGCGCCCTCTACGGCACGGTCTTCGCCTATGACGACCACGACGACATCCCCCTCTGCCGACAGTACCTGCACCGCTTCATCCGGGAGTTCAAGCAGTCCATAATCGCCTTCATCATCCACGTGGCACTGGGTGCCATCGTCATTTACTCGCTGGCCTTCTGGCTGAGCATGAAGGGGGCAATGACCTACCTCGCCCTCATTGTCCTGATCATCGGAACCGTTCTGCTCGTCCTCTCATACGAGTTCTTTTACCCCCTGCAATCCCGCTACACCAATACGGTCTGGGGTTTCTTCAAACTCTCCGTCGGGGTTCCCATGGGGATCCCCCTCTACGCCATCTGTCTCCTGGCCATCGACGTGGCCTTCGCCTTCCTCGTCTACTATGTGCCCTTCCTGCGGGTCATGGCCATAATCTTCGGCTTCTCCTGGCTGACATACGCCAAGTCACTGATCTATCTACGGGCCTTCGACCGTTTCGAGCGGGGTGCCAAGGGAGACACCACGACCACCTATAAGAACGGTTCTCTGTGATCAAGGCGGTGCCGTCACCTTTCGCGTGGTTGACCGGGCATAAGTCGCTCGCATGAACCGCAGTTGTATCCAGGCTGCCAAGAGTGGCATATAGGGTACAGAAAAAGGCGGTGTCCGCCGGCCCCAAACCTGGCGGACACCGCCCCATCGCTTACCGATAGGACCCCGGCTCTACTGGCGGATCATGGACCGCCAGGCAGGCCGGAATCGTGGAATCACTTGGTCCTGTTCTCATACTCCTTCACAATGTCCTGGCGTGCCTTAGTTTGAGCCTTGGCGTTGGCCATGTCGATCTTCTCGATCTTCTCGTAGCCCAACCCCTTCACGTTGTTGCGCATGGTCTTCAGGATGGTGTCGAACTCGTTGTCATCCTTGGCATAAACCGCCTTCCAGGACTCGGAGACGATCTCGGACTTGACCTGGCCGCGAACTGCGGTGATCTGGGAGTCCTCCTCGGGCGGGATGTACCCTGAGCCGGGGGCGACCACGATCTGCTTGTGCTTCTCCAGATACTCCAGGGCCGTCTTGGCACCGTCCATATGAGCGGACCAGTCATCCCTCAGAGCGTTGGGCTTGGCCAGTTCGGTCTTCCACAGGGCCGGATTGTAGGTCTCCTTGGTGGACGGGTCGATGTCGTTCTGGTTCAGCCCCTGGAAGTGCATCATGGAGATGCCCTTGTTGTAGTCACCGCCGCCGAACTCTGCGGGGACCTTCAGTCCGTCGGCCTCATTCATGGCCTTAAGGCCGAAATCGGTCATCTTGTTGCCTTCAGAGCTCCTGGTCCAGCAGAGCTTTTCCGGGCAGACGGGGCCACCGGCGTTCTGGGCCGTGGCATAGACACCCTCAGGCGAGTAAAGCCAGTTGAGGAAGTCAACCAGGCGCTGCTTATTCTTGGCCTTGGCACCGATTGCCAGGATGGGATCCACCCCATCGGGGGCGAAGCCGTCTGAATAAATGTCCATGTCCTGCAGGGGCGCCAGCATGAACCCGATTCCCTTGGCCTTGTTGGCAGCAGAGTTGATGCGGGGTTGGCCCAGCCAGCACCAGATGTCGACCAGCATCTTGCCCTGGCTGGTCTTGGCGGTGATGTTGTCCCAGGTCTGAGTGGAAGAATCCGGATCAATCAGGCCCATCCTCTGGGCCTTGTTGAGGAAGCGCAGGAGCTTCTCGTAGACGCCGCCCTCCTGGATGGGGGTCTGGTCATCGGAGCCGTCAGCCTTGGTCAGGACCGAGTTCATCGTGTTGTACCCATACCAGGAGGCCATATCCATGGGGAACTTCATCATCTCCCCATCCCAGTCCTTGAAGAGGCTGAGAGCGTAGATGTCCTTCTGGCCGGTGTCGGCCCGGGCCTTGTCCTGCATGAGCTTCATAACGTTGAGGAAGTCATCCAGGTTCTTAATCTCCGGGTAACCGACCTCACGATAGTAGTCCCAACGGATGTGGGGAGCCGTGCCGGGCTCATCTCCAGCGTTCGACTTGAGCGGGGACTGGGAGGACACGTTTCCGGGGATACCCCAGACGCCATCCTTACCCGCCACCTTGGTCACCCTGTCCAGGGCGCCCTTGTACTTCTTCAAATACTTCTCGTTCTTGATGTAGGGGGTCAGATCAGTAATCAGATCGGCCTTAACCAGCTTCTGCAGGCGGCCATTGCCGGTGTGGGTCAGAATCAAGTCGCCCAGGTTCCCGGCTGCCGAACGGGTCTCGAAGAGAGTCTCGCTGTTGCCGGTGACACCCGGTGCGATGACCTTGAGCTTGATGTTGAACTTGTCCTTGATCAGCTTGGCGAACCAGCCCTTCTGCATACCCTGGGCCGTGGCGTCCTGGGAGAACATCTCAACGGTCATTTCAGAGTGGTCGTCCGGGCCATCGCTTGAATTAGCACCGCCACCACAGCCCGCCAAGGACATGGCACCGGTGATGGCGACGGCGATCGCCGCCATTGCCTTCTTCTTGAGGTTCATGGATTATCTTCCTTCTTTGTCATCCGCCACCCAACCCGTGGCGTCTCTTACCACCGTCCAACCTCCCCGGTCCGGCCAAGAAAATCTGTATCGGATTTTCTTGGCCGGACCGGGGAGGTCATCGCGGCCGTACGGGGGCCTGTACAGCCCCCGTCAGAACCCGGGCCGTCTTTCAGCGGACCGGATCACTTGCCGTGCTGTTCCTCCCATTCCTTGACGATCTTCTGACGGGCCTTGGTCTGGGCCTTGGCGTTGGCCATGTCGATCTTCTCGACCTGCTCGTATCCAAGCCCCTTCAGGTTGTCTCTCATGGTCTTCAGGATGGTGTCAAACTCGTTGTCATCCTTGGCATAGACCGCCTTCCAGGACTGGGAGACGATCTCGGACTTGACCTGGCCACGCAGGGCCTTGATGGAGGAGTCCTCGGTCGGAGCCACGAAGCCTGCCCCGACGGCAACCATGGCCTCGTCGTGCTTCTGCAGCCACTCAAGAGCGGTCTTAGCACCGTCCATATGGGCGGACCAGTCATCCCTGAGGGCGTCAGGCTTGGCCAGCTCAGATTTCCACAGCTGGGGGTTATAGGTCTCCTTGGTGGTCGGGTCGATGTCGTTCTTGTGGATGCCGGTGAAGTGCATCATCGACACTCCCTTGCCGTACTGACCGCCGCCGAACTTGGCAGGCACCGGTTGAGTATTGTTCGGATCTTCCTCATCAGTCCCGAACATGACCCTGATACCCAGGTCGGTCATCTTGTTGCCGTCCTTGGTCCGCTCCCAGCACATCTTCTCCGGGCAGGCCTGTCCCATGGCACCGGTGGCCGTGGCATAGACACCCTCGGGCGAGTAGAGCCAGTCGATGAAGTCGACCAGGCGCTGCTTGTTCTTGGCCTTGGCACCCACGGCGATGACCGGGTCATGACCGTCGGGCATAAACCCGTCCGCGTAGACCTTCAGGCCGGGTACTGGGGCCAGCATGAATCCAACCCCCTTGGCCTTGTTGCCCACGGTATTGACGGCTGGCTGGCCCAGCCAGCTCCAAATGTCTGCCAGGACCTTGCCCTGGTGGACCTTCTGGGAAATGTTGTCCCAGGTCTGGGTGGAGGAATCCGGATCCACCAGGCCCATCCTGGAGGCCTTGTTGAGGAAACGCAGCATCTGCTCGTAGATGCCACCCTCCTTGGTAACAGGCTGGTCGTCCTTCCCGTCGGCCCGGGTAAGGACTGTGTTCATGGGATTGTACCCGTACCAGGAGGCCATATCCATCGGGTACTTCATCATCTCCTGGTCCCAGTCCTTGAAGAGGCTGAGGGCATAGATGTCCTTTTTCCCGGTGTCTTCACGGGCCTTGTCCTGCATGAGCTTGAGAACGTCGAGGAAGTCATCCAGATTGTTAATCTTGGGGTAGCCCACCTCGCGGTAGTAATCCCAGCGGATGTGGGGGGCTGTGCCAGGCTCGTCACCAGCGGAAGGCTTGGAGGGCGACTGCGTGGCCACATCGGACGGGGCCCCCCAGACACCATCCTTACCCGCCACCTTGGTCACCCTGTCCAGGGCACCCTGGAACTTCTTTAGATTCTTCTCATTCTTCATGTAAGGGGTCATGTCGGCAATCAGGTTGGAATCGACCAGCTTCTGCAGACGACCGTTGTCCGTGTTGGTCAGAATCAGGTCACCCAGGTTGCCAGTGGCCGCCCTGGTCTGGAAGATGGTCTCCGCGTTACCCGTCTGAGCAGGCGCAACCACCTTCATCTTCATATTGAACTTGTCCTTGAGTATCTTGGCGAACCAGCCCTTCTGCTCTCCCTGGGCGGTGGCGGACATGGAGAACATCTCCACATTCATCAGGCCTTTGTCGTCAGCAGCCTCGCTGCTGCTCTCACCGCCGCAGCCTGCAAGGGCCATGGCCGAGGACAGGATCAAGGCCATCGCCATTGATGCCTTCTTCTTGAGGGACATTGTTCCTCCTTTTTCTTCTATCTTTGATTCTTATTGTTTGGTTCTTCCGGAGCGGTCCGACCCCTTGGGGCCAGACCGGAAGCCGACGCCCCCAGTCGGCTCTCCCGTTCTTTTTTTCCTTCTCGATTGGCCGGAACCACCCGTCCTACTAATCTCACCTCCCACAGGCAGATCCGATCGAATTCCCCCTCCCGACCGGATGCCGCTTTACGGAGAGGAGGAGGAAGATTCACCCCTTGACAGCGCCGAGCATCATGCCCTTGACGAAGTAGCGCTGGAAGAAGGGATAGACGAAGAGGATGGGCAGCACCACGATCACGGCAACAGTCATGCGAATCGAGGTCGGGGTCTGCTGGGTGGCCATAGCAGCCGCATTCAGAGCGCTGCCCGTGCCGCTAGCCTTGACCGAGGAGGCCAGGGCAGCCGCCTGGTTGATGTAGAGGTAGAGCACGTACTGCAGGGAGTAGAGCTTGGAATCCGACATGTAAAGCAGGGTGTCCTGGAAAGAGTTCCACTGCCCTACGGCCGAGAAGATAGCCACTGTGGCCAGGATCGGCGTGCACATAGGCAGTATTATCTTTCTGAAAACAGTCATTGTGCCAGCGCCGTCCACCTCGGCCGCCTCCTGAAGGGAGGAGGGGATGGACTCGATGTAGGTCTTCACCAGGATGATGTTGAAAGGCTGCACGATGGCCGGAAGGATGTACACCCAGAAGTTGTTGGTCAGACCCAGGTTCTTCATTGTGATGAACATAGGGATCAGACCAGCATTGAAGTACATGGTGATGATGACGAACCGATACCAGAAGGACCGGTGCCACATCTTCTTCTGAGTGAACATGAAGCCCAGGAAGGCGCTGGCCATGACAGTCAGGGCCGTGCCGATCACGGTACGTCCCAGGGAGACCATGGCAGCATCCCCCAGACCCTCCAGCTTGAAGACGGCCTTGTAATTCTCCAGGTGGAAACCTTGGGGGAACCAGTTGACATCACCAGCCGCACTCGCATCATTGTCGGAGATGCTGTTGATGATCAGGTAGTAGAAGGGATATGTACAGATGAAGGCGAAGAGGACGAAGAAAGCGATGTTAAAAACATTGTAGACCTTCTCCCCTTTTGATCTGCGAATCAGGTGGGACCCGTCCAAGGTCCCGGCAGATGTGTCGATGGCGTCACTCATATTTCAGCTCTCCTTTTCCGCTCGGGACCTCAGATGATCGACTCGCCGCGCACACGTTTGGACAGTGCGTTGACACTCAGTAAGAGGACCACGCTGACTAGGGATTTCAGCATGGATATGGCCGTGGCGAGAGAGAGGCTGTTCTGGCCCATGCCCACGTTGTAGACGTAGAGGTCAAGCACCTGGATGTGCTTGAGGTTGAAGGCGTTCTGGAAGACGAAGTACTGATCCATCCCGTTGTTCAGGAAGTTGGAGACTGACAGGAGCAGGAGCACGAAGTAGGTGGGCATCAACTGCGGAATCGTCACATGGATGATCTGCTGGAATCGGTTGGCCCCATCCACCTCAGCGGCCTCATAAAGCTCCGGATCAATGCCAGCGATGCCCGCCAGGTACATGATCGACCCCCAGCCCAGTCCCTTCCACAAGCCCCAGGCCATCATCTTCAGCCAGGTGTGCGAGTCGGAATCGAGGAACTTGATGGGGTCTGTGATCAGATGGAGGTCCATCAGGGTCTCGTTGACCATTCCGGAGGAGGAGAACATGGCGAATGCCACGGCGTAGACCAGGACCCAGCTGATGAAGTTGGGCAGGGTGGTCAATGTCTGGACGACGTTCTTGAACCAACGGGATCTAATCTCGTTGAGAGCGATGGCGAAGAAGAGGGGGAACATGCTGGTCAGAATGCCCAGGCCGCTAATGCCGAAAGTGTTGATGAGCACTTGCCAGACCGCGCGGAGCTGAGCGGGGTTCTGAATCATCATCTCGAACCACTGGAGGCCCACGAATTTGCTCTTCGACAGAGGGATAGGGGGCTGGTAGTCGAAGAAGGCGTAAACCCACCCGAACAGAGGGAGATAACTAAAGAGAACTACGAAAATGAGAAGGGGAACGATGAGGAGCCAAAGATTGAAACCGTGGCGCTTGGAGGATTCTACCTTCCCTGGAAACCGTCTTTTCCTTTTCGGCGCGGACGCTCGCGCACTATGGGACAGCGTCGCTTCGGACGCGGGAGACCCGACGGCCCGGTCCAAAACGACGTTCGCATCTTGATGATTAACCTGCACCCTTCCTCCTTCGGTCAGCCACTTCGCTTCTTCGAATGCGGTACATGGTCAAATGGAATACAGCCATGTATTTTCGCTTTGGTTTTACCAAAGCCCTGTAAATAGGATATTAAATTAACAATTCCTCTTATGTCAATTAGACTAGCAGGGGAATCCCAATAATCGCAAATAGGAAACGCCTCTTGCTATCCCTATCAGGGAGTCCGTCAGGTACGGCATCCGCAGATAGGCCTCGGGAGCCCATGACAGGCCACCGCCTTCCACCTGCACGTCAGGCGGACCTAACGACTGGCTGGACTGGAGTCATTGATGACGGCTTTGACCATGGACACCAGCCGTTACCCTTCGAATTAAGTCACCATAGGAACAATTTACCTCCCTCGCACAGGCCCAGTGCCAGAGGCCGGTGGTTGTGTCTTCCTCGCAAGGGTCTGGTGAATGCCAACCTGCCATGAACCAGACTTGTTACAGTTTGAAACTGTTCGTGTTTCAACATAACAGGACGGTCTTTGACAAATGGGATTCATACACTGGCTCATCAACCTACTCAAAGATCCGCGCAGCGCTATCGCGGGGTGGATTGCCATGGGACTGGTGCCCACATATGCATTCATCTTCCTGATCATCTTCATCGAGACGGGCGTGGTCTTCATGCCCTTTCTGCCCGGTGACTCCCTCCTATTCGCGGCCGGCGTCTTCGCACACGACCCCACCAGCGGGATGGCATTGGACATCCTCCTGCCGGTCGTCTGCCTGGCTCCGATACTCGGCGACCAGAGCAACTACTTCATAGGGCACTTTTTCGGACGGGCCATCATCAGGTCAGGCAGGGTGAAGGCCTTGACCCCGGAGCGGCTGGCCAAAACAGAGGGAATGATAGACAAGTGGGGCCCCTTGGCTGTTTTCCTAGGCCGCTTCTTCCCCTTCATCAGGACCTTCATGCCTTTCATCTCGGGGATCTCGGGGATGAAGTGGAGCCGGTTCACACCCTTCAGTGTTCTGGGGGGCCTGGTCTGGTCCACCCTCTTCACCCTCCTGGGTTACTTCTTCGGCGGTATCCCGGCCGTCCAAGAGCATTTCGAACTGGTCATCATCCTTATTCTGCTCATATCCGTCATGCCGACCGTTATCGGACTGATCAAGGCCAGAGCAGGCAGGGGCAAAAGGGCCGAATCCGCTCAGGTAGCCGCTGACCAGGACGAGAACCTCAGCGACTGAATATGACAACCCATCCGGCATCCGCAAAAACCGAACCATGGGTCGTAACACGGAGTCATGGCACAGACCGTCCAAATTGCGTTTGTGCCCACCCTGCGATACAGTACAGTCTGTTGTTCGGCTACGGTCGGGCAACGAATGGGGCTGTAGCTCAGTTGGTAGAGCGCTTCGTTCGCATCGAAGAGGTCGGGGTTTCGACTACCCTCAGCTCCACTTTTCAGCAGTAATTCCGCGCATGCATGCTTGGCCCGTCAGCTGGCTCATCGGCTGAATCTCTCGATTCGTATCCACCGTGACTTCTTGATCTGGCTCCGTGCAGGCAAGGGCATCGCGCCCGACCAACCAGTAAGCGCAGGGCGGTATGTGGTAGCATCCGGCCCCGGACCGATATGAAGTCGGTTCGGGGCCGGACGTTCGTGCTCGTGTCTGTATTAGCCTTGGGGATGAGCAAGAAGGCCGGAACGGGCCACCTGACCCAGCCAGGCCAAGGATGGCTTGGGGTGACGCTCGAAAGTCTCGTGGTCCACGGATACCAGGCCGAAGGTAGGCTCGTAGGAACCCCACTCGTAGTTGTCCAGGAGGGACCAGTGAAGGTAGCCCTCCACATGCACGCCTTCATCCATAGCCTGATGAAGGCCGGCCAAGGCGTCGAAGGTGTAGTCGATCCTCCGACTGTCATCTGCTGTGGCAATTCCATTCTCGGTGACCACGATGGGGGTGTGCTCGGCGGTCTGCCAAGTGTGGCGCACGGCCTCCCCCAGGGCGGCAGGGTAATACTCCCAGCCGGTCAGGGTCTTCTCCACATCCTCCGGGACCGGCCGGGGGCCGTCGTGGCCGATGAAGGTGCGTAGGTAAGCCTGCACCCCTATGAAGTCGTCACCTCGTGCAGCCTGGGTGAAAAAGTCTTCACGGGGGTAGCGGTACTCCTCCATGTCTTTTTCGCAGCCCGGCAAGGCCTGGAAATCCTGACAGGCAATGGTCCAACCGGACTTGATTCCCGGTCGGCGGGAAAGGACTTCCCGAGCCTTCCTGTGGGCCTTGACCAATGATTCTGAGATGACCGGGTCAGGGGTGGGCAGAGAGGCGGCAGCCATGTCGCTGCCCTCCTGCCCCCCTTGGGTCAGAGCCACCATATTGGGCTCGTTGATTGTGCAGACCCAGGTAACGCCTTCCAGAATGGGGATGAGGTGCTCCACATATCGGCCGAAGAGGTCTGTGGAGGCAGGATCGCGCCAGCCCCCTCGCCTGGCCAGCCAGCGGGGAAGGGTCATGTGGTTCAGGGTGACCATGGGGGTCACCCCGGCCTGGAGGCAGACTTCGATCATGGCCCGGTAGTGCAGGAGCTGGGCCTGAGAGAAGAATCCCTCCTCAGGCTCCACCCTGGCCCACTCCACTGAGAAGCGGTAGGTGTTCAACCCGCTATCGGCCAGGAGGGATATGTCCTCCGCGTAACGGTTGTAGCTGTCGTCGGCATCCCCCGAAGGCTCACTGATGTCGCTGCCCGGCCGGTGCTCACGCTCCCACCAGTCGGCGTTGACATTGTTGCCCTCTATCTGGTGGGCAGCCGTGGCCGCTCCCCAGAGGAAATCCTGTGGAAAGGTGTATGTAGGCGTTGGCATGTGAATGTACCTTCCTTGCTGGATTGGGTGGGCGGCCCCTCCTAGGGTCGCCCGTTGAACCGGCCTGCCTGCATCTTCCAGACGAGGGTGCCGGTCATCCCCTCACCTGCTGCCTTCACTTGATGCCGGTCATGGCCACTCCCTGTATGAAGTACCTCTGCAGAAAAACGAAGAGCAAAAGTATGGGAGTGATGACCAGCACGGCCCCTGCCAGGAGGACACCATAATTCGTGGCGTTCTGACCGGTTGAATAGAGCGAAAGAGCTACCGGGAGCGTGTACTTATCTTCCGTCTGCATGGCGACAAGCGGCCACAGGAAATTGTTCCAGGAAGACAGGAAGGTGAGGATGCTCAGGGTGGCCAGTGGTGGCCCGCACTGGGGGAGGACGATGGACCAGAATATCCTCAGCTCGCCGGCCCCATCCACCCGCGCGGCCTCCAGTAGGGCGTCCGGGATGCCCGAGATAAACTGCCGCATGAGGAAGACCCCGATGGGCTGGGTCAGGAAGGGGAGGATCAGGGCCAGGTAGGAGTTAGACAACCCCATGTTGGCAATGATTACGAAGAGGGGGACGAAGGTGGAGACGCTGGGGACCATCAGGGTGACCATGACGGCCCCAAAGAGGATCTTCTTGCCGGCGAAGTCGATCTTGGCTAGGGCATACCCAACCATGGAGCAGAAGACCACGTTCCCCAGCACGGTCACCACGGCCACGATGAGGCTGTTGGCGAAGAAGGTACCGAAATGGAGTTCGCTGAACCACTTGGTGTAGTTGGCCGTGGTCGGATTCTCGGGGAGGAAGGTGGGCGGTGAAACCAAAATCTCACGCTGGGTCTTTAGCGAGCCCAGCGCCATCCAGATGAATGGGAAGACCCAGAAACCGCCCACCACTGCTAGAACCATATAGGATAGGCCCCTCCCCCTCATGAACCTCTGCCAGGGTGTAGGCGTGTTCTCCCTCAGTGGAGACGGGACCCTGCGGGCATCAAGGGCACCGGCGGTGGAAGAAGAGCGGAAGCCGACGCTTCTCACTTCCATATGTGCTTTCATTGCTCTCTCCCCTTCCTCAGTCATCGGACCTCAACACCTTGAATTGCAGGGCGCTGACCAAGGCGATTATCACGAAGAGGACATAGCTGGCCGCCGACGAAATCCCATACTGACCGAAACTGAACTTCTGGTAGACGTAGTAGGAGGCCGATAGGGTGGAATTCAACGGTCCCCCCTGGGTCATCACAAAAGATTCCTCGAAGAACTGGAGGTAGGTGACCGAGAGAAGAACCGCCCCCAGCAGGAGGGTGGGCTTGAGCAGGGGGAGGGTGATGCTCCAGAAGATCCTCCTCCGAGAGGCCCCATCAATGGCCGCAGCTTCCTTGACGTCCTCTGGCACGGTCTGCAATCCAGCCAGAAAGATGATCATTAGGGTGCCCATGTTCCGCCAGGTAGTCATGACGATCAGGGCCGGTAGGGCGTATCTGGTGTCGTGGAGCCAGTCCGGACCCTGCACCCCGATAAGGGCCAGTGCTGAGTTGAGCAAGCCGTCCCTCTGAAGGATGTAGCGCCACACCACGGATACGGCAACCACGCTGGCCACCACCGGTGCATAGTAGAGGGCCCGGAAGAAGGCGTTCAGGTGCTGGGAACCCTTATTGAGGGCCACGGCAAAACAGAGGGCCAGGGCCATGGTCAGGGGGAGACCCACCAGGACGAAAATACCGGTGATCTTCAGAGATCGCAGGAACTGCGGATCCTTGAAGAGGGCCACATACTGTGACAGCCCCATGAAGTTCACATTGAACGGCGTCCTCAGATCCCTGGAGGTCATGTCGGTGAAGGACATGAACAGAGATGAGAGGAGAGGCAGAAGCATAAAAATGCAGAAGACCAATGTGAATGGGAGGGCAAACCCCCAGGCCACCAGGGTCCGCCGGCGACGCATGACGGCGGAAGCACCGCCGACATCGGATGAGCTACGGAAGAGCTTCATAGCTTACTTGCCCATCCCAGCCGCATCAGCTGCAGACTGAAGCTTGGACAGGCCTTCATCAACACTGACCGCGCCCTTGTTAATCTCCTCCATGATCTTGTCACCTTGAGAACTTACTTGGGTCCAGGTGGTCACAGCAGGAACGGACCGCATGTTCTTCATCTGCGTGGCGAATGCCGCTAACTTATCGTCTCCTTTAAGAATCGGGTCTTCCCATGCTTTCTCCGAGGCTGGCAAGTCAGTCGAAAGCTTATACCATTTGGCCTGCACCTTAGGCTTACTCAGCCACTGAACCAATTTCCAAGCGGCATTCTTATTCTTGGAATTCTTAAAAACGACCATCTCGCAACCACCGGAATAGGATATGGCGCTCTTATCCTTAGGGATGGGGGAAGTGGCGAACTTGTTTGTAATATCCTTTCCTCCGACCTGTTCAACCTGACCTATACCTGTAGGCCCCTGCATCATCATGGGTGTTTTCCCAGAAGCGAATGATGCTATATCGGCTCCTGGGCTGACGTCTGCGTTCGCATCAGCAATCTTGTCCTTGAACAGGTTGCTGGTAAAAGTAATTGCTTTGTGGGCTTCCGGCGTGTCAATTGTCCACTTGCTACAATCCTCATTACACAGGTTTCCACCCGCGGAGAATATGAAGGGCGATAAACCGCCGAAATTATCGGTACCAGAAGGACCGATATACATTCCGTATTGGACTCCATCCTGCTTTTGCATATCCTGTGCCATCCTGCGGAGTTCATCCCAAGTTCGCGGACCATGATCCCATCCCGCTTTTCTTGCGATATCCGTACGGTAAAACAAGACGCGGGTATCTATGTACCAAGGAACGCCGAGTTGCTTACCCTTGACTTTCGCACCATCCACGGCCCCCGGAGCCAGGTCACTCAAATCGAGATTTGCCGGTACCTCGTCAAAAGCATTGCCGAATTCTGCCATGAAAGTATTACCCATCTGCGCCACATCAGGTTCCTGGCCGGCTGCAATAGAAGTTTGCAATTTATCGTGTGTAGAAGACCAAGGGATAGAAGTCACTTTTATATGCACGTCAGGGTTGTCTTTTTCGAAGTCCTTGATCAAGGATGGCAGCTTGTCTCCCTCTGCTCCCATAGCCCATATCGTCAGCTCCCCCTTAGCTGGCTTTGAATCGATGGTAGTCTTCCCAACACTTTCGTTATTGGATGAGTCGTCAGCCTTGCGGCCGCAACCTGCAAGAGCAGCCACTACTGCCAAACTAGCCAGTACGGCTACCGCAGAACGCATCCGTTGAATCCCTCTGTGCATCACATTCCTCCTTGAAGCAATACTCACAGTAATCTAAGGGCTTAGATTATATTTTGATTCTATGCGCTTAGATAGCGGTAGTCAATTTGTGCACTTAGAAAATGGCTGACACGCTCCATTCAATCAATCAGTACGCCGGCCAGGACCAACCCGATGTTTAAAGACTTCGTGTACGTTGCTTGCTAGGATTGCAGCCGCAACTCTGTCGTACCCTAAGTCTCGCGGAGACAGTCATCGTCTTAGGTTCCGACCACGGCCTGCCATCACGCTGAGCCAATTGGTCAGCTGCCACCCTACCCAACTGTTCCATGTGCAGCTGGATGGTCGTCAGAGGCGGACTCGCGAACCGGCCGGCCAAAATCCCATCCACACCAACGACAATCACATCATCAGGGACTTTGACATCGAGCTCGCGGAGAGCATCCAAAACTCCAAGTGCTGTCTGATCATTAGCACAGACGAGGGCATCGGGCAGCCTGCCCTCAGCAACCGTTTTTTGCAAACTGGCGAAAGACTGTGGAGAATCAAATCCTTCATCGATAGCCGACTCCGGCGCAATTAAACCCCTTTGCGACAGGCGGGAGCACATAATTTCGAACCGCTCACGGACCTCCGGATACTCCTGGCTACCAACGAAAGCCATATTGCGCACCCCATGCACTTCTACAAGATGATCCACCATCTCAGTCATACCAGTCTGATTGTCAACAGAAAGGTAAAGGACAGGCAAATCTCCTCCACTCTGGCTGAGCATGACGATAGGTATGGTCTTAGCCAGGCTTTCCAGTGTTGACAATTTGCCACTCCAGGAGAAAAGAGCTAAGCCATCCACCCTGCCGGCTATGTCGGTGACGGTTTCCCCCTTAGCGCTGGCCGTGGCACTACTAAGGAGGACCGCCTGGCCCCTATGCCAGCAGGCCAACTCAAAGCCCCGCTGAACTTCATCCACATACAGTGGATAGGCACGGAGGTCCGGCTCGTCCTCTTCATCTTCCTCTCGAAAATCCTGGGGCTGACCCAATGGATGTTCCAACAGGAGATCAAATGAGTAAAGACCAAGTACACCGGTTCTCCCGCGTGCAAGTCCACGGGCACTGGCACTGGGCACGTAATTCAACTTTCTTGCAGCAGACAGAACCTTAGCCCTAGTTGTGTCCTTGACACGACCAGGATGCCGGTAGGTAAACGACACCGTGGCGATGGAGACACCGGCCTCCTCCGCTACATCGTAAACTGTTGCTCTGCGCATAAACACACCCTGCCCACTTCGCCGAAAAAGACAGCCGGATGACCTGCTGCCGAACAGCTGGTCGCCCTGTTACCTCCTTTGTCGGCACGGGCCGGCGGACAGTTACGGGTATGGGCGCCGGTACTTACTTTACAGTCTGTCCATCGACTCTGAGGAAGATGTTGATATGGGCAGCACCAGCCAACTGGTCCTGCGTCACTTCCAACCCGCCCTTGCGGTAAGGCAAATCCAGAATTCGGCCCTCAAGCCTGCGTCCATCGGCCTCAACCCATAGACGATCCGAACCTGCACCCTTTGAGTCTCTGTCTCCTGGTCCAGTGGCCGACCCACCAGCCACATGGTAGCGGAATGTACGCGGCTGGCCGAATAGGGTCATGGTCACCTCCAGTCCGTCATCTTCCTGGGACAGGACCGGGTCGAAGACAACCCGCCCATCGTGCAGCTGGAGGCCGAAGAGGTGCTGGACCACTTGTCGGCAGTAGATGCCGGGGCCGGAGGAATAAATCCTCCATCCTCCCCTCACGCCTACGGGGTCCTTGGCTCCCTCCTTGAGCCTCGACCATTGTGAGGCGGCCGTGTATCTGTCGGGGAAGTCGGCGTCCGACGAGGCGAAGTAGCAGTTGCGCTGCCTGGGCTCGCTGGTTGTCAGGCGGCGGAACTGGCCAACCGGGCTGATTCTTAGGAGTTCCCGACCCAGGCGGGTCCTGCCCAGCAAGCCCAGGGCCTCCGTGTAACGCACATGGGCGTGCGTATACATCAGACCAATCTCCCGGCCCACGTTGGCGGCCTGTTCGGCCCTCTTGAAGACCTTGGTCACTCCATCATGGAAGGAGGCCGGGCGGTCCATGAGCCTCACTCCGTCCGGATAATGAAGATTGTCTTCGATGATTCTCTCATGGTCCGCCTCCTGGTCAGGTGTGAGCAGGCCGGCGATGATGGAGCGAGTCATGGGAATCAACCTGTACCGTATGCCTGTCCTGTTATCCGAGGGGTGTATGACCGGGCGGGGTTGGCCATCAACGAAGTTGACGTATCCGGCCAAGACTCCTTGGAAGATAAAGTTATCGGCGAAGTCGGCCTTAATTCTGCCGGCCTCACCGGCAAAGCGGGAGGCCAGTTCGGTCCGGCCGGCAGCCTCCAGGAGCGGTTGCAATCCGCAGCAAGCCTGGTAGAGGAGGGCGATGGTCCATGTGGAGGCCATCTGTCTCTTCATGGACTCCTGGGCCGGCTGAAGGGTGTCGTCCCAGTCCCCCTCGCCATAGCAGAAGAGGTCGGTGTCCGGGACTCTATGCGACTGGATATAGTCCAGCGTCCGAGCCAGATGGTCGGATACCGTGGGCAGGCCAGAGGAGGGGCGAGCGACATCATCTCGCCAAAAAGCCACGGGCTCATCCAGGATGTCCAACCTACCGCCTGCTTCGACGTACTCAGCCAGCGCCAGCAGGGGCCAGACTGGGATGTCCCCGTGGGAATCGTGCTGGTAGAGGTCCGCATACTGGTCGAACATAAACCACTGCGGCAGGGAACCGTCGGGGTTCTGGTGGGCGAAGACCTTGAGGAGGATGGTCCGGGCCAGGTCGGCATGGCCGAAGGTCAGGGCTAGTTCCAGGGGCCCCTGGCAGACATCCCGTGTACCCCAGGCGGCGCCCCCGTACTGTTCCAGCCCGTGGGGCGACAGAAAATGAACCAAGGCGTTCTGCACCAGCCAGGGCAGAAGATCATTAAATTCGGCGAATCTTCCCTCCCCTGCCACATGCAGACCCTGCATGAAAGAGGTCATGGCCAGGTAATGGGCGTGGAGGATCTCCCTTTCGGAGGCGGCGAGGACCGTATCGGGTATGCTTTTCTTGCTTGCGCCGCCATCCATGGATCCGGCGATGGTGACGGACAGGGCACGGCCCCCGTCCGACAGGAATGTGGCCATGGCCGGATCGGTGGTATGGGCCCCTGCGCCTGGATCGAAAAGGAGGCCGTCATCCCCGGCCCTTGCGTCAGGCGATGAGACTACATATTTCAGTCCTGGGCAACGTTCAGCCGCCAGGCTACCCGGTGCAGGGGTAAAGGAAATGGATTTCCCCATCTCTCGGGTTACATCGGCAGGAGCGAACTTCCGAATCCAGGCGGACGGATCTTCCAGGCTGATTGTCAACAGGGCCCGGATCGGGTCATCTGTCTCCAGATGGATGTCGATGGCGGCCCTGTCCAGGTGGGCGATGGTGGACACCGTCAGGGTCCGATCACCCAGACGATAGACCCAACGGGATCCGCCCAGATCCATGATGTAGGCCGAAGGAACCCCCAAGAGGCGCCAGGCCCCGTCCACCCGGACCAGGATGCGGATCCCTCGCGAGCGCAGGAGGCCCAGACCGGTCTTCTGGACTGAAATCAGCTGGTTCATATTGGTGTTGCCCAGGACCACCTGTGAGGCGAAGACACCCTCGGCATAGGTGGTGGCTGCCATGGTGGGCCGTGACGGGTCGGTATCCGGGTTGCCGGACAGGAGAATCTGCCCGTGGGAGCGGGCCACCTCCAGTTCCTTGCGAGCGCTTACCACATGGCAGGCATCATCTCCGAAGTAAGAGAGCAGATGGCCCGTCTGGTCCGCCTCTGGCTGGCGGACGGGCCCTCTACCCAGCTGACTGAACTCATACTCAGACAGGGGGTCGCCATTCAACAGTGCAGAAGAGATCAGGAGTGAGGTTGCTGGCTCAGCCCGTGTGGCAGCGGGACAGACAGGTGAGGTGTCAGAGGATCCGGCGGATGGTCCGCCATCCGCCTCGGTCTCGCCTGCCCCACTCCGACTTGCTTCAGAGTCCTCTGCGCAGGCGGCGCAGGCCTCCCCCAGGTCACCCCTGTAATCAGACAGTGCAGTGTTCCACACCTGCCAGGTGAGACCCCCTTGGGTCAACGGCACCCTGGTGGAGAGGAGGCAGGCCATGGCGAACTCATACTGATCTATACCTCCCCGGTCCCAGTCGGCATCACCAAGGGCCGCGGGTTGACCGTCCAGACGGGCACCGAGCCCGTAAAAGTCGTAACCGTCGGTCATGAATGCCCTGCATCCCTGTGAGATTCCCGTAACGTACAAGGGGAGCCGAGGGGCACAACCCATCGTCTGCCGACCTGACAGGACGCTGCCTAAATTGGGCACGTCCTGCACATGGTAGGCAATGTACTGGGAGATGTAGGACTCGGCGCCGGCAGCCATGGCTGGCTCCACCAGGGCCAGATCCTGGGCGGAAACCAGGTCCCACAGATCGTCGGGCAAGATGACGTCATCCCATTCCTGTCTCTTACTGCCGCCAGTTGAGTCACCCTGGTCAATCGTGACCGACACCTCCCAGGTCCATGACGCTCCCCTACCAGGCCCGCCGCTTTCGTAACCAGATGTAAGAGCGCGGGAAAGCGCAGGAGACATGACGTTTGGAACAAGTCGAACCCGCCAGCGGACACCCAGGTCCCTCCCCTCCCAGACGGGGCTGTCGGCTGCCGGAGCGAAGGAGGCCCGGGAACCTGATCCGGTCAGTTGGATGGAGTCGATCCGCCCCTCCCGATGGCGGCGGAGCCAGAGACCGGCCAGGGGACGGTCATGTAGGCAGGGCCTGAACTGATTGATCTGGATGCCTCCTGCATTGATCAGTGTCAGATCCCCGTTGAAGTTGAACGAAGCCGAGAAGTCCCCCCTCTCGACGGTCATGCCTTTGGGCCGCCGCATCCGGCCCCCGTCTCCTTCACCGTCACCTGCGCCTTGATCGGGAGACTTGCTGCGTGGAGTGCCTGTGTTCATCTTCTCCGCTTTCGTTGCTAATAGGCTTGTTCCTGCTGAAATTCACCGTTTATCCTGCGCAGAAGCCCAGAAGTCGTCCAGGAGGGCCGCCGTCTCCTCAGGCCTATCGATGTTGGGACAGTGACCCGCATCCGCAACCACCTCATAGCGGGCGCCCAGCAGGCGGGCCATCCTTGCCTGCCAGTCCTGGGGCCAGGCGAAGTCGTCGTGCTCGCCATGAAAAACCATCATGGGCAGGCCGGTGGCAGCCAGCTGCTCGGTCCTGTCATGCAGGTCGGCCAGCTGGTCTATGGCTCCGATGAGCTGGTCCCGGCTGGTCCGCTCTGCCCGAAGGCGCTGGAATCTGTCTTGCGGATTCAGCTCCTCGTCCGGCAGGCTGGCCCTGTCCGGATTGTCCAGCCTCCACAGGTCCCCGCCAGGGTGATCCAGGAGCCGCTGACGCAGGTCCGCCTTCCGGCCCGGCCAACCGTGGGGGCCGGACGACATGAGGGTGAGGCTGGCAAAGAGGTCAGGTTCGGCCAGAAGGGCCGCCTGGGCAACCACCCCACCGAAGCTGTGCCCCAGGAGGTGGATCCGTTTAGCCCCGGTGTGCTTGATCAGAATACGGGCAACATCCACGGCGTCACCGGCCGTGGCCCGCCTGTCGTAGGCAGTCTTACCACGAGGAGCTACCGAGTCTGCCTGCCCCCTCTGCGAGTAGGACCAGACATCCCAACCGTCCTCTCCCAAGATGGAGCTGATCTGGTAGAAGTCTTCCTTGGAACCGGTGAAGCCGGGAATCATCATGGCCACTCCACGCGCTCCTCTTACCCCCTTGGGGGCATGGAGGGCGGTCAGATCGCCCACGGGGGCATGTATGGCCATGGCCTCAATGTTCTCCGGCAAGGGGAGTTCCCCAAAGGGCACACCCCTGTCCACAGCATGGTGGGATATCATTGTCTCTCCTGTAGTTTTCCACCTTCAGGCCTGCGTGCGCAGGCTGGGGATGGAGTCGAGCAGCTTAATCGTGTAATCGTTCTCAGGATGCTGAAGGACCTGAGCCGTCTGCCCCCGCTCCACCACCGTGCCCTTGTTGAGGACCATGATTGAATCGGTGATCAGTCGGGCCGACAGGAGGTCGTGGGTAATGTAGAGCATGCTCACGTTCAACCGGACCCTAAGGTCGTCAAGGAGGGCCAGAATTCCAGCTCTCAGGGTCATGTCCAGCATGGAGACCGGTTCATCGGCCACCAGGACGTGTGGGTTGCTGGCCAGCGCCCGGGCTATGACCACCCTCTGACGCTGCCCTCCCGATAACTGGTGGGGAAGTTTGGCGGCATACTGTTCCACAGGGGTCAAGCCCACCGTGTCCAGGAGTTCCAACATCCGCCTGCGGGCATCGTCACCCCTCAGGTTCGTGTAATTGAGGATGGGCCTGGTCAGCGTGTACTCCACCGTGTGGAGGGGGTTGAGGGCCGAATAGGGGTCCTGGAAGATCATCTGGATGTCGGAACGCAGAGACCTAAGATCCTTGCGCCGCTTCATCTGATCCACACGCCTGCCGCCCAGGGTGATGTTGCCTGAGGTGGGCCTTTCCACACCGGTGAGCATTTTGGCTATCGTGGACTTGCCGGATCCGGATGCCCCAACCAGCGCCAAGGACTGGCCCGGGGAGAGAGTGAAGGAGACATTGTTGACGGCGGTCACTGAATCCTCACCCCGCTTGCGGGCGGGATAGATTTTGGAGACGCCGGTCACCGTGACCGTCATGTCTTCCTCATCGTCGGCCTGTGGAGGGGTTCCGCCAACCGAGCCGGAGGCGGCGGCCTCATCGCGCGGCTTCAAACCGGGCACTGAAACGTGTTCGGCTCTGGGGTCACCATAATGGCTGAGGAGCATCTTGGTGTAGTCGTCCTGGGGATCGGTCAGGATCCGCTCGCTGGGTGCATCCTCTACGATCCGCCCGTTGTGCATGACCAGGACCCTCTGGGTGGACTCGAGGACCACACCGAGGTCGTGGCTGATCAGGATGGCGGTGAAGCCCTCCTGCTTCTGCAGCTCTCGGATGGTTCCCATCACCTCGTGTTGGACCAGGACGTCTAGAGCGGTGGTCGGCTCGTCAAAGACCATGAGCTTGGGCTCCAAGGCCAGGGCCAGGGATATGGAGACCCTTTGCCTCATACCGCCCGACAGTTCGCCCGGGTAGGCGTTGAGAACGGAGTCCTGCAGACCTACCTTCTCTACCAGCTGCCTGGAATGGGCCTCGTAATCCTTCTTCTCCACGTTCCCGTGGGCCTTGTAGATGTCCACGAAGTGCTTGCGGACGGTCCGCACTGGGTTCAAGGCGTTCATGCCCGACTGAAGGACCATGGCGAATCCGCCGCACCGCTGCCTGCGAAGCTCCTCCTGGCTGAGGGTGGTAATGTCCTTGCCACCAAAAAGCACACGCCCCTTGCTGATCCGGGCCGGCGGCTTGGAGAGTCGTGTGACGGCGAAGCCCAGGGTGGACTTGCCCGACCCCGACTCCCCGACCAAGCCCACGAATTCACCCTGATCCAGCGAAAAACTCACGTCCTCGACCGCCTTGACCGGTTCCTGGTCGGGGCTGTCATATTCGACGGACAGGTTCTCGACACGTAGCAGTTCCATCATGCCTTCCCTTCACGCAGACGGGGGTTGCTCAGGCGGTCCACACCGAAGTTGATGAAGGTCATGGAGACCGCCAGGAGGGCGACCATGAGACCGGGCGCCAGCAGGAGTGCCCACTGGCCGGTCAGAATCACATTGTTGTTCTGGGCCCAGTAGAGCATGGTGCCCCAGCTGACCGTGGTTGAGTCGCCCAGGCCCAGGAATTCCAGGCCTGCTTCCGACAGGGCGCCGGAGGTGGCCGCACCGAAGAAGTTGTTGATGATCAGGGAGAGCATATTGGGAAAGATCTCATGGAAGATAATCCGCCAAGAACTGTCCCCGCTGAAGGCTGCTGCAGTGACGAAGTCCCTGGAACGCAGGGACTGGGTCTGCGAGCGCAGGACCCGGGACCCCCAGGCCCACCCGGTAAGGACGATAACCAATATGATCACGCTCATACCTCCGTTCTGGAGGTAGGCGGCAATGATGATCATCAGGGGGAGGGAGGGAATGACCAGGAAGAGGTTGACGATGAAACCGACGAACTCCCCGGCGAAGGAGCGGATGTAGCCCCAGCTCAGGCCCACCAACACGGCTATGCAGGTGGATAGGAGGCCGGAGACCATGGCCACCATGACGGAGACCCTTCCGCCCCACAGGAGCTGGGAGAGGACGTCCTGCCCGTTACTGGTGGTACCCAGCCAGTGCTGGGCGCTGGGTCCGATGCTGGCCTCGAAATCGCCCGCCTTTGGATCATAGGGGCTGAGCCAAGGGGCAAACAGGGCCGAAAGGACAATCAGGGCCAACAGGACCAGACCGAACCTGGCCTTGGGCACCTCCCAGACCGTCTTGAGCCCCTTACCTATCACCTCCAGGGCCCGAAGGACAGGATTCTGGCCCCTGGCAGTACGGGCCTGCGGCCCTTGAGGGTCATTCCCGTCCCCCTGTGCGGAAGTCTGCATCCCTGTGCTGACGATGCTGTTCGTCATCGCCCTCACCTCCTCGTCCTCGGGTCAAGGACCCCGTAAAGAATGTCCACGATGAAGTTGGCCACAAGCACGCTGATGGTGATCATCAGGAAGATGGCCTGCATCAGGGGGTAGTCCTGATTGGTCACGGCCTGATAGAGGAGCAGACCGACCCCCGGGTAGTTGAAGACCTGCTCGACCAGGAGGGAACCACCGACCACGCCGCCCAGGACCAGGCCGAAGGAGGTCAGGTTGGGGAGGAGGGCGTTCCTGGCCGCGTACTTGAGCATGACCGTCCGCTGGCGCAGGCCGTTGGCTTCGGCGAAGGTGACATAGTCATCACCCAATGTGTTGATCATGGTGTTGCGCATGCCCATCACATAGCTGCCCAGGGAGGTCAACAGGATGGTCAGTGCCGGCAGTATGGAGTGCTCCACGGCGTCAGATATGAAGTCCATCGAGAAGTTGGGTATCGCGGTGGACGAGTAGGCGCCGGAGGTCGGGAAGATGCCGGCCTTGTAACCGAGGAAGAAGAGGAGCATGAGGGCCAGCCAGAAGGATGGGAAGGCCGAGAGGAAGGAGCTGGAGATCGTACCAGTCACGTCTACGGCGGTCCCCCGCTTCCAGGCCATGAGAGCCCCGAGTGCAGTCCCGATGATGAAGGAGATAATCGTGACCAGCCCTACCAGTGTCAGGGTCCAAGGAAGGGCCGCCCCCACCAGATCCGATACGTTCTGCGGGAAGTTGCTGTACGAGACGCCAAAGTTCAGGTGGACCACATCCCCCAGATACTGCCAGTACTGGCTGAGCAGGTTGCCCTTGGGCATGCCCAGTTGGGCTTCTATGGAAGCCCTGACCTCAGGAGTGACCGGCCCGTTCTGGGACAATTTGGCTATGGCCGCGTCGGCAGGTGATCCAGGCATCATCCTGGGCAGTATGAAGTTGACGGTTATGGCCGCCCAGAGGGTAACAAAGAATAGACCAATTTTCCCGAAAAAATATCGCACGTGACGACCTTTCATCCGTCAGGGGCGGGGGGCGGCCCGGTAGGGAGACCGGGAGGGGCTGGCCGTCCCGACGGCCCGGAAGGACCACCGCCGACCAGCCACTCCTGGCCGCGCCCTGATGGGCCCGACCTCTCAGGCTTTCTTGATATGGGTTACCACCATGAGGACCGACTGGGTCCAGGTGCTGGGTGAGGTATAGGGGTCGTCCTCACTGGGCCAGCCCGTATAGTTCCGTGTGCTGAACAGGCCCCAGAGACCGCCGTAGAAGAGCCCAATCACGGGCACATCGTCGTAGACGATCTGCTGGAGCTGGTCGACTATGGCCTTCTGGGACTTCTCATCGGCCGCCTGCTTAAGCTGGGCTAGGAGTTCATCAGCCTTGGGGTTCTTGTAGCGCTCGAAGTTGGCGTTGGCCGACTGACCCACAGGAACCGCGAACTCACTGTTGAGCAGGCCGTTGTAGTCCTGGAAGACGCTGCCGGTACCTCCGAAGGAGGAGATCAGGAGGTCATAGTCGCCATTATTCTGCGCCTGTGTGTATGCGGCGGGCTGGGGCTGGGTGAGCTTGACGGCTATACCCAGCCTGGTCAGCTGGCCCTGCATGGTCTGCACGCCGCGCAGCCAGTCGGTGTAGCCGCTGGGCACGGTGATGTTGACCTCGAGTTGCTTGCCGTTGGAGTCCACCAACTGGTCACCCTGCTTCTTGTAGCCAGCCTTGGCGAAGTACTCCAGGGACTGGGCCTCGTCCTGAGAGACCTTTCCCTTGTTGGGAATGGAATCGTTGACCCACTTGTCATGGTTGGGCAGGATGAGGCCGGTCTGGGTGGCACCGTCCACATAGCCCTCCTCGGCATCCTTGGCGATCTTGTCGCGGTCAAGGGCATAGCTGAGGCCCTTGCGGAAGTTCACGTCGCTGAAGGGGGCCTTGGTCAGGTTCGGGTAAAGGGAGACTGTGCCACCCGGGGGGAACCAGTAGTGGTTGTGCTGCTTGTCAGCGCCCACCCAGGTCTTGTCCACGTTGTTGATGAAGGAGTAGGCCCAGTCATACTTCTTGTTGACCAGGTCCAACTGCTTGTTGGAGGCGGGCAGGACGATAGTGTCGGCCGCAACCTTCTCGGCCTGCCAGTAGTCCTTGTTCTTCGCCAGGGTGTATTGGTTGGGCTTGAAGGTGCCCAACTTATACGGGCCAGTCCCGACGGGGTTCTCATTGGTCCACTTGAGGGGGTCCTTCACATCCTTCCAGATGTGCTCCGGGACGATGTTCTGCTGGCTGACGATCGACACCGCAGGCACGTCGTTGTCCTTGAAGTGGAAGGTCACCTTGGAGCCTGAGGCCTCAAGGGAGGAGATGTGCTGCCAGACCCCCAGGGAGTCCATGGCCGCATCCTTCTTGACCAGGTTGAAGGTGAAGACCACGTCCTGCGCCGAGAAGGGCTTACCGTCGCTCCACTTGACCCCGTCACGAATCTGGAACTCGACCGTCTTGGGGTCCACGATCTTGTGCCCGCTGGCCAGGAAGGGGGTTGAGGTCCCATCGAGGCTGTTAACCACCTCGAGGGGTTCGTAGATGAAGTTGATGCCTATCCTCTTGCTGGTTGAAAATGGGTTGAAATTACGGGTGAAAGTTGGACTGCCACTGTCACCGCCGAAGAGGATCTGATTGCCTGCGGCAGCCTGCTGCGTTTCTCCGGACTTACTCCCGCACGCCCCCAGTCCCAAGAGGGTGGCCCCCGCAACCAGTGTTGCGAGGATCCTCACCGCCACTGTTTTCCGTCTCATATGTCTCCTTTGTCCGCATTGACATTCACGGGCCAAATCCGTCCTCTACTATCGGAGTCCAGTCGGCGCGTATATGCACAAGTGGGCTCCCGGATCTGCACGGCTTCCTGTGACCGGACCGGATCGACCATCGCACTTTCTAGTGTATGCGCTTACATTTGAATGCGCAAATCTGCTTTTGTCATGGGATTTTTAGCGTATGCTTTCCTTAGATTACTTAATAAAGTCATCCATATTGCCAGATAAAAAGAAAATGTTAGCGCTATCAAATTCCACGGTCAATTACACGTTTCAATGATATGCTGTATGCGATGTATGAAAGAGGGAAAGCGGATGGCAAGGAAACCGACCGTCTACGATGTCGCCCGCGAGGCCGACGTATCCATAGCCACCGTCTCCAGGGTCCTACGCACTCCGGAGAAGGTAAGGCCCGAGACCAGACAGACCGTACTCAAGGCCATAAACCTCCTGGGCTACCTCCCAAGCGGTAGCGCACGGAGCCTAGCCGCCCGGCGGACCAATACCATAGGCCTCTTCCTGCCCAACATCGACCAACTGGACCAGATCAGCGACTTCGAACTGGTCACTGAGGATGCCGCCGACATAGTCGTCGACCCACCCCACGCCCAGGAGAACAATTCGGATTCCCTCTACTTCGACGAGGTCTTGAGGGGGTGCGAACTGGAATCCTGGCGGCAGGGCCTCAGCCTCATGGTCAGCATCGGCTTGAAGGGGAAAGATGGCGACATCCCCCAGCTGATCAACAGCATGTCAGAAAAGGTGGACGGCCTGATTGTCCTGGCAAGGTCCGTACCTGACAACGTCCTGGCCTTCCTGCGCAAACGCCTGCCCGTGGTCATAATCGCCAATGCCACGATCAGCCAGGAAAGCGAATTCGACCTGGTCCGCGTGAGCAACCGCAAAGGCATGTACACCCTGGTCAGGCACCTTTTCGAGAAACACCAGGTACGACGAATGGCTTACATAGCGGGGACGGATGATTCTCCAGACAATGGAAAACGATACGAAGGGTTCTGTGAGGGTCTGAGGTCAGAGGGGCTGGAACCCTCGGCCTCACCAATCTACAGGGGACAATTCTCCCAATCTGTCGCCTACCAGATTGCCACCAGCCTGGCCAGGCAGGGTACGCTCCCCCAAGCTTTGGTGTGCGCCAACGACCAGATGGCGCTTGGGGTCCTGAGAGCCCTGTCAGATGCGGGTATAAGCGTACCCGACCAGGTCATCGTCACCGGATTCGACGGAATCAAGGAGGCCGCCGTCTCCCAGCCTCGCCTGACCACGGTCCGCCAGCCCATGGTCGATCTGGGCCGGGCCGCCGTCTCCACCCTGGTCAGGCGCCTGGGCTCACCGGAGGATCCGCCTATTTCCACTGAGCTCCCCGTGAAGGTCCAACTCCGGGAGAGCTGCGAGGGGACCATGATTTGACCCATGCGGTCTGACCGGTCAGTGAATTCGACTGGTATATCCTCTCAGCGGGAGCAATCAGCGTGACTTAACCTGGCGGAAGGGATTATTATCCCGCCTCCGCCTGCCTCCGCCGTGCCTGTGATCACCGCTGCGGTAAGTGCGACCCCCGTCGTCGAAACGACCGCCATCGTGGCGACCCCGCCCACGAGCTCCGCCTGCACGGCCACGATTGCCTCTGCCTCGGTGACCACCGGCTTGGGCGGCATGATTGGAGTCGGCATAGCTGTGCCGCCTACGCCCGTCGAAGGGTCGATCCTCATCTAGCCCATCGGCCCACTTGCGGTGGGGATTCCTCCCATCACCATCAGATCCCCGGCCAGAACCCATCGGCCGCCTGTCGAACCGCTTGTATCCCCGTCTCCCGCGGGCGGGCCCACCGGATCGACGGCCACGAGAACTGGTCTGCTTGCCGTCCTGTGATCCTCGGCTTCCAGCCATGGCGGCATCCAAGGACCAGCCCTCAACCAGGGGGGCGTGAGGTCCCACAAGATCACCCACCTCCTGGGAGTTGGCCGTGACCCCGACCGGCTTGGCATCTATATGGGCCATACGCAGCATCCGTCGTGTGTCTCGCCGCTGATCAGGTAGGACGACCGTCACCACGTCGCCGGAGTGGCCAGCCCTTGCCGTGCGCCCGGAACGGTGGAGGAAAGACTTGTAGTCGGCCGGGGGGTCCACCTGAACCACCAAATCCACCCCACTGACATCCATACCCCTGGCCGCCACATCGGTGGCCACCATGACCCGGACCAGACCTTCCGAGAAGGCCTTGAGGCTCCGATCCCTCTGCCCCTGGGAGAGGTTGCCGTGCAACTGGACGGCAGGGATGCCGTTGTCAATCAGATTCTTGGCCAGCTTCTTGGCTTGGAACTTGGTCCTGGTGAATAGGATCCTCTTGCCCTGCCCTGCGGCAAGCGTGCGGACCAGGTCGTGCTTGGCGGCCTGCGTCGTCTCGAAGATGTGGTGGGTCATCAGATCCACATGCTGGGTGGCCGAATCCACCTCGTGAATCTTGGGATCCTTGAGGAAACGCTTGACCACGGCATCCACACCGTGATCCAGGGTGGCCGAGAAGAGCATGCGCTGACCGCCCGGACGAACCTGGGCCAGAATCCGCTCCACAGCGGGCAAGAAGCCCATGTCGGCCATCTCATCAGCCTCGTCCAGCACGGCGATCTCCACGTCCTCCAGACTGAGCTTGCGCTGGCGGAGCAGATCCTCCAAGCGACCCGGGCAGGCCACCACAATCTTGGCCCCGCGCCGAAGGGCATCGACCTGACGACCCTGGCCAACACCGCCGTAGACTGTGCAGGTCCGCATGCCGTAGGCCTGGGCCAGGGGGTTGAGAACCTCGTCGATCTGATTGGCCAGCTCGCGGGTGGGAGCCAAGACAAGACCACGCGGGCGGGGCAGACTGCCGGATCCGGCGGCGCCCCCGCGACCATGGCGGGCCTGTCCTCCCTCGCCAGCAGCCAGTCGAGCCACCAGAGGAATGCTGAAGGCCAGGGTCTTGCCGGAACCGGTCCGCCCCCGTCCCAGGATGTCACGGCCAGCCAGGGCATCAGGCAGGGTATCCCGTTGGATGGGGAAGGCGCTGGTCTTGCCGTCCTTGCGCAGAACACGGACCAAGGGCTCAGGCACCCCCAGCTGGTCGAAAGTCATATGTTCTACGGCAGATTGGCCGGAATTGGACGAATTGGAATCGGGCATGGATGAAGCAGTCACAATGACCTTTCACAACAGGGAATAAAACGGTACTGTCGGTCGACAGTTCGCAGGCCGCGTGCAAAGCAGAGAATGACGAATTTCGCGCAAGCGGTTTCCCCGTACTCAAAGCATTCAGGCGACGATCAGCCGCCGCTCATGGGCAAGCGGCCAACCTGTACACCATAGCACAGGCCCCTCACCCATATCAGGAGCGTACGCTCCAGACGATCAGCGATTTGGACTCCGTGGGGTCGGCCTCGTCATGCGTTGTGTCCTGACGCCAGAGCCGGGCCCTGCTGGAACGCCTGACTTCGACGACCCGGCCGTCGGCAGCGGCTGCGAACATGCTGGATCCCTGTGACTGGTGGGAGCGACGCAGCTGGCGTCTCAGCTGACGATTCTCCTCAGCCAGGGCCAGAATCCTGGTCACCCCGGCCAGGTTGATGGACTCGTCCTGGCTCAGATGCTGAGCCTGACCAAGCCGATCCAGATCACGCAGGGAGTATCGGCGCGCGCCCCCCTCGGTCCGTTCCGGCACAATCAGACCCAGCCTGTCATATTGGCGCAGGGTCTGCGGATGGATGTTGGCCAACTGCCCAACCTGACCAACGCTGAAGACCGGCAGCTCGATGTCCAAACCGGCATCGTCAGCAGCATCCAGGCTGATGTGCCCGGCCACCAGACCGCGAGCGCAGGCCAGATAAATCCGCCTGGTCTCGGGATCCACCCTGACCATGATCATCACTCCTTTCCGCTGCTCGTTCCGACTTGATCCGGCATCCGGATCGTCATATCTTCATGCGCTCCCCGGCGATCTGCTCGTCGAAGTCACCGCTTGCCTTGGCAAAGTCGCGCATGGCCTTTTTCTGGGCCATGCCGAGCCGACCGGGCATGCGGATCTCAAGGCGCCCCACCAGGTCGCCCTTGCCGCGCCGGTCCTGAACCCCCTTGCCGGCGATGCGAATCTCGTCGCCGCTGGAGGAGCCAGCCGGAATCTTGAAGGTGACGATCTGGTCATCGATATCCCGGGCCTGGACCTTGGCCCCCAGAGCCGCTTCGGCTACCGTCACCGGCAGGGTCATGACCAAATCCCTGTCCTTCATGGTGAACCGTTGGCTGGGCTGGACGCTGATCTGCAGGTAGAGGTCGCCATTGGCGCCCCCGTCCCTGCCAGGCCGACCCTTGCCAGCCAGCCTGATCCGCTGGCCGTTGCGCACCCCGGCAGGGATATGCGTCTTGAAGCGCTTGCCTCCCACGCTCAGGGAGACCGTGGCCCCTTTGACTGCCTGACGGAAGGACAGCCCAATTTTCGAGTTGCGATCCTCGCCCTTGACAGGCCTGGGCCTGCTCTCCTGGTAAGCGGACCGACCGCCACCGCCGGCACCCCCGCCGAAGGAGGAGAAGATGTCAGCAAAGTCGGGCTGTCCGGAACCATCGCCGAAACGGATGCGGGTTCCTCCCGGCGCCCCGGCCCCGCCGAACATGGAGCCGAAGATGTCCGAGAATGCATCGGTGCTGAAGCCGCCCTGGCCGGAGCCTCCGGCGAACCGGGCTCCCCCCATGCCGAACTGGCGGATGGCATCGTACTTCTGACGCTGTTCCTTGTTGCTGAGCACGTCGTAGGCCTCGGAGATGTCCTTGAACTTCTCCTCGGCCTCCTTGGTCTTATTGAGATCGGGATGGTATTTGCGGGCAAGCTTGCGGTAGGCCTTGGTAATCTCCGCTTCGCTGGCGTCCTTGGAGACACCAAGGACCTTGTAATAGTCCTTGCTCAGCCATTCATTCTCAGCCATCCATGTCTCCTTTCCTCATAAGCTACGAATATATCGAATTGGAATCCGCCCTTTCGCGTGCGGCGGCGGGCGGGATCATAACCCCACCCAGCCGCCGCATGCGAAGGCGTCGATTCAGCCTGCGGAAGGTCCGCAATCACTGTCCCTGCTACTGCCCGGGCGATGTCACCACTACCCTTGCGGCCCGGATCACCCGGTCGCCGATCCGATAACCTGCCTCGACCACCGTGTCAACGGTCTCTTTCTTGGCCTCAGGGTCCGGCTTGTGCAGGATGGCCTCATGCTTGGTGGGGTCGAAGTCCTCGCCTTTTTCACCGAACTTCTCGACACCGAACTTCTCGAAGGTCTTGTCGATCTTCTTGGCCACAGCCTGGAAGGAGTCGTCCATCTGCCCGTGCTCCTTGATCCGGTCAATGTCATCAAGGGCTGGAAGAAGGGCGGTCAGCACATCCACGATGCCGTGCTGGCGGAAGATGTCCTGCTCCTTCTTGGCACGGTTGCGGAAGTTGACGAACTCGGCCCGCTCGCGCTGGAGGGCCTCCAGATAATCGGCGGCCTCCTTCTTGGCCTGACCCAGAGGGGTCAGCCCCTCTGATCCCTTGTCGGCACCGTCTTCCTTAGCCGAGTCAGCATCCGTCTTGTCATCAGCCTGAGCATCTGCTGACGACGCGTCCTTGGCGGAGAAATCCGACGAGGACTGGCTGGCCGCCTGGCCCTCGTCCGCAGCGGTCTTGTCGGCGTGACGTCCACGAGCCGCTTCCTGACCGGCCGTCGAGGCGGCGTCAGAGGCCTTGGCCTCGTTTCCGTCCGGTTCGCCGGCGGCGGCCGGGTCGCCCTTCAGCGGCCCGGCATCATCCTTGTCGAAGGCCGACATGTCACTCGCCGTCCTTCTTCTTGTCGTCGTCGTCCACGACCTCGGCATCCACCACGTCGTCATCGGCGGACGAGGAGGAACCCGCACCCGAGGCAGCACCCGCAGCGCTCTGGGCGCCTGCAGCATCCCCGGAGCCCTGCTGGGCGTAGAGGGCCTGGCCGATCTTCTGGGCGGAGGTCATCAGCTCGCTCTGAGCATTCTTGATCTTGTCCATGTCCTCGCCCTTCAGAGCCTCTTTCAGAGCGTTGACCTTGTCGGTGACCTCCTTGGCCACCTCGTCGGAGATCTTGTCCTTGTTGTCGTTGACCAGCTTCTCGGTCTGGTAGGCGGCGGACTCGGCGGCATTGCGGGTGTCGGCGTCCTCACGGCGCTGCTTGTCCTCGGCCTCATGGGCCTCGGCCTCCTTGACCATGCGATCGATCTCGTCCTTGGGCAGGGCGGAGCCACCGGTGATGGTCATGGACTGCTCCTTGCCGGTGCCCTTGTCCTTGGCGGAGACGTGCACAATGCCGTTGGCGTCAATGTCGAAGGTGACCTCGATCTGAGGAACGCCACGCGGAGCCGGGGCAATGCCGGTCAGCTCGAAGGTCCCCAGAGGCTTGTTGTCACGGGCGAACTCGCGCTCACCCTGATAGACCTGGATCAGCACGGAGGGCTGGTTGTCCTCGGCGGTCGAGAAGACCTCGGACCTCTTGGTGGGGATGGCGGTGTTGCGGTCGATCAGCTTGGTCATGATGCCACCCTTGGTCTCGATGCCCAGGGAGAGCGGGGTCACGTCGATCAGCAGCACGTCCTTGCGGTCGCCCTTGATGACACCGGACTGCACAGCAGCACCGACAGCCACAACCTCATCAGGGTTGACGGTCTGGTTGGCTTCCTTGCCGCCGGTCAGTTCCTTGACCAGGTCCTTGACAGCGGGCATACGTGTGGAGCCGCCGACCAGCACCACATGGTCGATGTCCTGAACCGAAATGCCGGCATCGTGCAGCACGTTGTTGAACGGCGTGCGGCAGCGGCCCAGCAGGTCGGAGGTCATCTCTTCGAAGTGCGCGCGGGTCAGGGTCTCGTCCAGGTGGACTGGGGTCCCGTCGGGAGTCATGGCCAGGTACTGCATGGAGATGCTGGTGGACGAGGAGGAGCTCAGCTCCTTCTTGGCCTGCTCGGCGGCCTCCTTGAGCCGCTGCAAGGCGATCTTGTCCTTGGACAGATCCACGTTGTACTTGTTCTTGACCTCAGTGACCAGCCAGTCGATGATCTTCTGATCCCAGTCGTCGCCGCCCAGCTTGTTGTCGCCGTTGGTGGCCTGAACCTGGATGGTGGAGAAGCCGTCGTCATCCTTGCCGATCTCCAGCAGGGAGACATCGAAGGTGCCGCCGCCCAGATCGAAGACCAGGATGCGCTCATCCTCCTTGCCCTTCTCCAGGCCGTAGGCCAGAGCCGCAGCCGTGGGCTCGTTGATGATGCGCAGGACGTTCAGACCGGCGATCTTGCCGGCATCCTTGGTGGCCTGGCGCTGGGCATCGTTGAAGTATGCAGGGCAGGTGATGACCGCGTCAGTGACGGGTTCGCCCAGGTAGGACTCGGCGTCCCTCTTGAGCTTCATAAGGATCTGGGCCGAAATCTCCTGAGGGGTCCACTTCTTGCCGTCGATCTCGACGGACCAGTCGGTGCCCATGTGGCGCTTGACCGAGCTGATGGTCCGATCCACATTGGTGACGGCCTGACGCTTGGCCACCTCGCCGACCAGAATCTCGCCGGACTTGCTGAATGCCACCACCGACGGCGTGGTCCGCGCGCCCTCAGCATTGACGATTACGGTGGGCTCGCCGCCCTCTAGGGTTGCAATGCAGGAATTGGTGGTTCCCAGATCGATGCCAACTGCACGTGCCATACTCGTTACCTCCTGATGAAATTGGGCGTAGGGCCTGACCCCGCACCTCGTCGTTCACGTTCTCCGCTCGCGCTTCGTTCGTGGTCCCGATGGCCGGCTCCCGTCGGCCCGGGCAAGCAGCCATCATGACCACTCCGAAACTTGAGCCTACATCACTCAACTTCCCGAGGCAAATATTATTCCCGTCATGGCACAAATTCATCAGGAGGATGCCCGAACCGGATCTGTACGACCAGAGGCCGACAGGAAGACATCTACTTCTGCAGGCCCTTGGCCAGGCTCATCCCGGTGACTTGAAGACCGCCCTCGGTCACATAGATGCCCAAGGCCTGCCCCGGCCGGTAAATCCGGGCATTCAGGGCCACTCCATCCACATAGAGGGTGGCTATGGTATCGTCGACCACCAGCTGGAGGTGGTAGATGCGTCCGGCCTCCAGACGGATCGGCCTTTCAAGGCCTATGTTCATGACCGTGAACCAGGGGTCATTGGGCGACCCCTCGAACAGGTAACGTCCCTGCCCCACTTGGAAGTCATACTGGTAAGACCGCCCGGTCCCGGCCTCCTCCCGCAGGCGCAGACCGAAGGACCGGGTGCCCGGGGTGAATCTGACATCAGCTTCGAATGAGAAGAGGTCGGGGCAGTCGAGGTCAATGACCACCTCCTTCCTCTCATGAGGTGCCTGGATGTCCACATCGTCCATGGGGGTGCGGGGGTTGAAGGCGGCCCAGAGGGTATCCACCGGCCTCACACCCAGGGACCCATCCTCCCTCTGATAGACCTCGTGGGGAACGAAGGTCCCGCCCCACTCATAGTTGTTCCTGTCGTCGTCGCCCGTCTTGGTCCCCACCCAGCCGAAGAGGACCCGTCTACCGCCCAGCTCGAAGGTACGACCTGCATAGTATCCGCTCCCGTCGAAGGCGTCATCCACAGGGGCTGTCCACGGGCCTTCCAGGCTGTGCGACATCCGGTAGGTCATCCCATGTCGGTCGCTGTATTCGGTGACGATGTGGTACCACCAGTCCCCGATTCTGAATAGGTCAGGCATCTCATGCATGGTGTAAAGACCGGGGGCCCAGAAATCCCCGCCGAACTCCCAGTGAACCAGGTCATCGGAAGTGAATTTGACCGTCCGGCCTGTCTGCATGGTCTTGGGCCCTTTCTTCCGCGCTCCCAGGATGAGCAGGTAGTTACCGGCCTGCTCGTCCCTGACCACCATTGGGTCTCGCCAGTCGTCGGGGTCGTACCCTGGCTGGGGAGCGATGGAGGGGGCCTGGTCCAACTTCCTCCAATGGCGGAGATCCTGGCTGACGGCCTGCATGAGGACCTGAGAGGCTTTGCCCTCGGCCGGATAATCACGGTTGAAACCCGTGTAGAAAGCGTGGTAGCCGTCCGGCCCCTCGAAGACGCTGCCTGCGAAAATGAACTGGTCCTGGTCTCCGTCACCGCCCCTGGGTATGGCGGTGCCACAGTCCTGGTAATGGACGAAGTCCCTGGTGGTGGCCAGGTCCCATCCGAAGGGTTGCCCGAATGGGGCCGGATCGCGGGTGTCGCGCTGATGGAAGAGGAAGAACTCATCGCCTTTCCCATAGGGCATGCAGTCCCCAAACCAGGTGCCTGGGAATTGATAGTAGAGCTTATTCATGTTGACCCTTTCATATCGCCGATGATCCATACGTCCGGGCCGCGCATCTTCCTCGACGACCTCGACAGGATCCCGCCTGTTGTTTAAGCGGTTAAGCAACCATTATAAAAGTGCCTACGCCGCTGTCAAACGGGATGGCGACCCGGCAAGTAGTCGGACAGGAGTTTCCACAAGAAGCGGAACGAATGGCATGAGATAGCCACAGAGAAGACCGGGTAATTTCTGCCCCCGGGGCGGAGGCAACAGAGGATCAGATCCGGGCTATGGAATCCCTGACGACCAGAGGGCAAGGAACCAGTTGCGGCTCGAGGCCGCCAGAGCCAGCAGCCGGATTGTTGGTCGAATCGTCCCCCCTTGCCATGAGCGTACGTATTCCCAACCTCCCCAGGTCATACTGGGGCAGGCCAACGGTAGTCAGAGCCGGGTGGAGGTGGGCGGATATCACCTCCTGATTGTCGAAGCCGACCACGGATATATCATCGGGAACCCGCTGCCCACATTCACGTAGGGCATCATAGAAGCCCATGGCCGTGCGGTCGTTGTGGCAGAAGACGGCCGTGGCACCGGTAGCCATCACCTCGCGCATGGCCCGGTAGCCCGACTCCTGGTCTGCCTCCTTCTCGCGGATCACCAAGGAGGGGTCGTAGGCCACACCAGCCTCGGACAGCGCCTGCCGGTAGCCCTTGAGCCGACCCACGGAGGCCGGGGTCCGGGCGCTGGCGTTGATGAAGGCGATCCGCCGGTGGCCGGCCTGGAGCAGTAGGCGGGTGGCGCTGAGCCCTCCACCGACCTCATCCGGGACCACGGCTGGCAGACGGCCCAGCCGGTCGTAACAGTTGACTAGCACTGCGTTTACACCGGCCAGCCCCGCAGGAGCGTCGACCCGTCGGTGGACCCAGCTGGAATAGACCAGCCCCTCCACCCGGCGTTCCAACATAAACTCGAAGGCCCTCTCCTCTATTTTCCTGTCCCCGCCCGTGTCCACGACGAGTAGAATCTTCCCCTGCCTCCATGCCTCATCCTGGGCACCGCGAATCACCTGACCGGCGAATGGTGAGGTGGCGACCCCGTCGCTGATAAAGCCGATCAGATCGGAATGCCCCCTGGCAAGCCCACGCGCCAGGGCGTTGCGGCGGTAACCCAGTTCGGAGGCCACCCTGCGTACCCTGTCGCGGGTGGCTTGGGGAATACGGGCCTTGGGGTCATCATTGATAGCCCACGAGGCAGTGGCGACCGAGACCCCGGCGGCTCGGGCAATATCCTGAAGAGTGACCATGTTCATTCATTCTAGACGGGCACCATTGCCTACCACTGATTGCGAGCGACGGCAACGAACCGATAGGCGTGAGCGAGAAGTATGCGGTGAGGTCCACGATATATGACATAACACGCAGAGCCGGGGTATCGGTCTCTACCGTGTTTTGGTCCTTCATTCGCCCAAGCCGGTCTTGGCTGGGACCCGCCGTGGGTGCTCGATGCGGCCCTGTCCCAGATAATCAGCCCGAACCCCACTACCAACGGCGCGCTGTTCCGCCAGCCTCGGTCATCGACCGTCCCAGCGTTTTATGATGCATACATTGTCATCATCAATCTCTACCATGGTCAGCGTCCATACAGATAGACCGACGAAGGTCAGACGAAAAAAGCGAGTATATATGCACCAGACACCATCATGGCTGGACGAAGCAGTCTTCTACGAAATCTATCCTCAAAGCTTCTACGACAGCAACGATGACGGCATCGGTGACATACCGGGCATCACAGCCAAGTTGGACTACATTTCATCCTTGGGTTGCAACGCCCTGTGGATCAACCCCTGCTTTGACTCCCCGTTCAAGGACGCAGGTTACGACGTCAGGGACTATACCAAGGTGGCGCCCCGCTACGGAACCAACCAGGACCTGGTCGACCTCTTCGGACAGGCCCATCGAAGGGGAATCCATGTCCTGTTGGATCTGGTTCCCGGGCACACCAGCGAAGAACACGCTTGGTTCGCCAGCAGCGGGCGGGCCTCCCGCAACGAGTACTCCGACCGCTACATCTGGACGGACAGCAGCTTCGAGGGCTACCCCGGCATGCCCTTCATAGGCGGTGAGGCTCCCAGGGATGCCGCCTACATCCTCAACTTCTTCAAGTGCCAACCAGCCCTCAACTATGGATTCGCTTCAAGGGACCGCTCCTGGCAGCAGTCACCCGACGACCCAGGCCCAACAGCCACCCGCCAGGCCATGATCGACGTCATGCGCTTCTGGCTGAGTCAGGGTTGCGATGGCTTCAGAGTGGACATGGCCGACTCTCTCGTCAAGAACGACGACAAGGAAAAGACGGCCACCATCGACACCTGGCATCGCCTTTTCGAGCCGATCAGGAAGGAATTCCCCCAGGCAGCATTCGTCTCTGAATGGGGCAAGCCCTGGCAGTCCCTGGAGGCTGGCTTCGACATGGACTTCTACCTGAATTGGCGGTGGGCAGGCGTACCAAACGGTTACAACTTCCTGACACGCAACACTGAAGACGAGCTGGAAGGGCCTGACGATGCCAGCTACTTCAAGGCAGACAGCAAGACCGGCATATCAGACTTCCTGGCTGATTACCTTCCCCAATACCTGCGTAGCCGAAATCTGGGAAGCTTCTGCTTCATTACCTGCAACCACGACACCACCCGCCTAGCGCCCCGTCTGACCCCCGAAGAAATCAAGGTGGCTTATGGAATGTTCCTGACCATGCCAGGGGTTCCTTTCATCTACTACGGTGACGAAATCGGAATGCGCTACCAAACCCTGCCCACCAAGGAGGGCGGCTATCACCGGACAGGTTCCCGCACCCCCATGCAGTGGGACAGCTCGGCTAACAGAGGGTTCTCCAAGGCCGACCCGACCGAACTCTATCTGCCCGTGGACGGGAGTCCCGACGCCCCGAACGTGGCCGACCAGGATGGAGACCCGGAATCACTCCTGACCTTCATCAGGCAGATGACCACCTTGAGGAGTGGGCACCAGTCCCTGAGACCGGGCGCCGACTTCGCTGTGGTCCACGCCCCCAGGCATGGCCGTTCCTTCGCTTACACCCGCACCCAGGGCGACGATCGCCTCCTGGTGGCTCTCAATCCCAGCCGAAAGGAGGAGGACCTCCCACTGAGTCTGGCCAGCGCCGGTGCCACCGACCATATTCCCCGCCCCTTGGTCATGGTAAATAGCGATCTTTCCCAAGGCACCCTGGCCCTGAGGGGACAGAGTTTCGCAGTTCTGGCACTTTAAATCAAAACCCCTCACAAACCGGTTGCTCATTCCTGGAGGTAATGGTCAAACCCGGCCCGCTGCATCTCCTCCCCACTTCGGGATCGGGCAGCGGGTCGGATGCTCCCGTATCCGCGGAATCCGTGCAGTCCAGGAACAACCTACAATCGCCCCCTCCTTATGACTGGTTGCGGTCCCCTCCGATATTGAGACCCCCCTGTGGCCAAGTCGAAGACTTGGTCATAGTCCGCACCAGCAAGGGAGAGGTCCGCTTCGGGCGAGAAACCGCCGTCACTACCCGGCGATATACCAGTGGCCAAATAGACCGTGGTCAGACCGCTGCGGTTGCCTCCGATGATGTCCGCACCGCGGTCGTTGCCCACCATGACTGTCCTGTCCGGATCGGCCCCTTCTGCGTCCAGAGCCATCCGGAAGAAGGCGGGATCGGGTTTCTTCACCCCACAGTCGCTGGATATAAAAATCCGGTCCAGGTGCGGACGCAGGCCGGTCAAATCCAACTCGGGATCCGTGTAGGAGGCCTGCGCATTGCTGACTAGAACGACCCGCAGCCCCGCCGATTTCAGAGCCTCCAAGAGGTCAAAAGCACCCGGGTATGGCCTGAGAAGGGTAGTGGTGGCCTTTCTGAAGGACCAGGCCAGGTCGTCTACATCACGCCAATCGTGGGGTAGACCAGCCTGATCAAAGAGGGCGGCGAAGACCTTACGGACCTCCACCTCACCGACCTCGTAACGGCGATCCGCCTCGGCTTGTAATGGGGCCTGAATCCGCTTGAAATCCCTCCTGACAGCTGTGGCATCAGGCCAGATGTCACAGTGGGAGTGGAAATACTCCCAGAGGTACTGCCATCCTTCAGGTCCATCCTCGTCGGTCCTAATGTCCAGAAGGGTCCCATAGAGGTCGAAGAAGACCGTGGTGAATCGCTGTGGCATAATGTCCGCCCTTTCGCGTCCTCAATATAGTCGGCATCGGCCACCCGCCGATGCAAGATCCCCGCCACTGCGATACTCCGGCTCGTCATTGCCGCACGCCAGAGATGCAACGGCCAAGAAGCAGTCAGGCTCCGCCGCCATCACAGCACCCCCATACGCCCGCATGAATGGGGCCGAAAACACTGTGAACTCTGATTGTGTCCACGTTCGGATTGTACGGCATGGGCCAGTCGGTTTTAGTTTTAATAAGTGTCATTCCAGTACCCGGTCCTTGCAGCAACGTTGTCAGCATTGACTTTGACTCTCATGATAGCCTCGCCCAAGCCCCCACAGAGTCTCAAAAACCAGCCATGAAAACCAGCCATGCCTGTCTAATTGATCCAGTCGACAGATGCGTTCATCCAGCGCATCGTTTTGAGCTACCGCCACCATATCTGTGCCGACTCCGCAGTCCTTCATTAGATTCTGGTCGGCGAGGACGATGCCACCCACCTCGTAACGGGCTCTGGGCACTGGTACCCCCGCAGGCGGCAAACTCCGAGGCGGCCCTGATGTTTTTGCCTTGGAGCTGTAACCTATGGCGCGGAAACCTGTCAAGACCCTCATCTGGATCTACCAGTGGCAAATCCGAAGGCACAAGTGCCTGGGACAGAAGATGACGGTATGGTCCAGGATGGAAGGCCCTCCGAATCTTCAGCAGTTCCAAGTCTCTATCACATTGTTGCCCTTGTACTGGGAAAGGACACTGTAGTGGGCCGTGTCCAGGCGGAACTTGCAGGCATCATCTGCCTGCAGGCTCAACCACTGGGTCGTCAGAATCCGCAGAATATGGGCGTGGGCCACCAGAAGGACTTGCCGCCCCTGATTGACCAAAGGCTCCAGCCTGGCCACCAGCCGCCCAGCCCGAAGGGCCACCTGGTTCAGAGTCTCCCCCGGTCCGTTTCTGACCGTCACATGTTCTCCGGACGGAAGGGTGTCCTGCCATGTCCCATCCATGTCCGATCCCAGAGCCTGAGTGCCGTCGCGCCACAGGTTCCACTCACGACCGGCCAGATGCGACACCTCCTGTCTGGTCCGCCCTTCTGCCCGTCCGTAGTCCCATTCAGCCAGGTCATTACATATGGTCATTCTGTCAAAACCTGCCAAGCGGGCCGTGTCCTGGGCTCTCTTCAGCGGTGATGCATACACGTATTCCGGTTCAAACCCGTCCGGGAAAGCCCGTCTGAGTCTTTCCCCCGCCTTCCTGGCTTGATCCCGCCCCTCCCCCGTGAGGGGTATGTCCGTTTTCCCGGTGTGCTGTCCCGACAGGCTCCATGCAGTCTGACCATGGCGCAGCAAGACGACGCGTCCTTTGCTGCGAGCTCCTTCACTCGCGATTGGCTGTGAAACTGTCATGTACCTATTCTACCTTCGCCCCCTGCGGTACCGGAAAGCAACACCATCCGTATGGACCACGACGGCCCTCAGTATCAGGCACAAGCGGTGCAGTGTGGGATAATGGCATCATGACTAGTGCGATTGGGCCTTCCAAGGACGGTGCTGATGCCATCGTCGAACGTTTCCACGCAATAGACGACAAGGTACGCGATATGACTTCTTCAGTTAAATCTGACCCAGACTCCCTCACCGACAAGGTCATCAAGTGGGTCTTGCCATCCCTTGCCGGCTACCTAGCCGGCAAGATATTCCAATCAGTCTGGGACAATGCACAGACCCGACGTAATGGGGGGCTCGAGTCCGAAGAGGGGCAGCAGCAGGGGGCTATAGCCAGCCTGGCCTTCGCTGTCCTTTCAGCCGCCCTCACCACCCTGGTCTCGGGAGTGATCGACCGGGGGTCCCAGGCATTCGTGGACCGCCGTCATCAACGCCGTTAGGGTTGAATCAGTCAGGGACTGTTGCAGAGCGGCCCATCGGGCAGAACGGAATCGGTGCCGAAGCCGTGTCAGCGATAATGTGAGCTGGCTCTTTTGTGTGTCGCACCCTCTGACAGCAGAGTAAGCCTATGACAGGTGCAACTCTCACACGAGGGAACCTTCTGACAATACCGGTTCAAACCCGATGACCAACGAGATTATCCGAGTGCTCACGGGAGACGGTCCATCAGGCGTTTCACCGAGCCGTCCAGTTAGCGACAATGATGTCCAAGCGCTGGAAGAGACGGCACAGCATGCGGCCCCGGATATTCGAGACCCGCTACCCTGAGTTGGGCGCTGAAGGCAGACCCTAGGACGAACGAACCGAGCGAACCCTGACCGATTTTGATGAGGTAGTCCGGCGTTACTACAGAGACATTAGGAAGACGGACACCCCGCACAGAACCTATAGCGCCATCATCGCAGATCATGCTGTGGATTCCGAGTCGGCCCATGAGTCCATGCTCCTATCCATCGAAGGCAAGGCTTCCACCTGGACCGTCGACCGTCGGCCTGCAAAGTCGGGTGCCAGAGGCGGATTGGCAACAGATAGAAGCGGGCTTTCCTGACAAGTTACAGGCCGGGTGCAGGGGAAATTTGAAATGGTATTGATGATCCAAGCTGACAGACAGGCCACTACGGGAATAGTAAGAAGAATATGAAAATAGGAATTATAAAGGGGAAGCCCAGCACAACCGACCCGATGCACTGGACTTCCCCTTCTTCAATGGCGTGGCTATAGCTCCTCTTCCCCGATCGCGGCTTAGCACGGTGATCATGCCCATGCAGGCGATCATAAAGGGTTGGGTCATGACTGGCCAGATGCCAGATTCCGCAGAAGCCACAGCGAGAGACCCAGCGCTTCGTCCCTCGTTCGATATAGCTCCGCGGCCCTAGCAACCTTTGCCTGGTCGTGGTACGTGATTTTGGCGCTACCGGGGGCACCGGTGGGGAACAAAATAACGCATAGCAACTGACCCTGCAACTATGGGAATAACTGCTTTCCAGCAGTTATATCGGTCTTCCCCACCGATTCCCTATTGTCTGTTCCAAAGATCCGGCAGGCACTGTGACAGTACAGCGCGGAAGACCACAGGATTTAGAAGATATCGTTGCCCGCGCTCACATAGAGCTGATACCACTCCTCAGCAGACAGTTCTACATCCGCCCCGGAGGCCATTTCAGCAATCCTGGAGGGGTTCATGGATCCGATGATGACCTGCATCCCGGCCGGATGACGGAGTATCCATGCGACTGCAATGGCGTTCTTACTGACGCCATGTTCATCTGCGATCTTGGCAAGGCAGTCGTTGAGCTCAGGGAACTTCGGGTTGTCGATGATGACCCCTTCGCCGGTCCCACTCTGGAAAGGACTCCATGCTTGAATAGTCATACGCTTGAGGCGGGAGTAAGCCAAAATCCCACCGTCGTGGTCTAGACTGGCCTCGTCGGCCATATTCACATGAATCTCCTGGCGAATCATACCGGTATGTCCAAGGCCGAACTGCAACTGGTTCACCTGAAGTTTCTGATCCAGAGCACTCTGGAGCAGCTCTACCTGCATGGGATTGACGTTGCTGACCCCGAAGTGGCGAACGCGGCCTGAAGATTGAAGCTCATTGAAGGCCTCGGCCAGCTGATCCAGCTCGACCAGGGTGTCGGGCCGGTGCAGAAGGACGAAGTCCACGTAGTCAGTCTGCAGGTTCTCGAGCTCCTGCTCCATGGCCTCCAACAGGTGCTTCCTGGAAAAGTCATAACGGGTGACCCTGCCGCTCTCCTTATCTCGGAAGATGCCGAATTTAGTCTGTATACCAACATCCTCCCTTTTCACACCGCAGTCCTTCAAGGCCTGGCCCAGCATGGTGCTGCACAGACCATCGTGATAGCAGTCTGCGGTGTCAAAGTAATCTATGCCGGCATCCAGTGCCGCCTTTACAATCTCTGATGCCTCCTGCCTGGTCTTGTTGTCAATCCTCATGGCCCCAAGGGCTACGCTAGAGAATTCGACACCAGAGGTACCCAATTTGATCGTCTTCACTGTCATCTCCTTTGTTGTCAGGTTCTTCTCACTCTAACAAGGGCCGGTGTCATGTTTGTAGGACAAAGGAAGAACCGAGGCGATGAAGGCTCAAAACTGGCGCAATGTCTGAAGAAGCGGCATTGAGTGTATGTCCGTGCATACAGTAAAGGCCTCTGATGATTCCTGTCATCAGAGGCCTTTACTTTTTCGTGTTGTGGCGGCGGTGTGCTACTCTCCCACACTCTTCCGGGTGCAGTACCATTGCCGTGCTGGGTCTTAGCTTCCGGGT
>NZ_JACFSD010000002.1:0-583179 GCF_016100595.1 Bifidobacterium sp. M0399 | reverse complement strand
GCCGGGCGGGCATCGGACTGGCAATCAAAAAGCTATAAGTAGCACAAACACGCTCTTGAGTTCTCAAACCACCACCACACCAACAGCTCCAAGCCCTCCGAAGAGTTCTCATCACTGCCGGGCAGCAAGAAGTAAACTTACACGAAGTTGCGTTGTCCCGCAAATTGGCATAGAAAAATATCGAAGGAACCCAATGATTCCGGGGATTCTACGGCGTGTCGATTTCCATCGACATATTCCCCGTTTCATCGACCTTCGTCAATCCAGGAACCCCGCACACTCTCCAGCGAGGCTCAAACCAATATCTTCCAGTGACTCATATTAGTAGTTTTCGCCGCGCGCAGCATGTATTTCCACCATGCGAATGGGTACAAGCGGCAAGGCAATCCTTGCTTATCAATAAAGCGCTACAAGCAGAGAGCTTTGACCGTCACCGCGAACCGTTCTGGTTCATCCCACTGCGGGCAGTGTCCTGACCGGTCAAAGCGGATAAACCGATGCGGACTCTTCAGCCCATCTGCAAACCGCTCAACCAGAGTGCCTGGCAGGTGACGGTCATACTTGCCGCTGATAAAATATACCGGCGCCTCGAAAGAAGTCTGCCTGCTGAAATCAACCTGCTCCAGCTCAGCATCCAAGCGAGCGCGGGATTGAGCCACCCCCTTGGCGTGGTTGAGCAGACGTGACCAGTTGTAGTAGGGCGAGCGCAGGTAAGTCATGATCCGTCCCAGGGATCCGAACAGCATGGCAGCCCCGCCACGAGACAGCAACTCATTGATCATCAGCACCATGTCAGCGGTTCCGCTCTCCCTGCTGACGACCGAACCGAGCCGGGGACCCAAATTCTGTTGCCCCCAATGCCGTCTTACCTGAAGAGCGGCGCGCATGCTGACAACCTGCCCAAGGCCGATGTAGCAACGAACAAGCGAGGTATAGCGCTTCACTATCTCCAGCCCTAGGACGCTACCCCAGGAATGACCGATGAGAATCAGGGAATCCTGTCCGTAGGCCCGAAGAAGCTTCAGCACGAACTGATGAACATCTTCGACCATCGAATCGATGGTCACCGCCTCGCCAGGGGCAAAAGGATGATAGGACAGACCGCTGCCCCGCTGGTCCAGGTTGATGAAGCGGAAATCGCGCTCCAAGGCCGCGTTGTAGCGCATGGTGAGTGGAATGCAGGCATCGCCCGGGCCACCATGGAGGTAAAGGATAATAGGGGTACGGCGAGGAGCTGGATTCATCGAGAAGACAAGGCGTGTACCTCTAATCCACGTCCAATACAAACGTGAATGCGTGGAACACTGAGGATGAACACAGCTTCTGCCTTGGGCCATAATGGAATTCTATCGGAAAACAGACCACACGAATCTCTCATTCGAACAACAAAACGTGCAAGAGAGTAGTCCTAGTTAGTCCCACAACACCAGTCAAGGAAACGACTGCAGCGCCAAAGTAACAGTTTTATACCGCCCACCAAGCCCGCCATTAAGCACTTTTTTCCTCAGAAGGTTGCAGGTATCGACGACATCAATAAGATCTCCATGAACCTTCTAATATTTGAACAGTCCCACCCATTGAAGCCCCACAATTCTTGGAAAATGCATGCTGCCTAACTTTACGGTCAGCGTCATAGGCAGCCAAGCATAAAAATGAGGCAACCGTTGAATCACGGTTGCCCCAATTGGGCTTGGACCCACTGATTGATCAGATGTGGATCCTTGGATTCTGAACCCTTACACCATTACGCTTTGACCTTTTTGCGGCTCTTCGGCTTCTTGTAACGGTCCGGGTTGGCTTTTTCATCACGTCCCCGCTGCACGATCCAGAAGATGAGGAGCGCGGCCACAACTACGATGGCCACATCGATTCCATAGAGCAGTTTCTTCCAAGGACTCATGGAATACCCCAGCCGTGACCTTGGAGTGATTCCATTCATAGCATTTGAATTCACTGTGGCGTAGCCGATGTTGTGTAGGGCCCTCCTCATGGCCATCCGGGCGGTCGGGCTGTCGTAATCCTGTGCAGCGTTCTCCATCTGATTCATGAAGAGATCGTTACCTGCGCGAAGGGTCATATCGCGCAGCTGATGTTGCTTAGTTGGATAAAGATCCGTGATTACTGCGCCTTGGAAACCCCACTCGCCGCGGAGCACATCGGTTAGCAGACCACGATGCGCAAACCCGATCACACCACCGATGCTGTTCTGAGAAGACATGATGCCCGTAGCCGAACGAATGACCTTGGTCGTCATCGTTCCCTTGCTGTCACCAATGTACTTCTCAGTGCTCCTGGCCTCCTTGACGGCAATTTCAAAGGGCTTCAAATAGATCTCGCGCACTGCTTGCTCATTAGCCCAAGTAGCCAGGTACATATCGCGGAAGGTCTCCTGCTCGTTGAGAGCAAAATGCTTCAAGTAGCTGAAGATGCCCTTATTGCCAGCACCGCTTATCGACGCTGCAGCCAGCTTCCCGGACAGGAGGCCGTCTTCGGAGTAGTACTCGTAGACACGACCGCTGAAAGGAGACCGGTGAGTATTGACTCCAGGAGCATACCAAGCGTTCAGGCCTGACTGCAGACCCTCCTCGCCCAAGGCCTCCCCCATCTCCTTCAGAAGATTTACGTTCCAAGTGGAGGCTATGACATTGGCGCCTGCCCAGGATGAAGCACCCTTGATACTCCATCCCATGGCACCGTCCTTATCCACAGTTGCAGGCTTGTCGATGGACGGAATCGCAGCGGTTTGGTAGGCAGCCTTGAAAAGAACCTCAGTGATACTCTTCTTGTCACCTTGCCAATCGATCTGGTCCAGCAATTGGTCCCACTTCTTGCTGTTGTAATCCTCGCCACGCAGGTCGATCAGAGCCAGATCATGCTTGGCTTTGGACTTGGGCTCCTTATCTTGGTAAACCTTGCTGGCCTTGTCATTGCCCAGAACCTTATCGGTATCAGGGTCGAACTTGTCAAACCAGGAGAATTCATCCAAAGCAACCTTTGGAGCCACGCCCTTGCGTCCCTCCGGGGCTGTTGGGAAGGTTCCCTTCCAGTTGCTACGTGAAAGCTGAGTGACACCCTGTTCATCCATGTAGGCGTTCAGGGTCTGGAAGCGATTGCTGGGCGCCTTGAATCCGGCCTTCTGCTCAGGCTTGCCCGTCGGTTCACCCTTGTCGTTGAGCTTGGATTGTGCATCCTTGTCGGACTGCCGTGGATTGTTGCCTTCGTAGAACTGTGTATTGGCAACATTGAACTGGTAGGTGTCCAGGACATCATGAGAATTGTTCTTGAGTTGCAGGGCGTAATTCCCGGCCTCCAGAAGATAGGCACCGGTGGAACCGTCATGATTCTTATGGTGGTAGTCGTAGGAAGCCATATCGTCCTCAGAGAACTTCAGTTTGATCTCCTGTCCAGCACCAGGTTGCAGGAGTTTGGTTTTGGCGAAGGCGCCCAGTTCAGTGGCAGACTTCTCCACGTGATTGCTCCTGTCATAGTCGGTGTAGGGAGCTGTGTAGTACAGCTGGACGGTATCCTTGCCAGCTACCTTGCCAGTGTTCCTTACTTCGACAGTGGCTTCCACCTTCCCATCGGACACCTGAACATTCTTGAGCGTACGATCGAAAGAGGTGTAGCTCATCCCGTAACCGAAAGGATAGGCCACAGCGCCAGGCTGGGCGATGCCGCCGTTTTCATTCAGCCTGCCGTATGTGAAATCGGGATCTTCGACACTGGCCGTCTCATAATAGCGATAGCCGACGTATATGCCCTCTTCATATTCGACATAAGGGCGATCGATAGTGCCGCGGTTGGCTCCAGGCATGAAATCACCCAAGACCGATTGATCCTTGACCTTAGTGTTGGTGTAATGGTATTCACCAAAATTGGCAAAGGTCGGATCCTTGGTGAAATCGGTTGGATAAGTGTCTGTCAAGCGACCGGAAGGATTAACCTTTCCGCTCAGTATCCTGCCAAGTGATTCAAACCCACGCGAGCCAGTGGTACCGGTCCATACAATGGCATCAGCCTCGAATTCCCCACCCATGATTGGGGTCAGCTCCATAGGATTCGCACTGTTGAGCACCACAATAACCGATGCGCAGTGATCCTTGGCAAACTTGATCGTGTTCTTCTCCGCCGCAGTCAAAGCCAGATAATGTGGAGTTCCATCGTCATACCCCTGCGTGCGTTTGTCGATTCCTTCGGAACCTGAACGCTTGATGAAAACTATGCCCGTTGTGTCCTTGACCTTATCAGCAAGAGGTGTATAGATGCTGGGATCATACTCATCGATATGGGCCGACTTCCCCTTGTCCATGATGGCTTGGACCGAGTTCTTGTCCGCATTCAGTGCCCTGGTACCTGGCGCAGCACCTGGCGACGAAGTCTTAGCTCCTTTCATGGCTTGGACTGTTGCATCATTTACTTTGAAATAATGCTTGAGCCCCTGCTCTGAAGTAACCATCTCCTTGTCCGTCGTAGCCGCTGCTCCACTACCAGAATAGGCTGGATCCATATATCCCGCTCCGAAGGGCGAAACTATACTTTGCTCCTTCAAAGGGAGTACACCATCATTCTTCAACATAACAATGCCTTCATCGGTTACCCTCTGAGAGACGGCATCGCTTTTCGCCTTGGCTTCTTGCATAGAATTGGTGGTCTTGGCGTTGTAAGTGGTGTTCCAGTCTGAAGTCCCCGAGGCTTTCTTTACGACCACATGGCCTCCACCCAGGTAACTGTCAAGCACACTGGCGAAAGAATTGCCGGCCACGGTCAAAGCCACAGCCAAAGCTAAGATGACCACAATAACGGTGATCCATATTCGCTTGAACGTCCGTCCGCTCATCTTCGGTTTCTTTGGTTTTTCCGATTCCACGATTTCTCCTTGCAGTCTCTTCATTGACACTTGGGGAAAGCACCGACGACGGTCATCAGCGATGAGGAATCGCTCAGTACGTTCCCTAACATCTCAGTTGTTTCGAACACGGTCAGAATATCCATCACTTTTCAAGCAATCTTCGGAAAAAGCACAACCTGTCGCTTTGACACCCTAATTTGCTGGCACCTATAGAGGATTCGCATAACGATTCTGCTGGTGTAGTAGTTTTCTCACAGCAAGCTCCTAGAATTAGGCACGAAAACGAATATTCCGGTCTTATAGCTTGTAATGAGCCGAATCGTAAACAATTAAAATCCGCATAGGAATAGACTCCAAAAGCGAAGCATCCCCAGATGATCCAGATAATACAGGCAACTCGCGTTCTTACTTAATCCTCGTCAATAGTTGCTTGGAATGGCTTGCTCAAGTCCGAAACCCCCATTACTCAAGCGGTACGCAGGATTGCATGCCTGCACATCTGGCAAAACCAGTAAAAATAGCTGAAAATTTCTCTCAAAAGAACAGTATTTGATGTTAGAGAAGGCGCTACCAACGACCATTTATGCGGCCAATTGAACAGGTTGGTCTCAAAGTGCCGCACATGGTGGAGCAAACATCGATAATACAAACGAAGCAGAACCGAGCCATTATCAGAAAACTTCGGTGTTTTCTGAACCTGAAGAGAATTTCGACACGGGTCTTGACCTCTCTGGGAGACTGGCCGGTTAACCACCGAAGGAGTCGTGGAGAGGGAACACCATGGAAGTCAAGGATCTGACAGTTCTGGAACGGGCATCGCTGCTCTCCGGAAAATCCACTTGGGCGACCCGAGCCTTGAAGAGGGCGGGCATCCCGAGCATGGTCCTGAGCGACGGCCCGCACGGCCTGCGCCGCCAGACCGGATCAGGGGACAACCTGGGCATGGGCAAATCCAAGCCCGCCACATGCTTTCCCACAGCCGGCACTGTGGCCTGCTCATGGGACCCGGAGCTGGCCAAGACCATGGGCCAAGCGCTGGGTAGCGAGGCCAGAAGCTTGGGCGTCAACATGGTCCTGGGTCCGGGTATGAACATCAAGCGCAACCCCCTATGTGGCAGAAACTTTGAATACTATTCTGAAGACCCCCAGGTGGCTGGTCATATGGCTGCAGGCCTTATTGAAGGCATCCAGTCCCAGGGCGTGGCCGCCACCCCCAAGCATTTCGCCATGAACAGCCAGGAGCTGCGCCGTCAGGCATCCGACTCCGTTGTGGACGAGCGCACCATGCGCGAGCTCTACCTGACCGGATTCGAGATTGCCGTGCGCCAGGCCCACCCATGGGCCATCATGACCTCATACAACATGGTCAACGGCACCTATGCCAACGAGAATCCCCACCTGCTCAAGGACATCCTGCGCAAGGAGTGGGGCTTCGACGGCATGGTGGTCTCGGATTGGGGCGGCTCCAACAGTGCGGTCGCCGCAGCCGCCAATGGCTCCTCCCTTGAAATGCCCCAGGCCGGGTACGACTCCGTCCGCCAGATAGCCAAGGCCGTGCAGGAGGGCCGCCTGGACGAGGCCGACCTGAATGCCCGGGCCGAAGAAGTGGCCCGACTGGCCAAGCTTACCTATCACTCCGACATGGACCTCGATGGGAACCTGACCGCAGACCAGATACGGGATCACCATCAGGTGGCGCAAAGCATCGCAGAAGAATCTGCAGTTCTTCTGGTCAATCGGGAGGGACGTCTGCCACTGGCCGCCGGCATACGGATCGCCCTGGTCGGCGACATGGCCGAGACTCCAAGGTTCCAAGGATCTGGGTCCTCAAAAGTCAATGCTGCCAAGCAGGAAAGCATGCTGGACCTGCTCAGGCAGGGCAACGGCGACGGCCTGGAGCTGGCCTCCTACAGTCAGGGATATGAACGCCATGGCGAGAAGAACCAATCTTTGATCGACCAGGCCGTGGCTGCGGCTGACCAGGCTGATGTAATCGTTGCCTGCGTGGGCCTGGACGAGCGCAGCGAATCCGAGGGCCTGGACCGTTCCCACATGGACATTCCCAGCAACCAGGTCGACCTGATCAAGGCCTTGGGTGCGACGGACAAGCCTTTGGTGGTCGTCCTGGTAGCGGGCTCCCCTGTCACCACCGACTGGATCGACCAGTGCGATGCCGTCCTCTACATAGGACTGTCCGGGCAGGCTGGAGCATCAGCCACCCTGAACATCTTGACGGGCCGGGTCAACCCCTCCGGTCACCTGGCGGAAACCTGGCCCAAGTCCTATGCCGACTGCCCCAGCGCCGACTGGTACCCCGACCCTGCTCACGAATCGATCTACCGGGAGGGCCCATTCGTCGGCTACCGTTACTACCTGACTGCAGGCGTAGAGGAACGCTTCCCCTTCGGATACGGCCTGTCTTACGCACACTTCACTTACGCAGATCTGTCTGTGGACAACAAGGGAGCCACCTTCACCCTGACCAATGATTCGGACAGGCGGGGGGCCACCGTTCCCCAGCTCTACGTCCAGGCACCCAAGGGTGGCGTGCTCAGGCCAGTCCGCGAGCTGAAAGGCTTCAAGAAAGTCAGCTTGGAAGCCGGTCAATCAACCCGTGTCCGTATCGACTTCGACCAGACGACCTTCCGGCACTTCGACACAGCCAGCAACTCCTGGCAGGTCGAGTCCGGCGACTGGACCATCATGATCGGATCCGACGCCCGCAGCATGGAACTGAGCGGACATCTAACCGTCCAGGGCACCGTCGACCCGCAGAGTCCCGACCCTGCCCTGGGCGCCTACCTGACCGGCCGGGTCAAGGAAGTCGACGACGACGCTATGACAGCGCTCTTCGGCCACCCGGTGGTCCGACAGAGCGCCATCAGTACCTTCGGCGTCAACGATCCGCTCTCGTCCTGGAAGGACTCCAGAAGCGCTCTGGCCAGGTTCGTGGCCAACTTCCTGGCCAAGAACGAGAGCCGCCACGAGACCAAGACCGGCAACCCCGACCTGAACACCCTCTTCCTGCTCAACATGCCCCCCAGGGCCATGGCCAAGATGACCAACGGGCTGATTGACACGGCCATGGTCGAAGCCATCGTGCGCATTCCTAATGGCCACCTATGGCGGGGACTGGGCGGATTCATCGCCGGATTCTTTAGGAACATGTCCGCCAACCGCCGGACCGGAAAGGAGCTCAATCATGAGTGATCAGCACAGCCAGCAGGCCGGACAGCCGACTCAGGGGAAAGCGACGACGACATCACAGTGGGCGATTGTCCGCTGGTGGCAACGGTTTAGCGACCGGCACACCACCCTGGCCCAGTTCATCGTCTTCTTCATCCTGTCCAACGGGGTCACCGTCTTGCAGCTGGTACTCATGCCCGTGCTCAAGGCCATCTTCAACGGCACCTCCCTTGTGGGCACCAACTTCCAGATCTGGCGCATGGGGACCGTCGGTGGCAAACCCTACTATCTCTTCGACTATGCGGCCGGGTCGATTGGCCACGGCGGCGGGGGCGGCCTGGCCTACTTCCTCGCGGTGGAGATCACCCTGCTGATTGCCCAGATCATCAACTTCTTCCTCCAGCGCAATATCACCTTCAAGTCCAACTCCTCGGTCTGGAAGGCGGCCTTCTGGTACCTGGCGGCCTATGTGATCATCACCATCATCGCGGCGGCGCTGCAGGGCTGGTACAAGGACCCCATCTACGGCTTCTTCCAGCACACTCTGAACTGGGGCAGCCTGGGGACCACCGTTGCCGACCTGGTCACCATGATCATCAACTCGGCAATCTCCTTCTGGGTCTTCTTCCCCATCTTCAAGGTCATCTTCCGTCAGGAGCCCACCGAGCCTCAGGCGAGCGCCCAGTAAAATTCCGGCCCCACTCCCCCGGCTACCAATGGACCGGCATGCATCGGGAGCCAAAGGAGCGGGGCCTTTTCCTCAAACCCATCATGTACAGTGGTCGCAACGGCCGCCGGCGGGGTACGGCAACCCCGCCGACATACCCGCCGACCCATTCTTTTGCGAAGTGATCGTTCATGACAGCTGATCGACAGACCTCCACAAGCCCGCCCGTTCTCACCTTCATCGTCCCCGCCTATAACATGGCCCAGCATCTGCCGACCTGCCTGGATTCGCTCCTGAGCCGGGAGGGGGACGATCTGGAGGTCATCGTGGTCGATGATGGATCCACCGATGACACAGCGCAAGTGGTGCAGTCATACCAGGAACGCCATCCGCACACCGTCCGTCTGATCACCCAGACCAACAAGGGCCATGGTGGCGCAGTCAACACCGGCCTGGCAGCCGCCCGAGGCTGCTACGTCAAAGTGGTCGATGCCGATGACTGGGTGGACCCGACATCACTGAGTCTGGTCCTGGACCAGTTGTGCGACCAATCGCGATGTACGAATCCTGTGGACATGGTGGTCACCAACTACGTCTATGAAAAAGAAGGCCGCAAGCATAAGCGGGTCATCAACTTCCGCAGCGTCATGGATTCGGGGCAGGTGCTGGACTGGAACCATCTACGGCGGTTCGGGCTGGCCCAGTACATGATCATGCATGCCCTGATCCTGCGCACCGAGGTGCTCCGCCAGGCCCGCACCCACCTGCCCGAGCACACCTACTATGTGGACTTCATCTACTCCTATCAGCCCCTGCCCTGGGTGCATACCCTGCTCTACCTGGACACGAATTTCTACCGCTATCACACCGGCCGCAAAGGCCAGTCGGTGCAGACTTCGATTATGATCGCCCGAGTTTCACAACTATTGCTGGTCAACGGGCTCATGGCGGATTCCACGCCTGACCCGGGGACGGTTCCCCGTGGACTTTATCGTTATATGATCCACTATTTGTCCATCAACTGTGTGGTGACCTCGGTCTTTCTGATCCTCTCTCGCAAGCCCAGCAACTACAGGAACAAGGACATGCTCTGGAGCAGGCTGGAGCACCGCTCCCCTGCCATCGCCTCCGATGTCCGCTCCACCCTGCTCTGCCGGATGATCAACATGCCGGGCAGACCGGGCCGCCTGGCCATCCGCCTGGGTTATAAAGCCGCCGAAGCCGCCATGGGCTTCAACTGATCGCCCTCCCTTGGCAAGAGCACGCATAGGCTGAACCAATGATGCTCGGTGCGCAGGGTCATCTCGCCCTGATAGCGGTGGACTATGTGCCGAATGGACTTGACACCATACCCATGCAGACCATCGTCGGTCCTGGTCTTGGTGGTGGCCAGCTCGCCATTGCCTTTCCAATTCAGGGGCGAGGCGAAATAGTTTTCGATGCGAATCACGACGAACTGTCCTCGAGCATATAAAGCCACCTTGATCAGGCGGCGGTCGGGCTCCTTGACCTTTCTCAAGGCCTCAATGGCATTGTCCAAGGCGTTGCCGAAGAGAGTGGAGACATCCATGGGCGACATCCCCTCCAGGAGCGAGCCATCGGCCACCATGGTCAGGGTGATCCCCTCTTCGGAACAGATGCGCTCCTTGGTTGACATGACCACGTCCAGAATGGGGTTACCAGTGTGCTGCTGCGACCCGTACCGTCCGACCGCAGCCTCCAGCTCCTCAAAGTCCTGGGACTTACGCTCTGGATCCATCTGCGAGCGCAGGGCGGCGATCTGATGCTTGAGATCGTGTGCAAGCCTACCCATAGCCTCAAGATTCTCCTTGGAGCGCATGTACTCCCGATGCTGGCTGTAAGCCCGGGCGTTAATGGAGGCCAGCTCGGCGCTGGTATGGCTTTCCCGCAGCTGCTCCTGCTGGGCGTAGAGCATGGCGAACCCGCACAGATCCACCAGAGTGCGGATATAGAAGACCTCCAGGCCAACCCGACCGGAGAAGGGGGTATTGGTGGAGACGAAGCTCAGGTTGGACATGGCGAAGGTGACCACTGCGATAACCGCGGCTATGAAGACGCTGCGGCCAGGCACGGAAGGCTGGGCATCGGCGAAGTTACGTCGCTCAGCCACCCAAGCCAGCAGCCCTACGCCGCCGTAGATCAACACCAGCAGAATCAGTGAGGCTGGGTCGTACAGGCTGTGACTGGATGGCCGCATGAAGGAGTCCAGCTGCCAATGCAGGGAGGCGATCAGCTCAGCCAGGACGAAGGCGCGGGCCAGCAGATAGGCCCCATCCAGCGCACCCAACCCTGAAGCCAGCATAATGATGGCGTACATGCAAACCACAGCCAGGCACATGCTGATGATCCAGAAGGCGATAGGCAGGGTGCCAGCCCAGTACTGAACCACGATCAGCACAGCCAGACCAGGCAGAAGGACCGCCACCATCCGCAACCGAGAGATCCTCGGCCCGATGGCCAACAGGTAGACCAGGCAACCCAGCCACTCACTGATGGCTGTATAGAGCCGGGGGATGTCAGGTAGGGCATTGAGGATGTGGGTGGTGGTCATGGCCGACCTGCCACGTAAGCGGTAAGGGCCGTCATAAAGGACTTCTTGCGGGGCCGGCTGACCCGCAGCCGCTGACCGGTAGACATAATGCAGTCCTGGTCCTCCATGCCCGTCACATGGGCCAGATTGACCAGGTAGCAGGAGTTGGAGCGGAAGAATCCCCGCTGGTCCAGCTGTCCCTCAAGACTCTTCAGCGTGCTGTTCGTGGTCAGCGAGGAATCCAATGTGTGGATGACGCTGCTGTGGCGGACGGATTCGATGAAGACGATGTCCTTGAGGGGAATTCTGGTGGATCGGGCGCCCTCGGTAATCAGGATGGACAGGTCCACGCGGCCGCGCACCTGGGCGATGGACCGGTCCAGCTCCTGGGAGAAAGCGAACCAGGGCAGTGGTTTGAGCAGGTAGGAGAGTGCGCCTACTTCATAGCCGTTGATGGCGTACTGGGGGGCGGAGGTGATGAAGACGATGACCACCGACTCATCGCGGGCACGCACCCTGTGGGCCACTTCAATCCCGTCCATGGGGGTCATCTGAATGTCCAGAAGAAGGATGTCATACACAGGCCTATAACCATCTGCAAAAGCCTTGCCATCGGTGAAAACGCTGACCGTCAGTTCCTCCTGACGTTCCTTGCGGTAGCGGCTCAGGTAATTGACCATGGTTCGACAGCTGATGGAATCGTCATCCACCACTGCGATTCTGATCATCCTGGTGCACACTCCTTACCCCGTCGGCCAAGGACCTACGGCCGCCGTTATCACCGTTCTTCCATGATATCGAAGATGCCCGCATGGCAGACCGCGATTGTCTGAAGCCGAACTCGGACAAACATGGTTTGAACTGTTCGCTTTTTGCCTTGCGAATCAATTCTCACTTGTGGACGGGAACGATTAGAGTCGAAACATGTCTACCTTCGCACCCTCTTCATCCTGGAAACCCTCCACCTGGCTGGCCCGCCTGATGCTGCTGATGGCCGCAGCCGCCTGGGGAGCCGGATACACCTTCGAAAAGGTTGCCATGGAGACTCTGACCGTACGCTGGCTGATGGGCATTCGCATCCTCTGTGCCATTGCCATCATGACACCCTTTTTGCTGCCACGACTGCGTAGAACCGGGGCCATACACACCTTGGTACCGGGGCTGATACTGGGGGTCAGCTACTGGGCGGCCTTCAGTCTGCAGATGATGGGACTGACCACCATCGCCCCAGGCCGCAATTCCTTCCTGACGGCCACCTACTGCATCTTTGTGCCCTTCCTGGTCTGGATCATGGCCCGTCGACGACCGGCCCTGCGCCACTTCGTCGCGGCTGCCATCTGCATCCTGGGTGTGGCTCTGATCTCACTGCCAGCCCACGGCGGGGGACAGGGGCTGTCTTTGAGCACTGGTGACCTGCTGACCCTGGCCGGCGCGCTGCTCTATGGGGTCAACCTGGTGATCACCGGGTTTTTGACCAAGAAGTTCGATGCCCCCACACTGACATACCTGGAGCTACTGTTCGGCGGTATCCTCTTTCTGGTCTGCGCGCTGATCTTCGATCCCTTGCCCAGTGCGGCCGACTTCACACCATCGACCTTGGGCTCCATGATTTATCTGACACTGATTTCGACGCTCATGGCCCAGAACTTCCAAAACATCGCCTTTTCCAGGGTCCCCGCCGCCCAAGGTTCGCTAATCCTGTGCTCAGAAAGCCTGTTTGGCATGCTGGTCTCGGTCCTGGTCCTGCACGAGGAGCTGACGGCCACCCATCTGCTGGGCTTCGCCATCATCTTCACCGCTATCATCCTGTCCGAGGTCAGGCTTCACCCCCGCCGGTCATCGGCGGATTCCTCTGCACCTGTGTCTTCCTCCCGGTAGGCTGTCCCAGGCAAGAGGTCGTAAGGCATCTGCCGCTTGATCAGATAGAAGACCAGCAGGAGCAGGGCCAGGATACGCGTTGCAATCTGAACGTTGCCGGTCCATGGGCCGAAGACAGCCAGGATAATCGCGGTTCTGAACAGATAGAAGAGGAAGCGGGACCAGCCATGCCGCTGCTTGGTCTCGACGGTCATGTGGGTGAAGGTGGCGCCCAGCGTCCGTCCCCTACGGGGTAGAGGGATAAGCAGTTCGAAGATCAGCAACATAGCTAGATCCACCACAGTCCCGAACACGTCCAGAGCGGAGGGGGCGATCAGCAGCCCACCAAAGCGGTAGTGGCCATCCAGTTGGTAGGTACCCAGGCGATGGACCGCATAGGTCACGCCCATCCCTAGGGACATGGACAGGATGGTGGCCAGGAGCAGATCCAGAGCCAGGGAGACGGCACGGTGTATGAACCCTGGGTTGGTGACCAGCTGGGCGGCGTCAGCCTGACGGGTGGGAATGAGTTTGTTGGCAACCATGGCCACCAGATAGCCGATTATTGCGCCAGAAGTGTTCCAAATCAGGTCGTCCACGTCGAAGAGACGGTAGGCACAGCCGACGATGCCGAAGACCCCGGTCAGCTGGGCCGTTTCGATGAAGAGGGAGACCAGGAGAGCTACAAGCAGGGCCAGGATGAAGCGCCAGCGGAAGACTCGACCCATGATGAAGCCCAGGGGCAGGAAGAAGGCCACATTGAGCAGGATCTGCAGCATGGCCATCCGACCGCCTGTGCTCAGATCGGTCAGGAACTGCAGGGGGTTGAGCTGGGGGCTCAGATGATGGGTGGCGCAGAAGGCGGCACGGTCGTCTGGCATAGGCCAGAGGGTGAAGAAGACCAAGGCCAGCAGGTATAAGACAGTCAGGTAGGCCGCCATGGCTGCTGTCAACCGGAGCCGGTGATACCGGTTGTAGATCAGGGCAAGAATGGGCAGGGTCAGAATCAGCGAGGCCAAGGGCCAAAAGACCAGAGATATGCCAAAGGAGCCGCTAAAGTAGTCCAAGTATGTCGAGAGCACAAATCCAGTCTAAATCGCCCTCGGGCCTATCGACCGATTGACTGCGCCGACCAGGAGCTCAGTCGTCGCCCAAGGTCACGTGGATGCCGCCTACCAAGGAACTGACCAGGTTGTAGAGGAAGGCGAAAATGGTGACCAGAACCACTACTATGACAATCTCGAAAATAGAGAAGATGGTCACCGAACTCAGGACCGTCCCCAGGCTCAGCACCTGGCCCAGATCGAAGCCGCCCGCGTCCAGGCCCGTTTTGGAGATGACCTGAGTCAGGTTGTCAAAGAGCCCCATGGCGTTGAGCAGGAACCAGAGCAGAGCAGCAGCCACCACCTGAATGATGCCCCCGGCGATGGCCAACAGGAAGGTGACCTTGGCCACCGACCAGGGCTCCAATCGGGTCAGGGACAGTTGCATGCGCCGGGCCCGAGGCACGTGAGGACGCGCCGCCGAAGCCGAAGCCGCAGGTCGAACAGGACGGGATGAGGATACCTTGACCGGACCGGCAGCCGAAGCTGTGGTTCTTGCGGAACGTCCCGATGCCGTCCTGCCGGCTGCAGGAGCCGGGGGAGTGGCCGATGCAGTTCGACGGGACTCGCCCTGTGCGGATTCATCAGCCTTGGTCTTCCCCTTTTGGGACTTACCAGCACCCTGCTTGCCGGCCTTGACCTGCTTCTGATCATCCTGACTCATCGGCACTCCTTGATCCTTGCGTTCAATAGCCCGCGCATACCGCCGCTGGGCCTGCATGACTTCTTACGAGGCTACCAGTCTTGTCAGACTGGTAGCGGACCAACTCAGTCCTCCTGGGTCAGGCTCTGACCGTCGCCGGTTCCGGTGGTGGCGATGGGCTGATCCTTGGCTGCCAGGGGAGCGGCGGAAGCCAGATCGGTCTGATCGGCATCCTCTTCCTGGTCGTCACGTTCGGCATTGCGGGCGATGGAGAGAATCTCATCACCCTTGTCGGGCTTGGCCAGGGTGACTCCCTGGGTGTTGCGACCGGTCCGCTTGACCTCGGCCACATCGGAGCGGATGACCTTGCCGGACTTCATGATGGCCATGATCTGGTCGTCCTCATTCACCACCAGGGCGCCGACCAGGGATCCCCGGCCCTCCACCATGGCGATGGCCTTGACACCGTAGCCGTTGCGACCCTGCAGGCGGTACTCACTCAGAGCGGTCCGCTTGGCAAAACCCTCATCAGTGACCACCAGCAGGTCATCCTCGGAATCCTTGGCGATCACGTCCATGCTCAGCAGTTCGTCGCCTGGGCGGAACCGCATGCCCTGGACGCCGGCTGTCTGCCGTCCCATGGGCCGCAGGGTGGAGTCGTCGGCCGAGAAGCGCACGCTCATGCCCTTGCGGGAGACCAGGATGATTTCGTCATCGGCATTGCAGAGTGCTGCACCCACCAACTCATCGCTCTGGGGCACCTCTTGTCCCTCCTCGTCGGTGACGGTGCCTAGCTCCATCAGTCGCACGGCGATCAGACCGCCCTGACGGGGCGAATCATATTCGTCCAGGCGGGTCTTCTTGACCCGTCCCGTCCGCGTGGCCAATACCAGATAGTCCGCATCGTCATAGCCGTGCAGGGAAAGGACCTGTTCAATCCGCTCGCCTTGACCCAACTGAAGCAGGTTGGCTACATGCTGTCCCTTGGAGTCGCGGGAGCCCTCAGGCAGCTCATAGGCCTTAAGCCGGTACACCCGGCCCTTGTTGGTGAAGAAGAGCAGCCAGTTGTGGGTGCTGGTCAGGAAGAAGTGGTCCACCACGTCATCCTCACGCAGCCTGGCTCCGCGGATGCCCTTGCCGCCGCGGTGCTGGGCCCGGTACTCATCGGCCTTGGTCCGCTTGACGAAGCCGGAGTGGGTGACGGTGACCACAACCTGCTCGTCGGCGATCAGATCCTCCACGTTCATCTCACCCGAGTAGGGGACGATCCGGGTGCGCCGCTCGTCGCCGTACTTGTCGACGATCTCGTCCAGCTCATCACCCACGATGGTGCGCTGACGCTCGGGGTGGGCCAGGATGTCGTTGTAGTCGGCGATCTTGCGCATGAGATCCTCGTGCTCGTCCAGGATCTTCTGCCGTTCCAGGGCAGCCAGACGACGCAGCTGCATGGCCAGGATGGCATCGGCCTGGACCTCGTCCACGTCCAGCAGCTCCATCAGGCCAGTGCGGGCTGTTTCCACGTCCTTGGAGGCGCGAATCAGGGCAATGACCTGGTCAATCATATCCAAGGCCTTCAGATACCCCTGCAGGATATGGTCGCGATCCTCGGCCTCGCGCTTCAGGTAGCGGGTGCGCCGCTCGACCACGTCCAGCTGGTGGTCCACCCAGTGGCGGATGAAGGCGTCCAGACTCAGGGTCCGGGGGACTCCGTCCACCAGGGCCAGCATGTTGGCTCCGAAGGTCTGCTGAAGCTGGGTGTGCTTGTAAAGGTTGTTGAGAACCACCTTGGGCACGGCATCGCGCTTGAGCACCAGGACCAGGCGCTGGCCGGTGCGGCCCGAGGTTTCATCGCGCATGTCGGCAATGCCCTGGATCTTGCCATCGCGCACGGCCTCGCGGATGGAGGAGGCAAGCCGATCGGGGTTGACCTGGTAGGGCAGCTCGGTGACCACCAGGCACATCCTTCCGCGGATCTCTTCGGTGTTGACCACGGCCCGCATGGTGATCAGACCTCGTCCGGTCCGGTAGGCCTGCTCAATGCCCTTGTGCCCAAGAATGGTGGCGCCGGTGGGGAAATCAGGCCCCTTGATGATGGCGATCAGGGCGTTGAGCAGCTCCTCCTTGGAGGCCTCGGGATGCTCTAGAGCCCAGTGCACACCCTTGGATACCTCGCGCAGGTTATGCGGAGGAATGTTGGTGGCCATGCCCACGGCGATGCCGGCTGATCCGTTGACCAGCAGGTTGGGGAAGCGGGAGGGCAGAACCGTGGGCTCCTGGGTCTTGCCATCGTAGTTGGGTATGAAGTCGACCGTATCCTTGTCGATGTCGCGCACCATCTCCATGGCCAGGGGGGCCATGCGGCACTCGGTGTACCTCATGGCGGCTGCCGGGTCGTCGCCGGGGGATCCGAAGTTGCCCTGGCCGTCCACCAGCGGATAGCGCATGGACCAGGACTGGGCCAGGCGCACGATGGTGTCATAGATGGCCGCATCGCCGTGGGGGTGGTACTTGCCCATGACGTCGCCCACCACGCGCGAGCACTTGTTGTAGCCGCGGTCGGGCCGGTATCCGCCGTCGTACATGGCGTAGATGACCCTGCGATGGACCGGCTTCATGCCGTCGCGGACGTCGGGCAGTGCCCGCTCCACAATTACGGACAGGGCATAGGACAGGTATGATTCTCGCATCTCCTGCTGGAGGTCAATGGGTTGAATCCGTTCGCCCTTAAGGAGGCCATAATCGGTGTTGTCCATCTCTTGTGGGCTGAGTGGCTCTCGAGACCCGTCGGGCAGGTTGAGGCCGTCCTGGTCCGAGCTGTTGTCGTTGTTGTTATCGTCTGCCAAAATCGATCCTTAGCTCAAATGTTGAAAAGGGGAGGCGTCCGCGTCTCAGGCGTCGATGAAGCGGGCGTCGTGCGCGTTGCGCTGGATGAACAGACGCCTGGGTTCGACCTCGTCACCCATGAGCATGGTGAAGGTCTCGTCGGCCTGCTCGGCGTCATCGATGCGGATCTTCTTGAGGATGCGATGCTCCGGGTCCATGGTGGTCTCCCAGAGCTCCTGGTAGCTCATCTCGCCCAGACCCTTGTAGCGCTGGATCCCTTCGCCCTTGGGCAGCTGCCGACCTGAGGCCTTGCCCTCGGCCAGAACCCTGTCGCGCTCGGCGTCGGTGTAGACGAAGCTGTGGGGACCCTTGGTCCACTTGAGCCGGTAGAGCGGAGGCATGGCCACGTAGACGTAGCCAGCTTCGATCATGGGCCGCATGTAGCGGAAGAAGAGGGTCAGGTTCAGGGTGGCGATGTGGGCGCCGTCCACATCGGCGTCGGCCATGATGATGACCTTGTGGTAGCGCACTTTGTCGATGTTGAAGTCCTCGCCGTACCCCCCTCCTACAGCGGTAATCAGGGATTCGATGGTGTCGGACTTCATCATGCGGTCCAGGCTGGCCCGCTCCGTATTGAGGATCTTGCCACGCAGCGGCAAAATGGCCTGGGTCATAGGGTTGCGCCCCTGTATGGCCGAGCCGCCTGCTGAGTCACCCTCCACGATGAACAGCTCACACTCTTCGGGGTCGCTGGACTGGCAGTCCTTGAGCTTGTCGGGCATGCCGGCCGTCTCGAAGATGGACTTACGACGGGTGTTCTCGCGGGCCTTCTTAGCCGCGATCCTGGCGCGGGAGGCCTCCATGGCCTTTTGGATGATGGCCTTGGCCTCGCCTGGGTGGGCGTCAAACCAGTCGCTCAACCTTTCGGTCATGACCCGCTGGACGAAGGTCTTGGCCTCGGAGTTGCCCAGCTTGGTCTTGGTCTGGCCTTCGAACTGCGGATTGGTCAACTTGACGGAGACCACAGCGGTCAGCCCCTCGCGCACATCGTCGCCAGAGAGGTTATCGTCCTTGTCTTTGAGGATGTTCTTGTCCCTGGCGTAGCGGTTGATCATGCTGGTCAGAGCTGCGCGGAATCCCTCTTCGTGGGTGCCGCCCTCGGTGGTCGCGATGGTATTGGCGAAGGTGTGGACCGACTCCGAGTAGGCGGTGGTCCACTGCATGGCCACCTCGGCGGAGATGCCCAGCTTCAGATCCTCGGCCTCGAAGTCGATGACCTCGGCCTCCACAGGCGTGGCCTTCCTGACCTTGACCAGGTAGTCCACATAGTCCTTGATGCCGTTGGCATACTGGTAGCTGACGGACTGGCCCTTCTGCTCCGGGGTCTGCTCCTCGCCAGCCACCTCGTCGCCGGCCTGGTCGTTGGGACGCAGGTCGGTAAGGGTGATTCTCAGGCCCTTGTTAAGGAAGGCCATCTGCTGGAAACGGCTGCGCAGAGTCTCGAAGTCATAGACTGTGGTTTCGAAGATTTTGGGATCGGCCCAGAAGGTCACCGAGGTGCCGGTGCTCTCGTCCGGCCCCATGGCCTGGTCCTTGGACAGGGGAGCGGTTGGCTTCTGGTTGCGGAAGTTCTGATGCCAGTGGTAACCCTGCCGACGCACCTGGACGTCGATACGGGTGGACAGGGCGTTCACCACGGAGATGCCCACGCCGTGCAGACCGCCCGAGACCGCGTAGCCGCCGCCTCCGAACTTGCCGCCGGCATGCAGCTTGGTCATGACCACCTCGACGCCGCTCTTGCCCTCGCCTGGCACCTCGTCCACAGGGATACCGCGGCCGTTGTCGTCCACACGAATGCCGTTGTCAGGCAGAATGGTGACTTCAATATGATCGGCATACCCTGCCAGGGCCTCGTCGACCGAGTTGTCGACGATCTCGTAGACCAGATGGTGCAGGCCTCTGGGACCCGTCGACCCGATATACATGCCGGGACGGACGCGGACCGCCTCCAGCCCCTCCAGCACCTTCAGATCGCTGGCATCATAGTGCTCGGGTGAAAGCGAATCATCCAGCTGCGCATCGTCCAGCTGATCCAGCTGATCCTGGCCCGTCATGCCATCATCCTGAGGCTTGTCCTCCTCGTTTTCCCGGCCCTCTTGCGGGGTCCGGGACGGGTCAGTATTGAGATCTGCCACGGATAGTCCTTTCTGCACCCCCATCGTCGGCCACTGACGACAAAGCAGCTTCCGTTCGTGGTCGAGCGGGGGATTGACTCATGGTCACCAGGTTCCAAATCGTCCATAAAGGGGCCTTGGAAGCGTTTGACCCTATAACCTATAGAATACCAGCGCTATGGGACTTTAGGCTTACAGAAAGCTGGGAAGACGGTATTCGCAGATTATGGGTTCACCCGTAGGTGTCGCGCACGCCTCGGCCGGGCGGATCGAACCGCGAACGGCGAAAGCTGTAGTTGTGGGGGCCGGTCACCCGGATCTGTCTGACCGGCATGCCCAGCCGCTTGGCAATGGTCGCTTTGAGCTGGGGAACCAGGTAGGTCAGCTGAGTGGCCCATACCGTGGTCTGCGCCTGGATGATCAGCACGCCCTCCTGGTAGGAGACCACTCTCGAATGGGCGGCAATGCCGGGTCCAACTACACCGTCCCACTGGTTGCGCAACCGAGCAACCTTCAAATGACTGGTCCACCCGCTCCCAGCAGCAAGGCTGGTCACCACACCTCCCAGTTTGGCTGGGTCGCGGCCCGGCTTGCCGAATGCATACCAGGCCTTACGGGAGTTGTCCTCCCGCTGCCGACGAGTGGCCGCCCGTCGCGTGCAGCCCTCGAAGACCAGGGCCGGCAATCGACGCTGATCCAGGTGCAGAGTCTCAACCATGGGGGCCTTCATGACAGGTCGTTCCCCTCCGATCCATCCGGCATATCAGAGTCCTCATGAGCCGTCCCTCTGGTTCGACGCAGGTCCTGCATAGCACTGGCAATGGCTGGATCCTGGGCAGCCGGATCAGATGGCTGTACAGGCCTCAGTCGGGACACATCCACCAGCCTGGCACCCTGCAGGGAGGGAATATCGCTGTCGGCGGCCACGGTGATCAGCACCTGGCTCTGCTGACGGGCAAAATTCAAAATCTGATCCCTACGGCCCCGATCCAACTGAGCGAAGACATCATCCAGAATGACGATGGGCTCCAGATCGCGACGATCCTTGACCACCTGCAGCAGAGCCAGCCGCAAAGCCAGAGCCAGGGTCCACATCTCACCGTTGGAGGCGAACTCCCGAGCAGGCATGCCGTTGAGAGTGAAGACCAAATCATCGCGCTGGGGACCGATCAGATTAGTGCCCCGGGCCACTTCTCCCGGGTAGATCCGCTGAAAGTGACGACTGACGGCTTCGGCGACCTCTGGACCGGTCTGCCTATTGGGTCCGATTTCCTCCAGGGATGGCTGGTAAGTCAATCGAGCATCCTGATCAGGGCCTGCAAGCCGACCATACAAATCGCTGAAGGGCTGTTCCAAAGCCTCTACCAGAGCCGCTCGTCGTCGGCTCAGATCCAGCCCGGTGCGAATAAACTGCCCAGTCCAGACCTCAAGTCCAGAAAGGGCGGCGTCACGCCCATCACCTGAGGGATCATAACCCGCCTGGGAGAGCTGCTTGAGCAGGGCGGCGCGCTGCTTGGCCACATGACGAAAATCCTGCCGGACCTGGAAGTAGTCGACATCGAGCTGGCTGCCGGCCTGGTCCAGCACGGCCCGTCTGGCCGCCGGCTCTCCGGAGACCATCAGCTGATCCTCAGGGCTGAAAGTCACGCAGGGTACCCGGCCCACCAGGTCACGCTGGTAGAGGGAAGGCCCACCGTTGATTCTTCCCCGGTTGGCTCCCTTGGCGGCAATGGTCAGCTCATAGTCGGTAGCGGTCCCGTCCTGCTCCAGCCTGGCCCTGATGGTGGCCTTGGACTGCCCACGTTCTACCAGGGGTAGTGAAGATGAGGTCCTATGACTGCCGCCGGTGGACAGGACCTCGACGGCCTCGACCAGGTTGGTCTTGCCCAGGCCGTTGCGCCCCTCAAGAATGGTGACTCCAGGCTCCAGATCGAGGACACAATGCTCCCAGGAACGGAAGTGATCCAGAACCAGACGGGAGATGTGCACGACGATCGTTCCTCGAACCTACCCGGGTGTCAGTTGTTGAAACGCATAGGCACCAGCAGGTAACGGTAATCCATGGACTCTTCGGAATCCTGCTCCTGCTGGCCGTTGAATTCCACAGCCTTGACCGCCGAAGTCATCTTGATGCGGACAAAGGGCTCGGCGATGGCACCCAGCCCGTCAATCAGATAGTTCGGATTGAAGGCCACCGTGATGTCCTCACCGTCCAGATCCGCCTGTAGAACCTCATGGGCCTGTGCTTCGTCAGCCGTGCCGGCGCTCAGAGTCACCTCGCTGCCGGAGAAGACCATACGGATGGGGGCGTTGCGTTCGGCTACCAGGGCCACACGCTTGATGGCATCGATCAGATCCTGCCGGGCGATGACCGCCTGGATGGGGTATTCGTCCGAAAAGAGGCGATCCACTGCCGGAAATTCTCCATCGATCAGCTGGGTGGTGGATATTTTGCCAGCGTTTTCCACGCCCATGATGGTGGGGTTGTCAGCCTCGTAATCCATGGTCACGTTCTGATGCTCGTCCAGAGAACGGGCGATGTCTCGCAGCAGGGAGCCGCGAATCAGCATGGAGGTGGAAAAATCGGCGTCACGAGGAGTCCAGGTGAAGCTCGAACGGGACAATCTGAAACGGTCGGTGGCGGTCATGACCACCTTGTCTCCAGTGATTTCGGTCTTGACGCTGGTCAGGACCGGCCGGCTCTCTTCCCTGGAAACAGCGACGATGGACTGGGAGATGGACTGGATAAAGGTCTCAGCATCCACCTGGCCCATAGGTTCAGGGACGGCAGGGAGGTCGGGATACTCGCTGTCAGGCATCAGTTGCAGAGAAAAAGTGGATTTGCCCGAGGTGATGGTCATCTTGGATCCCTCGGTTGACAGATAAGTCTTCTCTGATGGTAGTGATTTGGTGATGTCTGTCAACAGTTTGCCTAGCACCAAGGCTGTTCCGGATTCATCGATGCCTGCTTCTATGTGGTTTCTTGCCGAAACTTCGTAATCGAAAGCGGAAAGCTTTAATGTTCCATCAGAGGCTTCCATCCTGATGCCTGCCAGAATCGGCGAAGCTGGTCGGGAAGGGATGATGCGGGTGGTCCAGGCCACTGCATCCGAGAGTGCGGATGAATTCACTTCTACTTTCATGGGAGCCTTCTTGTTGACGAATGAACTGGATTCATTCTATCGAATGGCTCAGGTGATGTGGTTGGAACAAGCAGATGTGCTTGAATGTGAAGGTGGTTATTGCATAAATATACATAGAGTCATCGTAATAAGCTCGGTGGATGGTGTGGATAAGTTCTCAAATCCTTGCAACGAAGTGGATAGACCTCAATCGGACGATGTGGATAAGCGGTGAAACCGATGTGAATAGGAGGCCAAGTTATCCACAGGGATGTATTTTTACTGGGTTATCCACAAAAGAGACGCAGTTATTCGCTGAAAATGCACCACTTATCCCCGGAAAAATGGTGTGTTATTCCCAAGGTTTGCCCACATCCGGGGATAAGTAGGTGGATATCTTTTTCTGTCGATCCACAACAGTGTCTGCGTGTCGCATCAATTTTGAGGCTGCTTGAGCCGGACCGTGAGCTCCATGACATAGTTGTAAATCTCTCGCTTTTCCTGCATCTCATTGGAAATACGGGTGTAGGCGTGCATGACTGTGGTGTGATCGCGGCCGCCAAAGACCTCGCCGATGTCCACCAAGGACATGCTGGTCATTTCCCGGGCCAGATACATGGCGATCTGTCGGGCTAGGGCGATGTTCTTGGTGCGCGTACGGCCGACGATATCGTCGAAGGTCAGATGGAAGTACTTGGCTACTTGGGAGATGATGTCAGTGGGCTTGATTTCTACGTCCGTAGAGAAGAAGTCTTGCAGGGTCTGTTCGGCCAGGGCCGTAGTGACCGGCTGATTATTGAGGCTGGCTACGGCCGTGACACGGGTCAGAGCACCCTCAAGCTCTCGGATGTTTTCGGTGAAGCGTTCCGCGATCAGATCCAGAACCTCGTTGGGAATACTGACTCCGTTCATGGAAGCCATCATTCTCAGGATGGCCACCCGTGTCTCCCGATCTGGCGGCTTGACGTCCACAGTCAGACCCGAATCGAAACGCGAGATCAGTCGCGATTCAAAGCCCTTCAGATTCTTGGGGGCCACGTCCGAGGCGATGACGATGCGCTTGTTGGCGTCATGCAGGGCATTAAAGGTGTGGAAGAACTGGTCCAGGGTGGCCTCCTTGCCCCCTAGAAATTGGATGTCATCGATAAGGAGCACATCCACCTGCCGGTAGCGGCGATTGAATTCTGCGATCTGACCCGATCCCTGGGTGGAGTTCTGCAGGGCGTCGATGAATTCGTTGGTGAATTCCTCCGAGTTGACGTATCGGACCTTGAGCGAGGGATCCTTGACCAGGGCATAGTTGCCGATGGCGTTGAGCAGATGGGTCTTGCCCAGGCCTGAGCTGCCGTAGATACACAGGGGGTTGAAATCCTGACCTGATCCTTCGGCCACGGCCAAGGCCACGGTCCGCGCAAAGCGGTTGGAATCGCCCGGGACGAAGGTATCGAAGGTGGCGTTCTTGTTCAGGTGAGTCTGTGGGTCGCGCTCCACCCGGTTCTGGTTCATGGGGAAGCGGGGCACGGTGAAGGCGGGCCGGGATGTGGCTCTTTCTGTCTCGCTCTGCCGATCGGTATTACCGCCTGTCGTTGGCCTTACCACGGAGGAGGGTTCGGATAACTCGGCCTGCATATCCAAGGTCATGGGCACATAGGTGCCCTCGTGGAAGTCATTAGCGGAGACAATCGGGGACTTGGATGTTCCAGGATTCTCGGTCCGCCAGTCCGAGTGGACCTCTGAGCTGGGGGATCGGTCGGTGCCGACCTGACGCTGGTAGTCGTCATAGGGATCCTGAGCAGGACTGGGGACTTGACGGAACTCGCCACTGCCCGGTGCGGAGCCGGCCATGGCGGATGCGCGGTGGTCGTTCTGCTGATCGGCAGCCTTCTGCTTGGCCATCTGCTCCGGGTAGACGATTTTAATAGCCGGGAACATTTCCTGATTGGTGACCAGCTGCAGTGCATTTAAGACGGGCTGGCTGAGCGGTCCCTGCACAGCCTCCTGAGTTGCCTTGGAGGAGACCCGCAAAACGATGGTGGTGCCGAAAACCGCTTCGGGGGTGATGTCCTCCAGCCAGCCCTTGTCCCTGGATGTCAGTGAACTGCTATAGCGGAGCACCTGCAGGACCGAATCCCAGATTCTCTTGGCCTGGGCAGCGGCATCCAGCGGATCCTGCGCCATCAGTGTGCTCCTCTCTTCTTGACGACTGATTGTCCCGGTCTTTCTGCTTCTCTCAAATTCGACAGTAGCCCATTGTTACACCGACTTTGCGCGGTTATCCACAGGATAGCGTGTTGTATCTGCGATGAATGTGAATAACAGTGATGTAATTTGTGGATAAGTGAGGAGGTCCTTTTCCTGCTATGACAGGGTTTGTGAAGGACATGAAGCGGTCCCAATCGGCTGGGTGGTGGAAGCTCGTTTGACTCCGTCCCGGCTCATGTGTACCGTGATATAGCTTGACTCATAACGAGCCGTACTCGAGTATGTCTACACACGGGAGCAACGAATTATGAAGAGGACATTCCAACCCAACAATCGCCGTCGTCACATGAAGCACGGATTCCGCGCTCGCATGCGCACCCGCTCCGGTCGCGCCCTGATCAACCGCCGCCGGGCCAAGGGCCGTCGGACCCTCTCTGCCTGAGTCGGATCCCGATCCTTTTTCAGAAGGTGGAACGGCTGAGGAGCCACCGGCAGTTCACGGCGGTGCTCAGGCGACGCCATCGAGTCAGCAGCAGGGATCTGGTCATACATTATTTGATACCTGGGCTTGACCGGACGGCGACCCCGCTGCCAACGGCACCGGCTGTGCACGAAGGGCGGCATGACATCCTGCCTGCAGGCAGACGCCGCATGGGGCTCGCTGTATCTAAAAATGTGGGCAAGGCCGTGACCAGAAACAAGGTCAAGCGCAGATTCAGGCAACTTGCGGGATTCAAGGAGGACCTGCTGCCATCCTCCTGTGATCTGGTCATGCGCGCCAAACCCAGCGCTGCTACAGCCACCTACAAGCAGCTGGAGGAGCAAGTGGACAGGCTCTTCCGTGACCTCATGCGTAAGTCCGGAAAGACTGCCGGCGGTCTTGATGTACAGGGACAGTCAGGTCCGCAGTTCGCTGGATCCAAGCGTCAACCGGTCCAACAGCTGAAAACCAGTGAAGGATGCCGAGTATGAGCGGCCTGGCCTCCCGGGCTCTGCAGAGCGCAGTCCGCTGGTATCAGCGCCACATCTCACCCTTGTCGCCGCCGAGGTGCCGTTACTACCCGACTTGTTCCCAGTACGCTTTGACCGCCTTGAAGCGGTTCGGGGCCTTGCGCGGAACCATCCTGGCCATTCTGCGGTTATTGCGTTGCACGCCCTTCAACAACGGCGGAATCGATGACGTGCCCCAAAGGTTTTCCATCTTCTATCGGTTCCCGTGGTCCAAGGCTCATGAGGAGGCCCGGCTGACCCCCATGGCCCCAGACAAGGAGACGGCCTGACAATGTTACACAACAACGACACCTTCACCTTCGATACGGGTATATACGGTTTCTTCTACAAGATCCTGTACCCAATCGAGTGGCTCATGACCTACATCATGACCTATTGCCACAAGTTCCTGACCCTGATCGGGTTCCATAAGGGTCCCGGCGTAGCCTGGGCGCTCTCGGTAGTGATGCTGGTGCTGATCGTCAACCTGTGCGTACTGCCGCTCTTCATCAAGCAGCTGCGATCCATGCAAAAAATGCAGGCCCTGCAGCCCAAGCTGATGAAGATCCAGAATAAGTACCGCAACAAGAAGGATCCGGCCAGCCGAGAGGCCATGAGCCGGGAGACCATGAAGGTCTATCAGGACAACCATGCCAACCCCATGGGGTCCTGTCTGCCAGCACTGGTGCAGGGCCCGGTCTTCATGACTATGTTCTATGTGCTTTCGGCTGTGCCCTTCATCGCCCGTGGCAAGCGGGCACCTCTGGGAGCCTTCAATCGACAGGTGGCGCGGGAATTCGAAGAGACCACCTTTTTCGGGCTGCGGATTTCGGACAACTTCATGTCCGCCCAAGGTGCGGGCCGCATAGTCATTGTGGTCTTCATCGTGCTCATGTGCTTGGCCATGTTCTACTCGCAGTTCCATAATGTTCGACGGAACATGCCGAGGTCGGCCATGCAGGGACAGCAGTACAAGATGCAGCAGATGATGGCCTTCATCTTCCCGGTCATGTACATCTTCTCGGGCATCTACTTCCCCTTCGCAGTGCTGATTTACTGGCTGACCAACAACCTTTGGAATCTGGGCCGAACCCTCTTCCAGGTCCGCCATATGCCCACTCCTGGCTCGCCGGCCGCAGAGAGCAAGGAAGAGCGTGACCACCGCCGTGAGAATGCCCGCCGCAAGCGCCAGGGGCTGCCTTCTTTGGAGGAGGAGCAGCTGATGGAGGCCAAGAGGTTGGAAGAGGAAGCCCGCAACAACAAGAACATCTCCCACCAGCGTTCCCAGCCCCACCGCAAACGTCGCGGCCGTTGATGCGGCTACTGGCAGTGGTGGCCGGCGTGGTGACCCGGCTTTCGGTCGGGCGAATACTGGAGTAATCTGCAATCATCACGTCCGTGTATCCTCAATACTGGACACTCGATTGGTGACCAGGAATCCAGTGGGCCTGAGGTTATGAATCGGATGTAAACGCGTGTAAGGAGAGCATAGATGTCTCAGTCTCTGGACCAGGGAAAGACCATCGAGCAACTCAATGAGGAGGCGGATGTCGCCGCCGACTATTTGGAGGGGTTGCTGGACATCGTCGATTACGAGGGCGATATCGAGATGGGGGTGCGCAACCACCGTCCGACCGTACAGATTGTGGCTGACGACGATACGGATATCAAGCATCTGATCGGCAAGGATGGTGAGGTGGTCGATGCTCTTCAGCAGCTGACACGCTTGGCCGTGCAGCAGAAGATAGGGGAGCGTTCCCATCTGATTGTGGATGTGGATGGCTTCCTGCGGCGCAAGCGCGAACATCTTCGCGAACAAGCCCTGGATGTGATTGATGAGGTTCGTGAGACTAGCGACCCTGTCAATATGAAGCCTATGAACTCTTTTGAGCGCAAGATCGTTCATGACATGGTCCGCGAGGAGGGGCTGAAGTCACGTTCCCACGGTGAGGAGCCCCACCGGTACGTCACTGTCTATCTGAAGGCCAAGAGCGAAGACGAAGACCTGCCTGACGATGTTGAGGACGAGCCAGCCGGGTATGACGACTCGCTGGACGTGGATGAAACCGATCAGGTCGTCGATTCGGATGACTACGAGGCTGATGATGATCCTGCGGATGCTGATAGGGAGTGACTGTTAAGCCTCACAGGGCTATGCGTTGATGAAGTGTTCATGACGTCGGCCTTTTTGGATGTGTCCACTGTTTGGTGCGGTCATACTGTCGAGGTTTGTTGTGCTATCTGCCAGCACTGTGCCATTTGGCAGGTGTGTAGTATTGTCTGGCTCATGATTGTGCTTAGTCTGCCATGTTGTTTAATCCTGATTGCTCTTTTGCGTTTGAAAATCATATGGTGGTAACGGTCTTAGAAATGCAGCTATTTTCGATTCTGGCAGTGTGAATATCCTGCTGGATATGACGAGACTGTATAACCCTGTTGTGGTCTGTGGCTTTGGCCGACTGGGCGTGGAAGGTGAATGTGAGGAGTTGAAATGGCTGTTGTGGACGATGAGCTGAACGATAGTCCCCTCTTAAGGCAGGTGCTCGGCGATGCTCTGGTACCCATGCAGCGCTTTCATGAAAAGCTCTTGCGCGAGGGTGTGGAGAGGGGCATCATTGGCCCTCGCGATGAAGACATTATTTGGGAGCGGCACATACTCAATTCAGCGGCTATTGTGCCTTTCGTGCGAGAGCGATTGAGCACTGACAGCCAGACGGCAACGGTGGCGGATATAGGTTCCGGTGGGGGCTTCCCAGGCATTGTACTGGCTGCCTGCCTTCCGCAGTGCAATGTTGTTCTTGTCGAGCCAATGGAGCGGCGTGTGACCTGGTTGCAGGAAGTGGTTGATGAGTTGCACCTGGCTAATGCTGTTGTGATTCGCAAGCGTGCAGAGGATCTGGTTCCACAATCCTCTAAGGCTTCGATCCGGCACAACAAAAAAGGTACACAAAGCCGCCGTCATGGTCGTCGTCGAATAGAGAAACAGTCTGTCTCGGCATACGGCCGTGTTGGCTTTTTAGCCTCGACCGAAGCCAGGAATGCTGACAGCCAACAAGATGTAAATGACCATGACTCTTCGAAGGTGACGGGTGGTGCGGGTCTAGCAGACGTCCAATCCAATCTTTCAATTCCGCAGACTTTTGATGTTGTGACGTGCAGAGCTGTAGCCCCCATGACTAAGCTCGCCGGATGGACCCTGCCGCTTTTAAGATCGAGAGGTCAGCTGATTGCCCTTAAGGGTCGTTCGGCACAAGCTGAGCTGGATAAGGCTGCCAAAGAGATAAAAAAATGTCATGGAGAGAATCCACGGGTTTGCCTAGCTCCAGTCGCACCTGGCCTTGAGGATACCCACGTAGTTCTTGTGGACAAACACTAAAGTACAACACTGGTATGACCTTATTCAATGACTTTGATGCTGAGATGTTGCTCAATCTAAAGAGAAGAATAGACTAGGTAAGATAATAAATTATCAGTATTCAACATAGAGCCTTATCGAATACCTGATTAGAGATAATTGATTTAGCTCTATCAGATCTAAGTAGGCCTTTTCCGGACAACGGCTTAGCCGATACTCATTCGAGGTGAATGGAGTATTAGATTAAGAGGAAAGCAAGCACGCTTGTGTTTTTTATTGTCTGACTCGTGTATGCTTTCACATCAAACATTCTTAGGTTTTTTGATACTCTAGTTTTAGACAACGCCGTAGACAACAGTCAGAACTGGCTATATACAATTAGATTATTTAAAATAAAGATATTATATATTTTGAAAGTAATGCACATCAAAGTACTTATTCGGGTTTGTTGTGCAGGAGGTTTCATTGTATCCTGATGTTGCCGTCCAAGTAGTATTGGAATGATTGTATGGTACCCTATATCTGAGTTCGATATACTGACATCTCTTTCTATCCTTGCATTAAGAGTCTCGGGAGATGTTCTACTTTCGTTGCTGGGGGATCTATGCGTTTACCTACGTCCCTTACTCGACAGTCGAAGTTATGCATCTCTTGCTGTAATCATTTATGTGTTTCTCTTACTTCCAGGCAGTTTATTGTGTCTATCCTTTGTCTCGATCTTCTCGGCTTTCTAAACCGTTCGGTTTTCTCCCTTTCCATAGAAATATCGATAGGGGTATCCTGATTCTTGCAATGCATGAAGATTACATGAGTTATCGATTAAACAGCACAGATTATGTCTCTAAAATAATCCGGAATGGCGAGAATCCCCCTGATGTGGGAGTTGGGGGACAACCGAACCGAGCTATAAGAGAGCTGTTCACCCGCTTCAGATGTGTCCACTAAAGAATGTTTCACGTGAAACATTGAAAAAGGATCTTTTTTATAACCCAACACAAGTAAACTAGGCTTCATTGGTTCCAGCTGTAACTCATCTAGATGACTTAGCACACTGTTATGAGTATGTTCTACAAGAACTTCCATCAGTAACGACTACATTTAGGGCATCTTAGAATATAGCAATATTCGAGGGGGTGCTTCCGGTGGATGATCGCTATGTAGAGATAGATCGTAATGTTTCACGTGAAACAATTAACCCAGAATGAAATAATCAGGATTAGCTTTATGAAAGCGCAGACGAGAGGATATCGAAATATTTTCTGTGTCTTTTTAGTAAAAGTTGTTAAAGGTCTTGCTTCTTAGCTACGTCTCCTTCAATCATAATTTTGCGGAGTAAACTAGAGTCTCCATAAACATAATGAAGTCTTTTGTTTAACAGCACTAAAATACTACTTAAAATTGGCATTTAGTTCTGTTTTCTTGATTCGGCAGCCGTTATTGGAGGTAGATGGATAGATACTGCAAATAAAAGACAAAACTAGGTTAGCTGACTGCGTTAGACGACAATTAACGGGGTAATAATACTGCCCAGGCAGTATAGATGTTTCACGTGAAACCTCCCTCTTGCTGTACGTTTGTATAAGGCTTGTCATCCGAAGGATTTATTTTGGTATTACAGCGGTGTTTATAGCGGCTATCGTACAGATGGATAAGATCATTGAATATAACCATGAATAATGTTGCTTGGTTTGACGAGTTAACAGATTTATAGATTTGTTGCTAATAAGTTATGCACAATTCGGACCTGACCTTCGAATTATCCACATCGTCGTTTGAAGACACTGGAATGGGGTGGGAAGTGCCAGACTTGTCAATAATTACAAGGCAAATCTAATAATCTTGGGTAAGGGCCAGCCGCTGTGGCTCCGTTGGATCTATCCACACTTATCCACAGTTATGAACAGTGACCGTGTATAACTTTCGGCTGTTCTGACATGTCCAACTAGGACGGGAAAATTGAATGGTTATCAAAAGGAGGAAGGTTCGTGACCGCATCGAAGAAGGTGAAACCCGTTTCGGGGAATACCCCGGATATCGGTGAGAAGCCCACGCCAACCGCATCAGGTATGGAGTCGACAACGGATATTCTCAATAGAATATTCGCTGAGGGGACTGGTTCGGTGTCTGGTGCGGAGATGGCAGATCTTTCTGCGCGCTATCAGGCCTTACATCAGGCTGAATTTCCTCACCCTTCAAAAACGCGCTTCATTGCCGTTGCAAATCAAAAAGGCGGGGTAGGGAAAACCACGACCACTGTAAATTTGGCATGTGCTTTTGCTGAATTCGACGAACGTGTGTTGGTAATCGATATGGATCCACAAGGCAACGCTTCTACTGCATTGGGTGTAGCTCATGAATCCGGGACGCCGTCAACATACGACGTGCTCGAGGGTCGTCTTGGGATTGACGACGTTAAGGTAGTATCCCCTCAATTCCCCAACCTAGAGGTTGTACCATCTTCTATTGACCTCAGTGGTGCTGAGCTGGAAGTTGCGGATATGCCCAACCGCAATCAGCTCATGAAGAAAGCGGTTGCTGACTATCTTAAAATCTGCCACCAGCATTATGACTATGTTCTCGTTGATTGCCCTCCTAGTCTCGGATTATTAGTTCTGAATGCCATGTGTTCGGTCAATGAGGTATTGATCCCAGTGCAAGCTGAATACTATGCTCTTGAAGGACTGCAACAATTACTGCATACCATAGGACTTGTTCAGCAAAGCTATAATCCTTATCTCGTAATCTCAACCATGTTGTTGACCATGTATGACAGGCGAACGCTGCTCAGCAAAGAAGTGTTTGATCAAGTCAAGGAACATTATCCAGAGATAGTGCTTAATACGACCATCCCGCGTTCTGTCAAAATCTCTGAGGCTCCCAGCTTCCGGCAAAGCGTTGTCACCTACGACCCTAAAGGAGCTGGCGCTATTGCTTACGAAGAGGCAGCGTTAGAAATCGCCCAGAGATCCGAGCAAGTGTTGGAACATATTGCCAATAGAAGACAGGGGGAGTGAGGACATGACAAGCCGTTCACGGTTAGGCAAGGGCTTGGGGGCTCTATTTCCCGCCCTGCCAGGTGAAGATGACGAAACCAATGCTGACAAAGGCCGTCAGCAAGATAACAAAGTACCGAATTCCGGCAACAAGCAGCCCACTCTTCAGGGCTTGGGTGCTGAATCGGACGGACGACTTCGCAAAGATATAGATGCCTCAGTAGAAGACGAAGCCAAAAGAGAACGCAGTACTACGCATTCGGGGAGCACAAGCACTCAACTAGCGGCTTCGGCAGAGTCTTCAGGGAGCGGTCGTAAACGTTCCAACAAGGGACAAAAGCGTGTCAGCATTTCCGAGTCTCTTAATGAGGATGTTTCACGTGAAACATCCACTTCGAAGAGAACTACAAAGCGTCGGTCAGTCCCGTCCATCAGTAGCCTGGAACACCCAAGTGATCTATTCTTTGGTCCTACGACGACAAATGTTTCACGTGAAACATTGCCGATGATGGGATCGAGTAGGGCTGTCGATCATCGGACAAAAGAGACTCAGCAAAGCGTCAACCGTGCACCTATTGTTGGCAATGCTACTGAGCCGAATAAGACCGAGAGCAATAGCCAAGAGGAGCTGAAACCCGTCCAAGGCGGGTACTTGGCTGAAGTGCGTGTGGACGATATTAGGCCCAATGCTCAGCAACCGCGACAAATCTTCGATGAAGACGAACTGTTGGAGCTTTCACGCTCCATCAAAGAAGTTGGCGTATTGCAGCCCATAGTGGTGCGAAGATCAACTCTTATAGACCGTCCAGGAACAATCAAAAATAAGACAACCTCAGTTGGCGGCGCGGAAAGCAAATCCGGAGCAATTGGCGCTAAGACCGGTGAGGAACAATCGAGTCAGCTTTCAAATCAGAGGGAAGCGGGTCTACAGCAAACAACCCATTATGAGATCATAATGGGTGAGCGTCGTTGGCGTGCTACTCGATTGGCTGGTCTGGATACCATACCTGCAATTGTGAAAACAACGAGCGACGACACCATGTTGCGTGATGCTTTGCTCGAGAATCTCCATAGAGTGGCTCTTAATCCGTTGGAAGAAGCAGCCGCTTATCAGCAAATGATTGATGAGTTCGGCTTGACTCAGGACGGCTTGTCTAAGTCAATCTCTAAGTCCAGGCCTCAGATCACGAACACACTTCGCTTGTTAAAATTGCCCCCTAGTGTGCAGAAAAAAGTAAGCTCAGGTGTGTTGTCAGCTGGGCATGCTCGCGCCTTGCTTACTTTGCCGGATGAAAAGTCTATGACTACTCTGGCAGACAAGATCATTGCTGAAGGTCTGTCGGTAAGATCTACTGAGGAACTTGTCGCCTTGCAGACTGGACAGACGAAGAAGAAAGCAAAGAAGCCTAGGGTAAACGCCTGGGCTGACAGTCCTGTACGCCAGGATCTGGAAAGCCACTTTGATACCAAGGTGGCCATCAAGGGCACTAAAAAGCACGGGAAAATAGAAATCGTGTTTTCTTCGCCTGAAGACATGGACCGCATTGTAGCCATTCTCTTGGAAAAGAATCAATCTGCAAGTAATGACAGTCATTCTGGCGATAAAGGCTGGGTTTGATCCCATTCTGGAAGTGAGACTTCAGGGTTTGCTCATCCGAACCTTGCTGTTAATTGAGCGATTGCTTCATAGCCCGATCGAGTTTGGTATGAGCTGATGAGCAATCGCTGAAATTACCTTAAGGCCAGAATGATTGGGAAAGTCGGAATGATTGGGCGTCCTAGGTATGTCCGATTCACTGACCAGATATATCTGTGCGGAAAAGTTTGATAAATAGCATGGAGCTGGCAAACAGTCGGCCGCAAAGAGTTGGATTGCGAATCGCTAGAGCCTGGTCACCCAGGTCATTTTGTCGGGCAGCTGTGTCTGGTTAGATTGGTCTCTCGCCTTCATAGTTGTCAGTAGTGTGATAGGTATATTCAATCGTAAGATATCCAGTTAGTCGTTGGTGAGAGGCCACTTAGTCGGCCATGATGGAACTTCTGTTTTTGTGTTTGTCATTTGGTAGGTAATAAGCCCTCGCTTTGTGCGGCTTTTCACTGAAGTTGGTCTTAGTCATTGAGGTGGGGTGACCAATTCGGGCAGCGTAACTTTGGGAATTCTAGTTGTGCGTTAGAGGGGAGGGGGCTCTGTTGTGGAAAGTTGCGTCAGTGGGAAGTAACTTGCGTCAGCAGAGGATGATTTAAGAAGCTGTAGGGTAGGAAATGTTCTTGTTGAGTAGGGTGTCCGCTGGCAGTCAATGGAGAAATAAAAGCAAACTAAGTAGGCAGCTGCGCATAATCGATAAACGAAGTGCCTGGCAATCGTAAACTGCCAGGCACGTGAATTCATGTTTGTGGGGGTGCGTATCGAGTTCTATCGGTTATCCAAACTCGTAAGATATTCCTGAGCATCTAAAGCAGCACGACAACCCATGCCGGCCGCAGAGATGGCCTGACGATAGATCTTGTCGGTGACATCACCAGCGGCAAAGACTCCAGGTGTAGAAGTCTTCGTTGACCCACCTTCGACCAGGATATAGCCGTCCTGATCCAGATCAACTTGGCCATTAAGGAAAGCGGTCTGAGGGGTGAATCCAATGGCGACAAAGACTCCATTAGCTGGAATAGTGGATTGCTGGTCAGTGGCTGTATTGCGGACATCCAAAGAGGTTACGCCGCTATCGTCGCCGTTGATCCGTGTAACGACTGAATCAAGAAGGAAGTTGATCTTGTCATTGGCCTTGGCACGGTCCACCATGATTTTTGAAGCGCGGAAGCCTTGGCGACGGTGGATCAGTGTGACAGAAGAACCAAAGCGGGTCAGGAAGTCCGCGTCACCCATGGCAGAGTCGCCTCCACCAACGACTACAATGGGCTTGTCCTTGAAAAAGAAGCCATCGCATGTGGCGCAGTAGGATACCCCTCGTCCTGAAAACTCGCGCTCGCCGGGGATTTCCAATTTACGATATTGCGAGCCAGTGGTGATGACGACGACTCGAGCTTGATATTCCTCGCCGCCATCGGTGGTGATCCGCTTGACGTCTCCGCTCAAGTCAACTGAAACAACATCATCGTATTCAATCTGAGCACCAAAATGTTCGGCCTGATCGCGCATCTGATCCATCAGATCGGGGCCGAGTACTGCTTTGGGGAATCCAGGGAAGTTCTCTACTTCCGTCGTGTTCATAAGCTGACCGCCGGGCGTTAGGGCTCCTGCAATAACGAGTGGAGCATATCCAGCCCTGCCAAGATAAATGGCGGCGGTGTAACCTGCGGGTCCGGACCCTATAACAATCGCATCATGAACAGTTTGCTTCATAACGCTACTGTATCCATTCAGGATGACCGAGTCACATGCGGTGGGCGAAAAGGGCGCTTGTTATCTCACAGTAAGCTCGGTTCTGACACCGGCAGGCTATTCTTGAATCATGGAGAAAACTGTGATAGTCGCCATCCTAACCAATCTTGGGACGATTCTGGTGCTGATCTGGTTTATGCTCCGAGTTGACCGTTTGCTGCGGGAGCATCCCAGCCATCAAACAGATGATAAGAGCGGGGATGACAGCTGGCATAGCTGGCGTTTTTGGAACCCACCAAGCCCTGATGACAATGACGACGAGTTGGATGCTGATTCTCTGACAACAGACAAAAGCCTTGGGGCCGATGAAGATATGACTGCTGGGAGTAGCGAACGATATTCATCATCAATTCAAGAAGAACCTGTTGAAAGTTCTTGGCGCGCATCGGACAAGAACAAGGAAAGCAAAAGAGACAAGTAGGGAATATCCGGCTAGCTAGGTCGTAGACGATTCAATCTCGGTGGGTACGGTTTCAATTGTTTGTTCGGTCTTACGAAAGTATGGTCTTTTAATAAGGACGGCTGCGCCTGTACATATGTATCCACTGACCTGCAAGGTGTCTATTGGCTTTTAATGGGCTTAGGATGGTAGCGGGGGAGCGAGCCGGCCGTAAGCGATATGACTCGGTCAGTGAATTCGGATAGGAAGATCGTGTTCGCAGCGATGAGGACGAACGAATTGGGGTCAATGAATTGATGCAGCAATGCCGGTGATGGCATTGCGATTTACCGATGCGAGCTCAGTGCTCGTTCGAAGTTCTTGATGACACAGTAGCGATGGCTCGCTTTTCGAAGATGGAAAAGCAGAGATGCCTATAATTAGATGCCTATAACTATATGTAATCAAGTCTGCTTGATAAACATCTTGGGTAAACCTATCTTGTGTTGACTGATATAGACCCTGTAGCGTCGCAATCCTATCAAGGTTGTCTTCATTGTTATCTGACTCATATCTTTATTAGACTCGCACTTTTGGCGGGCAACATTCGCAGCCGGTCATAGGTGTTGTATCGTGTGGGACTCTCGCAGGAGTCGACGAAGTAAGTTGATCATCACAGAATGTTTCACGTGAAACATTCGATACCGACCACGATTGCATGCATGGATGTGGGGCGATACAGCAGTCTATTGTGAGTTGAATCTTGGAGAGTGACTAGCCATTCTGACACCGGCCATTTATTGGATTGCATCTCTTATGCGAGTCAACCTAGCCGACAATATAAAAACAGGGACCTGATTGAACAAATCTCTCAATCGAAGTTGGCTTCAATGTTGGTTTCAATGTTGGCTTTGGCGGAATAGTAAGGGGGGGGGATAGGAGAGCAAAGGAGAAGCTGGGAGTCGAGATTAGCAAATAGGGGGAAAGGAAATAACTGACGATGAATGGTGGATGATGAATGGTGAATAACAGGTATTTGGCTCCAGAGAAGAATGATGCTGAGAATAATGAACGCAGAATAGAACATCGGGTTTAATGATTACAAACTGTTAGTTCGTGCTGTGCGCAGTGTGCTCGTCTTACGCACTATTAGCTCTGCCTATGTTTGCAAACTACGTATATTACAAGTCCGCGTGATGCATATAGCGCAACTTGCATGCCATGCATCATGCGGGCTTCGCTCGTGCCTGCTGAATGGTAGGCAGAACCAGGCAGGCTTTGTGGTTTCAGTCGGTTCGTTTTTGATCCAAAACCGATTGAACCAATGCAGTGTATAGCTCTGGCAGGTTGTAGCCGGCGGCCAGGGCTGATTGCGGCAGAAGCGAGGTGTCCGTCATGCCGGGCGCCACGTTGGACTCCAGGAATTGCGGCTGACCCTGGGCATCGACGATGAAGTCGGTGCGTGAGATATCGCGGAGTCCCAAAGCCCGGTGGGCGGTCAATGCAGCATCGCTCACAGCCTGTGTGGTTTTGGCATCCAGTCGGGCCGGAACATAAAACTCCGTCGGACCGGGGGTGGAGCGAGCCTCGAAGTCGTAGGTACCTGAGGGAGTCCAGATTTCGAGCGGAGGCAGAACCAGGGGGTGTCCGTCAAATTCGAGGATGGAGACGGAGACTTCAGTGCCCGTTACAGCCTGTTCGATCAGGGCCACATCACCGTAGGCGAAGCAGTTGATCAACGCCTGAGTGAGCTGACTCTGTTCAGTTACCATGGTGCAACCCATGGCTGAGCCGCCCATGGTGGGCTTGATGAAGAGCGGGAGTCCCAGCGAACCTAGAAGCATGTCGATAACGGGTTCGACTCCCAGCTCGCGGAACATGGATTCGGGCAGCGTCACGGAATGTGGCGTCTGCAATCCGGCCATGCGGACAACGTTCTTGGCGATGGGTTTGCTCCAGGCGGTCCGGGAGGCCTTGGCTCGGGATCCGATGTATGGCAATTCAGCCATCTCCAAGACATCACGGATGGAGCCGTCTTCGCCGTTGGCGCCGTGCAGCAAAGGCCAGACCAGATCAGGGCGGGTCGATTCGTCGGTCAGGTAGGGCAGGAGCGAGCCGTCCATGTCGTGGACGTGGACCGTCCATCCGGCCTCCTCCAGGAATCCTTGGACTCGATGGCCCGAGCTTATGGAGATATCGCGCTCATGGCTGAGGCCGCCGCAGATAACCAAAAGCGACTTATCGGCACGCTTGGTGGCCTTGCTCGCCAGAGATAGGACATCGTCCATGGTGACCGGCGTGGCCTCGCGGATGGAGCGATGCGAGGTTCGCCTCGCTCTTTTGACCACTTCGCCAGTAGCCGTGGACGCAGTGTTGGCCGGGCTGGCGGCTGTGGTCGTCGTTGCGCTCGCGGTTGTCTTGGCCTTGCCGACTGCCGGGGTTTTGCCGCCGGTCTGTTGCCGTGGTGTCTTGCTGTGCTTGGCCGCCATGATTCAGCCCCTTTCCTTGCCGCTGTCGGGCTCGAACAGCCGGACGGTGGCGAGTTCATTCTCGATGACCGTGGACAGTCTGCGTATTCCCTCTCGGATCCGATCGGGAGTGGGGTAACAGAAGGACAGGCGCATATGGTCCGCGCCCTCCCCGTTATCGTAGAAGGCTGTGCCGGACACGTAAGCCACCTTGGCGGTGATTGCCCTAGGCAGCATCTCCTTGGCGTTGAGCCCCTGGGGTATCTTCAGCCAGATGTAGAAGCCACCCTTGGGCTTGAGCCATGAACAGTAGGGCAGGTATTCCTTCAAAGCCTCATCCATGGCATCGCAGCGTTCCTTGTACATCCCCCGGTAATCGTTGATCTGCGATTTCCAGTCGAAGTTGTCCAGATAGGTGGTGATGGTCATCTGGCTCATGTTGGAAGGACAAAGGATGGCTGACTCGTTGGCAAGAACCAGCTTCTGTCGGATGCCAGGAGGCGCGACCATCCAGGCCACTCGCATGCCCGGAGCGATGATCTTGGAGAAGCTGCTCAGGTAAACAATGCCCTCGGAGTCGTAAGAGCGCAGGGCCGGATAAGTTTGGCCGTCGAAGGCCAACAGTCCATAAGGATTGTCCTCCACGATGAGCACATGGTACTTTCGGGCGATCTCGATGACTCGTGGACGCCGCTCGACGCTCATGGTGGCGCCGGCTGGGTTATGGAAGTTGGGCACAGTGTAGAGGAACTTGACCGCCTTGCCCTGGCGGCGCTGCTCCAGAATGGTCTCCTCCAGAGCCTCGGGAATCAGTCCGTCTCCGTCCATGGCCACATTGACCACATCGACCTGGAAGGATTGGAAGACGCCCAATGCACCTACATAGTTGGGTGCCTCAGCCAGCACCACATCGCCGGGGTCGCACATGATCCTGGTGATCAGGTCCAGTCCCGACTGGGAACCGTTGACGATAACCACATCATCCGGCTGGACGTCCTTGATGCCTTCCAGCTCCATAATGGGCAGCACGTCTTCGCGCAGATGGGGATCGCCCTGCGCTGACCCATACTGCCAGGCCACCTGGCCCTTGCTCCGCAGCATGTCGCCAAGCTGATCGGCCAACTTATCGAAAGGCATCCGGCCCAGGTAGGGCATACCGCCGGCCAGGGAGACCACCTCGGGCCGATTGGCCACGGCGAAGAGGGCGCGAATCTCGGAGGCGCGCATCTTCTCGGCTCGTTTTGCATAGGAGCTATACCAAGGATCATTCTTGATGACCTTGGACGCGATATTGGGATCATCCGCCATAACTGACTTCCGCCTTCCTGCCGCCGTTGTCTAAGGAAACTGTATTACCTGCGGACGCTATGTAGGAGGAAAAATCCAACACATTACCATTTCGGTACACCCATAGTATCGGCATACGGATGGGTAGGCAGTCATGTCTGGCTGATTGGGTCCATGGGGCTTGCAGGCAATTGCGGTCGACGAGTGGTCTGTGGGTCGACGTCGGGATGATTCGCATGTGTTGCCGTCGACCCATAGTCATGCTCAGAAAGCCTGAACGGAAGTGAAGCGCAGGGTGTTTCCTGGCATGCCATCCATGGGGACCCAGACGACCAGGTCCTGAGTCGTCACCGGTTCTCGCAGGGTGACCTGGGTGGTTCCCGAGGCATCGAAGCTGAAGTCGGCCAGCGGCTGTCCTTGGTTGGGCTGAGCCGCCGTGGAATTCGCATAGATCTGGGCATGGCCACCGCTCTGAGGCGCGACGATGGTCAGGCGAGAGACCTCTTCCGGCTGAGTCAGATGCATATACCACCCATAGCCCTGCAGGCCGGCGGGTTTGTTGAGGAAGAGCTGGCGGCTAATCGGATAGGCCGTGGTGTTCTTGGGCTTGGGCGGATCGGGAACCTTGCCCGCCTTTTTGTCAGCGTGGCTGACCTTGTCTTTCCTAGCATTAGTGCCGGCCTGGGCCTGGTCATCGCCGTTGTCGTTGCTTGAGGGGGTTGCTTCTTCACTCTCATTGGTCTTGCCTGGGAAGGGCACGTTGGACATGACCGGCCAGCCGCCCTCACTTTTGCCGACTTTGGATCGGGACCCGGTAATGGTCGAGAGGGCCCAGACCAGTGCCACCACAACGATTACCGCCGCTATGGCAATAACCACTGAGCGAGTCGTGAAGCGGCCGAACAGGCGAGTGTTAGCCATATCGGCCTCATCGTCCAGATCATTATCCTGCTCATCGTCGGGAAGAACCGAGTAAGTCACCGGAACGGGCATGGAGTGGATTTCAGGCGTGAAGCTGGGGGGCAGCGGCTCCATAACTGTGGTTTCCTGCTCCTCTTCATCGAAATCGTGGTTCTTAAAGGACCGGTTCGCTTGGCTGGGCGCTTTGCTAGGTGCCTTGGTATTGTCAGCAGCGGCGGAAGGGGAGTGTGCATTCCGGGCTGCAGATTCTCCTGCGACAATAGGCTCGGCAGCCGCAGCTCCTGCTTGGCGCGCACGCGAATCGACGTTGCCCTGTGGGGCGCTCAGGTTGGAGGTTGGCTTGGCTTGGCTGTTGCCGGACTTATGGAAGTCCCACTGGGAGAAGCCTCGCTCCACGGGATTGTCGGCAGTCACGCCGTTGCCGCTGAGAGCCTCGGAGGGTTTACGCTGATCACTTTTGACGGTCGGCACCCGTCCGGTTACAGCTTTGGACTCTTCCTCATTCATGGCTGAGGGTCTGGCTGTCGTCGCCCTGAGTGCGCTCACATCCATTGCTGCGGTCTTGCGGGAGGAGCTGTTCAGCGAGCGCAGCCGCTGGCGCTCGTCAAAGAGCGAGAAGAGGTCGGTATCCGTATCCTCTGGATTGAGCATTTCAATCTCGCTGCGACCGGGAAAGAGCAGTTGGTTGGTCTTCCAGTGCGGCTCATGGTGAGATACGGTCTGCGCGGCAGGCAAGGCCGAGGAGGTCAGCCCTGCGGGAAGCGGGAGTACATTCTTGGGATCCACCGGGCGCAGGGCCACGGCTTCGATGGAGGCACGGCCGTCCATCTCAGGCCAAATCAGATCGCTGTCGGTCAGCTCCTCTGGCGGGACCCAGGGGCTGAGCAGGGCCGAGAGCTCTGCCAATGTGACCAGCGGAACCGGCACGGCTCCCTGCTCATTAGCCAGGCCCAGCCCACGCATGCAGATGATTTTGAACTCTTCCGGGGTCTGCTTGGGCAGCTCCTGCAGACTAGGCTGTCGTCCGTCCTGATTGGCCCGTCTGGTCAGCATGGCATAGAGCACGCCGGCCAGCTCGTGTATGGCATACTCCTCGTCCGTCAGTCCCATCTCAGTCGAGACCGATGGGTACTCGAGCATGGGCGATATAGGTGCATCGGCCAGGGTGATCGAGGCTGGTGCCAGCCTGATGGTGCTCGTGGAGACCGCATAGTCGACCATGCCGGCGGCATGCAGGGTGCGCATGGCCTCGGTGACCTCTCCCATGATGGTGCCGATGGCCCGGTCACTGAGCGTTCCCCCAGCGGGTCCGTGCATGTAGTCCCTCAGGGACATGCCGGCATCGGGGGCGGTGACGATCAGGGAGACCTTGTCACGAGTGTGCAGCTGGTAGACCGGGGTGAAGCGGCGGTCCTTGTTCAGCGCCAGGCTGGAAGCGTTGACGTTGATCCGGTCCATGCAGGTGGAATCCCCGGCGATAAAGAGCTGGCAGTCCCTGTCCAGGACCTTGTCCTTGGCCCGCCAGGCGCTCAGACCGTTCGCGCGGCGGAGCAGGGTGACCAGGGTATATCTGCCGAGGATGGTGTCTCCGATATGCGCGTTCATGGTTGCCGAGCTCTCATCAGAAGTGGGGCGCCGCCTGTAGTCGGCGACACCGTGGTGGACCTTACTGTTCCTAGGTACAATCCTAACGGGTTGCTGGGTCGGAGGGGCCGGTGGGGGTCCGGCTATCGCGGATTCTCCATCAGCGTCGGACTCATGGGCCTCTTCGAAGTTCTCCAGTGCTGCGTCCATGCCGGGCAGAGCGGAGTCAGGGGAGGAGGAGTGCACCACCCTGACCGAGCGGTCGGCCAGCCGGGAGGGTCGTCCCTGCAGAGCGTCCATGCTGCGGACGGGGTGCCGGGTTGCCCTGCCCAGTCGACGGGCCAGGTCGATCAGGAGTTGGGTGAATTCCTCAGTGCGCAGGGCTACCAGGGTCACGACATAGATGACCGCCGTCAGCAGGGTGATGACCACGCAGATGAAGAGTGCCTGCACCCAGCTCATGTGGCCCTGTCGGCCCTGAATCCAGGCGCCGACCAGGTGGGTCACCGGGGTCTTGACTGTCAGGGCGGCTGCCAGGGCCAATCCCGCAGCCAGGAAAGCCTTGGCGTAAGTGGTCAGAATCCGCCGCCCGTCCAGATTCCCCTGGAAGGGGCTGCGCAGCATGTGAGTCAGGGCAGGGAAGCTGAGGATGCTGCTCAGGGACAGGCTCAGACCTACCAGCGCTGCCCAGTAGCGGGGAGGGAACAAGCGTATGGATATCAGAACCAGTGCTACCTGGATGGTGTTGGAGACGGCTGCGAAGATGAAAGGATGCCGCCCATCCTCAAAGGCGTAGAAGGTGCGCTGAATGAGCAGGAAGGCGCTTGAGGGGACCAGCCCCAGGGACAGGGTTATCAGCGGTCCTGAGATAAGGACAGATTCATGGACGCTTACCGAGGGCAGCAGGGCTCGTGTGATGGGCACTGGAATTGCCAACAGGACTGCGGCGAAGAAGAACATGACCAGTCCGACGTTGCGCAGGGCTTGGCTCAGATCATTGCGGGCATCCCCGATGCGACCGTCCGAAACCGCTTTGGACAGCTTGGGAAAGAGGGCCGTGCTGACCGAGACGGCTACCAGGGAATAGGGCAGGATGAAGATGGTGTAGGCGTTCTGATAGGAGCCGTTGCCAGCGATGTCGAACGGGTTGCCTTCAAGGGGCGCGCCGTTGTTGATGCGGGCATTGACCACGTTGGCCAGCTGGTCGACGATGACCACGCACATGCTCCATGCCGCTACCGACCCCATGGATCGCAGGCCTATTCCACGCAGACCCCAGCGAGGGCGATAGCGGAAGCCGCTCATGATCAGGGGGATGAAGAGGACCAGTGCCTGGAAGGCCACGCCCAGGGTCCAGGCTCCAGCGGTCAAGGCCACCTTACCGTCGTCCCAGAAGCCGACCGGCTGATTGCGGGCGTTGCCGAACAGGAGGATGAAGACCAGGAAGCCCAGGCAGCTGATAACGTTGGCACCCACCGAGCTCCAGGCGTATGCAGTGAACCGGCCCTTGGCGGCCAGGATCTGACCCAGGACCGTGTAGAGCCCATAGAAGAACACTTGCGGCATGCACCAGAGGGTGAAGGAGTTGGCTAGGGCACGCTGGGCCGGGTTCCACTTGGAGTTCAGATAGATGGTGGTCAGCACCGGGGTGCCCAGCATCAGCAGCAGGGTCAACAGGGCCAGGAGGACCATGGCGACCGTGATCAGCTTGTTCAGCCGGTCTGCTGCGTCCCGCTCCTTGAGGGTGCGTACGATCTGCGGGACCAGTACGGCGTTGAAGATGCCGCCCGAGATCAGGGTGAACATGACCTGAGGAATCATGGCGCCGGTCTGGTAGGCGTCGGCCGCGATTCCGGTGGTGCCTATGGCGGCTGCCAGCAGGATGGTGCGGATCTGCCCGGTCACACGGGAGGCCGCGGTGCCCGTGGCCATGATGGCGGAATTGCGCCCTACGGAACTCATTCGTCCGGGTCCTTCGTACGGTGGAACTGCCGCCAGAGCCCCAGGAGTCCCAGAAGCACGGCGATGACAATAATGATCAGGCCGCTCATGTCGCTCAGTCGTAGATTGCTGGTGATCTGAGCCCGGCGAACCTGGCCGAAGGGTCTGCCTTGGCGGTCCAGTAGGCCGATATCCACATTGGCTCTGCCGGCTGCTGCCACCCTGACCTTGAAAGTCACCTGGGCTTCTGATCGGGCGGGAATGACTGCCTCCGCCATACGCGAGGTGACGATCTCCATGGAGTCGGTTCGGGCGCTGATGCGGGCGTGGACAGGGTAGGGGTGACTGTTGCTGACGGTCACGGGCATGGAAGCCGTCTCACTGACGACGTTCAGAGATTCGCTGGGCGTGATGCTGACACCATCAAGGAGTCGGTGGGATATGGCCTCGGCCTGATCGGCCAAACCAGCGGCGGCTGCGGTTCCGCCCAGTGACTTCAGGGCCAGGTCGTCGTGGGCGGCGGTCAGCTGGCTCAGCCACTGATGCGGATCCTTGGGCTGGCGGGCGGTGGTGTCGGCATCCTGGCGGGCCAGGGCCTGGCTGTCGGTCTTGCCTGCCGTGGCGCTGGCGGTGGGTTGGGAATCCTGCTTGCCGTCAGCCAGGATAGTGGTGGCGAATCGGTCGATCTCAGACCGGCTGGCGATCAGGGAGTCCAAGGTGCCCGTCGAGCCATCGCCATGTTTGGCGCTGCCCTTGGTGTTGCCGAGTTCCAGAGCCTTGAGCAGACCCGACGATCCGCCGGTGAAGTCGGGCGCCTGCATCAGGTCGTCCATGGACTTCAGGCTGATCCATGGGGCATGCTCCAATTCGGTCATGATCCGGTCCGCCTGCTGGGTGTCTTCATCGGTATCGAAACAGACCAGAAGGGAACGTTCGGCGTAGGGCTGCTCCATCTGATAGAAGGCGCTCTGGGCTATGAAGCGGGCCGTCTGCCCGGCTTGGGTCTGCTCCCCGGTGGCACGCGTGGAGCTGGGGTGGCCCCTGGCCAGGTTGCTGAGCTCGCGCTGGGCCGATAGGACGGTTACCTTTCCGGCTTTGGTTTCGATGGTGTACTTGCCCGTGTGGGCGGAGGTGCCGGCATCGACCTCGAAGCCCTGGGGGGCGATGACCGTCTGATAGCCGGCACGGCGAGCGGCGGTGATGGACTCCACGGTCCACTCCTGTCTGCCCTGCCAGGCGTATGTGTCAGGCGCGCTGTCGGCATAGAGTTTGGCCGAAGTCTTGGCGCTCCAGGATCCGGGGGTGACTCCAGCCTGGGCATAACGATCCTGATTCTGGGAGGCATACCCAGTGATGTCGAAGTCGGCCGGCTGAATTAGTCCCTGGATCTGGGGACGATTGGCGAAGGCGGACAGATAGACCGGATCGCCCAGGGCCTGCAGGGACCCATGCTTGGTCAGCAACTGGCTCTGATCCCCCTGGCGGCGGGCCCCTTGACGGGTCAGTGTCACGCTGCGGTTTTTATCGTCGCCCGGACTTGACTGAGTCATCAGCGCCGTCATGGCCTTGTCGTCAATGTTCCAGTCCGAGGAGGTCAGCGGCATGACCATGGTCAGGGCTAGGGCGGGTGTACCTGCGGTAGGCAGGCCATCCCAGGTCCGGGTCAGAAAGGTAAACACATCGCCTAGGACCTGGTCCCGATCGTCGCTCAGGGAGAGCCGGACAGGTTTGGGCCCCCAGCTGGTCATCTTCTTGATCGCATCTTGATCAGCCGGCACGTTGACTGCAACCTCGACGCTCTGCCCTGCCGGGATTGTCGGTACGGTCTGCGTACCCAGCACGTCCGGGGTGGGGATGCGAGCGTGGCCTTCGGACCAGGCCTGCATATCGGCCCGGGAGCTAAAGGAGTACAGGGCGTTTGTGGATACGCTCAGATGGGCATTCTCCATGGGCTGGTTGGCGGTGTTGGTCACCGCAGCGCGCAGAGTGTAGCCGGACTTGTCGGTCACCACTGGCGTCGACCAGCGCAGGGCCACCTCAGCAGAGCTCTGATGATTGGTGGCAGCCAAGGCTGGTGCTGGATGCCAAGGAGCCATCACCAGGGTCAGTAGAAGGACGATCGTTAGCAGGATTCGAGCCCACCGGGTCCACCGATTGAAGGCATGAGTGTGCTGGCTGGTGCGCCCGCTCGGGCGCAGGGGGGTCTGGATCATGGCTGTTTTTTGTACTTCCTCGCGTAGAGCCAGGCTATTTTACGCTCATTGGGGTAACTGAGCACCGAGGTCAGGTCGGAGAAGTCCACCCAGATGGCATCTTCGGCCTCATGATCGGGGTCGCCTTCCACGCTTAGGGAGCCGCCGATCATTCGCAGGACGAAATGATGGACCAACTTGTGGACCCGCTGGTTGGTTCCGGTGAACCAGTAGTCGATGGTGGCGATGGAATCGGTCACCCGGCCCAGTATCCCAGTCTCTTCGTGAACCTCGCGCACCGCCGTCTGCTCGGGTGTTTCCCCCTTCTCGATATGGCCCTTGGGCAGGCACCATTCCAGGTGGCCCGAGCGGGAGTGCCGGGCGATGATGGCCACCCGGTCATGCCGGTCGAAGATCAGTCCACCCGCCGAATACTCGCGCACCACGGGCAGTTCCTGGGCATCCAGGGAGGCAAAGGTCGAAGGTCCTGATGCCTGCTTATGCCGGGGCATGAGGGCAGGCGTGGGAGCGTCATCCTCTGCCTGTATGTGCTCACGGACCTGCGGATCCAGACGTTCGCTTACGGTTTCCACAAGATGGTCCCGCCTCTGTTGGCCGCGGGCATGGGTGTCCGCAGAGTTGGCGCTATGTGCAAGCATGCGCGCCATGTCTGCGGGCGTAATCATACTCCAACTTTACGTAAGGTAATGTGCAGGTGGGGTAACGGTATGCTAGTAGGCGCATCAACTCCGTAGGAAAGGGTGAGCGTGGATTTCCAAGTCTGGCCGGAGGCCATTGAGCTCGGGCGCCTCTTCGCCGAGCAGGGATATGAACTGGCGTTGGTAGGGGGTCCTGTACGCGATCTGCTCCTGCGTCGGCCCTCCCACGACCTGGACTTTTGCACCTCGGCCCGACCCGAGCAGTTCGAGCCCATTCTGCGTCACTGGGGGTCGGGCTTTTGGGACATGGGGCGTAAATTCGGCACCCTGGGCGCGCTGCGGCGGCGTCCTGACGGCACCGAGGTCAAGGTGGAGGTGACCACCTACCGGCGAGACACCTACGATCCCGATTCCCGCAAGCCCGAGGTGGACTATGGGGACAGCCTCGAGGGGGATCTTTCACGGCGCGACTTCACCGTCAATGCCATGGCCCTGCGGGTGCCCGACCTGGTCTTTGTAGACCCTTACCGGGGGGCCAACGACCTGGCCAAGCAGGTGCTGCGGACCCCGGTGGATCCCCGCCAGTCTTTCGACGACGATCCCTTGCGGATGATGCGGGCCGTGCGGTTCGTAGCCCAGCTGGGATTCACCATCGCTCCGGAGACCGCAGAGGCCATCACCCGCATGACCGATCGAATCAGCATCGTCTCGGCCGAGCGGATTCGCGATGAGCTGACCAAGCTCATGCTGGCCGAACACCCCGTCCAGGGCATCGAGGCCCTGGTGCAGTCCGGCTTGGCTGACATCGTTCTGCCCGAGGTGCCGGCTCTGCAGCTGGAGATAGACGAGCATCACCGGCACAAGGACGTCTTCGAGCACACCCTGATGGTGGTGGACCGGGCCATCGCCCTGGAGACCGGACCTGACGGACCTGTGCCCGCCCCGGATCTGACCCTGCGCCTGGCTGCCCTGCTGCACGACATCGGCAAGCCCGCCACCAGACGCTTTGAGCCCGGTGGCAAGGTCAGTTTTCATCATCATGATGCTGTCGGAGCCCGGTTGGCCCGTAAGCGCCTGAAAGCCCTGCGCTTCGACCACCACCTGATCGCCGACGTCTGCGACCTGATCTCCATGCACCTGCGCTTCCATGGCTATGTGGACGAGCGGTGGACCGATGCGGCCGTCCGCCGTTATGCCCGGGAGACCGGTCCGCTTTATGAGCGGCTCAATCGCCTGACCAGGGCCGATGCCACCACCCGAAACAAGCGCAAGGCCCAGGTCTTCTCCTCCGCTATGGACGAGCTGGAGGACAGGGTGGCTCAATTGCGCCAGCAGGAGGATCTGGATGCCATCCGGCCCGACTTGGATGGACGACAGATCATGCAGATTCTGGGCCTCAAGCCCGGACCGCAGGTGGGACGTGCTTACCGGCACATGCTGGACTACCGCCTGGATCAGGGCTCTGTCGACCGGCAAACGGCCGAGCAGGAGCTGCGGGACTGGTGGCAAAGCCAGGGCTAGGGCTAGGTCAGGCCTGGCTCTAGTCCTAGCTGAGCATCCCTGGTCTGCATTCTGGGGGGTTCGGATGCCCTTTGGTTCTGGCTTTCGGGGTTGGAGGGTGCGATGGCGGTCCCGCCTATGGGCCCGGGCTATTGCTTACTCGTGTGAAGTGTTCATGCTGTCTGTCTCGTGCGGGCCTGCTTTTGGCGGCTTTTGGCGGCTGTGGCAGCTCCTGCGGTGAGTAGTCCTGTGGCGAGCAGGAGGAGCATGCCGTCGCCTCCGGTGAGGGGCAGGCTGGCGATGGACAGGTACCGATAGGTGTTACCCTTGTCGGTTTCCTGCTGTTTACCGTCCTGGGTCCAGTCGATGGCCACGGGCGCCAGCCCCGGCGTGTATGGGGGAGTGGTCACCTTCCAGGTGCCGTCGGGGCTGGGCTTGAGATCCTTGCCTGCGGCGAGGCACGTGCCCTGCTCCTGATTCTGGCCGAAGCATACGCTGGTGGTCTGCGGTTTTCCGGGGAAACCGACCGGGCCCGGCCGGCCGGACGGCCAGGCGTTGGAGGGGTCGCGCCCCAGCTGGCCGTTGCTGTTGCTTCCCCAGGTGTAGAGCTGGCCGTCGGAGCCGATGGCTGCGGAATGATACCATCCCAGGCTGGCTTGTTTCCAGGTGAACCCGTCGGGCGCTCCTTGGGGCTTGCCCGCCAAGGTTGGCGTGTGCCGGTCGGTGGTGGTGCCGTCGCCCAGCTCGCCGTATTTGTTCCATCCCCAGACGTACAGGTTCCCATCGGATCCGAAAGCTGCAGAATCCCCGTCGCCTAGGCTGGCTTGTGTCCAGGTGAATCCTTCTGGTGCTCGTTTGGGCTTGTTGACCAGGATTGGCCTGTTCTGGTTGGTGATGGTGTCGTTGCCCAGCTGGCCGTCGTCGTTTCTTCCCCAGGTGTACAGGTTGCCGTCGGAGCCGATTGCCGCGGAATGGTTGTAGCCCAGTCTGATCTGGCTGAATCTGATGCCTCGCTGTGCGGGCGGAGTCAGGTTCACCTCGGTGCCGCCGGTCTCGGGCCCGTGGTTCGGGCTGATGGACCAGCGCTGCGTGTCCTCCCTGGTCCAGTGGGCGGTCAGGCTGGTGTCATGGGTGACTGGCTGGCTGAAGTCGTAGGCGACGTCACTTTGGAACCAGCCGTCGAACAGGCAGCCTTCGGCCCTCGGGTCCGGGTAGGGGCGTTCCGCCTGCCCGTCCTGGGTGACGGACTGGCTGGGGGGCATGCCCGTGGGGGCGGGGCAGGAATCGTTTTTGGAAGTGAAGCCGACTTGATATTCGGGGGCGATGTACGTGTATTGCAGGTGGTCGTCCGGCTGGGACCCGTTCCGGCTCCAACCGACTGTCACGTCCACGCCCCCCGGCTCATGCTTGGGCGTGGATGCCTGCCAGGTGCCGTCTTGGTTGGCCGTAATCCCTGTGGCCTTGGCCTGGCCGAACAGGACGCTGGTGGGTGCGGCGGCGCCGGGGAAGTTGACCAGGGTGGGCGTGTTCCGGTTGGTGGTGGTGCCGTTGCCCAGCTGGCCGTTGCCGTTGACTCCCCAGGTGTACAGGTTGCCGTCGGAGCCGAACGCCGCGGAATGGTCCCAGCCTATGCTGGCTTGTTTCCAAATGAATTTTTCTGGTGTGCCTTCGGGCTTTTTGACTTGGACTGGCCTGGACCGGTTGGTGTTGGTGCCGTCGCCCAGCTCGCCGGCACCGTTATCTCCCCATGTGTAGAGGTTGCCGTCCGAGCTGATGGCTGCGGAATGAAGGCCGCCCATGCTGAGCTGGCTGAATCTGATGCTGCGTTGCGCTGGCGGGGTAAGGGTGACCTTGGCGCCCCCGGCTATGGGCCCTTGGCTGGGGCTGATGGCCCAATGGCCGTCTCCCTTGGTCCAGTGGGCGGTGAGGGTGGTGCTGCCGGTGACGGGCTGGGTGAAGTCGTAGGCGACGTCACCTTGGAACCAGCCGTCGAACAGGTATCCGTTCCTGGCGGGGTCGGGGCTGGGCCGACTGGCCTGGCCCCCGTCGGGGATGGTCTGCCTGTCGACGCTGCCGCCGCCTGCCGTGTCGAAGCTGACCGTCCAGGCTGCGGAAGACCGGTCCTGGACGCCGGCAGCATCGCCGGCAGTGTCGCGCGTGGGTGAGGCAGGCGTCGGAGTCGTGTGGCTCAGGGGCGAGGACGTTGGCAGGGGGAAAGACGGCGATGCGGCCTGCGGGCTATCATCCCCGTAGGGGTTCTTCAGACCCCCTCCCCCCTGCTGTTTGTCCAGGGTGGTGGGCGTGGCTGCTCCGGATGGGCTGCTGGTGCTCCCGGCCAAAGCGGGTGTGCAGGACAGGGCTAGGAGAAAGGCCAGGGCGGCGGCTGCCATGCCCGAATGCTGACGCATGATGAGTTGACTCCCCTCTTCGCAGAGCCTGCTACAGCATCCCCCCGGACATCACACTCAAACTGTACTAAGAAGCTGTATTAAGAAACTGTACCAAGCGCGCAAATACCCACGACCCAAGGGTGGTGTACTCCCTACTTTAGCACGCGCGCAAACGCCTGCGGTTGAGGGTTCTGCGACAGCCGGGTCCGCAATCCTGGGAGAGATGCCAGGCCGGCAACATTCTTGCAGCGTTAGGCCTTGGGAGCCTTGGGCAGGTTCTTCATGGAGGAGGGGTCGGCCTGGCAGCCCTTGATGGCTTCGATCTTGCGGCCCACGACAGAGGTGCTGTCCTCGTCGTTCAGATCGTTAAAGGTGGCCCCGACGACGACGTCGATCAGATCGTCGCCGCGGTCGTCCATGATCAGCACGGCATCGTTGAATTGGGATCCCACTGTGTAGCCACGGTCAATGGCCGAGGCCCCGAAGCGTATCTCGGTGCGTGCAGTCTCGGTCTTGCCTGGATAGTCCGCCACATCCTGCATGTTGAATCCCCGATTGCGCAGGGCCGAGGCCAGGGCAGTGGCCAGACCGGTCTTGTTGGTTCCGTTGAGCACCCGCACGCGGATGTCGGGGTGGTTGACCAGCTTGGACTTGTCAGGCGGGCAGGGCACGGCGACCCCATAGTTGGGCTTGGAGATGCTGGTGTGTTTGGCGTTATGCCCGATGGACCCGAAGATGATCAGACTGCATATGACCAGGATGGCCACTAGGGCGCTGACGACTATGGTGAAGACCATCTTCTGCCGCCGTCGTACGAACTGCCTGCGGGCCTCGCGTTCGTCCAGTGGTTCGGGATTCGTCATGTTGCCTACTCTACTGTCCATGGGTGACTCGCAGTGGGACCATCCTGGGCATGACTGGCGAGTCAGCCTCGATGATCCTGTCCACGGCATTTTGCTCCCGCCAGAGCCTTATCAGTGCGATTGCCTGCTCGGGTCGAGGGGCCATGACCACAACAGAGGGGCCTGATCCAGAGACGAAAGCCGGCCCGATGCCTGCCCGTCGGGCAAGGTCCAGAGCTTGGCGTGAGCGCGGGTGCAGGGTGCAGGCGGTCTCCTGCAGGTCGTTCAGATCGTGGGAGCCGGGTCCGATCAGATCGAAGGCCTTGTAGACCTGGGCTGTGCTCAGTTGGCTCTCGTAGGCCCCGATCAGGAGGTGTCCGGTCAGCCCAGCTCGGGACAGCCGCTGGGCCTGCGAGCCATCAGGATCCAGGGGTTCCAGAATCTGGCCGAAACCTGTGCCTCTGCTGAGCCCTCCATGCAGGCAGAAGGGCAGATCCGCGCCCAGACTGGCGGCGATTCGATCCAGGTCGGCGGCAGCTATCCTTAAATTCCAAAGCCGGTTCAGGCCCAGCATGGTTCCGGCAGCATCCGCTGATCCGCCGGCCAGGCCGGCGCCCACCGGTATCCGTTTGACGATGTGGATGGCCACATCAGGCTCGTGCCCGGTGGCCTGGGCCATGGCCAGGAGGGCTTTGACGGCTAGGTTGGCGTGTGGATCGGCATCCCGGCGGTTCAGGTCGCCAAGGTGCTCACCCTCCAAGCTCAGGCGGAAGCCGCTGCCAGGTTCTGTCGGGCGCAGTTCCACCCGGTCCCAGATCCCCACGGCGCTGTATATGGTGTCCAGGCGGTGTCGTCCTCCAAGGTCGGTTCGGGTAGGGCCAACGCGAAGTCTCAGATTGATTTTGGCGGGACAGCAGAGGCCCACGCCGTCCCTTCCGGCTGCCGGGCTCACGCGGTCACCTCACGGCGGGCTTGCTCCAGGGCTACGAACTCCTCGATGGTCATGGTTTCCCCCCGGCGTGCAGGGTCAATGCCTGCTGCCTGGAAGGCTTCGGTGGTCACCAGACCCTTCAGGGCGGCGTGCAGGGTTTTGCGGCGTTGTCCAAAGGCGGCATCGATCAGGGCGAAGACTTCGGTCCTCGTCCCCTCGTCCCCTCGTCCGCGTCCATCCTTGTCCCGGGTGAAGGAAACCAGGGCCGAGTCCACGTTGGGGGCTGGCCAGAAGACATGGCGCCCGATTCTGCCCGCTTGGGCGGCATGCCCGTACCAGGCCAGCTTCAGACTGGGAGCGCCGTAGACCTTGGAGCCCGGGGCTGCCGTCAGCCGGTCCGCCACCTCCTTCTGGACCATGACTAAAAACCGGCTCAGATTGGCGAACCGGACCAGGAGAGTCAGAATGATCGGAGTGGCAACGTTATATGGCAGGTTGGCCACCATGGCCAGGTCGGTGGCCGTGCCCGCGTCGCCTGCCAGCTGAGGGGTCAAGGTCAGGGCATCACGGTTGATTACGGTCAGCCGGTCCAGGCTCTCCGGCATGCGCTCGCGGACGGTTTGCGGAAGCTGCTGGGCCAGGACTGGATCGATCTCGTCGGCGGTCACCAGGCAGCCAGCCTCCAGCAGCCCAAGAGTCAGGGATCCCAGACCAGGACCCACCTCCAGAACGGATTGGTCGGACTCCACTCTCGCCAAACGCACGATTCTGCGGACAGTTCCTGGATCGATGACGAAGTTCTGCCCCAATCGCTTGGTGGGGTGGATATCGATCTGGTCGGCGATGCGTCGGATGTCGGCGGCACCCAGGAGGCGGTCGCTTTCGGGTTTAGTGTTCATGTCGGTTCGTTGCTCGGCGGGTGTGGTTGGGGATTAGTACGAATTATGCTGTTTTTGGTATTGCAAGGCCGTACTAGGATTCCCGTACTGCTGCGCAATGTAGTAGAGGCCCCAATCGATCTGGACAGCGGCATCGTCATGCCAGTTGGCTCCAAATAGCGCCATCTTGGAGCCGGGGTAAGCCTGGGGAATGCCGTAGGCGCCTGAATCTTTATTTTCGGCATACCAGAGCCATCCTGATTCCCTGTTCCACAGTTCCACTAGAGCCGTGAACTCCGAACCCGTCCATCCGCGCTGGGCGGCAGCACCACCGGCATAGGTCTGGGCTAAGTCCACGCTGGCGTGCCAAAGACCATTTGGAGATGGGTTCGGTGCTGGAGACGGGGCTGGTTTGTCCTCGGGCTTGCTTGGGGTGGTCGGTTTATCCGGCTTGCTTGGTTGTGCCGGCTGCGTGGTCTGCGGCGGCTTGGTCTGTGCTGGCGTAGGGGCCGGTGCTGTTGACGATTGCGAATCCTGGCTGGGCGAGGGGCTCGGAGAGGGGGTCTTCTGCGTCTGTTGGGAGTCCTTGCCTGCGTTGCCCTTGGACTGCTGCCCGCTGTTCTGGCCCTCCTGTGGCTTGTCGGGACCGACGGCCACCACCTGATCCACTGGCATGGCTACGGTCTCCTCCTTTACCACCTGCTCCGATTCGACCTGTCCATCCACGTAGGTGACCTGGATGGTCTGCAGGCGTTGACCGGCTACGCCCGCCTGCCGTACCTGGGTTTGACCGGGCGCCAGGCTCGGGTCGACCACGGTCCTCGTGGCGAAGGGGAGGGGAACCGTCCTTTGGGTGTTTCCGTGGGTGACCCGTTGGACACGCAGCACAGTGGTGCCTTGGTCATGCTCTACGCTGACCCGGTCCTCTTTGCCCAGCACGATACCTTTGGAGTCCAGGATGGAGGCGGCTGGAAGCTTTCCGTCAGGGGCCACGGAGGTCTTCCCGTCAGCCACGACCGTGACCGGCCCGGCCTGATTGATGACCAGACCGCCGGTCAGCTGGTTGTAGACGTTGCCCACATCCACGGTGACCTTCATGGCCTGCTTGCGGTTCTCCTCAAAGAATCCCAGCAGCTGGTCCATGCTTGTTGCCGTGGTCCAGAAGGGCACCCGCTGCCCCTGAATGACGATGGTGGTCTGATAGGCGGAGCGCACAGTGACCGCCGCATGGTTGCGCAGCTGGCCTCCGGAGGTGGAATCGACCAGGTCGTGGGTCTTGACCTTAATCCCCTGCTGGCGTAGCAGGCCGTCCACGCTGTAGGCATAAGTGGTCACCATTCTGGTCTGTCCGTTGACGCTCAACGCCACGCTCTTGCGTGCAGTAATGCCGAAGGTCAGAATCATGGCCAGAACGACCAGAAGGGCGCAAGAGGCCACGCGGATCCTTCTGAGCACGACGAAACGCCGCGGTGTCCAGCGTCTGGCCATGTGCTCGCCTCCCCGTTTCTGCCTTGTCTGTACCCGGCAATTCTAGCGGTGCGGGCATGGAGCGAGGCCGCACAATTCGCAAGGTCGGGCAAACATCCACATTTGTGGTAGACGGACGGCAATAAAAAAGCCGACTTGGCCATCATCGGTCAGTCGGCTTTTCAAGACCCGGGTCCTGGTCGGCGGGTCAACGTCAAGAGGACGGGAATGAAGGGGAATGATCCCGTCCTCGAATACGAACGGAGATGGTTGGGGAAATGCTCCGTTCGTACTTCGGAGGACGAGCCTCCGAAATGACTTACTCGAGGGAAGTATTTGTAGTTATCCAGGCAATGTCCATTATTGTAGCCTGCCAAGAAGAAAAATGAATAGTTGGATTTAATAGTTCGTTCTTGGCGTAGAGCCTCCTGTCAGAGTCGAACTGACGACCTGCCGCTTACAAGGCGGCTGCTCTGGCCAACTGAGCTAAGGAGGCGGTCCCGGTGGTCCATTACAGCATTCCGGGCCGCGGTACGAAATGATATCGTACCATCACCATGCCCCCAAGGGGACGCTGGGCGCGAAATTTCTCTCGCCGCACCCGGTTCAGTCCAGTGAGCGCGGATGGCCGGAGGCGCCGATTGCGGGCATGGCGCCCTTGATGCCCACCTTGGACTGATCCAGGCCCAAAGCCTTGAGCAGGCCTGCGCGGTAGTCCAGGCCGGCCCGGGACAGGTTGCCCAGATCCCAGTAAGTGCCATTGATGCGGACCGTGGGCGTGGTCATCTGTCCCTTGTTGGACCCGGAGGGATTCCAGAGCTCCTTACGCATGGGGGTATAGGCGTCCATGGCCTTGATCCAGTCCCTGTAGTGGCCCTTGAGCGCCTGGTCGGCAACCTTGGGATCAACCCCGGCCTTGATGGCCTGCTGGCGGATCTTGTCGTTGCTGACGGGTTGGTAGTTGGATTCGTCCGGCTGGAAGTCCTTGGCGTAGAGATTGGCTATGAAGGGCAGCAGGTGGTCCGGATCGTGCTGGGCCACATAGATGGTGGCCGTGCCCGTCCTGGTCGAGTAGTTGTCCGTGGAGAGCCGGTCCATGAAGCTCATGGGGTAGATGACCAGGTTGATTTGCCCGGCATCCACCAGACCGGTCAAGGTGGAGTCCAGCCCGCGATGCAAGGCGCCGCAGCCCGGGCACATGAAGTCCATGTATATCTCCACGGTCGGTGCCTTGGCCACCGGCTTGCCCAGCCCCCGGGAGCTGATCAGGAAGCCACCCTGGTCATTCGCGGCCGAGGGTTTTTCCTTGACCTGGGCGACGGCTTGCCGGGCCTGCTCCAGGTCCTGGGTTTTGACCGGGCGATGGCTGCGCCAGTAGAAGAATCCGCCCAGAGCGATCAGTGCGATGAGCACCACGGTGACAATGATGCCGATCATGGTCTGCTGGCGGCGTTCCTTGGCCTCCTGGAGCCGCCGAGCTTCTTCCTGGGCCTTGAGCGCGGCCTGATGGTTCTGCTTGCCCTTGGACATGACCTGGATCCTTTCCTTGGCATACTGAGCATAGTGTAGCCGCCAGGGGTGAAGCGCGACCTTAGGCGCGCAGGAGGTGGATGGGTGCCCAGTCCATGGAGGGCTGGGTGATCAGCCCGGCCAGGAGGACGGCAATAATCAGCAACCAGAGCAGGAGCAGGACCCACCTGCGGAGGGGGCTGTCCGGCGTCTCGGGTTCCTGACGGCCCATGGGGATGCGGCCTGCCGCCAGACGCAGGACCGTGTTGCCGTTGCTCGCTTTGGAGGCTGAACGGTCCTGTTTCGGCAGGGTCGTCAACAGCCAGCCGGCCAGCGTCGCCAGGGCCATGGCCAGTCCGCCGGCGGACAGTGGTCTGGCCGCTGGCAGGGGGAAGATCAGCAGGTGCCCGCCCAGGGTCAGACTCGTATGAACGGTGGTGAGGGCGCCTACCCAGGTCAGCGGCAGAGCGGCCAAGGATTGGACAAGGATTATGCCCAGCAGGCGGAGCAGGCAGGCCGCCAGGCCCCTGAGCAAGTGCCAGGGAAGGGCGGCCGCGTTCAACAGACGGTCGGTGCCCCGCCGAGGGCCCTCGCGGCGCAGTTCCCGTTCTATTTGGGCCTTGATGCTCCATCCTGCAGTGCTCAGGGCCCAGAGGAGGATTCCGGCGGCGACCAGTGCCGAGACCGGGGCCAGAGCTGTCAGCAGGGCGGGGAGGATTCCCAGCATGACCAGGCAGGGGGTTCCTGCCTTCAGGTAGCGCAGGCGCCGCATCTGAGCTGGAGGCTGGTCTCCCAGCCAGTGGGCATTCGCCTCATTGCGGTATCCGCTGGGCAGGGGCTGTGCTGGCGGTAGCGGATCCTGAACGGTGGTGGCTTGAAGATCTTGTCGGTCGGCTAATGGTTGTTGGTCCTGCCATGCCTGTGTCTGCTCCTCGGCTGTGGGAAGGGGATTCAACAGGCTGGTGGGCTGTTCCGTGTCGGGTAGGAGGGTCGTCTGTTCATCGGCTTCTTCCTCAGTCGGAGGTCGTGACCAAGCCGTGCGCGGACTGTCTGGATCAGCCTGAGCGATCGGCGGCATGGGCATGGTGGCTGGCTCCACGACCATGGTGGGCGAGTCGGCCTGTCCCTCAGACTCCGAAGAGCCGCCGCCAAAAGGGCGCATCGTCTTCTGACTGTTCTTGCTGGATGCCTGATCGTCTTGTTCCCCTTGCCAGGCCTGCGGATCCATGGCATCCCGACCGATGGCCTCCAGAAGTTCCTCAGGCGTGCAACGTGCCCCCCTGTCGGGGGAGAGGGCCGAGCGCAGGGCTCTCATGGTGCCGATAGGCAGCCCGGACAGATCAGCATTGCCCGAAGCCTCCCGCTCCAGGACCGCCATCATCGGTTTGTCACCGAAGACCGCTCGTCCGGTGGCTGCATAGGCCAGAACGGCTGCCGTGCTCCACCAGTCGGTTTCTTGATCGGCCTCGGCTCCGTCAATGATCTCCGGGGCGATGAAGCCAGGGGTCCCCATGACCAGCCCGGTCCGGGTCACATGGCTCTGCCCCTGGCCCATAGCGATGCCGAAGTCCACCAGTACCGGCCCCGAGACCGAGATCATGACATTGGTGGGCTTGATGTCCCGGTGGACGATGCCCGCTTGGTGGACGGCTGCGACGGCATCGGTCAGCTTCCGTGCCAGCCGCTCCAGATCGTCACCCTGATAGGGGCCGTTGACGGCCACGTCGTCGCGAAGGTTGCGCCCCTCGATCAGTTCGGTCACGATAAAGGCCAGGGCATCATCAAGTTCCATATCCACGATCCGGCAGACGCCTGGATGGCGAATCCGTTGCAGGGCCAGAGCCTCGCGCCGCAGGCGCTCGCGGGCCGAGGCGCGGTCGCGTTCGTCAGGGCTGTCTGACGGGACTTGATCCTCCTCCAGGGATTCCCGCAGGATCTTCATGGCGTAGTCCTGGCCCCCGCCATCACGTGCGCGCCAGACGGACCCCATGGCACCGCCGCCCAGGGGCTCGATCAGGGTGTAGCCCCCTACCAGCCGTCCCGGCCTCAGGTCCAAACCCTCAAGATCGCTCATATCTCCATTGTGCCCCGACTGGTTGAAAAGCACCTGATTGCGACCTCTGCTGTTTCGCCCCGTCCGAGATTGCCTCAGATGGCTCGACTGCCGACGGCATAATGAGCAAACAGGCGTTGATACAATATTCTCGGCGGGAAAATATACAAAACAACAGAAAGAAGGGGCTTCCATGGAAGCTTCGCGCTTTGAAAAGGGATCCGAGGCCTTGGCCGCTATTGACGGCAAGGGAGGTCAGGCTGTCATCGACTCCCTTCAGGATATAGCGCCGGACCTTGGCCGTTGGATTGTCGAATTCGCCTTTGGTGACATATACACCAGGAAAGGACTCGATCTTCAGCAGCGTGAGCTGGTCACTATAGGCAGTCTGGTGACGCAGGGTGACACGGTTCCACAGCTGACTGTCCACATACAGGGAGCCCTGAATGTGGGGCTGAGCAAGGCGGCCGTGGTCGAAGCCATACTCCAATGTGCTCCCTACGTGGGATTCCCAAGGGTCATCAACGCAATCAACGTGGCCAGGACGGTCTTCGAGCGCGGCTCTGAGGATTCCGACAAGCCCAAGGATTGAGTCTCGGCAAGGGTTTCCACGTCGAATTCAGACCTTGGTGTATAGTGGGCACTGGCTCAAGGGAGAGTTTCTCTTAACCACAAAATAGAAAACCGTCGCATGGCCATGCCGATGTCGGTGTTGACCCCGGGACGGAAACCACAGTGAAAATCAACCCTTCACTACGGATCGTTCGGCACGTACCTGCCGATGAAAGGATGAACAATGGCAGAAGTGGTATTCGACCACGTCACTCGTATCTACCCGGGCAACGATGAGCCCTCGGTCAGTGACCTCAGTCTGGACATCAGAGACGGTGAATTCCTTGTTCTGGTTGGGCCTTCCGGCTGCGGAAAGTCCACGACCCTGCGCATGCTGGCCGGCCTGGAGGAGGTCAACAAGGGACGCATCATGATCGGTGACAGAGACGTGACGACCATGCAGCCCAAGGACCGCGACATCGCCATGGTCTTCCAGAACTACGCACTTTACCCCCACATGACCGTGGCCGATAACATGGGCTTCGCCCTGAAGATTGCCGGCACCCCCAAGGACCAGATTCGCCAGCGGGTGGAGAAGGCCGCCGAGGTGTTGGATCTGACCGAGTACCTGGACCGCAAGCCCAAGGCTCTGTCAGGTGGTCAGCGTCAGCGTGTGGCCATGGGCCGCGCTATTGTGCGTCAGCCCAAGGTCTTCCTAATGGATGAGCCCCTGTCCAACCTGGACGCCAAGTTGCGTGTCCAGACCCGTACCCAGATCGCCGCCCTGCAACGTCAGCTCAACGTCACCACCCTGTACGTTACCCACGATCAGACCGAGGCTCTGACCATGGGCGACAGGATCGCCGTCATCAAGCTGGGTGTCCTGCAGCAGGTGGGCGCGCCTACCGAGCTCTATGATCGGCCCGAGAATGTCTTCGTGGCCGGCTTCATCGGCTCGCCTTCCATGAATATCAACATCCACCCCGTGGTCAACGGCCAGGCCAAGATCGGTGAGGACACCATCAGCCTGCCGCGCGAGGCCGTCGACAAGCTGACCCCCGAGGATCAGGGCAAGATCGTCGTCGGCTTCCGTCCCGAGAATGCCGGTCTGGCCAGTCCCTCCGAACCGGATGCCTTCTCCCTGAAGGTAGCCAACGTGGAGGATCTGGGCTCCGACGGCTACATCTACGGCAATATTCTGACCGACAACAGCGTGGCTGAGCAGGCCATCGTCATGTCTGACCAGAACAAGCTGACCACCATCCGTGTCAACCCGCGCGACCTGCCCAAGGTGGGTGACGTGGTCAAGATCCACATCGATCCTGAAAAGATGCACCTCTTCTCCCCGGCCAGTGAGCTGCGGCTGAACTGAGCATTCCTGTGACCCTGTGGTTCGGCCACGGTTTCCCGCCGACCCACAGGGCCCGTATCGATCATTGATATCATCTCCTTTCCTTGTTAACCGGGTGACCAGGAGCCCCGCGCGGCGCATCCGTGCGGGGCTTTTCCCGTATAGGATGGGCGGCGATGGGATGGATGAAGCATGACTAGCGTGAACATCAACCGGGCGACGGCCTCCTCTCTGGACCCTCGTGCCCTGAAAGCCACTTCGATAAAGACCACGGCCGATCCCTCCTCTGAGCAGGAGCCGACTGCCCTGCACATCACGGCCACCAGCTCCAACCCCAGGATGTTTACCCTGCCCTGGGAGCGGCCGCTGGCCACCTGGCCCCGGGATCTGCTGGCCAACCTGCCCAGAGGCATCTCCCGGCATGTGGTGCGTTTTGTCCACGTGGGCGACGATGTCTACGCCATGAAGGAGATCACCCAGCGGGTGGCCGAGCGTGAGTACGAACTTCTGCGCAAGCTGAAAAAACTGGAGCTGCCCACGGTCAATCCCATCGCCGTGGTCACCGGTCGGCACACCCGCGAGGGCGAGCCTCTTGAGGCCATGCTGGTCACCCAGCACCTGAAGTTCTCACTGCCCTACCGTGCCCTATTCGCCCGCAATCTGCGCCCGGACACGGCCGAGCGTCTGATCGATGCGCTGGCGGTCCTTCTGGTGAGGCTCCATCTGGCCGGTTTTTACTGGGGCGACGTTTCCCTGTCCAACGTGCTCTTCCTGCGTGATGCCGATGCCTTCTCGGCCTTCCTGGTCGATGCCGAGACCGGCGATCTGCATCCCAGCCTGACCGACGGCCAGCGCGAGTACGACATTGATCTGGCCAGGACCAACATCATCGGCGAGCTCATGGATCTGGATTCCGGCAACCTGCTGGCCGGCGAGGTGGACGAGGTCGGCGTAGGCAACCGGCTGGTGGACCGCTATCACTCACTCTGGAGCGCCCTGACGGACGTGGACAGCTTCGACCCGGATGAGATGTGGAAGATCGAGCGCCGCGTCAACCGGCTCAACGATCTGGGCTTCGACGTGGACGAGCTGGAGATGAAGACCGAGGAGGACGGCAACCGGGTGCTGGTGCGGCCCAGGGTGGTCGATGCCGGCTACGCTTCTCGCAAGCTGCTGCGGCTGACCGGTCTGGACGTGCAGGAGAACCAGGCCCGGCGGCTGCTCAACGATTTGGATGCCTATCGTGCCTCCACCTGGCGTCAGGGCGAGGACTTGGAGATCGTGGCCACCGACTGGATGCGCGAGGTCTTCGAGCCTACTGTGCGCATGATCCCGCCGGAATATCGTTCGCAGATCGAACCGGCCCAGTTCTTCCATGAGGTGCTGACCCACCGCTGGCTGATGGCCGAGAAGGCCGGCCACGATGTGCCCATGGCCGAGGCCGTGCAGAGCTATATCAGCGAGTCCCTGCCCGAGTACCGGCTGGATTCCGAGGACATGAAGACCATTAACGAAGAGGCCGATGCCGGGGTGGTCGACGACGAGATGAATTGGCAGGGCGGCCATGCCCAGGCCGGTCAAGGTGAGCAAGCCGGCCGCGATCGGACCGACAAGGATGCGAATGGCCGTGAAGTGGAAGGCCAAGACGCAGCTGACAGTGAGGTGCCTGACCAAACCAATGCTGGAGGCCAGACCCGAGCAGGCATCCAGACGGACCGTGACCGGGCTGTCGAGAAGGTGTCGTCACAGCCGGCATTTGAGGACGCGAATGGCGGCCGACGCTCGCTGAGATCGGTCTACGCCCCTGGCAGCCTGGATGCGGCTGCCGACCAGGACGATCAGGACGATGCAGTCTGGGCTTCCAGCTGATTATTTGATCTGTGCGGCAAGGGTCTGCTGCATGCTGGCTGCTGCGCGCAAGCTGTTGCCGCTTGGCCTGTCCGTCTTCAGATCGCCGGTGCCTGCCTGGGGCTATTTCGCTTGGCTGGCGGACCGTCGGCGTGCCATGGCTACGGCGTAGAGGCTGATGCCGGCTGCAACCGAGGCGTTCAGGGATTCCACCGAGCTGGAAATGGGGATGGAGGCCAGGGCATCACAGTTCTCGCGGACCAGGCGGCTCAGCCCCTTGCCCTCGGAGCCCAGGACCACCACCAGCGGATCGGTCTCGAAGCCTGTCTCGCCTACTGTGGTGGTGCCTGCGCCGTCCAGGCCAACCGCGTAGTAGCCGCGCTCCTTGAGCCCTTGGATGGCCTTGGTCAGATTGACCACGCGGGCCACGGGCAGATGGGCGGCGGCTCCGGCGGACACCTTCCAGGCCGCAGCTGTGACCGAGGCGCTGCGTCGCTCAGGCAGAACTACACCAGAGGCCCCGAAGGCCGCTGCTGAACGGATTACGGCCCCGAGATTCTGCGGGTCAGTGACCCCATCCAGGGCGATGAACAGCGGACGGGCGGCAACCTTGGTCGCCTGATCGGCTCCTTCCAGGGCAGCCGCGTGCTTCTCGGCCCTGTCGACCAGGCTCTGCAGGGAGGCGTACTGGTAGGGCTGCACCTTGAGGACTACGCCCTGGTGGTTGCTGGACCGGGCGATGCGGTTCATCTCCAGACGGTCGGCTTCCAGCAGGTTGAGTCCCTCCTGTCCGGCCAGCCGTACGATTTCTCTGGTCCTGTCGTCGTGTTCCATCCGGGCGGCCAGATAGAGCTGGCTGGCTGGGACTCCTACACGCAGGGCTTCCAGGACTGCATTGCGGCCGATGACCAGATCATCGGAATCGGAGGTGAATCGGTCGGCCCGGCGGCGGGCTGCCAGACGTGGATCGGCCGCCTGCCTGCGCTGGGCCGCCTGTCGAGCCTTGTAGGCCTTGTGGTAGACGCGATCCTCAGCTTTGGGGGTAGGTCCCCGGCCGCGCAGTTTGTTGCGGTGCTTGCCGCCCGAACCCTTGGTCGGGCCTTTCTTGTTAGCCATGTCTTCAGTGTAAAGGCAGGCGGGAACTGTTCAGCTGTCTGTCGGCCTCAATATTTGCAGGGTGAAGACACGCTGTAACCAGGCCGTGTGAGTCATCCCAGGGCGGCCACCTGGTCAGGATCTGGGAACTCCATCCACTCGACAGGGGACTGCCCGCTTGAGGCAGGTGTGACGGCGATGTGGGCCATGGATGACCGGCCCGAGGCCCCATGCCAGTGCCTGACGCCAGCTGGGCAGAAGACCACGTCGCCGGGTTCCAGCCTGCGGGGCTGATGGCCCTCCTCCTGTTCCCACCCCTGCCCGGCGGTGACGATCAGCAGCTGGCCATGCGGGTGGGTGTGCCAACGGTTGACGCATCCGGGTGCGAAGGTCACATTGCTGGCGGAGCATTCCGCGTCTGGATCAGTCAGTCGGTGCAGCCAGACATGACCGGTGAAGTTGGGACCATCAGCCGAATCTCCCAAGGGGTAGGGTCCTGAATCCGGTTCCGTCCCGGCAGCAGTTGCGGTTGCAGGTGCAGTGGTGTCCCGGCTCTCGTCGTCACGGTCGCCCTCACCGTAGACCTCCTTGGCTAGGTCGAAAGCCGACCATGCCTTGGGCCAGCCTGCATAGAAGGCCAGGTGGGTGATTAGCGCCACCATTTCAGTGCGGGTGACGCCATTACCCTTGGCCATGGCCATATGGCTCTTCAACTGGGGGAAGAGTCCCATGCTCATCAGACCTGCGCAGGTGATCATGCTGCGGTCCCGAGCTGAAAGTTCGTCTTCGCGGGACCAGATCTGGCCGAAGAGCACATCATCGTTGAGGTGGGCGAATTGCGGTGCGAACCGACCGAGCCGGTCGTGGCCCGCCGTCTGTTTGATTGCCATGAGTTAGTCTCCTTGCCATCATCTTGGCCGGGTCATTCCGGCAGTTTCAGCTATACCCCTTCGAGTGTGCTCGAAGTCAAAATGCCTAGACTGTCCCGGATGATCAGCGAGGTAGGCAGGGTCAGGGCTCCAGGATCCTCGGTGACAGGCGGGATGCCGGCTTTGCGCAGCCGGGCGATCAGGGCGGACTGTTGGCGGGATTGCCCGGTTTCGGGCTTCCGGCCAAGCAGAATATCCGCTGCAGCATGTCCTATGGCTCGGCGGGGGATCCGAATCGTAGCAACGGCCGGCTTGACGACAGGGGCGACCATGGTGTTGTCAAATCCGATGACGCCGACCCTGTCAGGCACGGTGATTCCTTTGGATTGCAGTCCCAGAATGACTCCGGCGGCGATCAGATCATTGTAAGCGACCACAGCATCGGGAGGTTCCTGCTCCAGAGCGGCTGCAGCCTGCCTGCCGCCTTGGACGGTAGGATCCACTTGACCCATTCGCCGGCATTCCAGCCCCATAGTCCGGCTGAGTGATTGCACGCTCTCCCAGCGGGATCGGTCGGACCAGGCTCCGACCCGACTGGCTATGTAGACCACAGAACGTCGTCCCTGCCGCCGTATCAGTTCCAAGGCTTGGGCCAGGCCGGTGGAGGCATCAGGCAGGACGGAGGGAAGACCCTCCATGGGACGGTTGAGAACCACTAGAGGCAGGCGGCGCCCCAGGCGCCGAGCCGTTGATGCTCGGACCTGATCAGTGGCCAGAATGATTCCACGAGTGTGCCCGACCAGTTGTTCCAGCAGGTCTTCCGTATGCCCCAGCTCGGCTCCGGCTTCGATGATGCCGACTGCACCTTGCTCAGGAAGAGCTTCCTGAGCGCCGGCAAGGATCTGGGAGGAGATGCCGTTGGAGGTGTCCTGGACCAGAAAGGTTATCATGACCGGCCCGGTCGCATCCCCGCTGGGAGGATGATCAGGCAGGGGGTATCCCATGGATCGGGCCAGGGAGCGGATCTGGCTGGCTGTCTGCGAGTTCAGCCGACTGGGATTGTTGAGCGCGCGGGAGACCGTGGACGGAGACACTCCGGCCTTTGCGGCCACGTCGATCATGCGCACGCGTCGGTGCCCTTCCCGCCCCTGTGCGGGCTCCGGGGATCTTCTGGACAAGCCTGATGCTCCGTTCCTTGCCTGATATGGCTGCACTGGCATTGTAGGCGCCCTGCCTGCAGATCGGCGCTGATGCGTCCGAAGACCTCCTCGGTCAGCGGATAGCAACGGATGAGCAGGACTGAGATGGTGAACATGGCAGCCGGTACCAGGCCCACAGCCAGTCGCATGTTGACGCCCAGAGCCGGATCCTGGGCAACATTCATGCCCGGCCTGTAACCCAGGAAAGACAGGATGGCCGGCCCCGCCCATCCATTGATGGCCGCTCCGACCTGGCGGGTGATGCTGAGCGCGGCCATGGAGGCTCCGGCGGTGTTCCCGTTGCCGGTTCGCCACTGCTCGTACTGCACCGAATCCGCCTGCATGGCCCAGATGCAGGGGGTGATGACCTGTACTCCGATGCCGTTCAAGGCTATGCAGGCAACGGCAGGCCAGGCGGACCGGACCAGGATGAAGGCCAGCGAGGATCCGATGACCATCAGCCCGCCTAAGGTCCAGGTGCCCCGTTTACCTAGACGCTGCACCAGCCATGGCGAGCAGGGGGCTACAACCACCCCGGCAAGGACGCCCACCAGCGTCAGGGCAAAGGTGATTCGTCCGGTCAGCCCAGGGTTGCCGACGGTCAGGACCTCCTTGGCGACGATCGGGGCAAGCGAGGCCACAGGATTGGTCATGAACAGGGTGGCCAGACAGACCACCAGCAGGGGGCGATTGTCGGCTAGAAGCCGCAGATCCTCTTTCAGGGAGGTGCGAGGGGCTGCCGGAGGCAGGTAGCGCTCCCTGGTGGTCCGGGCCATGATCAGATAACCCAGGGAGCCCAGCAGACAGCAGGCGGCGACCACCGGAAGAAAGAGGCGGGAGGGGTCCATGTCGTTGACCCGCGGGGCCAGGGTAAAGGTCAGGACGACCCCTGCCGCCGCTCCGCCGAAAGTGCGGGAGGCCGCCAGGCGCTGGCGGTCGTCGGGGTCCCGGGTCATGGCTCCCAGCAGGGCTCCGTAGGGCACGCCGCCCAGGGCTCCAAGGAGCTGATAAAGCAGGTAGGTGGCGATGGCCCAGCCGATGCGCACCGGCATGGGGGCGCCCGCCGGAATGGTGTACATCAGGGTGACGGAGATCATCATCGGCAGGCCGAAGACGACCACCAGCCGCCGCAGACCGCCCTCCCGGTCTTTGGCGCGTCCGTCGGTGATTCTTCCGGCGACCAGGTAGACCAGGGCCTGGAAGAGGTGGGCTCCCAGGAAGATGTCGGCCACCAGCATGGGGTCCATGCCCAAGTAGAGGTAATAGGTGGTCAGGAAGAGGTTGGTCATCTGCCAACCGACGTTGTTGGCGGCATCGCCCAGTCCATAGCCCAGAATGGCGGACCTGGGCAGGGGCTCAGCCTTCATGGTCGCCCTCGGTGATGAGACAGGGAAGGGAGGCGGGGGATTCAGGTCCGGCTCCTGCCGCATTGATGGCGCTGACGCTGACCGTGTACTTGCCGGGCTCCAGATCATCGAGGGTCAAGGTGGTCTGTTTCGCAGCCAATCGCAGTCTTGTACTCTGCCCACTGCTCATTTCGCGCATGGTGACCAGATAGGCCTGTAGAGGGATGCCTCCATCGTCCGGGGGCGACCAGGATGCCTGCATGGTTTTACCGGAAGAGGTCAGCCCGGGTTTGGCCGGGCGCCCGGGCGCATGTCCCAGAATCAAGGGATCGCCTTGGGGAGAGGGGGGCGAGACCCGGCCATCCTCGGTGGTGAAGGCTGCCATGACGCGATAGATGCCTGGCGGAACCTGTCGGAAACTGTGGGTCTGCCCGCCGGCGGGCAGCCAGACGGTCGGCTCGGGCTCATGGTCGTCGGTCGGTTTCAAGGTCAGTTCGCACCCTGAAAACCCCTGAGGGACCTGGTCAACAGTCACATGTACGGTCATGTCCGCCAAATCAACGCTGACCTGGGGGTCGCTGGGCCTGGGCAGCGCCGGATCAGTCCTTCCGGCTTTCTGAGGACCTATATGCAGCTCAAGCGGGTCTGCAGGTTCGCCGATGCCCGTGGAGTTGCACTCCTGCAGGATCATCCGCCAGGAGCCGAAGGGGATTCCGTCCAGGTCGGCCCGTCCCTGAGGCCGATCCAGGTAGAAGGTCATGGCCCGGCCTTTTCGGTCAAGCAGAAGGACTTGGGCTGTGCGGGGCGCGTCGGCCCGGTGTCGGATTGGTCCGTGCTGCCAAGCCAGGCGCAGACGGTGTCCGTGAGGCCGGGCGTCGATGCTCTTGGGAGCTGCGGGTATGGCTGGCAGACGATGGCGGGTGAAGGCCATGATCTGGCTCAGTTGCAAGGCGTACCGTCCTCCCTGATAAGGGTTGGCGCGCAGCCGGGTTGCCTCGATTTTGATGAACCTGATATTGCTCATTGGGGCGAAATCGAAGGCCTGCGGGCGACCGTCCCCCGGCAGTGGATAGTTGTTGCAGCTACAGACCCGAGTCCAGCTGTGGCCGTCCGATGAAAGGTTGATGGAGAAGTCCAGCGGAAAGCCCTGACCCTGGTTGGGGTCAGTCGATCTGCTGCTGGTTGCGTACTCCATCACGCCGAAGGAATCGGTGCCTGATCGCTGGCTGGGTTGGCTGGCATCTCCGGACGGATTGCGGCCCCGGGGTGCTAGGACCACCTGGGACAGGGTGGCAGCCTGTCGCATCTCCAGGAGAATCCACTCCCGGTGGTTCCGGTTGCTGACGTTGCTGGACCAGCCGAATCGGTCGTAAGCGGCTCCGAGACGGCCGTCGACCAGGGCAGCCCTTGTCCATCCCGGCAGATCAGCCTGGGAGGAGACTTGGACTCGGGCCCCTGCGGCAAGATTGGCCCGGGCCTGTCGGGGAGGCCGCCGCCCTGCGGTGAAGGTGACCGTCACTGTGGCAGTCTCCTGCAGCGCCCCTTGGAAGCGCACGCGGGCCCGGTAGAGATGCCCAGGTTCCAGCCCGGAGGGATTGACAGTGTAGTAGATATCCTGCTCGTGGCGCAGGTTCCCGTTCATGCTTTCCAGGCTGAAAGCGCCTTCGGCATCCTCCAGGACCTGGGCGGTCCAGTGCTCGCTCATTGCGCCGCCCTCCTGGCGTAGATGGATGCAGTGCTTGACCTCCCGTGATACCCATTCCACCCGGCCCAGGTCGATGCGGGGGCGTGCGGTTCCCAGCCGAGGCGGAGCGGCCCAGTCGATCCATCCCAGGAAGTTCTCTTCCCGGAAGACCTGTCGCCCCTGCTTGCGCACGCACAGGACCAGGAGGAGTCGGGCCCCCTGGCTGGCCTGATCCTCGGGCACGGTGATGGTCACAGGTACGGTCCGCCAGGAGGCGTATGGCACCTGCACCCTTTGGCGACCTCGCTCGACAACTACCCGTCTGCGCCCTGGGCCACGTTGCCAGGCCACTTGCCAGATCAGCTCAAGGTCAGTCCCCCGACGCTCCTCGTCATTGTGGACGATGATGGTGCGTCGGCTGGTCATTCCGCGCGGGTAGATCCTGTGGGGCTGCCCCAGGCGCGGTTCACGGTCGAATTCCTTGTCATAGGCGGCGACATCTGCGAAGGAGGCGGCTATATATCCAAAGGCCGGCCCCTCCTGCCAGGGTTCATCCTTGCCGCGCCAGGGATCGAATTGGGGGCGCAGCAACCTTTTAGGGTTAAGCCCCCCGCGGATTCTGCGCCGGTCCGGTTCCAGACAGGCCTCGATGTTGTCGTAGATGAAGGCGGATATGCAGAAGGGCTTCCAGTCGACCACTCGCGTGGTCCGTATGCCCCTGGTCACCCGTCCGACCTCCCGGCCGAAGTCCGCCCGGGAGATGGTGTCCGGATCGCCGTTGAGCCGGCCATGGTAGATGTCGGCAATCTGCCCCTGCTCATCGTAGCGGGGGATTCCCGCGGTGGAGACCGAGAATTCCTCGCCGGCGGCCAAGGGCAGCGGTGAATCGATGTCGTAGAGGGCATAGATGTCTGGAGCCGAGGTCATACCCGAGGGATACCCACCGTAATAGTGGCGGGAATCCTCATCGGTAATGGGGGCATTGAAGCCGTCATTGACCACTGGCCGGGTACCGTCCTGCTTATGGACGGCTGCTTGCAGGGCTGGGATGAGCAGGTCGCCATCCTTTGGATTCCATGCCTCGTTGGTGGTGGACCAGAGGACGATGCTGGGGTGGTTCCGGTAGGCCCGCACCCACCGCTGTGTCCACTCGACATAGTGCCCGATGGCTTCAGGTCCGTAGCTCATGTGGAATGGCGGATTCAGTTGAACATTGGCTGGAGAGCCCGGATTCCAGAAAGCCGTCTCCTCCTCAAGGAGCATGCCGGTCTCGTCGGCTCGGTCGGCCAGGGCTTGCGAGGGGACTGAGCGGATGTGGTTGCGCAGGATGTTGAAGTTGGCATGTCGATAGGCATCCACCCAGGCCTTGGTCATGTCCTGACCGGATTGGTTGTCGTCAAGGATCAGCCCATAGGCATCGCCGGCCTCGTTGATCAGGTCGCGGCTGCCTTGGTTGAGTAGGCAGAGGGAGTCGCCGCGCAACCGGATGGGGATGCCGTTGAGCAGATACCGGTCTCCCTGGCGCTGGAATTGCCGGAAGCCAAATCGCTCCTGGGCACGGTCGACTACATGGCTGCCGATGTCGAGAACAGCCTGCATGACATACAGGAAGGGGTCGGTCCGGGACCAGTAGTGTGCGTCCGGCCAGGCCATCTGCAGGTGGATGATCTTGGAGGAGCGGGGATCCAGAGAGCAGGATACCGGGTTGAAGGCCAGCACGGTCCGGCCCTTGGGCATCGAAGGTTTCCAGGGTCGGACTTCGGCCCTGAATCGCAGATCGCATGGGCGCTCGCTGGTGTTGATCAGCGTTGCATTGAGCTCCAGCAGGTCGTTGGAAGGGTCGGCATCGCCGCCCAGATCGGGGATGATCTGTAGATCTTCGATGCGGATCTTGGGCTTGCTGCTGAGCCAGACGTCGCCGCCCAACCCTAACCGCCCGACGAGATTCTCTGTGCCAAAGGGGAAGAGCAGCCGGTCAGGGCCCTCTGTAGAAGTCAGGGCATCGGTGGGAAGGGATTTGACGCTCCAGATTTCGATTCTTATCTGGTTGCGTCCGGCATGAACCGCCCTCGTGACATCCAGGTCATAGGGGAGCAGCGTCATCAGATAGCCCCTGGTGGATGACGGCCCCACCGGTATTGCGTTGATTGACACCTTGCCCAAGGTGGCTAGGGCATCCAGATGCAGGATTATATCCTCATTCGGGTCAAGGGTGTCCAGGAAGAATTCCCTGAGGTAGACGCCATGGCGGAGGTCTCGGCTCCAGGAGGCCGGATAGCCGGTGGTCTCTGGCAAGCTGTCCCACCAGGTGGGCACCATGACGGGATATCCCCGGTCTCCGTCGTCGGGGTGGAAGGCCCAGATGCCGTTGAGATTGAGTTTCACGCCGCTTCGCCTCGCTGCCTGCTGCTGTGTCAGTTCCCGACCGGTCATTATGGCCGGTCAACAGGCAGAGTACATCGAATTAAGGCATTGCCATTTATTGCCAATCCGGACCCGGGTAGTGGGGGCAAGGCTTGTTTCAAACATGGCGGTTGAAGGCAGGCTTCTGACCTGAGCGTTCTGGGAAGGTCGGTGAATATACAGGCACAAGCATGCAGATGCCAGGCCTTATGGGCCAGGCCTGGGACTGATCAGTCCGAGACGTCGGCCTTGTAAAAGTTAACGTAGGAGCGGGAAGGGGTTGGCCCGCGCTGGCCCTGGTAATGGGATCCATTGTGCTTGGAGCCGTAAGGGTACTGGGCGGGCGAGGAGAGCTGGAAGAAGCACATCTGGCCAATCTTCATGCCGGGCCAGAGCTTGACCGGAAGGGTGCTCACGTTGGACAGCTCCAGGGTGATGTGTCCTTCAAAGCCGGGATCGACGAATCCGGCGGTGGAGTGGGTCAGAATGCCCAGACGGCCCAGGGAGCTCTTGCCCTCCAACCGGGCGGCCAAGGTGGAGTCCAACTTGACATACTCCCAGGTGGATCCCAGAACGAACTCGCCGGGGTGCAGGATCCAGGGTTCGTCCTTGGGTACCTCGAACTGCTCGGTCAGTGCGCCCTGGTCCTCCGCCGGATCAACATAGGTGTACTGATGGTTGTTGAAGACTCGGAAGTAGCGGTCCAGGCGTACGTCCACGCTGGAGGGCTGGACCATGTCGGGCGTCCACGGGTCCAGATTCAGGTGTCCTGCCTGGTGGGCATCCAGGATGTCATGGTCGCTGAGCAACATGCCTAGGTATCTCCTTTAGGTTCGTCGGTCGAGGGTCTCTCCTCTGGCGGGAAACCATTCTGAATCCAGTTTAACCGGCCCTATACCCGCTTTCTGATCCGGTTGGATTCACAGAGAATTTTCAGATAACGCTATCGTCACCATAAGGTAGCTGTTCTTTACTATATATGTCGGCTCAAAAACCGATGGGCGGTTGACCTTCGCCCGACAACTGATTTCCCTTTCTTCTCTCTCGCCCGGCGGTGTTCACGCACCGCCGGGTTCTCTTCATTTTGAGGGGGCTTTTGGTGCGCCGACGTTTCACGTGAAACCACATGACCAATGGTTTGCTTGAGTTCGTTAAGGCCTATACAGGATGGTCAGGCGTGTGCAACACATGGGTCGCCTGATGCTTGGCTGGGCCGGTCATCTGCTCGTTGATCTTCTATCTTCTTTGGATCCGAGACTCAAGTTTGGCCGATCTCCAAGATGGAATCGAAAGTTCCACGCAGCTGCATTCTCAGATTCCTCTTCTCTGGCGTCTGTATAAAAGTTGTGCTTCAACGCACGGCCTGAACTATAGGCGCAGGATTGAAGACAGGAACTGAAGATATGGAAGAACCCCCGTCAGTTATGGCTATGACGGGGGTTCTTCACCGTGGGGAGGGGCGGCGATCTTCTTGCCTTCGGCGGCTGAGGGAAGAGGGGGACTATCACTTTGCCGAAAGCAGTCCGAACTCCGCTCCCTCCCCGGTTCGAGCGGCCGGGTGCCGGTGCTGGGCCTGACTCATTCCCGAGGCCGGGAAGAGTGGACCAAGCAGTGCGGCTATCCGACCAAGTATGTGTGGGTCACACCAGCCTTACTCCTGGGGAGCCTTGGCTGACATGGCCTTGTGGAAGACGGCCACGATGATCAGAGCCAGCAGGGCGGCCAGCGCCATGACCCAGAACATGTTGGCCACCTGGGCCTGGATGCCGGTCTTGACACCTGCCAGAGCATGCGACCCGAATTGGGGATTGGCCATGAGCCCGCTGTAGACAGCCATGCCGATGGAGGCCGAGGTGTTCATCATCAGATCTCCGATCCCGATGCCGCGTCCGTTCTGGTCCACGGGCAAAGTGGCCGAGAAGGAGTCGTAGAGGGGCGTGTAGGACATGGTGATGCCGGCGATGAAGACCGAGGCCAGCGCGGTCAGGACCCAGAAGCCCGAGGTGAGCATCAGGGCAGAACCGGCAGCTCCGGCAATCATGAGCAGGGCGGACAGGATCAGCATGGGCAGGCGTCCCATGGCGTTCATGATGGCTCCGGACAGGCAGCCCACTAGGGTGGCCACAATGTAGACGATGGTCAGGCAGAGGGAGACCTGGCTCAGGGAGATCCCGTAGATGCGGTCGCCGATCACGTTGTAGATGGGCACGCAGGCGAAGTTGAAGAAGTAGAAGACGAAGAGGGCCAGCAGGACAGCCATGTAGGCTCCGTTGGTCACGAACCCGCGGCTCAGGAAGGGGTTGGCGCCCTTCCAGACATAGCCGGCGAAGATCAGGATCAGGACGGCCAGCACCCCCAACATCCAGGTGGCCGGGAAGGAGAAGTAGACGGCCACGAATCCGGCGATAAGCGCGAACAGCGCGATGCCGAAGACATCGATGCGCTCACCCTTGATGCCGGTGTCAGGTGTGTACTTAAGCACCGGAGGAATCAGCAGGACGGAGACCAGGGGTACCAGGAAAAGGTAGCGCCAGTCGATGGAGGTGATCAGTCCGCCGGCGAAGATGCCCACAGCGGAGGATGCGTAGTAGACGGCGTTGAAGATGCCCAGGTAGAAGGCACGCTCCTTGTCGCTCAGGTACTTCATGGCCATGACCAGGAAGACCGAGCCGGCCACCTGACCGCCCGCGGTCTGGATCATGCGGGCCAGGACGACAGCCCAGAAGTTCGATGCACCGAAGAAGCCCAGGAGGCTACCGATGATCAGGGCACCCACTCCGAACAGGGTCATCTTACGGGGGGAGATGTAGTCGCAGAGGGTGCCGTAGAGCATGCAGACCACACCCAGGACGATGCCGGGCAGGGTGCTGATCAGCGAGGCGTTGGCGGACATCCCCAGGGAGTCGCCCACGTTCTGGAAGACCAGGTTGAAGGCCTGGATCATCAGTGTGCCCAGCAGGAAGATGGTCAGCAGGGCGGGCAGGGCCCGCTTGGTGCTGCGGCGGTTTTCCTCCATGGTCGCTTCGGTAGCCGTTGTGGTGATGGATTCGCTCATGACTGCCGTCCTTCTATCGTTCGCTCTCGGTCTTGCGCACCAGGGTCAGGAGTCTGTCCATGAAGCGCCGGGTGAACCGCTCGGTGTCGACAGACAGGGCCACCTTGGTGTTCTTGACTGTGTCCAGGAGCCTGCTGGGGTCGCCGATGGTACGGGCCCGCTGTGGTCCCTCGGTCTCGACCATCAGGTTGGTGGCAAAGGTGGTGACCAGGCTGGGGTCGATGGCTACAGCGGCGGCCAGGGGATCGTGCAAATTGCAGCCGCCCAGGTAGACCCCGCTCTCCTTTTCGCTGATGTCGATGTAGTAGTCGGTCATGTCTGCCAGGAAGCGGCCGGCGCTGGTGCCTGTTGCGCGCAGGGCCTCGGTGTCCTCGCGGCTCATCAGAGCCTGGGTGGTCACGTCCAGGCCGACCATGGTGATGTCTGCGGTGGTGGCGAAGACACGGTTGGCGGCCTCGGGGTCCTGGTTGATGTTGGCCTCTGCGAAGGGCCCCACGTTGCCCGGCTGGGTCAGTGTGCCGCCCATCATGACGATGCTGATGCGGTCGACGATGTCGGGGGCCTTTTCCAGGGCGGCGGCGATGGTGGTCAGGGCGCCGGTGGGTACCACGACCAGCTCGCCCTTGGGATAGCGGCGGACTGCGTCGATGATGAAGTCGACTGAGCTCTGCTGGCTGGCCTGCCGGTCGGTCTGTGCGGGGATTTCGATGTTGCCGGTGCCGTTGGCCCCATGGAAGATCTCGGAGTCCGGCGGAACGCTGAATGAGTCGGCCGTGCTGGGGTGATCGATCCCCTTGAAGACCGGGATGTCCTCCCTGCCGTACATGGCCAGCAGCCGCAGATCGTTGTCGACGCCCCTGTCGAGCACCACGTTGCCGTAGGTGCCGGTGATCCCGATCAGTTCGGCGTCAGGGGAGCCCAGGACGTAGGACAGAGCCAGCGTGTCATCGATGCCAGTGTCCAGATCCAGGATGATCTTGCGGACGGTTCCCTTGCTTGCTGACACGTTGGTCTCCTTCCCAGAAGGATGGGCGACCCCAACCTTCTGCTTACCTATGTCGTGCCTTCCCTAGGCTGATTCGTTACTGCCGTGAAACAAACAACCTGTTTGATGTAACGTTTCATCAAACTGTACGGAGCTAAACTACCTGCGGCTTGGAGGCTTGTCAAAGCGCGTCGGGGGGTGTTCGCCATCAGGGCAGAGACCTGCAAATCTGTTGGTGATCATGCATTCGTGGATTGATGGCCGCTTTTCCGCGCAACCGACGATAATGAGGGTATGACTTTAGCGACTCCTGAACAGTATGTGGCGATGCTTGATGCGGCCAGACGGGGGTCCTACGCCTATCCCGCCATCAATGTGACCAGTACGCAGACCTTGAACGCGGCCCTGCAGGGGTTGGACGAAGCCCAGTCCGACGGGATCATCCAGGTATCCGTGGGAGGTGCTGCCTACCTGTCGGGACAGCGCCTGGCCGACCGGGTGGCCGGTTCCATCGCCTTCGCCATGTTCGCCCACGAGGTGATCGCCCGCTATCCGAGCATCACCGTGGCCCTGCATACGGACCACTGCGCCCCGCAATACCTGGACGAGTGGGTTCGTCCCTTGCTGGCCTATGAGAAGGAGCAAGTGGCTCACGGTCAGGATCCGCTCTTCCAGTCGCATATGTGGGACGGCTCCGGGTTGCCCTTACAGGAAAATTTGGCCACGGCGGCAGAGCTGCTGGAGTTGTCCCGGGCCGCCCACACCGTTCTGGAGATCGAAGTGGGCACTGTCGGTGGCGAGGAGGATGGTCATTCGGCTGCTATTGATCAGCGGCTCTATTCATCGCCCGAGGATGGCCCCAGGGTGGTTGATGCCTTGGGTCTGGGCGAACGCGGCCGCTACATGGTGGCTTTCACTTTCGGCAACGTGCACGGGTCCTACAAGCCCGGTGTAGTCAAGCTGCGTCCTGATCTGTTGGGGCAGATCCAGGCCAGGACCGCCAAAGCCATATCCGATGGGGAGGTTAGTGGCATCCCCTCCCCGAGCGCCCCTGCCGACAAGCCCTTCTTGTTGGTATTCCATGGGGGCTCTGGTTCGCAGCCGGGAGAGATCGCATCGGCCGTCGCTCATGGCGTGGTCAAGATGAACGTTGATACCGATGCCCAGTACGCCTTCACCAGGGCCGTGGCAGGGCACATGTTCGCCAATTACGACAAGGTCCTCAAGGTGGATGGGGAGGTCGGCGAAAAGAGCGAGTACGACCCCCGTTCCTGGGGGCGCCAGGCTGAAGACGGCATGGCGGCGCGCGTAGTCCAGGCTTGCCAGCAGCTGGGCAGCGCAGGGCGGGCCATGAAATGAAACAGCATACGCAATCCAATTCATGCCAGCCCAGACAGGGAATGCACAAGACTGCTGCTTGGGGACTTCTGGGGTTCGGCGTATTGCTGATGCTTGATTCCTCAACGACCCCGATGAGCGGGCAGGCCGTATGGGCTCAGTCGTTGAAGTTACTGGTCGCCATCCTCCTCATGGTCTTCGGCATCTGGGTTCATGCATGCTCTCAACCCTGGGGCTACCCTCTTCTCGTGTCTGGCCATAGCCATCGAAGCCGGTCTTATGCTGGGCTCCATCATGGTATCCAGGCATAATCTCTGGATCTGCATAGGCTTTCATATAGGGTGGAACCTCACTGAGGCCCTGTTGGGAATTCCGGTCTCCGGCCAGCATATATATGGCTTCATGGTCATGAAGGTTCAGGGGCCGACCCTGCTGACCGGTGGATCATTCGGCATCGAAGCGTCCCTGATCCCGGTCATCCTAGGGCTGCTCGTCAGTGCGGCCTTCCTGCTCTACCGGGGCCGGGACACCATGGTCGGTTCCAGGACCTGACAAGTCTTTTCCTATTTCGGATCTACCCATGCTGATTTGAAAGGCCTGAACGACCTCCAGCTCCATACATGGGGTTAGGCTCGTCTATGGATGGTCTGCCTTTGTTTTCCTTGAATGGCGACCAGTGGATAAGGAGCATCGTATGCCTGGAATCGTGATCGTCGGGGCCCAGTGGGGCGACGAGGGCAAGGGCAAGGCAACGGATTTGATCGGCGAGCACATGGACTACGTCGCCAGGTTCAACGGGGGCAACAACGCCGGCCATACCGTGGTGGTGGGCGACCAGGAATACGCCCTCCACCTTCTGCCTTCGGGAATCATTCACCCGGCCATTACCCCGGTCATCGGCAACGGTGTCGTGGTGGACCCGGCCGCGCTCTTCGAGGAGATCGATGGACTCCAGTCCCGTGGCGTTGATTGCAGCCGGTTGAGGATCAGCGAATCCGCGCACGTAATCGCCCCCTATCATCGGACGCTGGACAAGGTGACCGAGCGCTTCCTGGGCAAGCATAAGATCGGCACGACAGGCCGTGGGATCGGCCCGGCCTATGCCGACAAGATCAACCGTGTGGGCATCCGTGTGCACGACCTGTTCAATGTCGACCACCTGCGCGACAAGGTGGAGGCCAGCCTGCACCAGAAGAACCAGATGCTGGTCAAGCTCTACAACCGCCGGGCCATCGAGGTGGATGCCACCGTTGAAGAGCTGGCGGGATACGCCGAGCGGCTCAAGCCCTACGTAGCCAATACATCATTGATGCTCAACCAGGCCCTGGAGCAGGGCAAGAACGTCCTCTTCGAGGGCGGACAGGCCACCATGCTGGACGTGGACCATGGCACCTACCCCTTTGTCACTTCATCCAACTGCACGGCCGGGGGCGCCTGCACCGGCACTGGCGTGGGACCGACCAAGATCGACCGTGTGGTCGGCGTAGCCAAGGCTTATGTGACCCGTGTGGGGGAGGGACCCTTCCCCACGGAGCTGGACAACGAGCAGGGTGAATGGCTTCGTCGTCAAGGCCACGAGTATGGGGTGACCACCGGCCGCTCCCGCCGCTGCGGCTGGTTCGACGCGCTGGTCAGCCGCTATGCAGTGCAAATCAACGGCCTGACCGACATCGTGCTGACCAAGCTGGATGTCCTCTCCGGCCTGGAGACCATCCCGGTCTGCGTGGGCTACGACATCACCCGGTCCGACGGCTCACACGTCAGGGTGGACCAGATGCCCGTGGACCAGGCCGAGTTCCAATCCGCCCAGCCGGTGTACGAGGAGCTGCCGGGCTGGCGCGAGGACATCTCCGGTGCCAAGAGCTTCGAGGAGTTCCCGACCAAGGCCAAGGACTACATCCACCGCCTGGAGGACCTGTCCGGCTGCCGCATCTCTGCTGTGGGTTCGGGCCCGGGCCGCGACCAGATCGTGCAGATCCATTCTCTGATCGACTGAGGAAGATCCATGGGTCTGCCCTACCTGGCCGCCTTCCCGGGGGCGGTCGGGACAGGAATCATCATCTCTACGGACAGGCCTCTGGGAGAAAGGCTGCACGGGGCCGTTGCCAATCTGATCGAGGATTACGAGCGTGCCCTGTCACGGTTCAGGCAGGATGCCATACCTGCGCAAATGGCCCAGGCTACTCATGGAGGTAGGTTCGTCTTTCCTGACTACTGCAGGGGTCTTTTTGATTTATATGACAGGCTTTATTCTGCGACTGACGGGGCCTTGGACCCCATGGTGGGCGAGGATCTGACCCGTCTGGGCTACGGCATGCAGCCCACTTTCCGGCTGCAGGCCGATGCCGCCGGTCATCTGGGACGGATCCATGGGCGGCCGACCTGGGGCAATGACCTCAGACGTCAGGGTGCTGTCCTTACGACTGTCGGTCCGGTCAGCCTTGATTTCGGGGCAGTCGGCAAGGGCTATCTAGTAGACCTCATTGCCAACCTGCTCGAACCTCAAGTCGAGGAGTATCTGATCGATGCTGGCGGCGACATGCGTATGCGGACCTCTCACCCGATCTCCGTCGCTATGGAAGATCCCGGTGATTTGTCTGCAGGCGTGGGCCGGATTGAGCTGTCCTGTGGTTCCTTGTGCGCCTCGGCACCCAGCCGACGCCATTGGGCCGACCGGTCCGAGGATGCTGCAGCGGCAGGGTTAACGGTACTTCACCACATCCTGGATGCCATTGACGGCCGTCCAGTTGACCGTGTGCTGGCCTCCTGGGTAGTGACTGAGGAAAAGGACAATGAACACCCCACGGGCCTGGCTGATGGTCTGGCCACTGCCCTCTTCCTGGTACAGCCGGATGTGCTGGCTGCCGGATTTTCCTTCTCCTGCGCGCTGATGTATGCCGACCGTCAGGCCGTAATCTCAGACGAATTTCCTGGTCGGTTCTTTACTGACCCCAATATCCATCCGTCCACATAGTGGACCAGTCTCGCTGGACCGGCTGAGATCAGGCCTATGGTCGGCACCAATGCGGATGTGCAGAGAACGCATCCGATTCGAGGATGATGAAGGGAGGTTCGCCGTGATGACCAGCTTGACAGACACCCGCCGATTCGGCACCGTGTCCGCACGAATTATTAGCCCGTCCTCACCGGCGGACTGACTCGACAATCTTCATTGTTCGACCCCGTCGGAAGGCGGGGCTGGATGAGTACAGACTTCATCGCATCAGACCCTGCCAACAGCGGGGTTTTTCTATAAGGAGATGAGATGAAGTGACGGCAAACGACGCTAGTGTTGCTTCCCCGGCCTCGGCAGCCTCCGTGTCCGGCGGCACCCGTGTGACCCGTAGCTCGGTTCGCACAGTCATCGGGGCCTCCATGGTCGGCACGGCCATCGAGTTCTACGATTTCTACGCTTACGGGACGGCTTCGGCCAACTATTTCCCCAAGCTCTTCTTCCCCAAGACCGATCCGACCGTGGCCCTGCTGGCATCCCTGCTGACCTTCGCCATCGCTTTCATCGCGCGGCCCTTGGGGTCCTTGATCTTCGGACACTTCGGTGACCGCCAGGGACGCAAGACCACGCTGGTGGTCTCCCTGCTGACCATGGGCTGCTCCACGGTGCTAATCGGCGTTCTGCCCACTTATGCCACCTGGGGGCTCTGGGCCGTGGTGGTCCTCTGCCTCTGCCGGTTCGTGCAAGGTATCGGTCTGGGCGGCGAGTGGTCCGGCGCAGCTCTGGTGGCTACCGAGAACGCCCCGGAAGGCAAGAGGGCCCTCTACGGCTCCTTCCCTGAGCTGGGCGCTCCCATCGGTTTCTTCCTGGCCAACGGAACCTACTTCCTGCTGGAGATGTTCTGCACTCCCGAGCAGATGCTGAGCTGGGGCTGGCGTGTGCCCTTCCTGCTTTCCGCCATCCTGGTGGTCGTAGGACTGGCTGTGCGCGTCTCCATGCAAGAGACGCCTATCTTCCAGATGGCCCTGGATCAGCAGAAGGTCGTCAAGACCCCGCTGCTGGAGGTCTTCCGCAAGAGCTGGCGCCAGGTGCTCCAGGCCACCTTCCTGGTCGCGGTCACCTACACCCTCTTCTACACCCTGGCTACCTGGTCCCTGGCCTACGGCACCAAGCCCAAGTCCCAGGGCGGCGGCGGACTGGGCTTCACCAACCAGGAGTACCTGCTCATGCTCATGGTCTCCATCCTGGTCTTCGCCCTCTTCATCGTGCTGGCCTGCGTCTATGCGGACCGCATCGGCCGTCGCCGGGTGCTGATCGGCAGCTCAGTCATGCTGGTGGTCTTCAGTCTGGTCTTCCCCTACCTGCTCATGGCCCATCACAACACCTTCCAGGTCATGGTCTTCCTCTGCGTCGGGTTCGCCCTGATGGGCATCGCCTTCGGGCCTATCGGCGCTTTCCTGCCGGAACTCTTTGACGCCAACGTGCGCTACTCGGGTTCCGGCATCGGCTACAACTTGGCGGCCATCGTGGGTGCGGCCTTCGTGCCTACCATCGCCACCTGGCTCTCCTCCCACTGGGGAGTGCGTTCGGTCGGGCTCTACCTGGCCGTCATGGCGGTCTGCTGCCTGGTGGCAGTGCTGACCTGCCACGAAACCAAGGATGTGGACTTCACCAAGTAAGCCCTGGATGCATCCCGCCGGCCGGTTATTGGAATCGCGCCGGTGTCCGAACAACGAATTGCGGACAGTCCATCTGGCCATATCACGAGTATGGTTGGAGGCATACCGTATCCATTGGGTACGGATCGGGGTCAAGGACAAAATCCGTCGCCCCGGTCGAAAGAGCATCGTCCGCCTGGAACAACGACAGGAATTCACAGTATTTTGCGTTCCCCGGCCTGGAAGAGCCGGTCCGGTTGGACCGCACATAAAGGAGTGTAGATAATGGCAGCACAGATCTGGTATGAGAAGGATGGGGACCTTTCGGTTCTGGATGGCAAGAAGGTGGCCATCATCGGCTACGGTTCCCAGGGACATGCTCATGCACTGAACCTGCGTGATTCCGGTGTGGATGTGGTGGTCGGCCTGCGCGCCAACTCCAAGTCGGTGCCCTTCGCCAAGGAGCAGGGCCTGGAGGTCAAGACCGTGCCTGAGGCCACCAAGGAGGCCGACATCGTCATGATTCTGGCCCCCGACCAGTACCAGCGCAACATCTGGCGGGACGACATCGAGCCCAACATCAAGGAGGGTGCTGCAGTCGCCTTCGCCCACGGGTTCAATATCCATTACGGTTACATCAAGCCCAGTGCCGACCACCCGGTCTTCATGGTGGCCCCCAAGGGCCCGGGCCATATAGTCCGCCGTGAGTATGTCGCTGGCCGTGGCGTGCCCGTGGTCGTGGCCGTGGAGCAGGATCCGCGCGGCGACGCCTGGGACATCACCCTGGCCTATGCCAAGGCTCTGGGCGCCCTGCGCGCCGGTGCCATCAAGACCACCTTCAAGGAAGAGACCGAGACCGACCTCTTCGGCGAGCAGGATGTGCTCATGGGCGGCGTCAACCACCTGGTCGAGGCCGGCTTCGAGGTGCTGACCGAGGCTGGCTACCAGCCGGAGATCGCCTACTTCGAGGTCTGCCACGAGCTCAAGATGCTGGTCGATCTGATGAACGAGGGCGGCCTGAACAAGGCCCGTTGGTCCTGCTCCGACACCGCCCAGTACGGCGATTTCACCTCCACCGTGGTGGACGAGTCCACCAAGGACAGGATGCGTCACCAGCTGAAGCGCATTCAGGACGGCTCCTTCGCCAAGGAGTTCATCGACGACCAGGATGCCGGCGCCCCCAAGTTCAAGGAGCTCCAGGAGAAGTACTCCCACGAGAAGATCGAGGAGGTCGGCCCCAAGCTGCGCGCCATGTTCTCCTGGAACAAGGACGTCAAGGATGCCGACGAGGCCCAGTCCTTCACCGGCAAGATCGCCCGTTCCCAGGTGCAGTGACCTCTAGGTCCTGTCGGGAGGACCCTGCTTGGTCCGACTGACCATTCAGCAAATGGCCGTTCCCTCATCCGGATGCAATGCCGATGAGGGAACGGCCATTTAGTTATTCCTGACATTCATATTTCAGTTGCACGATCAGATTTTTCGTTGACCGGATTGGTCATATGGATGTGTGAAATTTTCAAAACCGGAGGATATACGGCGGTGCCCCACGGATGGAACGACCATCTGCGGGGCACCATTGGTTATATACGGACGTTAAACCACTTACGGGCTGTTCTCCGCGTCTGCTGCATCAGCGGGCGGATTCGGCACCGGACACGTCCATGTCCTTGAGGCGCACGATCTTGGTGTGGTTGACGAACTTGAAGCCCAGGTAGAGGACCAGGACCAGCACCACGCTGAAGTAGGTCATGGCCATGTGCGACCAGTACAGGCTGAGCAGGGAGGGGATGTCCTGTCCGGCAATGACGATGACGCAGAGCACCATGGCCAGGACCGGGCCGAACGGATAGAGCTTGGAGTGGTACTTGAGCTCACTCAGGTCGTGCCCCTGGAACTTGAAGGCCCTCCGGAAGCGGAAGTGGCTCAGGGCGATGCCGATCCAGGCGATGAACCCGGTCAACCCAGTGGCGGTCACCAGCCACATATAGAAGGACTGGCCGAAAATGCTGGAGGCAAAGGTGGCCAGGGACATGCAGACCGTGGCTACCAGGGCTGCCAGGGGGATGCCCCTCTTGGTGGTCCTGGCGAAGATGGCCGGAGCATAGTGGTCCTTGGCCAGTCCGTAGAGCATGCGGCTGGAGGCGTAGGCCCCGGTGTTGACGGCCGAGAGGATGGATGTCAGCACCACTGCATTCATGACGCTGGCCGCCGAGGCCAGGCCCGCCCGCTGGAAGACCAGGGTGAATGGTGACATGGCGATGTTCCCGTCAGAGGCTCCCAAAAGGTTGGGGCTGGTGTAGGGGATCAGGGCGGCGATGACGAAGATGGACAACACATAGAAAAGCAGGATTCGCCAGAAGACGTCATTGATGGCCTTGGGAACCGCCTTGCCGGGGTTTTCGGACTCGCCGGCGGTTACGCCCACGACCTCAGTGCCCTGGAATGAGTAGCCGGCGATCAGGAAGACGCTCATGATGGCCGGGAATCCTCCCACGAATGGGGCGTCCTTGTAGGTGAAGTTCTTCAGGCCGACCGCCGGCTGGAACATGATTCCACAGATCATGGCCATGCCGATGACCAGGAAGACGATGATGGTGGCCACCTTGATCAGAGAAAGCCAGAATTCCGTCTCGCCGAATGCGGAGACCGTCAGGGCGTTGATCAGGAAGACGATGACCAGGACCAGCAGGCTCCAGATCCATCCTGGGGTGTGGGGCAGCCAGTACTGGATCAGCAGGGCGGCGGTGGAGATGTCCACGGCACCCGAGATGGTCCAGTTCAACCAGTAGTCCCAGCCCATGGCAAAGCCCAGAGCCGGATCCACGTAGCGGGCGCTGTAGGCGGCGAAGGATCCCGACACCGGAAGGTGGGTGGCCAGCTCGCCCAGACTGGTCATCAGGAAGTAGACCATGACGCCCATGGCGATGTAGGCCAGAAGTCCTCCGCCGGGGCCGGCTGTGGAGATGGTGGAGCCGGAGGTCATGAACAGGCCGGTGCCGATGCAGCCGCCCAGGGCGATCATGGAGATGTGGCGGGTCTTGAGGTTGCGCTTGACGTTGCCATAGCCATGGTGCTCTTGCCCGGCCCGGTCGGATTGATTGGTGTTCGACGCTGCATTGCTGGTGTTCTGCGTCATGATCCTCCTCCTTTTGGCTGGGCGACGCACCGGGGAGTCCGGGGTCGTACTGAAATTGTGATTCTTGATATTGCCGGCTGGATGTCGGAATAGATTCATATAGCCGGGTCCTTGGGCCGGTCCTCGAACGCTTAGGGAGTCTATGCCATTGGTGTGGCTTTCCAGCTCCCATGGTCATAATGTGTCATGCTAGTTGACAAATCTTTCATAGCGATTCAGGATCCCCGCTCAAATCCATGGTCTCCAAGGGCACGATTCGGGTATGGTGTCGGATCTTGTAGCCCAGGTAAAGGGCAAGCACCAGAGGCACGCTGATGTAGGTGACGCCGATCTCCTGCCAGTTCCAGTTGACGAAGGCCTCGATGTTTTGCCCGCCGATGACGACGACGCAAAGGATCAGAGCCAGGATTGGCCCCAGGGGGAAGAGCTTGGCATGGTAGCGCAGCTCCTCAACCCGGTGGCCCTGGACCACCCAGGCGCGGCGGAAGCGGTAGTGGCTCAGGGCGATGCCGATCCAGACGATGAATCCGGTCAGCCCCGAGGCGGCCACCAGCCACATGTAGATCCGCTGACCGAAGATGCTGGCAGCGAAGGTAGCCAGGGAGACCACGAGAGTGGCGACCAGCGAGGCCATGGGGATGCCGTGTCGGGTGGTGTGCCCGAAGAAGGCCGGGGCGTAATGGTCCTTGGCAAGAGCGTAGAGCATTCGGGTGGAGGCGTAGACACCTGAGTTGGCAGATGAGAGGACCGAGGTCAGGATGATGGCGTTCATGACGCTGGCTGCCGAGGCCAGGCCCGCCCGCTGGAAGACCATGGTGAAGGGTGACATGGCGATGTCCCCTTCGGCGGAGCTGAGCAGATTGGGGCTGGTGTAGGGGATCAGCGCGGCGATGACGAAGATGGACAGAATATAAAAGAGCAGGATCCTCCAGAAGACATCGTTGATGGCCTTGGGGACCGCCTTGCCGGGGTTTTCGGACTCGCCGGCAGTGACGCCAATCAGCTCGGTGCCCTGGAAGGAGAAGCCTGCAATCAGAAAGACGTTGAGAATGGCGGGAAATCCGCCCACGAAGGGGGCGTCCTTGTAGGTGAAATTGCCCAAGCCTATGGCCGGACGGAACATGATTCCGCAGATCATGGCCAGACCGATGACCAGGAAGACGATCACTGTCACCACCTTGATCAGTGCGAGCCAGAACTCGGTCTCGCCAAAGGTGGACACGGTCAGGGCGTTGATCAGGAAGATGACCACCAGGACCAGGAGGCTCCAGACCCAGCCAGGGGTGTGTGGCAGCCAGTATTGGATCAGCAGGGCTGCGGTGGAGATGTCCACAGCCACGGTGATGGCCCAGTTCAGCCAGTAGTTCCATCCCATGGCAAAGCCTAGGGCCGGATCCACATAGCGGGCGTTGTAAGCGGCAAAGGAGCCGGAGATAGGCAGGTGGGTGGCCAGCTCACCCAGGCTGGTCATCAGGAAGTAGACCATGAGACCCATGGCCGCGTAGGCCACCAGTGCGCCTCCCGGCCCGGCCTTGGCGATAGTGGACCCGGAGGTCATGAACAGGCCGGTGCCAATGCAGCCGCCCAGAGCGATCATGGTGACGTGTCGGGTCTTGAGGTTGCGTTGGACCCGGTCGTCGGATGCGGAGGGGTCGTCTTTCTCGCCCTGCCTGGTCGCCATGACTGCTCTTCTCCTCGAACTGATCTGAGAGCCCTATGACGACGGTTCCGGCCAGTTCCGCTCAGGCGGAATCCAGGCAGGTTGCCTGTCTGTGACACTGCACATAGCGCTCCGCAACATCTGGTTGCGACAGTCCCGGACCTGTTCGACCCGGGCCCAACGAGTCGGATGGGCGGATCCGAACCGTTTCGGCCGGACCTCCTTTCACCGGGAGTATGCGACACCGCACTGTCTGATCCCGGTTACTGATAGGTTCGGCGACCTCATCAGTGGTTTTGTAATCACGAGACAGCATAGAGTGATTCTCAGACAAGGCCCAAATGGCTTCTGCTTTTCTGCAATGTCCATGGCCGTGCTGGCAATCCTGGCTGCGCCTATTGACCGCGTAGGATGGGCGTGAATTCGTTAGGAAAGAAGGCAGTGACTGATGAAGGTCGATGATATCAAGGTAATCGGTAATATCGGGGTGGGCACCATGGGGCATGCAACGGCGCTCCAGTTCGCCATGCGGGGGTATCCGGTCCGGTTGGTGGACTCCAGCCGCCAGGCCCTGGACCGGGGGAGGGGACTGATCGAGCATGATCTGGATACCTTCATCGGTGCTGGTCTGATTTCCCAGAATCAGAGGGAGGGCGTGCTGGATCGCATCCAAGAGGACACTGATTACGGCATTCTGGCTGACGCTGACTTTGTTATCGAATCCGTCTTGGAAGACATGGACGTCAAGCACCAGGTTTGGCAGCAGGTGGAGGCCATAGTTGGCGAGCAGACCATTCTGGCCACCAACACCTCAGGACTGGGACCCACTGGAATTGCCTCGGTGCTGCGGCATCCCCAGCGGTTCCTGGTGGCTCACTTCTGGAATCCCGCCCAGCTCATGCCCCTGGTCGAGGTGGTGCCTGCTGCGAACACTGACCAGGGCGTGGTGGATACCACGGTCGAGCTTATGAACCATATCGGCAAGCATGCCGTGGCGCTGTCCACGGAATCGCTCGGGTTCGTAGGCAACCGCATCCAGGCGGCTGTTATTCGAGAGTGCCTGAATATCGTGGAACGGGGCATTGCCACCCCGCAGGCCGTGGATGAGATCGTCACCTACAGCCTGGGCCGACGGTGGAGCATCCTTGGGCCCATCGCCAGCGCTGATCTAGGCGGACTGGATGTATTCGACAATATCTCCAAGTACCTCTACGACGATTTGGACAACCGTCCGGGCGAGGACCCGGTTCTGAAGTCCAAGGTCCAGGCCGGTCAGCTGGGCGCCAAGAGCGGCCAGGGGTTTTATTCATGGCAGGGGGCCGAGAGCCAAGCCATGATCGCCGACCGCGACCAGCGGCTGCTGGAGGCGCTGGTCGCGGACCACAAGAAAGAGAAAGACCGCTGAGTTCTCCCGCTTATATCATTGGCGCGCTCGCCGCTGGGTCAGTTGGTAGGACACCAGCAGGACGATAAGCCAGATAGGCCCGGCGATGACGGCCACCCGGTAGCTGGATGAGAAGCACATGAGTACCACGATCATGGCCAGGAAGGCCAGGACCGCCCAGGGGGTCACCCGGGCAAAGGGCAGCTTGAAGTGTAGGGCGTTCAGAGCGCTTTCGCCGGTCTTGCCCGCCAGGTCGCCGGGGCCTTCACCGCGGGCAACAGCACGCCGGAAGAGCATCTCGGTCACCATGATCATGGACCAATTGATGATGGCCGAGATCGTGGCGATGCTCATCAGGTAGTTGAAGGCGAACTGGGGCCAGAGGAAGACCACGACCACCGCCAGGGCGATGATGCAGGCCGAGGTCAGCACTCCTGCGTAGGGCACGCCGCCCTTGGACAGCCGTCCCAGGTACTTGGGGGCATTGCCCTGCCGGGCCAGGGAGAAGAGCATGCGGGAGTTGGAGTAGAGGGCCGAGTTGTAGACGCTCATGACTGCGGTCAGGCAGACGAAGTTGAGGATGCCTGCGGCCGCGTGGACTCCCACCGAGTCGAAAATCTGGACGAAGGGGCTGACGACCATGCCCTGGGCATTGGGCTTGCCGATGGCGTTCCAGGGAACCACGGCCATGATCACTCCAAGCGTCAGGATGTAGAAGACCAGGATCCTCCAAATGATGGCGTTGGTGGCCTTGGGGATGGTCCGACGGGGATCCGAGGCTTCTCCGGCGGTGATGCCGATGAGTTCCGTGCCGCCGAAGCTGAACATGACCACAGCCAGCGACATAAGCAGACCGGTCCACTGGCCGTTGGCGCCATGACGCATCAGTCCATTGGGCAGGAATCCGCCGCCCACGGTGAACCAGTTGGCAAAGGAGGCCCGCAGTCCGTTGGCCGTGGGCAGGGCCATGACCACGACGGCCAGTCCGCCGATGATCATGGCCACGATGGCTGCGATCTTGATGATGGCGAACCAGAACTCAAACTCGCCAAATTTGCTGACGCCCATCAGATTGGCTGCCGTGATGACCACCAGGAAGAAGGCCGCAGATACCCAGGCGGGTATTGCCGGGAACCAGAAGTTGACGAAGGTGCCCACTACGGAGAGTTCGACCATGGATACAAGCACGTAGTTCATCCAGTAGTTCCACCCTGAAACGAACCCTGCCCGTTTGGACCAGTAGCGGGTGGCGTAGTAGCTGAAAGCGCCGGACTTGGGGTCTTCCACGCTCATTTCGCTCATGGCCCTGACGATCATGAAGATGGCTAGACCGCCTATCAGATAGGCGATGATGATGGCCGGCCCTGCCAATGAGATGGATTCCCCGGACCCGTAGAAGAGTCCCGTTCCGATGGCGCCGCCCAGCGAGATGAGCTGGATATGCCTGTTCTTCAGGGTTTTGCGCAGGTCCTTGCCCTGCGACTCCTTGGGTTGATCCATGGGGATGTCATTCCTTAGATGGTGATGGTTGTCAACTGGATACCGCCGGCTGACAGGCCCAACCCTATCGAAGCCGACCCGCGCAGGATGACCAGGCCTTTGCATTGTGGAATATAGGCGTCCGCCATATGAGACGTTCAATTCACCAAATCGTGACCGCTGGGTCCTACCATGGGCGTCGGTGCCTGCCGCCTGCTCCCGGTTATCGACACCTCTGTGGTATTGCTGTCCTACCGGCCTCGACAGGATGTCCCTTCTTGGACGGCGATGATTAATGGGTTGTGAAGACAAGGAGGTGCAGTCGCATGAACCGTACGGGCAATGGCCCTTTGGCGCAACAGAATCAAGGTGACAGCGCCTCGGCAGGCGACGGTATGGAACGCGGTCTGAGCAACCGTCATGTGCAGTTCATCGCCATCGGCGGCACCATCGGCACCGGGCTCTTCCTGGGGTCGGGCAAGTCCATAGCCCTGACCGGTCCCTCCATCATTCTGGTCTACATCGGCGTGGGGCTGATCATGTACCTGCTCATGCGGGCCATTGGCGAGCTCATGTATCGCAGCCCCGTCCAGCACACCTTCATCGCCTTCATCAGCCGCTACCTGGGCCAGGGGTGGGGGTCCTTCGCCGGCTGGTCCTACTGGATCGTGCTCATCCTGATCGGCATGTCCGAGCTGACTGCCGTGGGCACCTACTTCGTCACCTTCTTCGGCACCTTCGGCATTGATCTGAGCGCCTGGCGGGGTCTGATTGAGTTCTGCTTCCTGACGGCCATGGTGTGCATCAATCTGATTGCCGTGAGGGTTTTCGGGGAGACCGAGTTCTGGTTCTCCATGATCAAGATCACCCTGATTCTGGCCATGATCGTCACGGCTGTGGTCATGGTCATCACAGGCTTCCACTATCCGGCCGTCCACATGCCGGGACAGGACCGGATCAGCCCGGCTGGGCATGCCGGCCTGGACAACATCACCAGCGGTCTGAGCCTGGCGCCCAACGGGTGGATGGCCTTCTTCATGAGCTTCCAGATGGTCTTCTTCGCCTACGAGATGATCGAATTCGTAGGGGTGACCGTATCCGAGACGCAGAATCCCCGCAAGGTCCTGCCCAAGGCCATCAATCAGATCATCCTGCGCGTACTGATTTTCTACGTGGGTGCCCTGGTCGCCATCATGCTGATCGTGCCCTGGCGCTCCTTCCGCCCCAACGCCGACGGCAGCTTCACCTCGCCATTCGTCATGGTCTTTCGTTACGCGGGGGTGGACTGGGCGGCCGCATTGGTCTTCTTCGTGGTCATCACGGCAGCCAGCTCCTCGCTGAATTCCCTGCTCTATTCCGCCGGCCGCAACCTCTTCCAGTTGGCCGCCGCCGGCCGCTCTCCTGTGATGCGCAGCCTTCATACGATTTCACGCCGCGGCAAGGTGCCTGCCCGGGCCATCATCCTGTCCGGAGTGCTGATCCTCTTATCTCCGGTGTTGCATATGCTGCCCGGCTTCGAGAACACCTTCGTCCTGTTCACCTCCTGCTCCAGCGCGGTCATCATCTTCATCTACATTCTGACCCTGCTTGCTCACCGCCGCTACCGGACCAGCCCGGACTTCATGCCTGATGGGTTCATCATGCCGGCCTACCGGGTGACTGGAGCCATTGCCATCGCCTTCTTCGTCCTGATCTACCTCTCGCTCTTCCTGGCTCCCGACACCCGGTATCCAGCCATACTGGGATTGGTCTGGCTGCTGGTATTCGGCGGCATCTGCCTGTGGAAGCATAAGGGTGAGCCGTTGTCGGTCGACTGACCTTCTGCGAGCGCGGGCGCATTATATGGCCTTAAAGGGCTATAAACAAGTCTGTTTTTCCGTTTGTGCTTGGGCTAGATTGATTTTCGGTAGCTGTCAAATCGGCCTTCGTTTCTCGTGGGTTCGATAACGAGGGATTGACGAAGGAGATCATCGCCCATGGTTGCACAGGTCGGCAGGACGCGAGTGGCCAGGACCGCTGGTTCCCTGCTCTCATACCTGCTGTTGGCCCTGATACTCCTGGTTCTGCAAACCCCGCAGTCGGCCATGGCGGCGAGCGCGGCCACGGATTATGACAGCTGGACCCAGGTGGCTGACTCCGTATCCCATCAGCTGGACCGAGGGTGTGAGGACTATGGCCATGGAGATCGCGCCGGGGCCGCCTCGCAATTCATGGGAGCCTACAACGTGGGTTATGTGGGCTCTGGGTTCGTTTCGGTCGTGGAGTCGACCTTAGGGCAGGATAAGCGCAACGGTCTGGACGGGCAGTTCCAGGCCCTGCAGAACCAGGCCTACGCTCCGGATAACGGGCAGGCCCTGACCCAGGGCAGTGAAAAGCTCAAGGCCGATCTGGCTGCTGCGGCCACCCAGCTGGATGCCACCCAAGGGCTGGCCAATCCCCGTGCCTATGCCAGGGCTCAGCAGGAGCAGATCAAGGCGGACCGTCGAAGGCTGGACGCAGCCAAGAAGCATCGGAATAACGGCAAGGGCGATCGGACCTGGACTCAGGTGGCCCACGAGATGACGCCCATCCTGGATCAGGCGCTCGCCGAGGCATCCAAGGGACAGGGCCAGGCGGGGTCCGACCTGGTCAACAAGGCTTATTACCAGTATTACGAAAAGCTGGGCTTCGAGAAGAACGTCATGAATGCCATCAGCGGCAACAGGGTCTCCCAGGTCGAGTACCAGTTCAAGGAGACCCGGATGGCCATGGTGGCGGGCAAGCCGGCCAAGACCCTGGTGAACGACCTGAAGAGCATGCTGGTCGAGGACGCAGCCATTCTGGACGGAGGCGCCGCAGACCAGGTCAACGGGTGGACGTCCTTCCTGACCTCCGCCTTCGGACAGGCTTTTGTGGTCCTGTTGCGGGAGGGGTTGGAGGCCATCCTGGTGGTGGCCGCCATCATTGCCTACCTGGTCAAGTCCGGCCATAAAGACAAGGTTCGGCACATCTACTGGGGCATTGCAGCGGGCCTCGTAGCCAGCGGGCTGGTGGCCCTGCTCTTCACCCTGCTCTTCAATGGGAACGGCCCCGAACAGGAGATTCTGGAGGGCGTGGTGGCTCTGGTGGCCATGCTCATGTTGCTCTACACCAGCAACTGGATGCTGTCCAAGTCCTCTGTGGAATCCTGGAACCACTACATTCAAAGCCGGACAGTGGCGGCCATCTCGAATGGCAGCGTTATCTCCCTGGCCCTGCTCTCCTTCCTGGCGGTCTTCCGGGAGGGTGCCGAGACGGTCATGTTCTACCAGGCCATTTTCGCCATGGCTCCCGGTGGCAGACGGGAGATTTGGACTGGTTTTGCGGCTGCCGCCGTGGTCCTGGTCATTGTCTTCGTGCTCATCCGCTTCACCTCGGTCAAAATTCCTATCCGGCCCTTCTTCATCATCACCAGCCTGCTCATGGCTGTCATGGTGGTCATCTTTGCCGGGGGTGGCGTCCATGCTTTGATCGAGGGCGACCTGGTGCCGGCCACCTATCTGCCTGGTGTGCCCACCAGCGACTGGATAGGGCTGTATCCCTACACGCAGACCATCGGCGCCCAGATTCTGGCGGCCCTGGTCGTGGTCGTGCTGGCAATTGTGTCGACCCACCGCCTGCACAAGCAGGAGCAGGCGCAGTCGAATCAGGACTCCGGCGGGTCGCCGTCGGCAACCGTCCATCAGACGGAAGCCGAGCAGGCCGCCGAAGGGGCTGTGCCCTCTGAGGTCACGGCATCCATGCAAACACCAAAGAGCGAAGGACAATCATGAAGAAGAGACAACTGACCGCCCTGGTCGCGCTGGTGCTCTCAGGCACCTTGGCCCTGGCCGGGTGCGGCTCCAGCGGGTCAGGCACCCGTGAGGCCCAAGCGCCTGAGGCCTCCGGTGCCTCCCAGTCCTCGGCGGGCAAGGGGGCCGGGTTCGAGGAGATCCCCATTCCGCCCGACGATCAGCAGAAGGGTCCCCTGAACATTGGCACGGTCTTCTTCCAGCCCATCGACATGGAGCCCGCATCCATGGGTCTGAAGGCAGCCGATGCCAGCCTGCACCTGGAGGCTGATATCCATGCCCTGCCCAACAACAACCTGGGCTATGCCAAAGGTGAGTTCGTTCCGGATCTGACCGTCAACTACACCATCCAGAACAAGGATGACCCCAACGACAAGCAGTCCGGCACCTTCATGCAGATGAACGCCTCGGACGGCCCGCATTACGGAGCCAACATCAAGATGGAGAAGGCCGGATCCTACAAGCTGACCTATTCCATCGACTCTCCGGAGAAGAAGGGATGGATGCTGCACGTCGACCCGGAGACCGGCGTGAAGGGACACTTCTGGACCGAGCCTATTGTGGTCAGCTGGGACTGGGACTACACGCCCCACCAGTGGTAAGCTGCTATGCGCCATGCTTGAGCAATTTGTCACGGTCTTGCCAGGGACGCTGGCCCCGGCCCTCCTGGTCATGGTTTTCAGCGTCCTTCTGGGGGTTGGCGAGGGCCGCGATCGGCCCCGCTCCTCCTCCTGGCGACTGATTGGCCTGGGGGTCGGCGTGCTGGGGGCGTTGGTCTTTGCCCTCCTGCGCGCCACCGTGATTATTAACCGCCGGACCATGGTCAACTACCCGACCCTGGTAGCCTGCGTTCTGACCGATCTGGCGGCCATCGTGGTGGTGCTGGTCGCCGACCGGCTGGTCTCAGACTGGCATCGCCGCCCCTGGGCCATGGATCTGGCTAACGGTTTGGCGGCCCTGGCCATAGCGCTGACCACTTTCCGTGCCCTGCCCGATGTCATCCTGCAGCTTACGGCCTTTGTGGAGCCGGGGGAGCCTGTGCTGACCTCGGCCATGCTCCTGCGGGCCCTGGGCTTCCTGCTCGGTCTGGCTGCCGCTGTGACGGTGGCCGCCATTCTGAGGACCATGCATACCTCCTGCCCTCGGATAGCCTTCCGCCTGGCCGCTCTGCTCATGGTGATCCTGCTGCTGGTCCGGCACGCCGTAGCCCTGGTAGCCCTGATGCAGACCACCGGCCTGATTCTTCTGCATGGATGGGCCTTCCGGGTCATGGCCCTGGGATACAACGCCGACCTGATCCTGGTTCTTGCCCAGGTGCTGGTCTTCATCATTCCGGTTCTGGCCTGCCTGGTTGCGGGCTGGCGCATGCCGGTGACTGGAGCTTCCACAGCCGACGACCGTAGCCACCGGGCCTTCCGCCGAAGGGCCCTGGCATCGGCGGTCTGGAGCCTGGTGGCCATGATCGGCGTCACCCTGGCACTGACGGTGGGCACCGCCAAGGCCCACCAGGTGCCCGTGCTCTCGCCTCCTGAGCGGTATTCCCTGACCGCTGATACGGCTACCATTCGTTTCTCCCAGGTGGAGGATGGCCACCTGCATCGATTCAGCTACCGGGCCAAGGACGGCACTGAGATGCGCTTCATCATCATCCGCAAGAATGGTGCAGCCTATGGGGTCGGGCTGGATGCCTGCGAGAACTGCGGGGATGCGGGCTATTACGAAAAAGACGGCAAGATCATCTGCAAGAAGTGCGACGTGGCCATCAACCTGGCCACCATCGGGTTCAAGGGCGGCTGCAATCCCGTACCCCTGCCATACAAAACCGGCCGGGGCGCCATACTGATCAGCACCGCCGACCTGGATGCCCTGTCCTCACACTTCAAGAGCTGAAAAAGGGAAGGAGCGGTTGGTATGTTCTTCATGCGAATGATGCTGCGGTCATTCAGCCGCCAGTTCGGGCGAAGAATGCTCATCGCCGTCACGGTTTGCCTATCGGCCTGCGTGGCTACGGCCATGCTGGGGGTGGTCTTCGACGTAGGTGACAAGCTCAACGCGGAACTGTCAACCTATGGATCCAACATCACGGTCCAGGCCAAGGCGGATGCCGTGGTCTCCGACCTCTACGGCGACCAGGAGGGCGGCCCCTCAGGTGACGAGTCAACGCCGACCGCCTTCCTCAAGGAGTCCCAGGTGCCCAAGATCAAGACCATCTTCTGGGCCTACAACATCACCGACTTCGCCCCCCGCCTGGACCTTCGTGGCACTGTGGACCAGGTCAGCGCCCCTCTGGTGGGCACCTGGTTCGGCCGGACCGTCAAGGTGGACAGCGGTGAGAGCAGCACTGCGGGTCTGAAAGGTCTTCGACCCTGGTGGAAGGTTCAAGGACGCTGGCCCAAGGACGAGGCTGGGTCCGGCGGCAGGACCGAGGCCATGATGGGCAAAGAGCTGGCTGCACGACTGGGCGGCCGTCAGGTTGGCGACCAGGTCAAGGTGGGTCTGGATGGTAAACAGCAGACTGTCACCGTTGTGGGCATCTTCGACTCCGGTGATGCTGATGCCGCCTCCCTCTACCTGCCCACTCGGCCGTTGCAGGAGATGTCCGGCCTGACCGATCAGATCGACCAGGTGGAGGTCAAGGCTCTGACCACGCCAGAGAACGACCTGGCCCGAAAGGCCGCACGAAACCCTGCTGCCCTTTCCCAGGACGAATGGGAGACCTGGTACTGCACGGCCTACCCCTCATCCATCGCCTACCAGATCGAGGAGGCCATCCCCGGGTCCATGGCCAAGCAGGTCAGGCAGGTGGCGGCACTGCAGGGCGACGTTCTGCAGAAGACCCAGGCGGTCATGATCCTGATGACCGTGCTCAGCCTATTGGCGGCAGCCATCGCCGTTGCCAACCTGATGGCATCCTCCATATCCGAGCGGTCCTCGGAGTTCGCCCTGCTCAAGGCTCTGGGCGCCACTGACGGGGCCGTGTCCAGACTGGTGCTGGCCGAGACGGCCCTGATTGCCCTGGCCGGGGCTCTGGTCGGCGCTCTGATGGGCTCCGGAGTGGCTCAGATCGTGGGCAGGGTGGTCTTCGGCTCAGGCATCACCATGCGGCCCATGGTTTTCGTGCTGGTTTTCGTGCTGCTGGCCCTGACCGTGCTGCTGGCATCCATCTCGTCCATCAGATCCATTCTGCGGCTTCGGCCGGCGGAGGTGCTTCATGGCCGCTGATCGCCATAAGAGCCATATGACCAATACCCGCATGTTCCTGACCATGCTCTTCGGGGCCGTCTTCCGTCGTCGAGGCAGGGCACTGATGGCGGTGGTGGCCTCCCTGGTGGGGGCGGCCACACTCTTCTGCCTGGCGGCGGTCTGCATCGAGGCCCCTAGACAGATCAACCAGGAGATGCGTTCCTACGGGGCCAATTTGATCGTCTCGCCCATTCAGGGGGGCAATCGGTCCGGATCCGGCATTGAACAGGGCATGGTGGACCACACCACCCATATGGTGACCGTCAAGGCTCCGGCAAGGTACGCCACCTATCGATATGAGACAGTGCAGGTCAATGCTGGGGCCCGCGTGATGGCTGGCATCCACCCTGACCAGGTGCGTCAGCTCAACCGCCACTGGAGCGTGGAGGGTTCCTGGCCGCAGCCCGGTTCAGTCATGGTGGGGCGGGATCTGGCAGATTCGCTGGGGCTGACCACCGGCAAGCAGATAACTATTGGTTATCCCGCTGGAAAGGTCACAGCCACGGGCAAGGCCGGAGGCCAGGGTCGTGACTTTCGTGTTGGAGGCATTGTCGATACTGGCGGTTCTGAAGATCGGATCATTTACGCCGACCTGGCTGACCTGGAGCTCTTGACCGGGGCCAAGCGGGGAACCGATGTCATCGAATACTCGGTCAACACCATGACCTCGGGGCTAAAGACCATTGCCGCAGGCATCAACGACATGACCTCCATGGGGGTCAAGGCCCGGCCGGTCACCAGGATCACATCGGGCGACAGCCATACCATCGCCATGCTCCAGTCGCTCTTCTGGCTGGTTTCGGTGGTGGTGCTGGTCCTGACCTTTGTGGGCGTGGGGACCACCATGGCCTCCATCGTCTCCCAGCGGCGCAGCGAGATCGGCCTGCGCAAGGCCCTGGGCGCTTCCTCGCGGGGGATAGCTATGGAGTTTCTGGCGGAATCGGCCTGCTACGGATTGGCAGGAGGCCTGATCGGCACGGCCCTGGGCTATGGCTTCGCTCGGCTGCTCTGCCTGTCCGTCTTCCAGCGGCCGCTGGGCTTCAACTGGTGGCTGGCTCTGGGCACAGTTCTGCTGAGCGTGGCCATATCCATGATCGCATCCATCCGGCCGGTCCTCCGGGCTTCGCGTATCGACCCGGCCCTGGTTTTGAGGGAGGAATGACAATGACGCAGGCAAAGGCGAGCGAGTCCCAGTCGGGCGGCGGCATGCTGCTGGACTTGGACCATGTATCCAAGATCTACGGCGATCTGTATGCCTTGGACGACCTGAATCTGAGCGTTCCACAAGGTCAGTGGCTGGCCGTGGTGGGGTCATCCGGCTCAGGCAAGACCACGCTGATGAACATTCTGGGTTGCATGGACACCCCCAGCCGGGGCTCGGTCCGTCTGCAGGGACGGCCGTTGGAGGATCTGAGCCAGTCCCAGCTGGCCGATGTGCGCAAGAACGTGATTGGCTTGGTCTTCCAAAAGTTCTATCTGGTCCCGCATCTGACCGCCTTGGAGAACGTCATGGTGGCCCAGTACTACCACTCGGTGGTGGACGAGGACCAGGCCATGAAGGCTCTGGACCGGGTGGGTCTGGCGGATCGGGCCCGCCACCTGCCCAGTCAGCTTTCGGGTGGCGAGCAGCAGCGGGTCTGCGTGGCCCGGGCGTTGATCAACGAGCCCAAGTTGATTCTGGCTGACGAGCCCACTGGCAACCTGGACGAGGCCAATGAGAGGATTGTGCTGGACCTCTTCAGGCAATTGCATGACCAGGGGACCTCCCTGATTGTGGTCACCCACGATGCCCTGGTGGCCTCCTGCGCCCAGCGGGAGATCATGCTCAACCATGGTGTGCTGGCCGGCGAGCAGTGGAATGATGAGGAGGCCAAGCGGGCCTACCTTGCTGCCGGAGGCCGTCCGGCCTTCAGTGGAGCTCCTGGAGACATCGGGGACCAGGATATTCCAGTGGGCTTCCATGACCCCACTAAGATGGCCAAGACCGGCGGCTCCCTGCCGGGATCGGCCGCTGAATCAGAAGGAGGGCGCTGAGATGGCCACAAGCAAGTCTCGTGGGCTGGCCACGGCTTCGGCAACATTGGTGACTCTGGTGGCGGTCGGCTCGCTCCTAGGCGGTTGCGGAAGCCAGCAGGCCAAGCCCATGGACGACGAGTTCGCCGGATCGGGCACCGAGTCCAGCTCTGCTCCAGAGTCGGGAGCCGGTGCTGCGGGCGAGGGCAACCCCTCGGCCGTCTCCCGCGATGGACTGCCGACTGCTCCAGCTGACACGGGTAACTATCACGACGGCACCTATGCTCTGACGGGCAAGTACGGGCATGATGGGGCTGACAACATCGATGTGGATCTGGACCTGTCGGGAGGCCAGGTGACCCGGGTCCAGGTCCAGGGACATTCGGACTCGCCCATTTCGCGTGGTCATATGGAACGCTTCGCCAAGGCTGTGCCTGGAGTAGTCCAGGGGCGCCCACTCAAGGACCTCAAGGTGGACAAGGTGGCTGGGGCCAGCTGGACCTCGGATGCCTTCAACAAGGCCTTGGATCTGGCTCGGCTGGAAGCTTCGGCGGACAGGTCTTCCTGAGAACCGGGCCGTACGGGTGGCAGAAACAAAAAGGGGCGAGGATTTGATTCCTCGCCCCTTTTCAAGCTTTCTATATTATAGGTCGTGTAGTTATATCGGTCGCCTCAGACCAACTACCGATCCCACCAGGGCCGCAGCGGATAGGTGTCCGTGCCGGTTTCAGGATCAGGCTTGATGCACTGGAACTGGTGTATCTGAATGTTGTCGAGCTCGAAGTTGAGCCGCGCGCCGGCCATGTACAGACCCCAGAGACGCGCCTTGGGCTCGCCCACCATGGGCTTGGCCTGGCCCCAATGCTCCTGGAGGTTCTCGGTCCAGTGCTTGAGGGTCAGCGCATAGTGCTGACGCAGGTTCTCCTGGGTGATGACCTCGAAGCCGGTGTCCTGGATGGCCAGTTCGATCTCGGCCGGGCTGGCCAGCTCACCGTCGGGGAAGATGTAGCGGTCGATGAATCCGCCGGCCCGCTTGTGGTCGTGGGAGTTGGTGCGGGTGATCTGATGGTTGAGCAGGATGCCGCCCGGACGCAGCTTGTCCATCATCTCCTTGAAGTAGGAGGGGTACTGCTTGTAGCCCACATGCTCCATCATGCCGATGGAGCAGATTCCGTCGAAGCCGGACTCGGGCACGTCGCGGTAGTCCATCAGCCTGACCTCGGCCAGATCCTGCAAGCCCTCCTGGCGGATCCAGTTCTGGGCCCACTCGACCTGCTCCTCAGCCAGGGTCACGCCGATGACGTGAATGCCGCGGCGGGCGGCCGCGATCTCCATGGAGCCCCAGCCGCAACCCACGTCCAGCAGACGGTCACCCGCGTTCAGGTGCATCTTGTCCAGGACCATGTTGAGCTTGTGCCACTGAGCGTCCTCCAGGCTGTCTTCCGCTTTCTCGAAGACGGCGCAGGTGTAGGTCATGGAGGAGCCTAGGAAGAGCCGATAGAAGTCGTTGGACTGGTCGTAATGGTAGCTGACGGTGGCTGCGTCGCCCCGGCGGGTGTGGGGGCGGATGCCTTCGGTCAGTCGCTTGGCCAAGGAAGGTCCCTCAATGGCCGGCGGCTCGGGCACGCGCACTCCGTGCGAGAAGACGGCTCCGGCCGCCCGGGCCAGCTCCATCTTGCTGGGATGCTTGACGAAGTGCTTGAGGCCCATCAGTTCCTTGAGGACCTGGTAGGGGTTGCCCGGCAGCAGCTCGGGAGAATCCAAATCGCCCTGCAGGTAGGCGCGGGCCAGACCCAGGTCATTGGGATTTTCCGTGATGTAATACATAGCACGGGAATTCTTGACTTCCAGATGCAGCGGCGCTTGGTCCTGCCCGAAGACCGACCCGTCGAAGGCGGTCACCTGCACAGGCGCGTCAGGGGTAAGGAAGAGCCCGATCATCTCGGCTACAGTCATCTTGCTTTTGGCCATGAAGCCCCCTTGTGTGACCCGGACATGACCGAACATGGCGGGTCTGGTAGTTAGTGGATACAAGTACTGTCTTCACCCTACCCCTGACACTGGTCCCTATCGGTGTCATGTTCGGGGAATTATTCCGCATGGGAAACCTTGCCTGGGTACAGACTCTTTGGTAAGGCTGAGCATGGAGGCGAGCAGGAAATGGCCAGCAGCGGATCAGCGTCGGTTGGGGCAGATGAGGCCTGGATTCAGGGCACTCTTGCCAGATTGGGGCATTCGCGCTTCCGGGCCGGTTTCTCCCTGTCAGCCAAGGACCGCGCCTACGCCCGCGCCAAGGGCAAGGATACTATCAATCGCCATGCCCATGAGATGCTGGCCAAGCGTGTGGGGCCTGCCCATCCGTTCAAGGATGGCAAGCAGACCCCCTACCGGGGGCATCCGGTTTTCACGGCACAGCATGCCACGGCCACCTGTTGCCGGGGGTGCATCGAGCGCTGGCACCACATTCCGCGAGGCCGGGCTTTGACAGATGCAGAAGTTGATGCCCTGGCCAGGCTGGTCATGGCCTGGATCGAGCGCGACCTGGTCAATCATCCGGCTTGATACTGATGTTGCGACGCTTCTGTCACTAATCGTGGCTATGGATCAGTCCGGAATGATGATGTTGATGAAGCGTTTCCATTCATCAACAAAATCCATGGTTTTACCGCCTGTCAGCCACCGCAGCTGGAGCCCATCCATGGCACTGAGCGTTTGCAGGGCTATTCGATCGGGGTTCTCAAGCCTGTCCCTCTTGGCAACGTAGGCATACTCGTGAAGAACCTTCTGCTCGCGATCGAGAAAGAACTGGTGGGCGGGATGCTTGTCTTCCAGGGATTCGCCTTGAAGGACGATATAGAGACTGACCAATTGCGGTCGGGAGACGTTCGCTTCCACAGTTGCAGTGGTCAGGGTCTTGAGGCTGAAATCACCGTGGTATCCCAGTCCATCTGAAATATCGGTTTCCTCGCTGACTCCAAGGCGCTTGGCGATGGCTTCGGCGTTGATGCTGTCCGCATATTCCAGAGTTTTGACAAGAAGTTCCTCTTTGGATTTGAAGTAGTACAGAAGCCCTGCCTCAGTCACTCCCTCAGCTTCCGCTACATCACGTATGGTGAACCCCCAGAAGCCGAACTTGGAAATACAAGCGATGGTTGATTTCAGAATGCTTGTTCTGCGTTGGTCGGCCGACATTCGCGGTGACGAGGTAGAACGCTTTCGCCTATTCATTGGTCATCCCTCTGAGAAAGTCGACGTGTACCAACAGCATTGTATCCGTATTCAATGTACTTGATGCAACCACTTATATCAGGATAATCCGTCAACCGGCAATGCATCGTCTGGACAGATCGGGGCCAAGCAGAAAGCCGTTCCGCTTGGTCCCGATCTGTTCTTTCAGCTGGGCTGCCTACGATTATTTGCTGAACCCGGCTGTCAAGCCTGCGACCATCTGTTTGCGGCCGAAGATGTAGGCCGTCAGGATCGGCAGCACCGAAATAACCACTGCTGCCAGTATTCCTGGTGTATCTACAGTGAACTGCCCCTGGAAAAGCCAGAGCGACAGGGGTATCACGCGGTTATCTGCAGACTGGGTCAGAATCAACGGGAAGAGGAAACCATTCCAGACATTCAGGCCGTCATAGATAGCCACTGTAATGATTGCGGGCCTGACCATCGGAACAGCGAGTTTCGTCATGGTCATGAACTCGCTGGCCCCGTCCACTGACATGGCTTCGAAAAGAGACTGGGGTATGTCTCTCAGAAAGTTGGTCAATATCATTACCGAGATGGGGATCGCAAAGGCTGCTGACGGCAGGATCAAGGCCCACAAAGTGTCATAGAGGCCGATGCGGATAATGAGGTAATACACCGGGATGATCACGGCCTGCATGGGAATGGCCAGGCCGGTGATGATGAACTTGTAGACCCGTCGGGACCACTTGTCGTTTCTGCGCACGATCATGTAAGCCACCATGAAGGTGACCAGCAGAATTATGGCTACGGTGACGACTGTGACGAAGACCGAATTCCAGATGTATCTGAGGAAATGATTCTGGAAGACTCTTCGATATGCGTCAAAAGTGACATGGCTTGGCAACGAAAGCGGGTTTTGGGAGAACAGGTCGTTCTGATTCCGGACCGACGTTACCAGAATGTAGTAAACGGGCACTACCACGACGGCCAGCCAGATCCAGCCTAGGAGTCCTCCGGCGATGTTGATTTGCTTTCCTTTGATCCTGATCATCAGACTCCCTCCATCTGGCTTTCCATCTTGTCGGAACCCGATAGCTTGTTGAGCAGGAGCGATATGGCAATGCCCATGACGAGGATGATGACCCCCACGACGCTCGCCCCGCCCATGTCATAGCTCTTGAAACCTTTGAGATACATGTCCAGGGGAAGAATGCGGGTGGCATTTCCCGGCCCGCCTGCGGTCATGACATAGACCAGATCGAAATAGGTCAGCGATCCCACAATCATCAGGGTCGAATCGGTGGCAAAGGTATATTTGATCTGCGGCAGGGTGATGGAGAAGAACTGGCGTACAGTCCCTGCTCCGTCCAGCATGGCTGCCTCATACAGGCTTTGGGGTATCTGCCGTACCGCACCCTGATAGAGCAGTGAATGCAATGGTATGAAGCACCAGGAAACCACAACGATCAGGGTCCAGAGGGCGGTGTTGGGATCGCCCAGCCAGTTGTGTGCGAGCCACTTCCACCCCAAAGCCTTCCCAAGGCCGAATTGCGGATCCAGAAGGTTCTTGAAGGCTATGGCGACCGCAGTGGACGAGAAGAGGAGCGGAATGAAGTAGAACACTGACAGGAAGGCCCTGTACCGCTGTTTTCCTGCCATGAAGACACCCAAAAGGATGCAGATGGGAGTTTGCACCAGCCAGCTGACAACAGTGAGTATCACAGTGAGCTTCAGACCGTTGAGCACCAGCGGGTCATGGAGCATTCTGATCCAGTTGCCGATGCCATTCCATGTAACCGCCCCCAGTCCGTCCCAGTTGGTCAGGGACAGAATGACCACACCTACTAGGGGAATTGCCGCGAATAGACCGAACAGCAGCAGGGCCGGCAAGGCGTACCATAATGACGGTCCCTTGTGCAGGGTCTTCTCCGTGCCCCTTTGATGTGTTTTCCTCATAGCGCTCCTCTCATAGCTTGTTTGTACCTTGGGAGCTATTTGATCGTTTTGTTCATCGCCGAAACGAACTGATCAGGAGACATGGTGTTCAGGAACACCTGCTCCAGGTTGTTCAGTATGGCCTGACCCTGTTCAGAGGGAAGCGCAACATCCCAGGAGAGCTGATAGTTCGGCGCCTTTTTTACGGCCTGGTACAGCCAGGGGTAGTAGCCTGAACCATCGTCAGCAGCTTTGATCTTGGATTCGATGTTCTTCACCGGAGGGACCTGCCCCTGCTTGAGCATGGCATCGACCATGGTGTCGGAATAGTTCTTGGTCTTGATGAAGTCTACGAAGGTCTTCTTCTGTTCCTTGCTGGCCTTTGACGAAAGCTGCCAGTAGCTGGACAGATTTCCTGTCAGGTCATTTGGGTCACCCCTGCCGTCCTTGACGGTCGGGAAGGGGGCATAGCCTAGGTCCTTGGCGGTGAAGTCCTTGCTGATGCTGATCAGGTCCGAATACACCCAGGATCCCATGAGTTCAAATCCCGCCTGCCCAGTGGTGATGAGTGCAGTGTCTTTCCTGTCATCGGCGGTCAGGGACTGGTAGGAATCGCCGAAGGCGCCTGCCTTGACCAGCTCCTGAATCATCCCCATGGCCTTGGTCACCGCGGGATCGCTCCAGGCGTCTTTCTTGCCCCTTGAGCACATTGTTGAAGACTTCAGGGCCTCCGATGCGGTCAACAAGGTATGCGGCCCACATCAGGTATGGCCACTTGCTGCCACCCGCCAGGGAGATGGGGGTCTTGCCGGCGGCTTTCAGTGCTGAAACATCGGCGACCAGTTCGTCCCAGGTCTGTGGGGCCGAGTCGATGCCCGCCTCCTTGAGTACTTTCTTGTTGTAGAACATCAGAACAGGCTGGGCCTGTCCGGTGGGTACGGCATAGAGCTTGCCGTCTCGGAAACCTTCCGCTGCAACCGAATCAAGCACCTTGCCCTGAATATCGGTCTTGAGTTCAGGGGTCAGGTCGGTGATTGCCTTGCTCTTGGTGTAGTCGGTCAGCGGCGACCCTCCCCAACTGGGGAAGAAAGTAGGGGCGTTGCCCGAACCGACTGCAGTGCGGATTTTCTCCTTGTATGCGTCATTGGCAAAGCTCTCCTCGCTGATCTGGGCATCCTTGTGGTCCTTGTTCCATTCCTTGAAGGCATCCTTTACGGGGTTCCAGGGTGCATCCGTCATAGCCCAGGTCGTCACATTGGCGCCTTCCGCCTTGCTGCCTGACGAGTTTCCAGGCTGGGAACCGCAGGCGGAGGCTCCTAGTAGCATGGCCGTGGATGCTATGGCTGCAATGAGTTTGCCCGATCGTTTCATGTCAGTCTCCTCTTTGAGTCCTATCTTCTCTTCGCTTTATCTGAATCCCGAGGGCTTCCGTCGTCGGGAGTCGATGATTACTATATACTTAGTAATTACTAAGTGCAAATTAGTTCATTGATTTAATTCTCGTGTCTTCAAGGAGGAAATAATGAGACCAGACACTGGAAGCCGGGTTCTGCACGTGAAGGAAGGCTCTGATGACTGCGGCGATGGCAGCGTGGAAAGGCCTTTTCGCAGCATTCAGCAGGCAGCCGATGTGGCCTTGGCCGGCGATGTGGTCATGGTGCATGCTGGCACATACAGGGAGAGCGTGAATCCAATCAACGGCGGCAAGGACCGGTATGACCGGATCACCTATACTGCCGCTCCCGGCGAGCATCCGGTGATCAAGGGTTCAGAGCGCGTCAACTGCTGGCAGGATCGTGGGAATTCAGTCTGGACGGCCGAAATCGACAACAGCTTGTTCGGAAGCTTCAACCCCTTTGCAACCCCTCTGAAAGGTGATTGGCTGGAACGGCCGAGTACATGGAATATGACTCTCGGCGAGGTCTATATCAATGGGAAGTCGATGTACCAGGCTCCGGACGTGGAGTCGGTGCGCAATCCCCAGATGCGCAAGACCGGTTTCGGACCCGACTGGGTCAAGGAGGAGGAGCCGGTGGCTCATCCAGAGGATACGGTCTATCAGTGGTATGCACAGGTCGGGGATCGGACAACCTGCATTTGGGCGAATTTCCAAGGGTATGATCCGAACGTCAGTCTGGTGGAGATCAATGTGCGCCCGACCTGCTTCTACCCATTGCGTACCAGCATCAACTACATAACAGTAACCGGGTTCGAGATGGCCCAGGCTGCCTGCCAATGGGCTCCCCCCACGGGTGACCAGCAGGGTCTGATCGGCACCCACTGGTCAAAGGGATGGGTCATTGAGGGAAATGATCTGCATGATGCCAGGTGCAGCGCAGTTTCGCTGGGCAAGGACTGGTCCACTGGTGACAGCGAATCCACCCGGTGGGGATACAAGCCTGGGTATCAGACGCAATTGGAGACGGTTTTCCGCGCTCGCCATGCCGGGTGGGATATGGAGACCGTCGGTTCGCATCTCGTGCGCAATAACCATATCCACGACTGTGGTCAGAATGGAGTCGTCGGGCATCTGGGTTGCATCCGTTCGGTGATTGAGGACAATGACATCCATGATATTGGCAATAAGCATGAGTTCTTCGGCCATGAGATAGCCGGCATCAAGCTGCATACCGCAATCGATGTGATTATCCGGCATAATCACATCCATGAATCCACATTGGGAATCTGGCTGGATTGGGAAGCCCAGGGGACGCGGGTGAGCTCGAATGTCTTCAATGACAATATCCGTGATTTTATGATTGAAGTCACTCATGGCCCCTGCCTGGTCGACAACAATGTGTTCGCCTCGGCATACAACCTGGACAATGTGGCACAGGGCACCGCTTTTGTGCACAACCTGTTCTGTGGGTCCGCCCAGCGCCGCGACGTCCTCGACCGGTTCACCCCCTACCATTTGCCGCATTCGACCACTGTCGCTGGCACGGCCTGCGTCTATGGAGGCGACGACCGAATCTATCAGAACATCTTTGTGGGAGGAGAGGCCTATCTGCCTGGGGTAACTACTAGGGGGACAGAGACCTATGAGGGGTGCCCAGGCAGCATGGACGAGTACCGGGAACTGGTTCATGCTCATGGTCCGGGGGACCTTGAGCTTTTCGAACGAGTGAAGCAACCTGCCTATATTGACCGCAACGTCTATCTTAATGGCGCACAGTCATGCTCTCAGGACAGCGATGCTTGCAAGATTCCCGATAATCCGAGATTCAAAGTCGTAACAGACCACGACGGATCTGTTTGGCTGGATGGGGAATTGCCTGAGGCCATGTTCCACATGGGCTGCCGCATTGTCGACACCGCCATGCTGGGAGCGCCGCGCATGTCCGAAGAACGGTATGAGGCCCCGGATGGCAGCTCGATTGCTATAGATAGGGACCTGACGGGCGTCATTCGTGGGGATGACCCGGTACCCGGCCCTCTTGAGGGGCTAACACCAGGGAAGAACCACATGCGGCTTATGTAGGAGTTGAATCACGGCTGGCCTGAAGCCAGAAAGGGTGGACGGAAGTTGCTATGAACCCCGTCCACCCTTTTCGTTTGAATGCCGATGGATGTCTTCATGGGCTGAGAGGCGCAAAGGTCTCGGGTCCGGATGTTGGCGGTGATCTGCTGACTGGGAGGAGATCACCTTCCTTGGCGCATCAGCTGAGGAAGCATGTCAGATTCACGGAGTGCTATGACTTCGCGGGTTTCGTTGAGGGTTCAGCATCTTTCGGTTGCTTTGCCTCACGGGCTTTCTTGTCTCCGGAGCGGGGAATGCCCAGAAGTTTGCGTGTCTCGGCGACCAGCTTTTTCGGTGTCTTGCGCACGCCACTCTCTTCGGCATCCTTGATGATGGTCTTCACGTCCAGGTCGGGATTGCGGTCCTGGGTGGCCACCAGGTCGCGGGCCTCCTGCCGGTTGAGCACGGTGGGCAGGGTGCCGGGCATGGGGCGCCGGGCGGTCTCGGCCAGGAAGAGCACGGTGATCAGACCGCAGGTCGAGGTGAACATGATCCAGTAGGCAGGTGCCAGGGACTTGCCGGTCGCGGTCACCAGCCCTTCCATGATGACAGGTGCGGTTCCGCCGAAGACGGCTACGGCCAGGTTGTACGACAGTCCCATGCCGCCGTAACGGGATGCGGTTGGGAAGAGAGCCGGCAGGGTGGATGCCAGGTTGGCCACGAAGAAGATGACTGGGATGGCCAGCAGGACCAGTCCGCCGAAGACGGCACCCGTGGTTTCATGCTCCAACAGTCGGAAAGCCGGCAGGGACAGGCACAGTCCAGTGAATGCTCCCATAAACAGCACCTTCTTGCGGCCAAAGCGGTCGGAAAGGGCTCCGGTGATGGGGATGCAGCAGGCCACCATGAGCAGGACCGGCAGGGAGAGCAGGTTGGCCTGGGCTGTGTTGTAGTGCAGGGTGCCTGATAGGTAGGTGGGCATGTAGGCGGTCAGCGTGTAGCTCAGGGTATTGGCCGCGGCCACCAGGATGAAAGCCATGAGCAGTTCCCGCCAGTAGCCCCGGATCAGGTCCAGCAGGCTCTTGTGCTGGCTCTTGGTCTTCTCGTCGCTTGCATCCTGGGCCTGACGGAAGGCAGGGGTGTCCTGGACCTTGGCCCTGAAGTAGACTGCGATGGCAGCCAGCGGCAGGGCGATGATGAAGGGGATGCGCCAGCCCCAGGCCAGCATGGCTTCCGGGGAGATGGAGAACTCCAGGAGGGAGACCAAGGCTGCTCCGAAGGCGTAGCCCAGGTAGGATCCCACGTCCAGCAGGGAGGCGAAGAAGCCACGATGCCGGTCAGGGGAATATTCGGTGACCATGGTCGAGGCGCCTGCGTACTCGCCGCCTGTGGAGAAGCCCTGAATCAGCTTGAGCAGGATAAGCAGAATAGGTGCCAGCGGACCGACGGCAGCATAGCTGGGCAGAAGGCCGATCAGCAGGGTGGCTGCGGACATGCTCAGCAGGGTGAAGGCCAGAATGCGCTGGCGGCCGACCTTGTCGCCCAACTGGCCCAGGACCACGCCGCCCAGCGGTCGGGCAACGAAAGTGACGGCGAAAACACCAAGAGAGAAGAGCCGCTGCACGGCATCGGATGCGTCGGACAGGAAGACACGGCCGATGGTCACCGCCAGGTAGCCGTAGACCCCCACGTCGTACCATTCCATGAAGTTGCCGACCACGGTGCCGGCGATGGCCCGTTTGAGGGTGGATCTATCCACTACGTTGATGTCGGTCAGATGCAGGCGCTCGCTCCAGCCCCGATGCGGTCTGGGGTTCTGCTTGCGGGCCTTGCGTTTTGCCGCGGCCTGCTGCTTCTTCAGTTGTTTCTGGTTTTGTTTCTCGCTGAGACCGTCATGCTTGGTCGAATTTGTTTCGTCTTCTACCATTATTCCTTCTCCGGCCATGGGGCCGTTGTACTACTCCGAGGTCTGTCTTCTGCCGCAGCGGTCTCCTCTCGAACGCTTTACAAAAACGTCATAAATGTACATTTTACCACAAGGCCATTTTTCTCCCAGTTCATCCCTTGCAGCTAATCCGCGAACGGTTGTGAGGCATGGCGCCAAACGATGAGGAGCAACAGCTGGATGCTGACTCATCGACTTTTATACCTTGGGTTGGTTCGCTCTCTAATGACAGCAACAGAGCGCTGCGTAATCCAGCCGAAGAGGTATTCATCGCCGATGTTGTCGGGAAGGAGATATGCAATCGTTGGTCGGAGTGATGATGTCTGGCGGTTGCCTGGATAGGTCATTCTCCATCCCAGGGTGGGAGGATGCGTGAGGGCCTTGGCCCGCTGATCCGATTGGTGATGGCCCTGGCTCCGGCCTTGATAAGAGGTACATACTGCTCCAGACGCTGCTCGTCGGAGCCCACTACGATGCTTATAGCTGCTATGACAGCCCCGGTATGGCCGAAGATGGGGGCGGCTACTGAGTGAACCGATGCCTTGGGCGTTTTCAGAAGGGCCACTTGATGCTGACGTATTATCTCCAGGTCACGGCGGACCGTTTTGGATGAAGGTCGTGGTGTCTGCCATGTGGGCCAAATGAACCGTTCCTGATCCAGAATCTCGTTGATTGTATCAGGGTCGGCATAAGCCAGGAGGACCCTGCCGACGGCGGTGGGAACCACAGGCAGGCGGTCACCGATATGGTAGTAGACCGGAATCCGATGCCTACCCTCTCGCCTGTCCAGGACCACCATCTCCTGGCCGTCTAGGACCCCCAGCTGGATGTGCTCCTCGGTCATTCTTGACAGCTTGTCCAGAACCGGGGAGGCTGCCTCGCGTATGTAGAGCATAGGCTGGGCGTATTGGGCGATCTCCATTAGCAAGGGGCCGATGGAATAGGAGCCTGACCGGTCCCTGCTCAGAGCCTGGTGAGCGGTGAGTTCCTTTAATAATCTGCTGGTAGTGCTGGCAGGCAGTCCTGTCCGATGCATGATCTGGGTCAGCGTCAGCGAGGGCTGGTCCGAAGTGAAGCAACTCAATATGGCGAAGGCACGGTCAAGCACGCCGCTGCGTGCGGCTCTGCTGGAATCGTGAGTTGCTGCCATAGCTCTGATCTGCTCCCATATCCTTTACAGGCAACCATAAGAAGGCCCATTGGGTCAAACCATGCCTTTTCCACTGGATGGGAATCGACTTCGTGCTCCTTTGATGGGACGAATAGAAACGGATGTGTACCCGGGTTGGATCAGATCCAGGGAGCTGGTGGCCAGGAAGCGACGATGCGAAATAGCAACGGTGACCGGATCTGGATGCAGATTACGGAGGGCATGCACCCGGGAAAGAAGTAAACGAGTTTTACAGTCCAAAGGAGGACTTGACATGAGTGAACCAGGCAGGAAGCCGGATCATGATCCAGGGTATCTACCTTCTGAGTATCCCGACCCGCGCAAGACCATCGCTTTAGTCCTGATTGCCGCAGTTGGTCTCTACATCATGTGCATGAGTCTGGGTACGGCGCTCTCCCTACGAGTAGCTTCAGTCATGCCGGACCAGAAAGATACGGTCTACAGCCGTATAACTTCGGTAGGTTCTCTGCTCATGCTCTTCTTCATTCCCTTGGTCGGAGGTCTCTCAGACAGGACGACAAGCAGATTCGGTCGCCGTCGGCCTTGGATTGTAGGTTGCCTCCTGGTCTGTCTTGCGGCGGCTGCAGTCGTGGGCCTTTCCACCAACGTCTGGATCATGGGGGTTGCCTATGTGATAGCTGTTGTTTTCATGCAGGCCGGGTTCAATGCTTACTCGGTCATCGCCGTGGAGGGAGTACCGGAGAATAGACGAGGAACAGTCATGGGGCTGATGGGACTCTTTGGGGCCCTTTCCTTTTCGGCAGGCACCTACCTCACGGGTGCCTTGGTGGGCAACGGCCTTCTGCTCATGACAGTGCCCATACTGCTTGGTTTGCTCACCTCGATTCCTCTGCTTCTCCTATACCGTGACCCGGTTAAGAAGCGCAGCCAAGTGCCACCGCTCAGCCTGAAAAAACTCTTTGGTGGTTTCTTCGTCAACCCCCGCAAACATCCCAACTTCGGATGGACCTGGTTGGCGCGTTTCCTTGTCGGTCTTGCCATGGCTTCCATGCAGACCTACTTCGTCTACTACCTGATCTCCGGTCTGCGCGTCCCCCTCAACCAAGTGGGGAGCAAGGCCGGACTGCTTACGCTGTGCTCGGCGCCAATATCGGTTATTTTCTTCTCGTGTTCCGGATTTCTGACCGATCGTCTGGGCCGGAAGAAGCCCTTTGTCATTCTGGCCGCCATCATAATGGCGGGTGCTCTCTGCTTGGGCGGGACATCCCATAGCTTCACTCAATTCCTGATTGCTTGGGAGATCTTCTGCGTGGGGCAGGCCATGTATTTGACCGTGGATCTGGCCCTTTGCGCCGCCGTCCTGCCTGAGAGCAAGGATGCTGGCAAGGATATGGGCGTCTTCGCACTGGCTCTGAACGGGGCCAACGTTCTGGTGCCCGCCGTCGCCCCTATTGTCATCAACAGCGCCGGTGGGAACAATTACCCGCTGCTTTGGTTCATCGGTGCAGTGCTCAGTCTCTGCAGTGTAGTCATAATGCCCCTCATCAGGGGAATCAAATAGGAAGGGGAAGGGTGCATGACCATGGCAGCAGTGACAGTCGGCAAGGTTGGTTTCGGGCAACACCCTGTTGCTGATCGGGTCATAGGATATGAGGATCGGAGGCCCTCTCTTTCGTGGAGGATTCTTTCAGCTCCTCACGGCTGGGAGCAGCATCGAGCTCAGGTTGAGATCGCCCAGGGTGGGCAGCCACCTCAGATTCACGACTTTGAAGGAGCGGATCAGATTTGCCTGCCTTGGCCGACCACCCCTTTGAAGTCGCATCAGTGCGCCCGTGTTCGAGTTCGGGCTGCAGGAGAAGACGGTAACTGGTCCTCCTGGTCCGACCCAACTCTGGTGGAGACCGGACTGCTCAGCAATGAGGACTGGTCGGGTTCACCGATTGAGCCTGATCCGGGTGTTGGCCGGGAAGATCCAGCGCCTATCATGGTGCGGTCTTTTACCGTGGGTCAGGGGTGTGATCTGGGTCGCCTGGATTTGACAGCGGGGGGTATTTTCATCCCCTATCTGGATGGATGCCGTATTGGTTGCGATGAGTTGACGCCCGGTTGGACTGATTACAGAAAACGAATGAATGCTCTGACCTACGATCTGACACAGGTGCTTGCTCCGGGCCGGCACGAGCTTGCAGTCATCTTGGGCAACGGGTGGTACCGCGGTCAACTCACCTGGACCTGCCGAACCGAAGTCTATGGGAAGAATCTCTGGCTTCTGGCCAATCTATTCTGGCGGGACCAGGATGGGGAGCACAGGCTTGCCACCGATCAGGATTGGACGTGGAGGTCTTCGCCCATTCTGGCGAATGACCTCTATGACGGGCAAACCCGGGACATGCGCGTCCCACTGCTCAACCAGGGGGGACAGACCCACCCGGTTCGGGCCTTGCCGATGCCGGCGGCGCGAATCAGACCACAGGAGGCGCCGCCCGCGCGGATTCTGGATCGCTTGCCTGGTCTGGAGATCATCACAACCCCATCCGGAGGGAAAATTGTGGATTTCGGCCAGAACGTGTCCGGCTGGGTCCGCATGCACATCAGGCACGGGCAACTTGGGCAGGAAGTGATCCTCCGCCATGCCGAGGTGCTTGAAAAAGGTGAACTAGGTACTCGTCCTCTTCGCAACGCGAAGGCGACAGATCGTTTCATCCTCTCCGGAGGCGAGGAAGACCTGGAGCCCCTCTTCACCCAGCATGGTTTCCGTTATGTCCAGGTGGAGGGTGTGGAGGATTTTCGAGCTCAGGATCTGGAAGCCTGTCTGGTCTCAGCCGAGATGAGGCCTCTGGCAACTTTCAAGTCCTCGCGAGCCGAGCTGGATCGGCTTTTCCAGAACGCCCGCTGGTCCACTATGGACAACTTCATCGTGCTTCCCACTGATTGCCCCCAGCGTGATGAGCGCCTGGGCTGGACTGGCGATATTGCCATGTTCGCTCCAACGGCACTCGCCCTCTTCCGTGCCGGAGGATTTCTGGCATCTTGGTTGGAGGATATGGCTGACACCCAGGCTTCTGACGGGGGGATCCCCGTAGTAGTGCCAGACGTTTTGGACGGACCCAAACTGACTTGTGGCTGGGGGGATGCGGCTGTACTTGTCCCTTGGGCGATCTATCAGGCTACAGGGGATAAGGCGGTATTGCGTCGCTTCCTGCCCATGATGGACCGGTTCGTAGACGGTGTCGAAGTCCATTGTGGGGGCTCCCGTCTCTGGCGTGGAGGCTTTCAGTTTGGTGATTGGCTGGATCCGGATGCACCGCCAGACAATCCCGGAGGTTCCAAAGCCGACCCGGATGTAGTGGCCACTGCGTACTTTGCTCATTCGGCCCGTCTGGTGGCTCGGGCGCATCAGGCCCTGGGAGAAGAGGACCAGGCTGGTCACTACAGTCTGTTGGCCGACCAGGTGGCTCGTGCCTTCCGCGAAGAATATGTGACTGCCAACGGTGCAATTATTTCTGACTGTGCCTCGGTCTACGCCATGGCGCTGGTTTGGGACCTTCTGGAGACCCCAGACCAGCGTCAGGGTGCGGGTGATCGCCTGGCTGACATCATTCGGGTCAGCGGTTTCCGTATTTCCACCGGCTTCCTCGGCACACCCCTGGTATGCCCGGCCCTGGTTAAAAGTGGGCATCCACGCCTGGCCATTCGTCTCCTTCTGCAGGACCGGTGCCCCAGCTGGCTCTATCCAGTCACAATGGGAGCCACCACCATTTGGGAGCGGTGGGATTCCATGCTGCCCGACGGTTCAATCAATCCTGGGGAGATGACTTCGTTCAACCACTACGCTCTGGGTGCCATTGTCCATTGGATGCTTGAGGGTCTGGCCGGCCTGCAGATGCGCGAACCAGGTTGGAGGAAGGTCTGCGTATCTCCAGTTGTCGATCCAGCCGTCGCCCATGTCGATATCAGTCAGGAGACGCCATACGGGCTTATTCGATTGAATTGGGCGATCTGCGGCCAAACATTCCATCTGGAGCTGGAGATTCCTGTCGGTGTCCAGGCCTGTGTAGCTCTGCCGGGAGCGAGGGAAGAGACTTGCCGACATGGCCGGTATGCCTGGGACATTCCATTAGACCAGGTCTGCGGGCCATCGAGTCCGATCCGAACTATTCGCGACCTGATTGATTCGACCGTGTCCATGGATCGGTTGACCGAGGCTCTGAAGTTACCCGGATCGCCGGTTTATGTGGGTGATCAGGCGGATGTGGCCTTTACCAAAGCGGCTAAGCCGTGGTTGGATGCAGATCTGGACCGTTTGCCCGATGTCGCCTCCCAGCAGGGGTACGTTCCGGGAGCAGACGAGATAGAGCGGGTCTGCAGGAGTTTTCTGGCTGGTCTGAAAAAACAAGATTTGCACACAAAGGAAAAGGAGTAATTACCATGACAGCAATCCTGCCTGATCATTTTCTGTGGGGGGCCTCTACGGCCGGCCATCAGGTGGACGGAGGTGACACCGCTGCCGATACCACCTTCCTGGAGAGCGTTTCTCCCTCGGTATTCAAGGAGCCAGCCGGAGATGCCTGCAGGAGTTGGGAACGATGGGCCGACGATCTGGACTTGATTAAAGGGATGGGACTCAACTCCTACCGCTTCTCCGTCGAGTGGGCGCGGATTGAGCCCGAGGAGGGCAATGTCGACCAGGATGCCCTGGATCATTACGATCGTATGGTGGACGGGTGCCTGGAGCGCGGGATTGATCCTGCGATCACCCTCTGCCACTTCACGATTCCTAGCTGGTTCGCAGCCAAGGGAGGGTGGCTCAATCATGATGCTCCCGCCATGTTCGCCGATGAGTGCGTTCGTGTTCTGGACCGGATTGGGGACCGGGTGGCTTTGGCCGTCACATTCAATGAACCTGATTTGCCTAGGATTCTGGACAACGGGAGCTTGCCCCAGGAGGCGGTGGACCTTCAGCGCGCATGCATCAACGCGGCCACCAAGAAGGCCGGTGTGAAACAGTACCGTTCAGGCAATGTGGTCATCCCTGAAGAGGTGACCCAGTTGGAGTTCGGCCTCATCCGCGCCCATCGTGCTGCCGTGCAGGCTGTGCGCTCGGTCTGTCCCGAACTGCCGGTGGGCCTCTCCCTGGCTGTAATTGACGAAAGCTATAGGACTGAGGAGGGTAAGAAGTTAGCCATGGCCAAGCGTCGGTCCTGCTATGGTCCTTGGGCTCAGGCCGTCCAGGGAGACGACTTCGTTGGCGTCCAGAACTATGAGCGTGAGATATTCGGCGACGATGGTCCCATCCCAGCTCAGCCAGGCGAAGAGGTCAACGAGACCGGTACTGCCCTCCACCCCGAGTCGCTGGTCAATGCCGTCAATTACATCCATCATCTGACGGGCCTGCCTGTTGTTGTCACCGAGCATGGTGTTTCCACGCAGGATGATGAGTTGCGGTGCCGCTTCCTCAAAGCGTCCATACCGCCCTTGATTGAACTCGTCCGTGATGGTGTTCCGGTCCTCGGCTACTTCCACTGGTCGCTTCTGGACAACTATGAGTGGATCAGTGCCTTCGACGTTCACTTTGGCCTTTGCTCAGTGGACCGTGAGCACGGTACCTTCGATCGCACCCCCAAGAAGAGTGCCGGGGTTTACCGCGACATCGTGACCAACACTGTTATCTGAAACCAGGGTCCGACCGTACGACATGTTGTATGGCGGTTCGGAGATTTCTGATAGGTGACCCCAGCGGATTCCGTGAAAGGAGTTCGTTGGGGTCATTCGATTTTCGTCGGACTACAGTTCAGCGATCAATCGCTTTCCCTCTGGCCGACCGTCTGGATTGCCGTATTCCTGCCGTACCTTGTCAGGCCTTCAGGAAGTCAGGATCAGCAAAGGCGGGGTTGGGATAGGTGTAGAACCCTTCTCCCGAATCCTTGCCGGTCTTGCCCTCGTCCATCATCTTCTGGATCTTCTCCAGGAAGGGCTTGAAGTCAGGGTTGTCTCCCCGCTGTTCCTTGGTGATGTTGAAGGCGGTCCGCAGTCCCACAACGTCAAAGATGGCAAAGGGTCCCATGGGTGCGCCTGTTGCGATCATCCAGGTCTTGTCCACGGTCTCCGGATCCGCGATGCCCTGACCCCAAAGGTAGGAGGCGGCTTCAAGCAGGGGGATGAGGAGGGTGTTCAGGACGTATCCAGGCTGTTCCTTCTTCAGGACGATGGGAACCATGCCGATCTCCTTGGCATAGTCCACGATTTCATTGAAGACCTTGGGGTCGGTCTGATCGGTACCCATGATCTCAGCCGTGTTGTACAGCCAAACCTGGTTGGCGAAGTGCATGTTCAGGAACTTGTCCGGCCTGCCCGTGTCGGCTGCGAAGGTGCTGGGCACGTAGGTGGAGGAGTTGCTGGTGAAGATGGCATCCTTGGGAGCCATCTTGGCCAGGTTCTGATAAAGGTCATGCTTGATCGAGGGCTTCTCCGGGACTGCTTCAATGACAAGGTCAGCGTCCTTGACGGCCTCGGCCATGTCGGCGGTAAAGGACATGTTGTTCAGTCCGGCGTCGAATTGCTCATCAGTGGCATTGATGTCGTGCTTGTAGGAATCGCGCAGGTTCTTGACGCGCTCCTCGGCGGCCGCCACAGCCTGGTCGTTGATGTCGTAGATCGTTACCTTCTTACCCTTGAAGGCTGATTGATAGGCGATCTGGCTGCCAAGCACCCCGCCGCCGGCAACCGTGACATTATGAATGTTCGTCATAGAAACCTCTTTTCGTTGCAATGCATCCATCTTTGGATACTTATTCCATAATACCGGCAGTGCCTGGGATTATTCTGGGCGTTCCTATGTCGCTGAAAGGCTGGAATAACAGGAGGTATCACGGCTTATTCGTCCGTTTAATTAATTGTGTGGAACACTGAGAATTTTGTCGCTTCGCTCACATGAATGTTATACGGCGACCGTCGTCGCAGTGGGGTCGAGGGTTGCTATATTACGCAATCGGCCACCTGCATTCCTCGGTATCTGCAAGAGGGAAAAGTCACCGGACATCAAAAAAGACATTCAGAGAATCTGGCAGAACTCGATGGTCTCCTGATTGGGGCCGATGATGTTGAAATAGCGGATTCCGCGCTGCCAGAAGGTGGGAATGGACTGGATGGAGTCCTCTCTGATCTTCAATCCCATCTCCAGGGCATGCTCGTAAGCGGCATCGATGTCTGGCGTATCCAGCGCCCAGTGGTTGATGGCCCCGGTACGCATGGGCGCAGGTTCGCCCTCCCAGGTTTCGATGGTCAAATGTCCCAGACGCAGGAAGGCGCAGCGGTTCTCCCCGTTGGGGTAGATACCGACCAGCTCGAACCCGAGTTTGTTGGTGTAGAAGTCGATGGTCTCGTCCAGATCACGGGCAATCATGCCCGAGTGTTGCAGATCCTTGGCATAGTCCGACATTGGTCTCATGATGGCTGCTCCTTTGGTACCTTGATTTGCGATGTTCCCTTACATCTACTCTAGGCGATGGTGCGTCTGGAGATGAGGGTGAGATGGAAAGTGGGACAGGCTTTGTAGTCTGAACCTTCAGAAGCCTCCATCGTTCTGCATGAAAGCGAACAGGCTCTCAGTATTAACCGAGAGCTGGGAGGCGACAGTCGGTATCTTGGGATGTCTCCACGGGCGATCCGATTCAGCTTGAGGTTGCTCGAAAGTGACGATGGTAGAGCCGTAAAACTTGGCCGTGGCAATTAACCAGGGGTCGGCGATATGTTTGTCGGCCCATTCACGTACTGCTGTGCGTTGATAACCATTTTCAGGGCGGGTGACCTGGTTAAGCACAGTCCCATACGCTTCTACAATGCCATCCTCTTTCTCGCAGGTGACCATAATGCTTTTTATTTCGTCTAACCAGGTATCGACTTCTGGGCAGTTGTGACCATATACCTCGTCGCGAACTTTGTCGATAATTGCCACTTTGCCATTGTTGACCAGATTATGTAGATGCTTCCAGAACGGTTTCGACAAAGCAAACTGAGGGCTGTAGTACCGATTGTATGGTTCGATCAGGCAGTTTGCATCAATAAGAAAAGGCGAATCCATGAACGATGGCTGTGTCATGAGACGGCTCTCTTCATGAGCTTAGTGAAAGTGTCGCCAGTGATACCTGTGAGACGATAGGCATCTAAATATGTGGTTCCCCCTTTGGCCACGCTGCTTGCTAGTCGTTCCAGGAATCGGGAATCGAATCTGCTCAGTTCGGTGTTATAAAAGTTTGGAGAACCTTGCTGATTTTCAGTTTCTTCTGACCAGGTTTGGGCGGCCTGGTTGCATTTCTGGAAAGTTTCCTGGCTGATCAGCTTATGCTTCAAGGCATGAAGGGCCAAAGCGGTGGGGGAGACAGGGAAGTGCTTCTTTAGCTCTTTCATCCGCTCGTCCAATGTGGTGTCGTCCGGAATGCTCTGCCAAGTTTCCAAGAAGTCTTCGTCCGGCAACAATATGGCTGCCGCTACTTCATTGCAGACCTGTTCAAGCCTGGTGACTCCGGTGGGTAGGACGGTGTCATTGTATAATTCATCTGCTCCCAACCAAACATGTGCCAGCTCATGCACCAGGGAGAAGAGGCGAGCGGTTTCGGGTTCGTCAGTCTTGTTGATAAATATCAATGGGGCATATGGGTCGATGAGTGTAAAGGCCCGAAATTCTTGGGGGTCGAGTGGTCTGCGTGTGTTATTGCCGACCACTCCGTTCTGCATGATGAGAATTCCGGTGCCCTCAGCGCGCTCGCGCAGCAGTTTGAAAGCCTTAGCCGGTTTATACAGGCCGGATTTGCGATACCAATGTTTATTAATCTTCAGAGCTCGACGAACATCCTCGACAATAAGCTTGCTATCATCATTGATGGTTCGGGAACCCACCTGTTCCAGTCGGCTGCCTTCATTATCGATACGGTCTTGCCTCGCCCAGTCCTGAATGGCAGTCATCTGGTCAATGGTGTCCACAAGATCTCGGGAAGGACGTCCTTGTGGCTGCTGACTGCCGACAGTGCGTTTGGCATAGATGGGTGGCGTATCATCAATGGGCTCATCCATGAAGAAGTAGCCGAATGGCACGTGCAACTTGTCGCTAATGTCATGTAGCTGAGAGACAGTAGGCCGTTTGGTGCCCTGTTTCCATGCGTCAATATTCTGACGTTGGTTCTCACCTAGACGGTCTTCGGCACCTATGGATATGACCCAATCGAGAATGGTGCGGGGAACATTGACGCGTACTGTTTGAGCCATCGTTCCCCCTTTCTGTATCTCGAATCCTATCTGGACATAGGTACGGCTATTGCGTGCTAGTTAGTCATTTTCGCAGAGCACTTTGGACATCATTATTCGCTCTTTGAAAGTTATGAGCAAGCCTATCAGGGGCTCTGGTGACAGTTGCTGACCAGGCCGGTTGGAATTGATGCTGGTAGAAATCATGGTCATCGGCATCCGTTTGTTGGCCTGTTGCTCCATTTATCGATTACCTTACAACTGCCTTCCAGGAGATGAACTCTTTACGGCTCGTCACTCGGTGATTCGCTATTCAATAACTTGGCAAACTTCCTGAGTGAACGTTGCGCAGGGTGGAATATGAGCATGAAAGTTCAGGGAAACTGGAAACGGGATGAATCATGTCTTGATTGACAAGTCGGGTCAGGACGAGCAGCCCTGACCCGATGCGAATGACGATGAACATCTGTGACTATTAACGGATAGATCAGAGTATGCCCAGCAGCTCGTGGTTTCTGCTGTTCCTGGCGAATACCGGCAGGGTATCCAGCGGGGCTTCTGCGGTGATCGTCTGACCGCCGTCGTACATTGCTCCGTCGCGAAGATCCTGCCACTTCGTAGTCGCGTCTCCAGGAAGATAAACCTGTCGAGATCTGGCCCCTTCCTCTACTACAGGGGCTACCAGCAGATCAGGTCCGAGCATATACTCGTCGGCGATATCGGAGGCGGCATCGTCATGGGGGAATTCGTAGAACAATCCCCTGATAAGCGGCTGCCCATCCTCGTGCGCCTGAGTAAACAGCTCACGCAAATAAGGGCGAAGACGTTCTCGGATCTTGATGAACTTGACATAGATGTCTTCGACAGACTTTCCGTAGCTCCACGGTTCATTGCTCGCCCCGGACGGTAATCGTCGTTCGCCTCGCGCTGTAGTGACAGCGGTCTTGGTGGTTCCATCGGGGTGATGCTGGCTACGGTCACCATGATTGCGCATGACGGGCGAGAAGCAGGAGAATTGCGCCCACCGCAACAGCAGTTCACGGAACGTAGGATCGTCGATATCGCCATCGTGGAAACCGCCAAGGTCGGTGGTGAACCAAGGAATGCCGGCCATGCCCATATGGATAGCACAAGTGATTTGTGCTCTGAACGCTTCGAAGGTGGATGCAACATCGCCCGACCATACAAGAGCCCCATATTGCTGGGATCCGGCCCATGCGCATCTGGTGAGATTAACGATCTGTCCCTGGCGCCCGTAGGCCAATTGCCCCTCGTAGAATCCCTTGTTGTATTCCCGCGGATACAAATTTGCTGTTTGCTGAGCAGGCCCAGCCCAGTAGCGGTAATTGCTGAAATCGTAAGTGCCATACTCCGGTTCGGCTTCATCAAGCCAGAAGGCATCGACACCGACATCAGCGTAGTGCTCACGGCATTTCTCCCATACATATTGGCGGGCTCGAGGGTTGGTGGCATCAAAGAACTGGCTGGGCCCCTCGAACATCATGCCGATGTCTTCGCCGTGGTCTGCTCGTACCAGCAGATTCTTGGCTTTCATCTCTGGATAGTTTTCAGAAGTCAGTGCTATTTGCGGCCAGACTGACACCATGAGTCGAATCCCCATCTTGTGCAATTCGTTGCTCATGCTGACGGGATCTGGCCAGAATTCGTCCTCGAATCTGAAATCACCCATGTGAGGCCAATGGAAGAAGTCGATGACAATGAGGTCCAGAGGGATATCGCGCTTTTTGAACTCTCTGGCAACCTCCAGCAATTGATCCTGGTTCCAATAGCGAAGCTTGCTCTGCCAAAATCCGAGACCCCATTCAGGCATCTGAGGAGCATGGCCGGTAGCGTCTGCGTAATGGGCCATAATTGAGCGATAATCGGCACCGGCTGTAATCCAATAATCAATCTGTCGAGTGCTGTCCGCCGACCATTGAGTCTTGTTTTTCCCAAAACTGACAGCACCCACGGCTGGATTGTTCCATAGGAATCCGTATCCGCAGCTGGAAACGACGAAAGGTATGGAGATTTGCGAGTTCCTATGGGCCAGTTCGAGAGTGCAGCCTTTCAGATTCATGATGTTCTGTTGATATTCGCCCATGCCATACAGACGTTCGTTTTCTGGAGGCACGAATGTCACCTTGACCTGGTGGTCGCCTCCCACGATGGGAGTGAAAGAACGCGCTCTTAAATTCAAGGAGCCGCCATCGTTCATCTCACTGAAGAGCAGCCTGCCGTCGGTGCGCCAAAAGCTGAGCAGGCACTTGTCGGTATAACCGTTGCCTGTGTCAATGCCTCCCGAAGTCTGTGCCTTGATCATGAGAGATCCGTTGATTATGGTGGCCTGTCCCTGTTCGTCATCGATGCTTATGTGCACCGCATCGGCAGGCTCGTGGTGGTCGCGTAAAAGCGCCCAGTCCGGGTCTTCGGGTTCGTGCATCTGCGAGGATCGGACGCGTATCGAATCTGTTCCCCAGGGCTCGATGCGAAGGTATTCACCGTCGCCTGTCCACTTCAGAGCTTGGCCGTCGATAGTAAATGTTGAATGTTGCATTGATTCGGTACCCTTCCAACTGGTTGATTCACCTTTGAGATCAGTCCTTTATCGCACCTGTTGCAACTCCCGCAATGACATATTCCCGTGCGACCATAAGCAGTATTGCGGTTGGCGCCGAAGTCAGAACAGTTGCAGCCATCAATGGCCCTCGTTTCTGATTCTGCGCCCTATAAAATTATAGGGGCCCATCGTGATGGGATGCATGCGGCCCCGTCGGAATCCGGCGTTGACGAAAACATGAAGTCAGGCCATACCAAACAGTGAGAACAGCGAGGTCGTCGCGATAGTTGTGAATACATGCCAATGTGAAGCAGCATGACGGCGAATGGCACAGTTGCTGTGGAATCCGCAGTGATCGGACCGGGGATGCACGCCAAAAGGCCGAGACGTGGCCATGACTGTAGATCGTGAAGAGAGACACGGCAGTCGGAGGACCTGGGGACGTTCAGCTTGAGTCAGAGCAAGGCCTAGGACAATCACAGCCTTCGGACCTTACTCACGCCCAGATTCCTCAGTCGATCAGGCCCTCCAGCTGACGGCGGTCGATCAGGGAGGGGATGACGCCTTCGTGGGCGACGCTGAAGCCCGCGGCCAGATTGGCGATGTGGGCGGCTTTGTCCAGGGAGCATCCGCTGCACAGATAGGAGGCCAGGGCACTGATGAAGGCATCGCTGGCGCCGGTGTCGTCGATTGCTCGGGTCTCGTGGGCCGGGAAGTCCTTGTGCCCGCTGGCAGTGACCAGGGTGCAGCCGCGCTCACCCAGGGTGATGATGACCTTGCCCACCCCGCCGTCGATGAACTGTTTCGCCTTGTCTACCACGGATCCTGGTCCGGGTATCAGGGTGTTCAACTCGTTGAGATTCGGGATCAGGATGTCGATTGAAGTCAGCAGGTCTTCAGGCAGGTGGTCGCAGGATGACGGTTTGACGATGGTGGCGGCCTGGTGGTGCTTGGCTGTTCTGCATGCCTCGGCGACGGTATCCATGGGAATTTCTGTTTGGATCAGGCAGTAGCCGGCGTTCCGGAAGATCTGATCGCGCTCGGTGATGTCGTCCGGGGTCAGAGACTCGTTGGCGCCTGCCACCAGGGAAATCATCGACTCGCCCTTGCTGTCGACGAAGATGTAGGCTTTGCCCGTGTCCGCGCCGGTGACTCTGCGCACACCGGTGGCATCCACATGGGCTTGCCTCATGGTTTTGTAGATGTAGTCTGCGGCCGGATCACTGCCGACATTGCCGATCAGGGAGACCTGATGCTGCAGCCTGGCCACGCCTACAGCCTGGTTGGTGGCCTTGCCGCCCGGTGTGGAGGCAAAGTTTCTGGTCGTGGTGGTCATGCCCGCCTTGGGCAGGTTGGGGGCGGTCAGGTAGGTGTCCACGTTGATACTGCCGACCACCACGATCTTCTTGCATTGCTGGTCCGGGGGCCGGCCGACAGTCTGCTCGCCGTCCAAGGCGAAGACGTGCTCGAAAGCCTCGCTTGACTGGGATTCATGTTCGATGGTGTGGATGATCCGTCGGCACAGGTAGGCACCGAAGTCGGCATTGCGCATGACGTAGGACGATATCTCCGGGCTGCCTGGGTAGCGCAGATGCACGTTGGTGTCGTTCATCAGGGAGACCAGGGAGAGGTCCTGGGGCAGGCGGTAATGCATGGATTCGGCGAACTGAAGGAATTCCAGGGCATGGTGATAGTGGGATGCCACGATTCCGGTGACCTGCCGGTTCTCCAAGACTTGGGTCAGGTCCTCGCCGATGGTTTCCAGGACCATGTCAGTGTGGTATTGGATGTTGTGGTCGAACAAGCAGCGACGATAACCGTGCAGGAAGCTCTGGGTCCGCCTGCCCGGCGAGAGCAGACAGGCGATGCTGGTGTGATGGCGCTTGATCAGCTCTTCAGTAAGACTGTATGCAGCCTCCTCGTAAGGCATGAGCGCGGTCCGGTCGTCTCCCAGGGGTCCAATGGTCAATTCGGGAATCCCTTGTGCTTCGATCTTGCTTTTCAAGGCCAGGCTTGTGCGGTCGATCGGCTCCCAGACCATACCATCCACTCGATGCTCAAGAGCGGCCAGGATGTTGCGTTCCTCCTGGTCGTGATTGCCGTAGCTGTTGAAAACCAGGGTGCCGTACCCCGACTTTTGTGCCTGCTGGATGATTCCGTCCAAGGTGGAGTCCATGGAGATGGATGAGCTCAGCAGGACTCCGATTCTCCAGGTGGTGGTGTTGGGTTTGGAGGATCCGTAGGGCGTGTAGTGGTACTTCCTGACCAGTTCAAGAACCCTGTCGCGCGTGGCGGCTGTGATGCTCGCGTCCCTGTGATTCACAATCTTGGAGACCGTCGATGTGGATACGCCGGCAAGCTGAGCAATGTCCTTGATGTTCATGTGGTTTCCTGTCCTCCTCATCTCTGACGCTCCGGCGAACGGCTCTGTCGACCTGTTGGATCTAGCGAATCAAGCTTACCTGAGAGATCGTCATCGGAGGTTTCGCATTTGACACCCCATCCGGCTGTTGATAGTCTCGGTCAATGAAAGTTGTTTACTAAAGTGGTTTCTCAAAGCGGTGATGCGGATCTGGCTGTGAGCGACGGCCATCTGCAGAAATCGACATTCAAGGACCAAAGGCGGTACGGATTATGAGCGCGCGATCGTTATGGAGAGGAATCACTGCGCAGTTTTCGACAAAATCCTTGGTGCTGATACCCATCGCAGTGGGCATCAACCTCATCGGCGGGACTCTGAGCTCTACCCTCAAACTGCCGCTCTTCCTGGACATGATTGGCACCACGGTCATCGCCTGTCTGTCCGGTCCCTGGGTGGCTGCCCTGTGTGGACTGCTGACCAACGTCTTCCTCGCCTTGGTGGCGAATCCGGTCTATCTGCCCTATGCGCTCTCCAGCGTTCTGTGTGGGCTGGTGATCGGATACATGGTCAAGGCCGGACTCTTCAAACGGATATGGGGAGTCGTCCTGGTCTGGCTGGCCTGCGCCCTGGTCAACACGGTCACCGCCTCTCTGATTACCGTGCTCGTCTACGGAGGCGCCACCGGGGTCAATGGCACCTCGGTCCTCACAGCTGCACTGGTGGTGGCTGTGAAGAACATCGTTATCTCTGTGCTCTCCTCCTCCATGCTGGAGAATCTGATTGACAAGGGCATCACCGTCCTGATTGCTTACGTGATTGTGCGTCGAATCCCCAAGCGTTTCCTGAGCCAGTACGCCCTGGACGGTAGCGAGGACCAGGCGGATCTGGACGATTTGGATGACCTGGATGAGGACGAAGACGAGGATGGGCATGAAGCGGCTGGAGCGTCCAGTCAAGAGAGTGCATCGCAGCCGGTGAAGGTCGACATCGGGGCAGAAGCTGATCGGGGCTCATCGCCAGGTACCCCCGCGGACTTGGATTGTGACCATACCCAAGGGTCTGAACGCTGATGCCTGGCCCTGAATCAAACGGGATTCCCGATTCTCCATTGGCTCGCATGCATCCCATGGCCAAGATCGTCGGCGTGTGCTCCTTGGGCTTGGCGACCTTGGTTTGGTCGGACTTTACCTTGGGTCTGGGAATCATCGTCATGCTCTTTATCGCAGCGGCTCTGGCTCGGGTGCTCCGGCCCTTCTCCGGCGTGATGCTGGGGTTCGGCATTCCCGTTACGCTCATGCTGCTGTTCATCCAGGGGTGCTACAGCCCGAGGAATACCAAGGTCATTCTTGACCTGGGATTTGCCGAGCTGGGTCTTGAAGGCAGCCTCTACGCGGCCAAAATCGTAGTGACACTTCTGGTCTTCCTGGGATCCTTCTACCTGACCAATAAAACTACCTACATGGGTCGCCTGGTTGCTGCTCTGACACAGATCGGCGTGCCTTCGAAGATCGGCTACCTGATTCTGGCCAGCCTGAATGTGGTCCCGCAGATGCAGCGCAGGATTGCGATTATCGAGCAGTCTCAGCATGCACGTGGCTTGGAGACTGGTGGCGGCTTGATTTCCCGGGCGCGGGCCTTCCTGCCCCTGCTCGGACCGGTGGTCCTTTCCTCCCTGACGGATTCGCAGGAGCGCGGAATGACCCTGGAGACACGCGGCTTCGGCATCCGGGGAGTGCGGCAGACCAGCTACCTTCAGGTTGTCTGGCGGCGCAGTGACACCGTGGTGACCATCCTGTTCACCGTTTTTCTGGTGCTGGCCCTGATGCTCGCCTGCCTCTCGCGCGCAGGCATGATCACCTTGGCCATCCAGTGGGGAGGCCGGGCATGACCAAGGTCATACAAGTGGAGGACTTCTCCTTCAGATACCGTGATGCCGATCGGACCACCTTGAAGCGGGTGAGTTTCAGCGTCGAACAGGGCAGCTTCTTCTGCATCGTCGGAGCCAACGGGTCGGGCAAATCGACCCTGTGCAACGCCTTGGTCGGTCTGATTCCACACTATTTCGTAGGCAAATCCAAGGGAAGCGTCAGAATTAAGGACAGGGATGTAGCCACTTCGACCATTGCCGATCTGTCCAGACACGTGGGCCTGGTCTTTCAGAACCCCTTCAATCAGCTCTCTTATACGGCCGGGACCGTGGCCGAGGAACTGGCTTTCGGATTGGGCAATCATGGGGTTTCACGTGAAACCATGCATGCCAAGGTGGCTCGGGTGGCTGCTCTTATGCATATCGAGGATCTGCTTGACAAGAACCCTCTGGAGCTTTCCGGCGGCCAGGTGCAACGGGTGGCCCTCGGCTCGACCTTGATCATGGAACCGGACATCCTGGTTTTGGATGAATGCACGGCCCAGCTGGATCCGCTTGGCAGCGAAGAGATCTTCGACATTGTCAAGCGACTCAACCAGGAGGGGATCACCGTAGTCATGGTGGATCACGATATGGAGCGGGTCGCCCGATGCGCCGACCAGGTCATGGTTCTGGGCGCTGGTCGGGTCCGTGCCATGGGCACTCCCGAGGAGGTCTTCACCGATCCCGAGACCGTGAAGTGGGGAATTGACATACCGGATTACGTCAAGCTCGGCAGAGGTTTGCAGGACGCAGGATTCGATCTGCCGGATCTGCCCGTACGCGAGGACCAGGCGGTACGCATGATTCGGGAGGCGCTGCGATGAAAATCGACCTGGAGCATCTGGAGTACGTCTACCCGCATGGCCATCGTGCTTTGGACGGAGTGAATCTGACCCTCGAAGGCGACCGGCCCGTGGCGCTGATCGGTCAGAACGGCGCCGGCAAGACCACCCTGGCCAAGCATCTGAACGGCATCCTTAGACCGACCAGTGGTCGGATCTTGATTGACGGTATCGATCTGGCTGCGGCGGACACGGCCCAGTGGGCCCGGAAGGTGGGATACGTCTTCCAGAATCCCGATGATCAGCTTTTTCTGGACAGTGTGCGTAAGGAATTTGAGTTCGGTCCCCGGCAGCTTGGGTTCGATCAGGATCTGATAGGGCGACGTATGGAGCAGGTGGCTGAGTTAGTGGGTCTGGCTGACCGGTTGGACGATCATCCTTTTGATCTGAGCCCTACTGAAAAGAAGTTCTGCGCCATCGGTTCCGTCCTCATGATGGATACGGGTGCCGTGGTCTTTGATGAGCCCACATGCGGGCAGGACAAGGCTGGCAATGATCGGCTGGCTGCCATCATCGCCCGTCTGCGGGACCAAGGCAAGCTCTGCATCACGATTTCCCACGACATGAAGTTCGTCACCCGCAACTTCCCCAGGGTTGTGCTCATGCAGCATGGCCGGGTCCTGCTGGATGGCAGCCGCGAGGAGGTCTTCGCCCGGGAGGATGTGCTCAAGCAGGCCTACGTGACACCTCCGCCCATTACCCGGGTAGCCCGGCAGATCGGCTTGGATGGTCCGGTCTTCACTGTTTCGGGCTTTGTCGATGCAGCCCGGCGGGCCAAAGCGGGGGCAGGAATTTGAGTTTGGATACGACAAGAGCAAAAGGAGTGAAGCAATGACCAGACCTCTGATCATCGATACGGACCCTGGCATCGATGATGCTGCGGCCATTACGATGCTGGTCGACGAGCCCAGCTTCGACATCAGGCTGATAGCCTCGGTGTCCGGCAATGTGGGCATCGGCCACACCACCAACAATGCCCTGAAGCTGCTGACCTTCCTGGGCAGGCGCATCCCCGTGGCCCGTGGCGCTGCGGCCCCGCTCATGCGTGACAACAGGTTCGCCACCGAAGCCCACGGCAAGTCAGGGATGGGGTCATTCGTCTTCCCTGAGCCGGACACCAGCCTGCTGACCGAGAACAATGCGGTCCTGGAGGAGCGGCGGGTGCTGCTGGAGAGCGATGAGCCGGTCACCATCCTGACCCTGGGCCCTCTGACCAACATCGCCCTGCTGCTGGCCACCTTCCCGGAGGTCAAGGACCACATCGACCGGATCGTCATGATGGGAGGCTCCACCGGACGCGGCAACATCGGGGTCTATGGCGAGTTCAACATCTCCGTCGATCCTGAGGCTGCCAAGATGGTCTTCCGCAGCGGGCTGCCCGTGACCATGGTCGGCCTGGACATCGGTCGCAAGGCCCATCTGGTCGCCGGAGACCTGGACGACCTGGACGCAGCCGGCGAAGTGGGCGGCATGGTTGCCTCCCTCTTCCGGTCCTACGACGGCGGACATATCGAGGAGGGAATCAAGATGTATGACCCCTCCGCCGCCATGGTCCTGCTCCAGCCCGACCTGTTCACCATGCGCCAGGCCTTCGTGGATGTCGAGATTTCCAGTCCGCTCACCCTGGGCGCCACGGTGGTCGATTACGACGGCATCCTGGGCGGCAAAGCCAACGCCAGCGTCTGCGTGGACGTGGATGTGGACGGATTCCGCTCCGCCTTTGTCGACAGGGTCGGCCGGGTCCAGCGCCAGTAGCTTCCGCATTGAGAAGAACCGAAAGGAAACTAAGGAAAAATGAGTGAGTCAACTGTCTCCGAGGAGCAGAAGAACGGCATACCCGTTCCCGAGGAGGGGACTCCCGAGTTCGCGAAAATGAACAAGATGGCCCGCGTGGCCATCCCGGTGGTCCTGATCATCTTCACCCTGGGTGTGCTCCAGCAGCAGGCCTTTGGCATGATCTACGTGAACATCGGCAAGCAGCTGAACCAGGCCAATCTGGCGCCGCTGATCACCTCCCTGCCCGGCATCATCCTGGGAATCGTCTGCGTCATCTACGGATCCCTGGGCGATTTCGTCTCCCTGAAGAAGATGATGATCCTGGGTACGATCGTCTTCGTGCTGGGGTCGATTCTGGGATGCTTCGGCACCTTCAGCATCTGGATCGTCATCGCCGCCCGTGTGGTGCAGTCTGCCGGTTGGCAGGTTTCCGGTTCCATCTTCCTGGTTCTGGTCTCCAAGTATGTGGAGAAAAAGAAGCGCGTGCTCTGGTACGGCGTCTTCGTCGCTGTCTTCCGCTTCGCCGCCGCCTTGGGAGTCTTCCTGGCCGGCTACATGACCCTGCTTGACTGGCGCTGGCTCTTCGGCGTGGGCATCCTGGCCGTCTTCTTCATTCCTGTTCTGGCCAAGAACCTGCCCGACCAGCATGCCGCTGGCGTCAAGATCGACGGCATCGGCTTCACGCTGATCGGACTGTTCGCCGCTTCGGTGACCATGTTCTTCACCGACATCAACTGGGGCTGGGGCATCGCCTGCATCGTGACCCTGGTGGCCTTCCTGGTCTACGTCAACAAGGCCAGCAACCCCTTCATCACTCCGAAGATGCTGACCAACCCGGCATTTGCCATGACCATGACCGTCATCTTCGTCGGCTACTTCTTCAGCTACACCCTGAACGCGGGCGTCAACGCCATTGGTCTGAACGTGTACGGCATCGACTCCTCCAAGGTCTCCAACCTGCTGGTCTGGTCCATCATCCTGGCTGGCATCATGGGATTCGCTGCCGGGCCTATCATCCAGAAGATCGGGCGCAAGGCTTCGGTCATCCTGGCCCTGGCTTGCATGGGCGGCGGTCTGATCGCCATCGCTTTCCTGATTCCTGCCGGCAAGATCTGGGCCCTGGCTGTAGCGCCCTGCATCTACTACTTCGGCACCTCCTTCTTCTACCAGCCCATCGTTGACACCGCGACCCTGACCGTGGCTCCTGAGGAGTCCGGGCGTGTGCTCGGCTTCAACGACCTCCTGCAGGCCATCACCGGCTCTGTCGGCGTCGCCCTCTTCGGCCAGCTCATGGCCAACGGATCCATGGGTTCGGGCAGCCTGGCCGGCACAGCGCAGGGCCTGGCTTCGACCTACGCCAATGTCTTCATGATCGGCGGCGTGATCATCCTGCTGGGCTTGGTGCTCTTCATCTGCTCCATGAAGATGATCTACAGCCACTCCCGCGTGGCTGAGGACGAGGACTGATCTTCCGAGCTGCTTAATTGAGAGAACCGGGTCTGGGATTTACTCCTGGGCCCGGTTCTTCTCTATAAGGGTGTGGATAGAATTCCGTTGGGCATGATGGGCATATCTTCCGCAACGCCGTTGGCGGGTGAACAGCTTTCGGTCTAAAAATGTCCGGATTATGGATGCCGGTTGGGCGGTTGCATCCTGGTGCTCTAGCATCGTGGCCATGGAGAAAACGACATCACTGCAGCCCTGGTTGCCCAAGGGTGTCTTCTTCTATGTCGATGCCCGATGGCGTTGATGTTTTAGCCGGTTCTTCTTCTAATTCCTGGATTTACCTCTTTACCTCGGTGTTTGAGGTTGCTCTTTTATTATCTGTGGACAGGCTGCCACAGGAAATCCATATTTATGGCCTGCTGAATCGGCATCAGGTGAGGTTCATCTGCCGTTTCCAAACCGCAGTACTTGACTTAGGAAGTGCCCTAATGACTATCAACGTAACCATGGAATCTAGCCGATTCTCCAGTGACCTCGATGCTCTGGCCATCTACAGACGGCTGTGCACCAGATATCGGGAGGATCAGCTTTTCCTCCTGGAGTCTCTAAGTGGCCCAGATAAAGACCGGAATCGTTCGGCAATTGGGTTCGAGCCGATGCTGACTCTGAGTGTGACGGACCATGTCATGACCATTGATTCTCTGGGCAATGCTCAGCTGACAGGAATCCTGGAGACATTTGGCCGGATCGAGCAGGGGGTGGTCCACCATCCGGCCCCCGACATCAAGGAGGTCTTTGCAGTGCTGAGGCGGTTGGAATCCTCCTTCGTCATCAGCGGTGACCACAAAGGCCCTTTCGGGATGGGCTGGTTCGGCTACTTCGGGTATGACACCATCTTCATGATTGAGGATCTGGAGGAGCATATACCAAGGGACGCGGCCTTGCCGGTCATCTCGTTGACGCTTTATCGGGGAATCATCACCTTGGATCTGAAGGCCGGCGACCACTGCGCTACTTTAATTCATGTCGAAGAGGACACTGCTGAGTGTGGCATTCCAGGGGGCGAGGAAAATTTGCGAGAGTGCGGATCTTCTGCACAGTCTGGTCCACAGATCCAGAATATAGCAACCGAAAGCGGGGAGACCAGGCATGGATCTGCGCTGTTAGAAGATTTGCTGGAGTTGCTGCAATCCGACGCAACGCTGGGGCAAACTTCTGAGTCGGATGCTACTCGTACCGGCATTCAGGGTGGCATTGGGCCGGACTATCCATATGAGGCCCATGACACAATCGATCGGGATCGTTTCTATCAGTGGTTTGCCAAGGGAAAGGAGCACATAGCCCAGGGTGATGTCTATCAGCTCCAGCTCGGGCATGAGATCGAGGTGGATTCCCGCATTCCGCCCTTCCAGGTTTACCAGCGACTGCGTCTGCAGGATCCATCCCCCTATATGTACTATTTTGTGACTCCCCAAGGGGTGCATGTCATCGGAGCCAGTCCTGAGCTTTTCATTGGGCTGACCCCTGATGGCGATATAACCCTGCGGCCCATCGCCGGGACGGTCGGCAATCCCGGAGATGAGGAGGCCCGCCAGTCGGCCATCAGGCAGCTGACCGGCGACCCCAAGGAGCGGGCCGAGCACCTGATGCTGGTGGATTTGGGTCGCAACGATGTAGCCAGGTGCTGCACACCCGAATCCTTGGAGGTGGACCGGCTGATGACCACCGAGGTCTACTCCCACGTTATTCACATGGTCTCGGATGTGATCGGCCGGATCCGGCCTGGCCTGGACAAGTACGACGTCTTCTCGGCCGCCTTCCCCGCCGGTACCATGACAGGAACCCCCAAGGTACGTGCCGTGGAAATCATTGAGGAGACCGAGGTCAGCTCGCGCGGGGTGTACGCCGGAGCTGTGGGTTTCCTCGGATTCGACGGTATGGTCCTGACTGCACTGTGCATACGGACGGCCTCCTACCATTCCGGCAGCTATCACCTCCGCGCATCGGCCGGGATCGTTGAGGACTCCCAGCCTGAGAGCGAGTGGCAGGAGACCATGAAGAAGATGAGTTCGGCCTACCTGGCCATCACCGGAAAGGAGCTGACCCATGAAAGTCTTGCTCGTTGATGCCTTTGACAGTTTCGTCTATGTGGTCAAGAACTACGTGGACCTGCTGGGCGCCGATACGACCATTGTCCGGGTGAACCGCCTTGCGCAGGTGGATCCGCTCGCCTTCGACGCGGTCATTCTGGGCCCCGGACCGGGTCGCCCGGAGGACTGCGGCTACCTGGAGTTTCTTGATCAGGTGGCAGGAAGGAAGCCGGTCTTCGGCATCTGCTTGGGCATGCAGGCCATCGCGGTACATGCTGGAGCTCAGGTGGTCAGGGCCTCCAGTCGTCAGCATGGCAAGGTGAGCGGAATAAGAAACGACGGGAAGGGCTGCTTCAAGGGCCTGCCCGATACTTTCGACGTGACCAGATACCACTCTCTGGTTGCTGACGAGGCCTCGGTCAGTCGGGTTGCCGATCTGGAGATCAGCGCGCGCTCGGTTCTGGATGGTTATGTGATGGGTCTGAGGCGGAACCGGTCGCTCATGGAGGGTGTCCAGTTCCACCCCGAGAGCATCGGCAGCCAGTATGGTCACCAGGTGATTGCCAATTTCTTCCAGGAGTACTGCGGTTCATCAGACGGGGACTGACTCATCAGGCCAGGCCGTGTTCCTTTCCGTATAATCCGCCATGTAGTAAGCAAGGCTGTGTTTCCTCTCTATCGGTCTTGCAAGATGCTGTGGCGAGGTTCAGCTCGGCAACCATGGCCTGATACTTACATAGTCAGAAGACTCCGTGTGATCACTCTCTGATTCGTAGGTCAAGAAAGACTGGAGTGGGTTGTCCGCACATGGCGGGTCGCCCGCTCACTGGGTCGGAGGGTCAGGACATCTCACTGCGGCCCTGGCGCCAATATCCCATGAAAGAGACGTTGCTCCGGTCCATCCCTCGGTCTCTGACCAACATGCGCCTCAGCTCGCGGACGGTGGCTGCCTCTCCGGCGATCCAGGCGTACAGGTCGTCGGCACGAATGGAGGCATCGGCTTGGGCGGCATCGGCTTGGGCGGCATCGGCAGTCTCCCAGAGCAGTTCTTTGTCGATATCAATCTCTGAGAATTCCTTGGAAGATTCAGCGGCTGCGGCCGTAGGCGAATGGATCGGCAGGTCTTCCAACAGGTTACGCATGGCTTCGATGAGGGCGTGCCCATGCCCGGATTCGTCGCAGGTCGTCCAAATGACGCGGATTCCTTCGAGTTTGGGCAGTGGAAGACGATCCTCTTCGGTCGGGACTTCGATTACTGCCACCCCGTCGCCCTGCCAGTGGTCGCGGATCAGACTGTCCATTATGGCGGCGATGGCTGGTACCGCTGTCTCATCGCCCACCAGGAGAAGATGTCTGGATTGGCCCGGGTGAAAGTCCATTCCCGCGACCGGTCCTCCGGCCAGTGCATTGGGGCCGATGATGATGGCCTGGTTGCCAGGTTTTGCAGCCTCTGCAAAGGCTCCAGCCGGTCCGGCATGATCGTGGATGACGAAGTCCACATCTATTTGCTCGCTCTCGGGCCTGACCTTGCGAACCGTATAGGTGCGCATGGGATTGCGGCTCTCTGCAGGCAAGGTCCTCCACTGTTGGTACCAGGCGAGCGGATCCTCAGGGGTCGCCTCAAAGAAGGAAGGGGGCGGCACAGACCCGTCGGGGAGGGGCAGGAGGATTTTGATTCGCTCATCGTACCCGGCGTCTGCAAAAATCTTCAGATCCGGTCCCTGGAAGACGATTCGCTTGAAGTGGGGCGAGAGCGTTTCTGCTCTGGCTACGGAGACACGGAAGGGGATCAAGGGTACAGGATGATTGTCGGCTTGGCGTTCCACGGCCGGCTCTCTTTCGGTTGAGGTTTATGGGTCGATCTTGGTGTCGGGTTGTCGTCGTTCAGGTTGTGGCAGTTTGTGACTTTGTGGCTTGAGACCTCGCGGTTCTGGATGTCGGGGTAAGCGATGTGGGGAGCAGGACGAGAGGTTTTACATCATTGGGTTGTTTGGTGTCGTCCTGCCGCGTCATCCCAGTGTACGTGTACATTGCAAGCCCCGCCAGAGTGGGCTTTGAGACTATGGAGGGGTGTCGGGGTCATCAAGGGGGCACCGGTGGACCCATCGGTCACCACAGTGGATGCGATGTCGAATACCTCGCTGACCAGGTTCTCGGTCATGACCTCATCGGGAGCACCCAAGGCGACCCTCCTGTCATCCTTGATGGCCAGGATCCAATCCGAGTATCTGGCAGCCATGTTCAGGTCGTGGAGGACCATGACCACCGTGACGCCCTCCTGCCTGTTCAGGGTGCTCAGCAGGTCAAGCACCTCAAGCTGGTAGGCGATGTCCAGGTAGGTGGTCGGCTCGTCAAGAAGGAGTATGTCGGTCTGCTGGGCCAGGGTCAGAGCAATCCAGGCGCGCTGGCGTTGGCCTCCGGACAGGCGGTCGATTGGGCACCCCGCCATATCGGCCAGTCCGGTCAGGGCGAGGGCTCGTTCCACCGCTTTTTCGTCTTTGCTTGTCCAACGTTCGACGAAGTGGTGGTGGGGGTATCGGCCGCGAGCGACCAGGTCGGCGATGGTGATGCCGGCGGGGGCTGACGGGTTCTGCGGCAGCAGCCCCAGAATCGTCGCCACCTTGCGGGTGGGCATGCTGGTGATGGGTTCTCCGTCCAGCGTGACGGCCCCCGACGCCGGTTTCAGAATCCTAGCCATGGCCTTGAGAAAGGTCGACTTCCCGCACCCGTTGGGTCCGATGATGGATCCCATCGTGTGTGGAGGTATATCAAGACTCAGGTCCTCGATGACCGTACGTCCGCCATAGGTGAGGCGAAGATGCGAGGCGGCCAGCCGATGCTCGCTGCTCCAGGAGTTGTGTGCCGGGGGTGACGTCATGATGTTCAGAGCTCCTGTCTGCGGGTCATGAGGACCATGATCGCGATGAGGACGGGTCCGCCCACAATGCTGGTGATGATGCCGACCGGCACCTGGGCCGAGGGCAGATGTTGGGCGACGATGTCCGAACCCAGAACCAGGCAACCTCCTACCAGGCCTGACTGGATAAGGGCTGATGCTCCCCGGCCGACCAGGACCGTGGCGATGGGGCCGGAGAGGAACGAAACGAAGGAGATGGGACCGGTGGTCGCTGTCGCGACAGACAGGAGGAGCACGCCTACGATAATCACCTGAAACTGAACACGGCTTACCCTGACGCCCAGTCCTGCGGCCATCTCCGGTCCCAGCTGTAGGGTGCTGATATTCCTGTCGAGTGCCAACAGGAGCGTGGCGCCGAGCAGTGTTGTTGTCGCCAGTATCGGCAGATCGGTCCACTGGGCATCGGCCAGGCTGCCCGTCAGCCATCTGGTCGCAGCCTGGATGTTCCATTGGTCGCTACGAATCATCAGCCAGGAGCCCAGTGCGTTGAACCCTGCGGCTACTCCTATTCCGATCAGTATCAGCCGGGTCGGGTCAAACGAACCGCGCCAGGCCAGGGCCATAACCAGGAGGGCTGTCAGGAGACCACCCATGACCGCCAGGCAGGCCAGAGGCATGCCCGACAGACCCAATACGACAATGCCGAAGATGGCAGCAGTGTTGGCTCCGGCAGTAATGCCGATGATGTCCGGGCTGGCCATCATGTTGCGCAGGAGATGCTGGAAACCAATTCCGGCCATGCCGAATGCGATGCCGGCGACACAGCCAATCAGTGTCCGGGGCGTGCGCAGTTGGAGAATAACGAACCTGGTGCCTTCGTCTGACTGCCCCCAAACCGCTCCAAGCAGGTCGCTCATGGAGTAGGCGCGATGTCCCAGGGCCAGATCGGCCAGCGCGAGAGCGACCAGGAGTATCACAAGTAGGACGGTCACTGTCAGCGAACGAATGGCATGGGCCCGTCGTATCCGCTGCAGCTCGGTCATCGTGTCGGATTTAGCCGAATCATAAAGGAGACAAGCATCCATGCCTATACCTCCGCGGTTCTTCTGCGTCCGGCCAGAATCACGAATACGGGAGCTCCGATCAGCGCTGTGACGATGCCGACTTCCACATCGGATGGACGGGTGATTATCCTGCCTACCACGTCAGCTCCAACTACCAAGATGGGACCGATAAGGATGCTCAGGGCCATGATTCGCCTGTAGTCGGGTCCTATGAGCAGTCGTGCCAGATGGGGGACCACCAACCCGACGAAGCCGATTGGACCTGCTAGTGCCGTGCATGAGGCGCAGAGGAGTATCGCCGCAAGCCAGGCCATGCTGCGGACACGCCCGACGTGCATGCCCAGCCCCTCGGCCATCTGATCACCCAGGGTCAAAGCGTTGATTCCGGGCGTCAGGCAGAAGGCGAGTATCAGTCCAAGAGCGAGAAGAGGCAGGACCGGCATCATGAGGTCGAACCGGGCGCCCGAGATTCCGCCCACCTGCCAGAAGCGATAAGAGCTGATGACATTGACGCGCGGCAGGAGGATGGCGGAGGTAAGGGATCCCAGTACCGAACTGATCACGACACCGGCCAGGGTCAGCCGCAGGGGCGATGGGCCGAATGGGCCCAGGGATCCTATAGCCCAGACGACCAGTGCGGTCATCGCGCTGCCCAGCAATCCCACCCAGACATACTGAGCTGGTGTTGAAAGGGAGAAGAAGGCTATGGAGCAGACGATTGCAAGAGCTCCCCCCGTGTTGAAGCCCAGAATCGACGGGTCCGCCAGCGGGTTGCGGGATATGCCCTGCATCAGGGTCCCGGCCACCCCGAGCCCGGCACCGACCAGGATACCGAGGGCGGTGCGGGGGATTCTCAGGCGGATGGCCGAGACCGCAATGTCATCCGAGGAGGTGGACAGGGCGTGGAGGATGTCGGAAGGGCTGACGGAACGGGAGCCGAATACCAGGGATAGGGCGCAGACTATGACCAGACAAGCCGCCAGGATCAGCCCGGACAAAACCATGGGTCCGGTTCTCTTGCGATGCATGACGGCCTGTTGAGTATCAGGGCGCGGTGTCATTTCTGACCGCATATCGGCGCTCCCTCTTCCTTTTCCATCCCTTCCCTGCGGGGCCGAATCAGACCTTGGCGGCAGCCTCGCCCAGAAGCCTGGCGTAGGTGTCGGTCGTCTTCCGGATGGACAGGGCGGAGGGGTCAAGGGCGTTGGCCATCTCGCTGTCGTTGGCGATGACCACAACGGACCCGCGCTCGACTGCGGGAATCTTGGAGAGGAGGGGGTCCTTGCGCATTACTTCAAGCAGGTCGGGGGTGCCGTAGGTGACGATGATGTCGACGTCCTTGTACCTGTCGGCGTGTTCGGAGGAGATCTCCTTGTAGAAGTCCTTGGTGCCCTTGGAGTCCTCCTTGATGGACTCCGGAGTCTCCAGTCCCAGGTCGTTCAGGAATTGCGGCCGGGCGTCTGAGGTGGTGTAGACGCTGAACTTGGAGAGTTTGGAGGCATCGAAGTACATGACCGCCCCGGTCTTCCCCTTGATTGCTGAATGGGTTTCTCCGGCCTTTGCGATGCGCTCCTCCAGGTCGGCTATCAGCTTCCTTCCCTTTTCGGGTTCTCCGATGGCCTGGGCCGTGGCGGTGATGACTTTGCGCCAGGGGTCGCCCCAGGCAACCTTCTGATAGGCGATGGTGGGCGCAATCTTGCTCAAGGTGTCGTACTGCTTCTTGGTCATGCCGGAGAGCAGGCCGATGATCAGATCGGGCTTGGACGCGGCGATGGCCTCGACATCGATGCCGTCTGATTCGTCATGCAGCTTGGGCATATCCGCCTTGTCCACATGCATGTCATCCAGGGCATCCTTGGTCCAGGTCAGGTATCCGCCATCGACGGTCTTGCCGAAGGAGTTCTTCTGGATGCTGACCGGCACGACCCCCAAGGCGATGAGGTTGTCGGGAGTGGCCCATCCGACGGTGGCGATGCGCTTGGGCTTGGAGGGTATGGAGGTGGTGCCGTAGACGTGGTCGATCTTGATGGGGAAGGAGCCTTGCTCCTCCGAGGCTTTTGGCTGGCCGGATTGGCCTGCCTGCGAGCCCGACCCGCAGGCTCCCAGAAAGAACAGGGCGCTTGCCAGCACTAGGATGACTGCGATAGTGCGCTTGAATCGAGTGAGGGAAAGGAGTGGTCGAATGTGCATGTGGTTCCTTTGATCGTGCTGTCGAATTGGCATGGTGCACCAGAGCCAGACACCAGATGTAGCATCGGCACGATGGGAAGAAAAGAGTTGATTTCCTTGGCTGCATGTGTTAAACGGAGCATATGCCGACCACAGTGTCCTTGCGATCAAGGGCATGAATAACTTGATGAACTCGGGCTTCCTTGCCACTCCGCAAACCAACCTCAACCACTAAGGCCTGAATGAGGTTAGGCCTACCATGTGGGACGTGGATCACGGGACTTACCCCCTTCGTCGCCTCTTCGTCATGACCATGCTGGTAATAATGGAGTATCCGCTAGCCTCGGGGTGAGGAAGCCCGGGGGAGAGACCTGGAAGGATGGTAGGCCACTATGGTTGGTATGCGCGATGTCGCCCGGGCCGCGGGGGTTTCGATCAGCACAGTCTCCCTGGTGGTCAACGGTACTGGCTACGTCTCGGACGAGATGAAGGCCAGGGTCCATTCGGCCATGGAGGACCTCGACTACATACCCAACGAGCTGGCCAGGAACCTCTACCGCAACCGGACTGACATCATCGGGGTCATCGTGCCCACGATCCGTCACCCCTTCTTCGCTACACTCACGGCCAGCCTGCAACGGGTCCTTTACCAGCACGGTTTTCGCACCATCCTCTGTTCCACAGTCGATGTGAACCAGGATGTGGATCAGTACGTCGACATGCTCCGCAGACATATGATGGACGGAATCATCATGGGGGCCCACACCACGTATCCTGCTTCCTACTGGACCTCCATCGGGCGCCCATTGGTGGCTTTTGACCGTTACTTGGGCCCTGGCATCCCTGTCGTCGCCTCCGACCACGAGGGTGGGGGGCGCTCCGTGGCTGATATCCTACTCAGATCAAAAGCCCGTCACGTGGTTATGATCGGCGGCCCACGCGAGCAGTTCCATGACATGCCTCGGGCTGGTTCCAAACGGGGAAGGTCGGCGAAAAGACTTGCAGACCCTGTTCAACGAGGGGGCGGAGCCCTGGACACTACCTTCCCCACGGTTCGTTACTACCTGACGTTGGAACACGCGCTCGACCAGGCCGAAGTCCGATACGAGTACGTAGAGGCTGGGGCTGTCGAGAGTCTGGAGGGCTATGCCAGGGCGGTCAACCATGTGCTCGACTCCTATGACGACGTCGATGCCGTGGTTAGTTCGGATATTGGGGCGGCGTATTGCGTCCAAGAGGCCATACGGCGGGGTATCAGGATTCCGGACGACCTTCAGGTGATCGCCTACGACGGCACCTACCTGGCTGATGCGGCTGGCATGAGGCTGACCGCCCTCCAACAGAACTTCGACAGGATAGCCGAACTTCTGGGCCGGCGGATCATTGAGTCTATCGAGGTCGACGAGAAGAGGGACAATGCTCGGAGGTCGGGCAGGTCCTCCGAAGGTGGCAGGACCCAAACCGGTGGCAGCGGTCGCGAGTGCCGGGACAGGGGTGCGTATTCCGCGGCCCGTCGTGGTGGCCAGGGCGGCGTGTCCGACGGGGAGGATCCACATGCAGGTCCGGATTCGGCAGCGGAATCTGCCATGGATGGGAACAGACTCTTGCGTGCTGTGGCAGATGTGATTCCTCTGCACGTAAGAATCGGCGAGACCACCAAAACCAACTGAATCGGCATTTGGCTGGGCCCCTCCCAGAGATGAGCCTGACCGGATCCAAAGGCTGGCGGTTATGTTCCAGCGTGAGGTCAGGAATCCGTTGCACCATGTGTGCTTTTCAAATGTATCGAACCGGTTTTATGATACTATCGAACCCGTTCGTCAGACGTGGCGACGACGGGTTCGATATTGCGTTTGGCGTCTCTTTGGGGAGAGCTGTGACGTGCAGGGCTAGCAGGGCAGATGACCTAAGGAGGCTTCATGGATAACAAGGTCCAACTGATTGCATACGCGGACCGGTTCGGGGACGGTACGCTGGCCTCTCTCACCCATCTCCTGCGCACCCGCTTCCAAGGGGTCTACGAAGGTGTGCATATCCTCCCTTTTTTCGCCCCCTATGACGGGGCTGATGCCGGTTTCGACCCCATCGACCACACCCAGGTGGACCCCCGTTTGGGGACGTGGGACGATGTGACCGAACTCAGCCGTACCCACGACGTGATGGTGGACACCATCGTCAACCATATGTCATGGAAATCCAGCCAGTTCCAGGATGTGATGGCCCGCGGTCAGGTCAGCCCTTACTACGGCATGTTCCTGACCATGTCGACGGTCTTCCCTGACGGGGCCACCGAGTCCGACTTGGCCGGCATTTACCGACCGCGTCCGGGTCTGCCCTTTACTCAATACACCTGGGCGGGCGAGACGCGCCTGGTATGGACCACCTTCACCCCCCAGCAGGTCGACATCGACACCGACTCCCAGGGTGGATGGGAGTACATCCTCTCCATCCTGGACCGGCTGGCCGCCAGCCATGTGCGCTGTATACGGCTGGATGCCGTGGGCTACGGGGCCAAAGAGGCGGGCACCAGCTGTTTCATGATTCCCAAGACCTTCGAGCTGATCGGGCGGATTAAGGAGGAGGGGGCCAGACGTGGTTTGGAGACCCTGATTGAGGTCCACTCCTACTACAAAAAACAGATTGAAATCGCTTCCAAGGTTGACAGGGTCTACGATTTCGCTCTGCCCCCTCTTCTCCTTCACGCCCTTTACACAGGAGACGTGGCAGCGCTGGAACACTGGATTCAGGTGCGTCCCCGGAACGCGGTGACCGTGCTTGACACCCACGATGGAATCGGGGTGATCGATATCGGCTCCGATCAGCTCGACAGGAACCTGAAGGGGCTGGTCAGCGACCAGGCGGTGGACAACCTGGTCAGGACCATCCACGAGCGCACCAGGGGCCAGTCGGCCGAGGCCACCGGTGGGGCCGCCAGTAATCTTGACCTCTATCAAGTGAACAGCACCTACTACTCGGCCCTGGGCTGCAACGATCAGGCCTACCTGGCCGCCAGGGCAGTCCAGTTCTTCCTGCCCGGAGTGCCTCAGGTTTATTATGTGGGGGCTATGGCTGGGCCCAATGATATGGACCTCCTGCACCAGACGGGCAATGGGCGTGACATCAACCGCCATCGTTATTCCACCATGGAGGTGGATGAGAATCTTCGCCGTCCGGTGGTCAGGGCGCTCAACGCACTCTGTCGCCTCCGCAATGGACTGGATGCCTTCGACGGGTCCTTCTCCAGCCGGATGACGGATACGGGTCTCCTCCTGGACTGGGTCGGGCAGGCCAGCCGGGCCCGGCTGGCCTTCACCCCTGCCCGTGGCCTGGGCGGTGATGCCCTGGTGCCTGTCGCCAGCCTCGAGTGGGAGGATGGTCAGGGGAGTCACCGTTGCAGGAACCTTCTTGAACTGGAAAGGCTGGTTCCACAGGTCTGAACTAGACTCGGTGCCAGGCATGTGATCGCACACATGGCCCCGTGCAGGCGATCCTGCGAACTGCCCGGGGCTGTGCGGGGAGACGGAGGCTGATGTGAAGCGGTTCTTCAACCAGAACAACGTCTTCTTCAGGTTCATGGGCATTCTTTTCGACCTGATCGAGCTCAATCTGATTACTCTGATCTTCTGCATACCCGTTTTCACGGCTGGAGCCGCCTTCGTCGCCATGCACTACGTTCTCTGGCACATGGTCCGTGGAGAGGATTCCTACATAGCCATGCAGTTCTGGCACTCCTTCAAGGATAATTGGAAGAATGCGACAGTCATCTGGTTCCTGGTCATGGTCGTCGGCCTGATTATGTGGGTTGACGTGCATGCCATGGGAGAACTGTCACGGTCGGGGCGGGGCCTTCTGGAGGTCATCTTGATCGTAGTTGCCCTGCTCACCGTATCCGTGGCCGAATATGCTTTCTTTCTGCTCTCCCGGTACGAGAACACCGCCATCCAAGCCCTGACCAATGCTGGCAGGCTGGCCCTGGGATTCCTCCCACGGACCTTGGCCATGACCGTTATCACCATAGGGGCCGCTGTTCTCTACGCTGCATACCTGGTCTACCTGCTCCCTCTCGTGCTCCTGCTAGGGTTCACTCTCCCTCAATACTGTTGCGCCTGGCTTTACAACCCGATTTTTAAAAGGCTCGAAGAAGGTGGGAAGGCGGACTGACCAAGAATCGGCAGGGGTGACGGTTCCCAGGTTTGCCCCAGGCGCGAAGCGGGCCCGCCGGCAGCAGGCGTGTCGCAAGGTTTGCCGCTGGTGTTTGCGAGTATTTCCAGAAGGTTGTGCTGCTCCCGTGTCGGTGGACTCGTGAATCAGCCGCTTTGACAAACAATGTGGGCTGTATGTAGTATCGAACCGGTTAGATACATAAAACAGGTTCGTATCGAACCGGTTTGACGTACCTGAATCCATGCCGGTGTCAGCCCAAAGCCAGCACCGGTCTCGGGCAATGCGGCTCAGCCGTAGAAGGCAGAAAGGCGGCAACGATGAGAATCTTCAAGAAGAGCCCCGCAGTGAAGCGGGCGGGTGCGATTGTATTGGCAACACTCCTGTCAGTCGGCATGCTGGGGGCCTGCGGATCGGGTTCCAACTCCAGTTCGGGGTCATCGGGCACCAAAATCACCATATTCAACTCCAAGTCGGAGATTCAGTCCCAGATGGAGAAGATGGCCAAGGAGTACTCGCAGAAGAAGGGCGTAGATGTCGAGGTCTACTCCTCCACCGATGCCGTGGTGGCCCATCTGTCCACCAAGTACGCCTCCAACGACCCTTACACCATCTCCATGGTGGATCCCAAGGATGTATACTCGCTGGCCAAGGAACACGCCATCGACCTGAGCGACCAGAAGTGGGTCAAGGACACCAAGTACGCGCTGAAGATCGACAACAAGGTATACGGTTTCCCGGTCAGCATCGAGGCCAGGGGCCTGCTCTACAACGCCGACGCCATCAAGAAGGCCACGGGCAAGGAGTTCAAGCCCGAGGATTACAAGACCCTCTCAGCCTTCAAGGGCTTGATCAAGGAACTTCAGGCCGGAGGGATGGAGCATCCCACCGGTGTCATCAAGGAGGACTGGTCCCTGGTGGCCCATTATCTGACCCAGGTCTATGAGGAGCATGAGGATCCTGATGCCTTCATCAAGAGCCTGCACGAGGGCGGGGTCGACCTCGACAAGGACGCCAAATTCACCTCCCTCATGGACACCTTCGACGTGCTCAAAGATAATAACTACGCCAAGGACAACGCCATCTCGGCCGAGCGCGAGGTGACCGAGCAGAACCTGGCCGAAGGGAAGATCGCCTTCATGTTCGGCGGCAACTGGGACTGGTCCGTCATCAAGGACTATGACTATACCGAGAACATGGGGGAGATGCCCGTCCCCCAGGACACCGAGGACGGCAGTAACGAGAAGCTGGTCGGCGGCGGCTCCAAGTTCCTCTTCATCGACTCCTCTGATAAAACCTCCGACAAGCAGCGCAAGGCGGCCGAGGACTTCCTCAACTGGCTGGTCTACGACAAGGACGGTCAGTCCTTCATCGTCAATGACTGCTCCCTGATCTCTCCCTTCGCCAACAATAAGCTGGAGGTCAAGGATCCCTTGGGCAAGTCGGTGAAGAAGTACGCCGACGCCGACAAGCTGATCCCCAACTATAACCATCTGCCCGATGACCACTTCTCCGTCCTGGGAGCCAACTTCCAGAAATACCTGGCTGGTCAGGAGGACAGGGCTTCCCTGGCCAAGGACATTCAGAACTACTGGAAGTCGGCCAAGATCTACGAGGCCGGAAAGTAACTGTCCACTACACAGCCGGGCGGGGACCGACCCTCTGCCGCCCCCGCCCGGCCGGGGCAAGCCTGATAATCATGAAAAGAAGCAAACTCTCATACAAGGTGGGGCAGTTCCTCATGTTTGCGGGCCCTGCCGCCATCCTCTTCTGTGCCGTGGTGATCGTCCCCTTCATTTACGGCCTCTACCTGACTCTGACCAACTGGGACGGGATATCCAACCATAAGCCCTTCGTGGGCCTGTCCAACTACCGTCAGGCCTTTGCTGACACTGCCTACTGGCAGGCCATGGGCAGAACCGTCATCTATTCGGTAATCTCAGTCATCCTGGTCAATGTTGTCGCCTTCCTCCTGGCCTACCTGGTGACCAGTGGGATCAAGGGGCAGAACTTCTTCAGGGCTGCCTTCTTCATACCCAACCTGATCGGTGGAATCGTGCTGGGATATGTCTGGAAGTTTGTCTTCAATCGGGCCTTCGTGGCCATCGGGGAAGCCGTCACATCCCATACGACATCCTCCCTCCTGTCCACGCCCAACGGGGCCATGTTCTGCCTGATCCTGGTCTCGGTCTGGCAATATGCGGGTTACATGATGCTGATTTATGTGGCCGGGTTCATGAGTGTGGATCAGAGTCTAAAGGAGGCAGCGGAAATTGATGGCTGCTCCAAGGCTCAGGCCATGGTGAAGGTGACCATACCCCTCATGAGGTCATCATTTGTTCAATGCATCTTCCTGAGCACGACCCGGTGTTTCATGGTCTACGACCTCAACCTGTCGCTGACCAAGGGCGAACCATTCAACTCCTCGGTCATGGCGGCCATGCACGTATACAACAAGGCCTTCGTGTACAAGAACTATGGGGTGGGTCAGTCCGAAGCCCTCCTCCTGTTCGTAGTGTGCGCGGTCATCGGCCTCCTCCAGGTCTATTTCGGTAAGAAGGGCGAGGTGGACGCTTGATGAGTGCAGCAACAAAACAGATGCAGGCAGGGGCCATCCAGGGGGAGGAACCTCGCAGGCCCAAGACGGGCATGGGCACCAGGATCGGGCATGGCCTGGTCTGGCTGGTTCTGATCGTTCTCCTCTTCGCTTTCCTGGCCCCCTTCCTCCTGGTGGTCATCAACGTCTTTAAGACCAAGGCGGACATCACCTCTAAGCCTCTGGCTCTGATCGGCCGTCACGGGTTCACCCTTCAGAACTTCCCTGAGGCCATGGAAAAGATGGACTTCTGGACGGTCCTGGGCAACTCCCTCTTCGTGACCATCTGCGCTACGATCCTGACTGTCCTTCTGTCGGCCATGGCGGCCTATGTAATCGTCCGCAACCCCACCTGGAAGGCGGGGGCCATCCTCTTTACCCTGATGGTGGCTTCCATGGTCATCCCCTTCCAGGTGATCATGGTCCCCCTGGTTTCGGTCTACGGCGGGATGCTCCATGTGCTCAACAGTCGGATCACCCTGATCCTCATGCATGTCGGCTTCTCGGTCTCCCTGGCCACCTTCATGTTCCACGGGGCCATCAAGACCAACATCCCTATGGAGCTGGAGGAAGCAGCAGAGATCGACGGCTGTGGCAAGTGGAGGACCTTCTGGCGGATTGTCTTTCCCCTCCTGAAGCCCACGGTGGCCACGGTGACGATCATCGAGGCTATGGCTTTCTGGAACGATTACCTCCTGCCCTCCCTGGTGCTGGGCCGCAAGGAGCTTTACACCATCCCTATCGCCACACAGGTCTTCTACGGAACTTATTCCACAGATATCGGTCTGGTCATGGCGGCCCTCCTCCTGGCCATGCTCCCCATTCTGGTCCTGTACGTCTTCCTCCAGCGGTATGTGGTTGAGGGCGTGACCTCAGGGGCTGTCAAAGGCTGAGCAAGTTCCCCATCGCGGATCCTCCCGCCCCTGTCGGACGCCCCGCCTGTTTCCTGCACCTGGTTTCGGGCCAGTCTCTTACGGCCCAAAATCGAGACGATGGATACAGGTGGTGTGGCGGGCCGATCATGACGATGGGGTGTCTGCCGGTGTTTGACGCCGTGCGAGTCAGCCCGTGAAAAGCGGTTCAATTGTTCTGTTTTCTGCTGCTTCGGCATGACCACAACCGTCTATAGAGCCTCGGGCGGATTCCTGACGTTCAGGTTCCACCTCTGGCCAAGCGTGACCGCCTCCACCTACGGTATTGGTTGGGGGACATGCCCATCTGCCGCTTGAAGGCCTTGGAAAAATAAGAGACGCTGTTGTACCCGCTCATTCTGGCCACCTGGGTCACCGGACAGTCCGTGGTGAAGAGGATTTCCTGGCTACGGGAAATGCGAAAGCTGGTCAGGTAGTCCTTGACGGTCAGACCCGTCTGTCGTTTGAAAATAGTCGACAGGTAGGAGCGGTCAATGCCGATATCCGCCGCCAGCCCCTCTACTGACAGGTCGGAATTGTACTTTTGCCCTATCAATGAGATTGCCTGGTCCACATAAGACCCCGCCCTTCCCCCGTCCTTGGAAGCCAGGGGTTCTCTGGTCTGCCGTACCGACTGCGCCAGGGTGGAAAGGATGACGAAAAGGGCGGATTGGTCTTGGAGGTTGTCGAAGGCACTTTTGTGATTTCGTTGTCTCATCAGGGATAGCTGCCCGTCGACATCTGTGAAGTCTGACTGGGTCAGGGTGGAGACGATCATGGGGAAGGTGAACCCCAGCTGGGACATCAGATCGGCGGCCCTGGTGCCATCGAAGGCGATCCACTCATAGGTCCAGGGGTCGTCGAAATCGGCCTGGTAGTAAACAAGCTCGTTCGGTGCGATGATGAATGCCTGGTGGGCGTGCAGGTGGAAAGTGGTTTCCTTCATCCGCAGGATGCCGGACCCCGATACGATGAAGTGGACCAGGTGGTAGGGTCTGGCCCCCGGTCCGTAGGAATGACCCCCGTAGCAGGCTGACCGTCCCGTGAAGAGGGGTCTGAGGTCCCGCCAGCCAAGATCGGGCAGGCGGACCAGTGTCTCTTTTTCCACGGCGAACCCCTTCCGAACCGGTTCCGTTATCGACCTTGCAACTGTGCACAAAAGGCCAAGACAGCCAAACATCCGTCGCCAACCTGCAGGTCGTCGGCACCGGCATCATGCCATACATTGTAGGTGGGTTCCTCAGCGGCGTTTTCGCCGATAATGCCCGGTCGACCGGGCTTATGGGGGACTGTTCGAGAAAGGTGGCGTCGGCGATGGAGCTGACAGAACAAATGAAAGCAGAAAATGGGGAAGGTAGTGCCGACCATGACGGTTCGCTGGTCCAAGACCTGAGGAGCGGGCTCACGGCCCCATGCTCCCTCAAGATTGAAGACGGGGAGTACTGGTACGGAGGCTGCGTCATGGACGGGTCGCGTTATCCCTTCACTGCAAGTGACGATTACAGGCTGGACCTGATCGATCTGGACAGCCCAAACCAGGTCTCTCCGGCCTTCGTCTCCACCCACGGACGGGCCTTGTGGAGCGAGGAGCCCTTCGACCTCAAGGTCCAGGGGGACACCATGGTGATGATCACACGGGGGACGGTGCATGTGGACGCTTCAGGTGCCAACCTGCGTGACGCCCAGCAGAATCTGGCCAGGCAGACCTTCACCCTTGGGCAGATGCCCCCTGAGGAGTTCTTCCGTATGCCCCAGTGGAACACTTGGATCGAGCTGATATACAAGCAGAATCAGCGCGACGTGATGAAGTACGCCAATGGGATAGTAGATAACGGCTTCCCTCCGGGAATCATCATGATCGATGATTTCTGGGGAGACTACTACGGTCGTTGGCAGTTCTCGCCCAGAAAGTTCCCTGACCCAAAGGGCATGGTCGAGAAACTCCATGATATGGGCTTCAAGGTCATGGTATGGGTCTGTCCATTCGTGACCCCTGACACCGTGGAGTACCACGAGCTGCGTGACCGGCACATGCTCATCTTTGATCGGGATGGCGAGCCTGTCATACGTCAGTGGTGGAACGGCTACGGGGCGATTCTGGACATGTCCAATCCCGAAACATATGCCTGGCTGAAGGAAGGATTGCAAGACCTGCGTAGCCAGACCGGCGTGGATGGATTCAAGTTCGATGCCGGGGACTTCAAGTATTACCATGACGACGATGCTTCGCTCATGCGGCTTACCAGGCAGGAGGAGGCCCAGCTCTGGGGACGCTTCGGCACTGAGTTCGATTACAACGAGTACCGGGTCAATTACAAGAATGGTGGTCTGCCCTTGGTGAATCGTCTTCAGGACAAGATTTTCGAGTGGGGCAAGGACGGCTTGTCCGAGCTGATTCCCGATACCATAACCCAGGGCCTCTTGGGCTACTACTACAACTGCCCCGACATGATCGGCGGCGGTGAGTATCGCAGCTTCCTGGGGACCAAGACGCTGGACCAGGAACTGATTGTCCGCTCGGCCCAGTGCGCCGCCCTCATGGCCATGATGCAGTTCTCCGTGGCACCTTGGAGGGTGCTGGACAAGGAACACCTGGCTCTCTGCCAGGAGGCGGCCCACCTCCATGTGGAACTTTCGCAGACGATCGTCGACCTGGCCAGGAAGGCCAGCCAGACCGGTGAGCCCATCACCAGGAGCATGGCTTATGACTTTCCGCAGGCCCCTGTGGACTGCCTGAAGACCCAGTTCATGCTCGGCGACAGGATTCTGTCGGCCCCAGTGATCGAGAAGGGTGCAACCAGTAAGAGAGTCTATTTCCCCGAAGGGCGTTGGCAGTCTCTCCAGGATGAATCGACTGTGGTGGATGGACCGGTCACCCGCGATGTTCCAGTGACGCTGGCCACCCTGCCTGCCTACCGGAGAATCGACTGAGGGGATGATCCGCAATGAGTGATGAAAAAACAAGCGAGGATAAGACTGACAAGGGCGGTGCTGTAAAAGCGGGGCCGGCGCTCAAATACTCCCTCCTGTCCATATCCCTTGTGCTGACCTCGGCATATGCCATCTCGGCCGTCCTGCCCGCCATGCAGAAGTCCATGCCGGACCGTTCCCTGGCCCAGATTGAGACCCTGGCCACCGTTCCCACCATCTCGGTGGTCGTCATGGTCCTCCTCAGCGGGTGGATAGCCCAGCATATAGGGGCCAAGCGGACCGTTGGCATCGGTCTGCTCCTGGTCGGTGTCGGGGGCGCCCTGCCGGCTTTTGTGACCAGCTACCCGGTCATTCTGGCCTCCCGTCTGGTCCTGGGTGCAGGTTTCGGGCTGTTCAACTCCCTGGCCGTCAGCCTCCTGTCCCATTTCTTCTCGGGCAACGAGAAGGCCACCGCCTTGGGCTTCCAGAACGCCTTTCAATCCATAGGCAGTGCAGTCATGACCTTCCTGGCGGGCCTCCTGTTGAACATCAATTGGCATTGGTCATTCCTGGTCTACCTGGCCGCCTTCCCCATCCTGATCGTATTCTGGATCTTTGTGCCTGAGGTCAAGCAGGACCAGCCAGTCAAGGGGGTCATGGCCGGGCAGAAGGTGAGTCCCGGTGTCATAGGTCTGGCCCTGTTGTCCATGGTTTACGTCTGCATCCAGGCCGGTTTCACTGTCCGCATCCCCACCATCGTGACCGATGCCGGGTATGCCTCCGCCACCGAGGTGAGCAACTGCCAGAGTATCGCCACCATAGTCGGGATGATTGCAGGATTCCTCTTCGGGGCTGTCTACAAGTACCTAGGACATTACATTCTGGCCCTGGGCACACTGCTGATGGGTTTGGGTCAGATTCTGGCGGCCTTTTCCGATAACATCATCATGACCGGTCTGGCAACCGTCCTGGTGGTGGCCGTCTCCATGGTCTACATCGGTACCTACTGCAACAACAGGGCCAGCGAACTGGCCGATGCAAACTCCGTCACGTTGGCCACATCCTTCGTCCTGGTGGGCTGCAATCTGGGCGGCTTCATGGCCCCCTACGTCCTTCAGTGGGTCTCGGCCCTTGTCGGTTCCGATCAGAATGTCCTGATTGCCTACGGATGCTTCTCTCTGGCCGTGACCGTCTTCGCCCTGCTGATGGCCATCCGGATACAGGGGGTCAAACGGGTCCCGACTGGACGTGATGCATAAAGGCGGTCATCCGCAATCGTCATCATCGGCCGGGGAACTGGTACCCCGGCCCGGTGTATAGTGACAAACAGGTCCCTGCGGGGGCCCGCATACATGCATGGGGATGGGCCTTTGTAGTCCTGGCCCCTGCGATTTTTGTTATCAGTGGATGGTGAAGTCATATGACTGCCGGCTTCCTTTGCGAGAAGCTGATCCCGGGCAGGGTCTTCTGAAGCCCTTTAGGCTTTGTAGGCCCGCTGGTTCAAGCCGCCCATAGGGGCGGCGATTCCGTTATGCCCGGTCTGGCGCCCCTATGAGGCGTCTCTCGTGGTACTCCGGACCGCATTGGTTCGATCCTGATTTCGATCACGGTCTGGGTGCGCATGGATTTGTAGACACAGAGCACGGAAACGGCATCTAATTTTGATTGATTTCATCAAGCATTCCAACATAAGGAGACATGAAAGCTGCAGGTATCCGCAGGCCGGAGGCGATGACAGTCCGGCCCTGGCCCTCTCACACGTCTGGCGGTCCTTCGCCGGAAGGCGAAGTAGGCGGAGGGAGGGGCCTCACACAGTCCTATCGGACATCAGCCTGAAGGTGGACCGGGGAAAGATACAGGCCTTGGTCGGTCTGAACGGGGCCGGCAAGACCACCCTGGTCAAAATCGCTTCCACACTTCTAACCCCTACTCGTGGCGAGGTGAGCGTGGACGGGGTGGATGCCCTTGCCGATCCGAGCCAGGCCCGGAAGAGATTGGGGCTGGTGCTCGGTGGGGACAGGGGTTTCTACCCCAGGGCCACGGTAATGGCCAATATGCGCTTTTTCGCCGACTTGGCCGATGTGCCCTACCGGCGGAGGGACAGCGAAATCGGCCGTGTCCTGGAGGAGGTGGGTCTGAACGGTAAGGAGCGCCATGCAGTATATGAGCTCTCGCGGGGTCAGACCCAGCGCCTCCACATAGCAAGGAGTCTCTTAGGCTCCCCAAGACTCCTCCTCCTGGACGAACCAACTGGTGGCCTGGACCCGGGCGTGGCCCTGCGAATCCGCAGCCTGATCCGTTCGGTGGCGGATTCGGGGGTAGGCATCCTCCTGACCAGCCATGGCATGGAGGAGGTGGAGGAACTGGCCGACCGCATAGCGGTCATCGACTCGGGCAGAATCCTGGTCAATGGATCTCTGGAGGTCGTCCGGCGGTTCGCCGACGTGGGCTGGGTGGCTTCCTTCACCTTAAGGCCGGACCAGTTGGCCGACCCCGGTATCCTGATTGGCTGGGTCGGCCGGCGCGGCGTGGTCCTCACACGGCCATCAGGCCCCAACTGGATGGTATCCATCCTCTGGAAGCGAGCCTCGGAGGAGGGATCGGGGCCTGCCGGTGCAGAGCCGACCCGTCTCGGACGAGAAATGGCCCGGTTCTTCGCGGACCGATCTCTCGACTGCCCGGCGGACCTCCTGTTCAGGCCCGCAGGTCTGGAGGACGCTTTCCTGGCCCTGGCCGCCCGCCCAGGCGCGGAGGCGGATCTATGATGAGGATGCTCAGGGAGGCCGCCTTCCAACTGCGCGAATACACCAGAACCACCTACTTCATTGAGATCCTCCTGGTAGCCACCCTCTCAGCCTGCCTGGTCCAACGGTTGGGAGTCAGGGCCTGGGGATCCGATCCCTACGAGGGGTTTCTCCGTTCGGCCGTCATGGGCCTGTGGACCTCCTGCACCTCCGCCGCAGGTCTGATTGGTTTCGAACGGCGCAAAGGGACCTTGGCTCATCTCATGGTCAGCAGGTCTGGCCCCCGGCCTGCCATCCTTGCCCTGATCTCTTCAACCGCCACCTTTGGCCTGCTGGCTTTTCCTCTAGCCGGTGTGGCCTGGTTGATTCCAGGGCCGGGTGCCCTCCTGCCGACCGAGCTGGGGGAGCATTGGCCGGTTCTGGTCCTGGGGGTGCCCCTGATTTGGCTGGGGGCCCTGGTCATGGCCCTGGCTGTGGCCTGTCTCTTCGTCATGACCCCTTATGCTACGGCCTATGAAGGCCTGGTCCTTGTCCCCTGTATGGCCCTGTCAGGAGTTTTCGAGGGTCCGACGAGAACGATTGACCTGGGGGAGGGGTTGAAGAATCTGATCCCCACCCGGCCTGCCCTGTCCATCATGAAGGCAGGTGGCATTGCATCCGATCCAGGGGTTTCCATCCTTTGGTGGGACCTGGCCTGCTGGCTGGTGGCCCTACTCCTGTGGATCAGCCTGGCCGCCCGCCTTGCCAGCATTTCCGAGGCCAGAGTCCGGCGTGACGGCACAATCGAGGTGATCTGACCATGAGTTGGGTTCATAGGATGCTCACCGTCGTCAATGTCAGCTGGCGCTCTTCCATGCCTGCTGGCCGGCCCCTGGCCCTTCTGGTATCCCTGGTCGTTGTCCCCATTCTGGACGTGGCCTGCCAGCTCATGCTCGGAGGGAGCCTGAATTCCCCGGCCCTGGCTCGCATCGGATACGCCGGTGGTCTGGTGACTGCAGCCTGCCAGGTGGCGACTGTCATGGCAAGCGGTATGACCATGGACAGGGAGGAGGGAATCATATCGCAGGTCCTGATACGCCGTCCGATGGACCTGGCCTACTGGATTGGCCTGGGTCTTCCGGGTGTGGTGGCTGCTTCGTTCACAGGGCTGGTCGCCCTGGCCGGAACCCTGGTCCTGAATGTCGGACACAGCCCGTCCGATTTTCTCCGGGCCCTGAGCCTCCTGCCCACCGCCCTATTTGCAGGTTTGGCCTTGGGACTCCTTGTGGGTGGCCTTGGCCTGTTGACTGCGGATTCCTTCGCCCCGCTGAATGCGGTTACTGTCCTACTCCCGGTGGCTGTGGGTGTGGTCGTGCCCGCTGAAGCCTACCCGGTCCCACTTCGTCGGTTCGCAACCATCCTCCCCTTGGGGGTCACGGTCCAGGCCGTGGGAGATTATGGCCTATCTTCGACGGCGGTCCTCCTTGCCGAGGTCATCAGGGGGTTGGTGGAGATAGCCATCGGTCTAGCGGCCTCTGTAGCGGCCCTGCGCAGAATACGGTCAGGGGCCTACATGCGGCTGTGATTGAAGCTAGCGGCTATTGAATGTCCCGTGAACGGATGTGGAAGGTAGGAGGGGCTGTGCGCGTGCATGCACCCCTCCTCCTGTCTCAGGTGTTCGTCTAGCAAGACATTATGTCGGCGTGAGAATCCGTTTCGGCTCCTTTATCTTTCTTTATTTTCGGTCTTTAGTCTGGCTCCTGCCACAAGGAAACGAATAGGAGCTGACCATGCGTTACATATTGCGGACCGAGGGGCTGACCAAGGTCTTCGGCCACGGACAGCGGGCCGTCGACCAGGTGTCCCTGCATGTTCCTGAGGGCGGAGTCTACGGGCTCCTGGGCCCAAACGGGGCCGGCAAGTCCACCACACTGAAGATGGTTACAGGCATGTTGCACCCCACTGGCGGATCGATGATTCTGGACGGGCACCCCTGGTCGCGCCGGGACCTCTACGACATCGGCGCCCTGATCGAGCAGCCGCCCGTCTATCCCAACCTGACGGCCCGCCAGAACCTCAAGGTGCGCACAACCCTCTTTGGCCTGCCCGATGAGCGGATTGACCAGGCGCTCTCCATTGCCGGACTGAGCGATACAGGCTCCAAGAAGGCCGGACAGTTTTCCCTGGGCATGAAGCAGCGCCTGGGGATAGCCAACGCCATTCTGACCAACCCTCGTCTGCTGATCCTGGACGAGCCCACCAACGGGCTGGACCCGCTGGGGATCGAGGAGCTGAGGGGGATGATCCGCAGTTTCCCGCAGCAGGGGATGAGCGTAATTGTCTCCAGCCATATCCTCTCCGAGGTGTCGATCCTGGCGGATCACATCGGCATCATTGCCGACGGCCGCCTGGCCTACGAGAATGAACTGCACGCCGGGGAGGACCTGGAAGGGCTCTTCATGGATGTGCTCAGGAGGTCGCGATGAACGAGAGGAACCTCAACGAACTCATCCAGCAGGATATGGCTACTTCAGACGCTCGAGCCGTGACAAAGGCTAGAACGCGGGGAGGAGGCATCCCCTTCGGCAGAATTCTGGCGGCGGAGATCATGAAGGGCAGATCGGCTGCACCTAGGCGGATGGCTTTGGCCTTCCCTCTGGTGCTCATTGTCATCGTGGCTTGCTTCGCGTTCGGACTGCACATCTGGATGCCCTCCTGGGTCAACTACTGGTATGTTCTGCTCCTTCCGGCCATGACTGCTCTGATAAGCGTTGCCGTGGCCAACATCGACGGAAAGCAACGGTGGAGGACCACCCTGTCTCTGCCTGCAGCGCCCGTTCTGGTCTGGTGGGCCAAGATCGTCTACTGTCTGCTTCTAGTCGGCCTTGCTACCTTGCTGGCTCTGGGTCTTTCGGCAGTCATGGTCGCCGTCTCCAGGGTCCAGGGCCCCTCCATAGTTGATTTCGTAGTCAGCGCCCTGATGCTGGTCCTAGCATGCTCCTGGATGATACCGACGGGACTGGCGCTGACCGCCCGGTTCGGCGTTCTGGTCGGATTCGGCCTGCCTTACATGGTGGACTTGCTGGCCTCGATCACCTTCTGGGGGAACCAACGGCTCTGGCCCTTCCTGCCGCCCGCTGCCATGATCAACCTGCCGGTGCCTTTCATGAAGGTCATGCCTGATGGCGTGCCGCTGGAGACCGAAGACAACAGTCCGATCAAGGCTGCACTGTCTGTCTTCGGCGGGCAGAGTCTGATGGCCTTGGTGGCCTGTCTGGTCTGGTTCCTGCTCCTGTCCATCCTGACAGGAATCTGGTTCTCACGAAAGGAGACCGACTGACATGACTGGGATGACAGTTGGCCGTGTCGTAGCCTCGGAAATCGTGCGATTGCACGGATCTGTGCTTATTGCCATCCATGTCGTCTGCGGACTGGCGGCAGGACTCGTCTGCGGTGCCTACTTCGCCGCAGCCCCCTATGATCCCGGGTTGGAGACCGATGCCTTCTTTCAGGTCCTAGGCGCTTTCATGCCCCTAATGGCTGCCATCGTAGTTGCCATAAACATCGAGACTGAGCGTGAGGCCGGCGACATGGCCAACCTTCTGGGGATTCCCAGCCGCCGTCTGGGTCTGGCAGCCAAGGTCCTGGTGCTCTGGCTTCTGGGTCTGCTGGCTCTGGCCCTGGCGGCTCTGGCATTCTGCCTGCCCATGGTTCTGGCTGGCGGACTGGGCGCACCAATCCCGGCCGTCGCGCTCGCCACCCTGGGCATGGCCGGTGGCTCCCTATGCCTCTACCTTTTCTCCATTGCCCTGGCCCTGAGCTTCGGCCGGAACGCGACCATCGCCATTGGTGTCCTCGGTACCGGAGTATCCATCAGTTCCCTCGGTGGCCTCTTCAACGGCCTGTACAGCCGTACCCTTTCCGGTGCCGCCAGCACTCCCGGGATCAGCCAGTGGATACCCTTTACCTGGCCTACCAGGTTCGGCTCCCTGGGGATTGAGCAGGCGCTGGCCTTGACCATGCCGGAAGGGAAAGGTCTGCGTGCTTCAATCGGCGTGACGGCTGTGGATAATCTGGTCCCCTGTCTGGTCCTCACCCTGACCCTGGGCCTGGCCCTCCTGCTCTGGATCGGCAGGTTCGAGGATCGGCGCAAGGTCAGCGATTAGACTGGATTACAGGGCATCCGGTCCGTGAGAAATCCGTCCTGCAGGAAATCAAGCTTGCAAGAATCCTGGCCCACAAGGTGTTCATTCTCAAACGCGGCTGGGCCGAGTCGGCAAGCGCAGAAAAGGAGCCAATCGTGGCTGACGTGCACGCCGAAGATTCCCGTGGGGACAATCGGCATCGGGCCTCCATCCTGGTGGTGGACGACGATCCAAGGATCACCACCCTGCTGATGGCCGCCCTGTCCAAGGACGGCTATGCCGTGACCGTGGTCAACGAGTCAAGGAAGGTCGTAAGCATGGACCTGGCTTCGGTCGATTTGATCCTCTGCGATGTCATGATGCCTCACATGGACGGCTTTGCGCTCCTGGCTGCCATCAGGGAACGGGTGTCCTGCCCGATCATCTTCCTGACGGCCAAGACCGACGAGGACAGTGCGGTCCTGGCCTATGGCCTGGGTGCCGACGACTATATACGCAAGCCTTTCGGCATTGTCGAACTTCGAGCCAAGGTCAGGGCGAGGCTGTCTCAGGGCAGTCGGCGCGGGCGTCCCCTCCTGCATTTCGGACCCTTGGACATGGACCTTCAGGCGCGACAGATCAGGGTGGACGGGCGCAACGCCAATCTGACGGATGCGGAATACCGCATATGCGCCCTGCTGGCAGAACATCCCGGTCGGGCCTACGCGCCCATGCAGATATGGGAGGCCTGCCTGGCCGCAGAGGATGACCCGGCCGCCGATGATATGGACAGCGATGCCACGGCTGCGGTAAGAGTGCATCTGAGCAATGCCCGGCGCAAGCTCAAGGCCCTGGGGGTGGACCCCATCAGGACCATCTGGTCGGTGGGTTACCAATGGGTGGCCTGACCGACGGCGTGCCCGAATCGCCCAGGGAGCAGAGCGTCGACGACAAGGGCCGGCCGAGCCGCAAGGGAATGCCCATCGTTGTGCTGATCATCAGATATTTTCTCTATGTGCTGCTGATTCTGGCTCTGTTGTTCGCCGGCATTTATATGGTCTGGATAAACCTGGGGGCTAGGGGTGACTTCTTCTGGGCCAACTATGGCGAGCAGCATCTGGAGAAGGTCGGGCAATCCATCGGCCGCTCAACCACTATTGACGAATCTGTGATTCCCTCCGCTTACTGGTATCGGACTTATGACCATCAGGGGCATCCTACGGGGGGAGATATGAAGGGCGGCATGGCCAGCGAGGCCGACCAGCTGGCGGCCGACCGTTGGAAGCACAGGGCATCTAAGTCATCGGAAGAGCAGATAAAGAAGACAGGAAGGCCCCTAGCTACTCGCGCGAAGTCGGATGCGACCTACGTCGTCTATGCCACAGCCGATGGGAGGCCATGCGTCCTGGCCTATCGGGTTCAGCCGCAGTGGGCATCCAGGCAGGACCGGGACCGCTATCCCAATCCCCAGAACCTTCTGCTCGCGTCTTGCGGGGCGGTCCTGCTGATCACCCTCCTGCTGATCGGGTTGCGGGCGGCCCATGTCATATCGTCCAAGCTCAAGGTTTTCAACCAGGTGGCTGACGACATAGGGCGGCAGGATCTTGACGCATCCCTGCCCCGCAGCAACGTGCTGGAGATCAACCGGGTGCTGGGGTCCTTCGATAGGATGCGCGCCACGTTGAAGGAATCCCTGGAGAAGACCTGGATGGCCCAGGAGTCCCAGCGTCGGCAGGTGGCGGCCCTGGCACACGACCTGAAGACGCCGCTGACCATCATGCGAGGCAATGCAGACCTGCTGGGGGAGACCGGGCTCAGCCGGGAGCAGCAGTCCTACCTGGACTCCATCGAGGATGTCATCCGTGAGATGGCTGACTATGCGCAAGCCATCAGCCAGGGTTCCGTGGGCACGGCTTCAGGGCGATCCGGGGTTATGGCGGTTGCTTTGAAAGATGTGGTCAACAACCAGGCCCAAGGCTACCTGAATGCCCGGGGGCTGCGGCTTGAGAGCGATGGCCGTCTGGATTCCGCCGCCGGTCACATTTCCGGTGATGCCGCTGACCTTGTCCGAGCGATCATGAACATCGTTGCGAACGCGGCTGACTACTCGCCGGACCATGGCCTAGTGACGTTGACCTGGAGGCTGGAGGGTGGTCAGGAGGGCGGGCGAGCCCTAGTGGTGACCGTGCGTGACCGGGGTCCAGGTTTCAGCAGCCGGGCTCTGGCCCATGCCACGGAATGGCTCTATCAGGCTGACAGCAGTCGGCACGGCTCCAGCGGTCACCATGGCATCGGCCTGGCTGCAGCGCGGTCGACTGTGGAAAGTGCAGGAGGCCGCCTAATCCTGGCCAATGCAGCCAGTGGCGATGGCGCAGCAGTCACTGTATCTTTGCCAGTGCAGTGAATTCAGTGGAGCTGATACCGGTCACAGCAAACTCAGTGTCCAGTTAAGAATTGCGCAGTGGTAAAGATTAGGAAATAGTGTTAATCGTGGGCCAATAATTATGAAAACATCAATTGTTTAGCAATCGCTTTAGTAATTGATTACTAAAGTTCACCATTCTTTGGCAGATCTGTATGTTACAGATAACAGAAAGTATCAATCCTTAGGGATCTGCATGTAAAAATCAGATGACGCTGAACAGAGCGATCTGTCGCTGGAGTAGGCGATAATAGCACAGGGAAAAAGAAATGAATCCCGAGGTCAAACATATTCTATAGCGAAAGCCTGATCGACGGCAAAACGGTGGTTTCGGCTTGCATCAACGGCAGACACATAGGCGAAGAGGCCTGTCTACTGCAAGACAGCAGGCATCAGCGCAGGCAGTCATACCCGATCGGAGATGCCGATGCCCGTATGACGCCTACGCAGCTGTATGAAATTGAAACTATTTGAGATGACCGGAGGAGCCTCGAGATCGTCGTCAGGGCCTGGCATGAAAATACCGTAATACGGTTCAAAACGCACGGCCGACATGGAATATAGGTGCCGTATCCTCTTCTTTCTTTTTGTATCATCCTATCTGGTATGAGAAGCTCAGAGCGTACGTCATGTATCAGCCCACGCCCACTCGTTTAGGCTATTAACCAGCGGTCTGATGCCCGGTCCGGCTCCTTAAGCCCGTAGGCGATCAACATCGTCGTGATCATATAGTCATCAAAAAAACAGATAGCTGATTGACTGTGCGGAACAGCGAGGGTCATGTCTTGAAAATGAGCAATTCCAAGATTTATTCCTGCGTGCCCTGTATAAGTTTCACGTACTGTACTCCCCGCTAAACTTTACTGCTAGGTATCCCATGATCAGTCTAGCAATGACTGCATATCATGCCGGAAACCAAGCAGCCAATATATTTCATTAAAGATATCTTTAGAGGGCAAGACGATAGTTTGAATCGTCTGTTCCTTTGTTGAGGTGAGAACCTTGCTGCCGGTGGATCGTATTGTCCGCGCATATTTATATATAGCCAAATAATTCACATTGGTATCAAGTTTATTAACAGCAATACATATAGGAGAGTAGGATTGGCAGACAATATTTTCCAAAGGAAACCATTGATAGTTCTATTGGCCAAAACTATGATTCTATTTTGACGAAGCGATTGATTTTATTCTCTGTGCCGCCATGACTATTGTCTGCTCCGGGGAATTGGCATGAATGACTTGTGCGACGAGCTCCTCGTTTTTAGCGTCTAAATGGTATGTTGTTTCGTCAAGCAGCATGATCGGCCGCCTTATGGACAACAGCCTTGCCAGGGCCAAGCGATAGCGTTCACCGCTACTCAGCAATACACCGCGTTGCCTACTGGGGTATCCAATCCATCGAAGGTGTCTCTCACTTTGGCGTGAGGTTCACCTTATTTAGGGCATTCCAGCAGCCTTCATCGGATACGCCGTTCTTGTTCATCGCCAAATTCGTTCTGGAAGAACCGGAATATATGGGGGCATCTTGTTCTACATAGCCGATCAGAGAACGTACATAAGAGGAGCTGAGAGTTGAAATATCAATGCCATTAAAGAGAACATGGCCATGATTTGGCTTATAGAATACCTTTATAAGGGCCAGCATGGTTGATTTGCCCGCTTCGGATGGTCCGACTATCGCGTAGACGACGCCGCCTTTCATATGCACACCCGCTTCATTCAGTTGGAGCCCGCCACGATTGTTCCGTGCGTCATCATACGGAATATCAGCATGGTCAAGATCGATGTCAATCTGATCGGAGTTGGTGACCTTCCTTTGGACCCTACTGGATACTGCTCATGCTGATGTCGCATCTTCGGTCGGCATTCTCATTATCGCTTGAATGCTGGAGTTCGCGCCCAACGCTCTGAACAGTCTGCTATATGTCGAAGAAAGTGTCGCCATAGGCGTGGGCATCATTTCTAGGTACATAGAAAAGTTACCAGTTGCTGAACAGTCATCACTCCTTTGGCCACTTGGAAAGCGCCGATTCCCGATACAACCATCAGGCACAACTGCATTAAGGCCATTCCTGATGGCCATATCAGTGACTGCTTCTTTGAAATTAGACGACCGGATGTGCACGCTTGCCTGGCTTCTCGCCGATTTTATTGGTCTCACGCTCCGTGGCGTCGAAAACCCTGATCCTTTTCAAACTCATCAAAGCATCAGTGGCTGCAGACGTCATATCTCCTATGGCCGTTTGAGCCCCTCTGGAGCAGTCTCGTAATTTTCCGGATAAGACTACCAGTAAACCGACAGTAACAAGACAGGTCGAAAGAGAGATAACGAACATGACGGGACTGATTATGACCATTCCCACACACGCGCCTATGAACACCAGTAAAGTGCCAAACACTTCTGGCAATTATCGGTCAGCAATCGCTTCAGTTCATTTGTATCAGATGAAATAATAGAAATTACGTTGCCTGTATGCGACTGGTCCAGATCTTTGAACGGCAAATGCAGAATATGCATTACTAGAGACCGTCTCATATCGTTCAACAGCAGGTAAGCGTCAAAAGAAGTGATTGCTGCGCCGGACAGAAACACTCCTGCCAACGCTATTAGAGGGGCACTGCGGATCGCATGTTATGCTGCACGCGTCCAAGAATGACATTGACAAGCTGTGGCTGAGCCAGATTTAAGAGGGCGCTCGCTATACTTAGCAGACTAACCGTGAATAAAACACCCTTATGGATTTCAAAAGGCGGGGCACGTCTATCAAAGATGCGGTTTTCTCATTACTATTCCGCTTGTGTGGCGACATTTTCGTCCTTTGTTGGGGGTGGTTACTCACCGACTGCACGTGATATGACCCTCACAGAATCCTCGGAACGCGCGCACAGCGCCTGCACGCCTGTGACGAGGGCGCCTACGACAATAGCGAGGAGTGCGATGACCGCCCAATATCCCCATTGAACGCTTATCTTTGCGCTTCCCAGATATCGTTGCAGCATGAAGGCGGTGCCGCAGGTGCTGAGCAGTGTGATGACGAAGGCGAGCAGCACCGAGGTGACCATCGAAATGAGACCATCGAGGGCTCCCAAAATGCGCAACTGTCCGGTACTGGCACCGGATACGTATGTCAGCGCCAGATCCAGGCGTCGCCCTCGTGCGGTGATCATCAGTCCGGAGATTGCGCCCACCAAAGCGATGATGAGCGCAGGGCCGAGCATGGCCATCAGGTTCGTCAGCATGTGTGGGTTCACGTTCATGGAATGGCCGTTACTGGCGAAATTCTTGAGGCTGTCGGTCAGCGTATGCAACACACCAGAGAAAGTCATGAGCAACGACAAGCCGGCCGTCATGGGAATGATGGTCGCGTTCTGTCGTTGGATCCTCCCAACGGCCTGCTGCCTAGCGAGTTTCCAGGTGCTGAATGGCAGGGGGAGAAGATGCGTCCATCCTTTGGTGAACCAGTGCATGACATAGGGAGCCAGAACAGCCAATGCGAAGATCAGGAGGAACATGCCTCCCATGGAGAACCCAATGAATCCTGTCACTCTGGACTCTATGGGATTCCTGCCGGAAATGTGCGTGGCGAGCTCGCCAGAGTCTATCTTGCGTGTAGCTGTCCCCGGGATGATGAGCGCGCATATCGCTCCCACGAGCAACGATGCGCCTAGCAGAACACGGAATGCGTTCACTTGTCTCGGCGGGTTTTGTGACTGCCGAAGCGCCTCTATCGGCCTGATCTTGGATAGTGTGCGCACGGTCAGCACTGTGCCTGCAAGGACGGCGACTCCGGCAATGGCCAACCCAGTGCCGATGGATGCCAGCAGCTGGGTTGCTTGATACGTCAGTTTCAGCTCGAATGCTCTGGCCAGGAGGTCGAACAGATATGGTGCTGCCAGCGGCGTCAGGAGGGATGACGCTATTGCTGCCAAGATGAATAGGACGATGATGATAGCCAGATTCCCGAAGAGCAGCTGCCAGGGCGTGGCGCCTTGAAGGACCAGCAATGCTAGTTGGTGCCTGCGCTGGTTCAGAGCGGCGGTCACGACCCACAGCATCACGAACACGGCTATGACCACGCTGAACAGCATTGCTGGGCCGGAAAGGTTGGCGCCTAACCCGGCATCCGGTCCGTGGTAAGCGGCATCAATAGCCCTGCGCGCGGCGACGATAGTGCACACAGCGGTCTGGGAAACGATTAGTGACAGCCATACGCCGGCCCATACGGCCGGGGCTGCTTTCAGATCAGAGAGTGCGCCCCTCATATGCGGGCCCCGCTCTCCGTATCAGCGTTCAGCACGTGGCCATCACGGACCTCAACGATCTGGTCGCACTGTCCGGCTACCTCTCCACTGTGGGTCACTATTACTACGGTCCTGCCCGCATCCATAGCCAGGCTTTTGAACACCTGCATGACCTTGGCGCCAGATTCCTGATCCAAGGCTCCAGTCGGCTCGTCGGCGAAAATGATATCTGCATCGGAGAGCAGCACTCGTGCAAGCGCGACACGTTGCTGCTCTCCGCCTGAGAGCATCGTCACGCTCCTTTTTTTCTCGTTTGCCAATCCGAAGTACCGCAACATCTCATCCGCTTTTTGCTTGGGGAGTCGACGGCCGCGCAGGGTGAATGGCAGCGCGAGGTTCTCCTCCACCGTCATGCTCGTGATCAGGTTGTAGGATTGAAACACGAATCCCAGATGTCGACGCCGAAACCGAGTGAGCGCGGACGCTCGCATATGTGTGATGTCATGCCCTAGAAGGGAGATGCTTCCGGATGTCGCACGTTCCAACCCCGAAAGGCAGTACAGCAAGGTGGACTTTCCGCTGCCTGAGGGGCCGACAATCCCCGTGATTCTTCCGGGCTCAGCATGGAAGTCGACATGGTCGAGGATGGTGATCGAATCATCCTTCCTCGGAGTCACCGTCATTGTCAATCCATTTGAACTCACTGAAGCACCACTCATCACCGTTCTCCCATCATCGCCGTTCTCGCGACTTATAAATCTTCATCAGAATATTGCTATGGATGCCATACAAGGATGGCGCCCATAGACTTACATGACTGTTGTCCCTGCCGTCATCAGGGCAAAAATGACAGCCCATGCCATTTTGGTGAATGCGTCATCGCAGTGGCATATTTTTGTGGATTAGCTGCAGGTCCATCAACTCCAGATATTATCATGCCCACCGCCGTGGCATGCAAATATGCTGACGCCGCTATGATGAGCGGCTTCATCATTCATGGCGATATTACTATTCTGCAGATCGATAATGTTGTGCATTTTGTCCGTCTCTCTCCTCTCTTTCTCGTGTTTAGTGCTATTTCCAATGGTGTCTCCACTGAAAGGATCGTTAGGGCAGACGGCTGGCAAGAACTACCATGGTTGGCCTATAAGACTATTTACTGCTCAGATAACGCCAGCTGAGCCTGTCGAATAATCACAAGAGGGTCTTAAATAGGATTCTCAGGGCAGATAAGGGTTTTTATGCCAGATGAGCCCAAATTGATTAAAGCTTTTCTAATGAAGATCTAGTATTTTTTTTGGGGGGGGGGATTCGGCAACTAGGGCGCTGCCAAGTTAAGTGCAGCAAAGATACCGTCTCTGTCATGAGACAGGCCTGAGAATGCATACTGAAGCAAAGGCCTTGACGACTTCGGCCGTGTTTATGTATATTATTGGTTCAACTTGGCAAGCATCCACGCAGCGTTTTGGTCTGGCCGCCTCTGATTTCTTCCAACGGGCCTCTGAAGCGTTGACTACTCCGTGGCATAAGCAGGAGAGTGGCATGACTGGGTTGACCAGCGATCCCAAGCATGAGAAATCGACAGATACCGGCGTGATCCCGACTGCAGGGCAGGGCCATGAGCAGAGGCGCAGAGTGAATGGCCCCGTCCTCAAGGACCCTTCTATAGTAGGTGTCGATCAGGTTGCCCTTGCTCTGAATGTGGACCCCGACCGGGGCCTGGATGAGGCCGAGGCGGCGCGTCGGCTGGACAGGTTCGGTCCTAATGAGCTGGCTGGAGCGCCTCCCGTTCCTGCATGGAGGGAATTCCTTCAACAGTTCAAGGACCCCTTGGTCTATCTGCTTCTGGCAGCCACGGCCATTTCGTTGGTGGCCTGGGTGGTGGAACGCTCACATCCGGCATCAGGAGGCGGGGAGCCCCTGCCCTTTGATGCCATCGTCATCATGATCATCCTCATCCTTAATGCCGCCCTGGGGTACGCTCAGGAGGCTAAGGCCGAGCGGGCTGTGGATGCTCTGGCGAGCATGACGGCCCCGCACGCCTCGGTGCTGCGAGGCGGCCGGGTGGTCAGCCTGGAGACCAGCAGGATCGTGCCTGGTGATGTAGTAGTCCTGGCTGAAGGCGATTCGGTCGGCGCCGACGGAAGACTGTTCCAGGCCGCGGGTCTGCGCGTGGCCGAGGCATCGCTGACCGGCGAGTCGCTGCCGGTGGGCAAGCGGCCCGGTCGGCTTGACCAGCCCAAGGCTCTGGGTGACAGAACCAACATGGTCTTCAACGGCACCGCAGTGACCCAGGGGAACGGGCGCATGATCGTCACCTCTACTGGTATGGACACCCAGGTCGGGAAGATCGCCGACATGCTGGCTGATACCCAGGAGGAACCCACGCCCCTACAGAAGGAGATGGCCCGCGTCTCCAAGCTCCTCGGACTGGCCGTCTGCTTGATTGCCGCCCTGGTTTTGGCTGCTTTGGCCCTGATGGAAGGCTTTCAGACAACCCAGGATCTGATTGATTCCCTGCTCATGGCCGTATCTCTGGCCGTAGCTGCTGTGCCGGAGGGGCTGACGGCCATCCTGACTGTGGTTCTCGCCCTGGGCGTGCAGCGCATGGCCAAGCATCATGCCATCGTCAAGAAGCTCAGCTCGGTGGAGACCCTGGGATCGGCATCAGTCATCTGCTCCGACAAGACAGGAACTCTTACACGCAATGAAATGACCGTTGAACGGGTGGTCGTCCCCTCGGGTCAGGTCAGGCTCACTGGCACCGGGTACGCTCCGGAGGGAACCATGCAGCCGTTCGAGGCCAGTGGGTCAGATGATCAACAACTGACAGATACCATTGGTTCATCTCTGGCTGAGGCAGTGGAAGAGACCCTGATGGTCGGGGCCATCGCCAACGACGGAGACCTGCATTGGCAGCCGGTCGAGGCCGAACCTGATTCCCAGGCCCAGTCTGGATCCGGGCAGGGTCACTGGCAGAGCGTCGGCGATCCCACGGAGGTCTCTCTGATTGTCGCCGCTCGCAAAGTCGGCGCTGATGCCAAGGCTGACGGCTACCGTCGTTTGGCTGAGATTCCTTTCACGTCCGAGCGCAAGCTCATGTCGGTCCTGGCCGCTCCGCGTGACGGCAGCGAAGGGCAATCGCGTCTCTTCTGCAAGGGTGCTCCCGATGTGCTGCTCGGCCGGTGCGCCCGGATTCTCGAAGACGGCCAGGTCAGGCCTATGACTAGCGCTGACCGGGAGAGGATACTCGCCCAGGTCAGCCAACTGTCCGGCGATGCCTACAGGACTCTAGGACAGGCTTTCCGGCCTGTATCCGGTCAGGAACTGTCGTCCCTGACCGAAGATGACAAGGGGGAGAGGCCGTCAAGCACGATTGGGACAGGCCAGACGGACCGTTTGTCTAAGGAGACTCAGCGTGCTTCCGCAGTTCTCCTGTCTGCGGACAAGGTAATCCAGGAGAGCGCCCATTTGGAAAGCGATTTGATCTGGGCGGGCATGGTCGGCATCATCGATCCGCCTCGGACTGAGGTCCGCCAGGCCGTGGCTCAGGCTCACAGTGCCGGCATCAGAACGATCATGATCACTGGCGACCATCCACTCACTGCGGCCAGGATCGCGGGTGACCTGGGCATCACCGAACCCGGCGGCCCCGCCTGCACCGGCGAGCAGCTGGATGCCATGGATGCGGACCAGCTTCGGGAGACCACCTCCAAGGTCTCCGTCTACGCTCGCGTGGCCCCCGAGCACAAGCTGAAGATCGTCGAATCGCTTCAGGACCAGGACAAGGTCGTGGCCATGACCGGCGACGGCGTCAACGACGCCCCTGCTGTAAAGGCTGCGGACATCGGCGTGGCCATGGGCATCACCGGGACCGAGGTCACCAAGGAGTCGGCCAAGATGATTCTGGCGGACGACAATTTCGCCACCATCGTCCAGGCTGTACGAGAGGGCCGGGGCATATTCGACAACATCCGCAAGTTCCTGCGCTACCTGCTCAGCTCCAACATGGGCGAGGTTTTCACGGTCTTCGGGGGCGTGGTCTTTGCGGGTCTTCTGGGCATATCGCAGCCCGGCGTGGCGGGCGTGACCGTGCCGCTCCTGGCCACTCAGCTGCTCTGGATCAACCTTCTGACCGATGCGGCTCCCGCCCTGGCCATGGGAGTGGACCCGCAGAGCGACGATCTGATGGGCCGTCCGCCCCGGTCCGTCGACGACCGGGTGATTGACCGGAACATGTGGGTCGACATCGTCTATATCGGCCTGGTCATGGCCCTGGTGACCCTGATTGGCATGGACATGCATTTGAGTGGCGGTCTCTTCACTGACAGGTCGGTCCAGGCGATCGGCCATGAGGCGCAGATGCGTGAGGCGCGGACCATGGGCTTCACGATCCTGGTCTTCGCCCAGCTCTTCAACGCACTGGCCTCCCGCTCCTCCCGCAAGTCGGCCTTCCAGGGGCTCTTCAGCAATCCCTGGCTCTGGGGCGCCATCGGCATCTCCATCCTCCTGCAGCTTCTGGTGATCTATGTGCCCTTCCTGGGCGAGGCCTTCGGCACTGTTCCCCTCCAGCCTCAGGCCTGGTTGGAGTGCATCGCCCTGGCCTCCCTGGTCCTTGTGGCCTCGGAGCTGCGCAAGCTGTTCAACTGGGCGATCAGACGGATACGGGCATAACATCGCTTCTTCCTGATGCGGCGACCGCACTCACTGCCGCTGCATTAAGTGAGGACACAGTTTGCGCCCTACTTCATCTTCCGCAAAGCCATTGTGGATCAGCTGTGTAGAGCCAAGGCTGTTGTTGCTAGGGGGGAGCGAGCGCATCCGTGTCCGGCATCATTCTCGTTCGGGCGACTTTGGTTGTAGCAGAAGACCGCTTCGTCAAAGTTGGCTTGGAAGCATGAGTAGTCGGAATCGCCCAGCGCAGCATGAAGCAATGGATGCATGCTATTGCTGTCAGCTATGTGCATTGATGCCTTACCATGCACTGCAATTTTGCATTAAAGTAAGAAATTGTCTGTAATTTTGCACTTTAATGCAAAATTACAGACAACAAGGAAGGTGGGCTCCCATGGAGAAGATGTCTCAGGTTACGGTGCGTATATCCGATGCAGACAAGCAACAGGTAGATCGTATCGTGAAGGAGCTTGGTCTGGATATGACTACGGTCACCAGAGCCTTTTACAAGCAGATCATTCGCGAGCAACGGGTGCCGCTCGACTTCAGCCTGGGTCTGCCCGCCGAAACCGAGGACGCCTTGGAGGAGTCGCGCCTCCTAGCCATAAGGGGAAATACTAAGGGGTACACCACAGGAAAGGACCTGGTGGATGGCGTGCTAGCAACTGCTGGCGTGGACCAATGAGGCTCGCGCTGGTTCCCACCGGTGCTTTCGCGAGAGATCTGAAACGCATGGCTCGCAGGCACGTTCCATTAGAGCCGGTCGAGGAGGTGCTAGATTTGATAGCAGAGAATTCCGAAGCGTCGCTCCGTACTTTGAAAGCGCATCATCGAATGCACATGCTGCAAGGTTATGCAGCTGTGTATGAGTGCCATGCAGGTAATGCCGCAGATTTGCTGATGGTGTGGCATAGTGAGGGCGATGCCGCTTATATACTGCGGTTAGGCTCTCACGATCAAGTGCTGGGCAGGCGCGGTAGATACTGAGCTTCAACAAATGGATCATGGCTTATATATCAGTTGCCTAGCCCACCCTTGCACAGGTTGATGGTCTGAATGGATGCTGTATCAGGGTGTAGCCACTTGGGTATTGCGGCAGATACTCGTGTTCTCGTGGGATCAATCTTTTATGGAGCATAGTGACTGGTATAAAATAATCGGCAATCCAAAGTGCCCACCGTGGGATTCGAATCGAGAACCCACGACTTATGGTATTTAAGGGTTTTCCTATTACATTGTTATTCAGACGGTAGCTGTTGCTGCTGCTATATTGGCCCGTTTAACCGGCCTTTTATGCTTAAATCCGGAACGTTTACGGAAGAAGCCTCAATGGAGTTTTGTCTCAGCGGCAGCCGCCGGAATCTTGAATTGCCTGGCTGGATCAGCGGATAGTATTAGAGGAAGATATAAGATATAAGCAACCTGTCGCTTAGATCAAGGGTGAATGCGATGCGCTCATTCTTTACCTGGTCGCATGCATCGAAGCGCCTTCCTGATAATCCAATGGACATAGTGCCGGCCGTCAAACCAAGAAGAAGAAACAGCAGCCAACGCCAGTGGAAGCTGTGTCTAAGGTGCTTGTACACCCAGATCCATGGGTCAGATTGCTGGTGAGATTATTCGCTGACGCTGGTCTACGAAGAACAGAAGCAGTAGCGGCCGGGACAGAGGACTTTATCGACGATTTCACGGGCAAAAGAGACAAGGAACGAGTGGCCCCACTGAGCACAGCATTTGAGAACGAACTTAAGCGCCTGCCGAAAGGTTGGACCTTCCCAGGTCAACTCGAGGGGCACTTGTGTGGTGATACGGCGTACCGACTGGTGAAAGATGCTACCGGCTCACTCTCGACCAAGAGAATCGAATTCCGACTCCCCAACAGAACGCAGAAGCCTAGAATACGTAAGTGGTGACCGATACTTGGATTTTTATAAATTCAGTCCTGGTCACCACTCTTCCGCCATCTTCGCATGCCAACGATTTTTACCATTAATTGCGATCTTTGAAATGCTTAAATAGAGATTTTTCCTTTATGCTACAGGCGCCGACAGCAGTTCCCGCTGTCATGCCGAGAATGGTAGAGCAAATCGTAGGTAGCAAAGATGCCACCAGCACTCCTGATATATCTGTAACCCGAATAATCTTTAGAACAATAATTGAAATTGTAAGAGTCAAACATACCGCCATGAGCGTGCACAACCCATATTCAACCATGAGCCGGAGCACCATCGAAGATTTAGGCTCACCAGCATGCAGATAACCAGAATTCTCCAGCTTGCGTCTACGACATACGGCAACCCCAAAGACAAAGCACAGAAGCAGGGGCGCGAAAATTAAAGGTCGGGTCAAACGTGAGGTGAACTCAGTATTCGGGTCAAACTTGTCCCCCATAGTGTAATTTACTTGCTCGGTTTGGGCGTTACCAGACGTTTCAGAATACTGCAAAGCCTGATTCAAAGTCCTGGAAATACTCTTCGGAGGCCACACAGAAGCCCAGCACTCATCATAAGCAGACGGGGTGATTACCGGTACGAGTGCAGCAAAGCCAAGCCTAGTGTCTCTACCGTCTTCTGGCCACTGATAGATGCCCGCAAGTTTCATAGAGCCAGCAGTTGTATCTACTTGTGAGCCTATATGTAAGAAAAACTTATCAGCTAGTGCTTGTGAAAGCCAAATACCTCCAGTCGTGGCAGAGGATTGTTTCCCGCCAGTAATAACTGTGAGGAAGCTTTGTGATACCTCATAAGTGTTAAGCGGACTTGCCTTCGACAAAGTCAACCGTATAGGAGTCGCTTTCCGCAGGCCACCCGCGGCTTCAATTCCGGTATTTTGAGGCAATGCCAGGCAAGCAGCGGGTTCAATCTGCTGCTCTGCCTTAATTACATAGACGTTAGAGAGGGAGCTCCTGTATGTGCGTGCTTCTTGTTCAATGCTCATAACCTGGCGGCCGTCGATTCCAGCGCACGCTGCAATCACGCAAGTGAGTATGAATAAAGTCGATAAAAACTGCGACATCCCGCTGTTGATATTCCGCCAAGCTTCTCTGAAGGTCTCACGCAAGCGCATGCACACCCTCCTCTGCAAGCGGCACATGCTCCTCAAGGTTGAGCACCCGGTCACAAGATTGCCATACGAACGGATCATGTGTTGCAATCACAACGGCCATACCCCTGTCAGCCAGAAGTCTGAGACTGTCCGCCACTTGGTGGGCAGACCTCATATCCAACTGAGCAGTAGGTTCGTCTACCAAAAGCAAATCAGGCTCACAGCAGATTGCCCTGACTAGCATAAGCCGTTGAGCCTCCCCACCAGAAAGATCGCAGAAGAGAGATTCGATCCTCGTTTTCAAACCGAACTCAGCAAGAGTCTCTTCCGCCTTTTCATTTGCCTGTGGCCTTGGCATACCGTGAGCAATGAAAGGGAAACTAGCTATATCTCGAACTGTTCTGTATTTAGGACCGTAAGGGTTTTGGAAAACCCAGCAAACTCGCGAACCTTTGCGGATATCTACTCGCCCGCTGTATGGCTTTTCCCAACCTGCTACCAGAGATAGCAAGGTCGATTTGCCTGAGCCGGAAGGTCCGGTTACAGCCAAAGTCTGACCCGTTTCCAGCTCAAAATTAACGTGTTCATACAGTAGATCAGTCTCAGGGAATCGGTGAGACACATCCTCCACTTGTACTATCAAAGCTCCTAGCGAATTGCTACTCATTGAGCGACCTTGCAAGAAGTTGTATTGATAGCTGATCCAAGATTGACAGATTGCAAAGACTTAGAAGAAGATGCCATGACGAACCCGCCGTTCGAACCCAAAATTGTAATCCTCCTGGCCTCAGAACCAGTTTGTACACATGCATGGTCATCTTGGTATGCAAAGACAGCTCCTACAGGAATTTTAAAAGCTTTTACTGGATTCTCTAGTTGTATGCTGCCATCAACCCCGGCTGCAAGGGCATCATGATTGCCAGAGATCGAAGCAAACTCGGGGCTGGCAGCAATAGTATCCAGAAACGCTTTATCCGAGCACAACCCTTCTTGCGATATGGCACCGCGCTTACCAAAGAGGTTTATCACGTGATTGCCTGGAGCCAATGATTCAGGCATTTTCTGTACGCGCACAGCGCTCAAATGACCCTTTACAAGGCCTAATTCTTGTTCTGCCTGCGATCCGAGCGTTAACTTCCACTCTCCAACTTGAATCTTTTCCGCAGGCAACCACACTACGTGCTCAAGTTTTAGTGATCCCTCGTCCGCCAGTCCCTTCTTGGTCTGCACATCTAATAGAGCCGCATGCATAAACCTATCAAAGATCTTGGGCTTCGACGATTGCACGGCATACCCCATGCGAGACAGCTCCTCGCGCAGCGCTGCCACATCGTCTCCTTGGTCTAGGGGGCCTAAATCACGATAGAAGGGCAAAGAGGAATGGATCGCCAGAACTGGTACATTATTGACTGAAAACGGGGAACTGCCAGAGGTAATTTCGCCGCTTCCCTGAATGGCCGTCGCAGTAACCATGCCTGAACCACTCCATGACAGAGGTGTATCAGCCGCAAGATCAAAACTCACTTTCACTGGATGAGAATCTAAAAAATTTTCCGTCGTGACAGGAGCCTTATCAGTCGATTCTACCGGGGCTAAAGTCTGAGGAGTAAAACGTGATGCCATGACTATTCCAGCGGCACAACCTGCTCCTATTAGAACAATGACAGCTGCTAACAATATGAGCGCAGAAGTGAACCTACCTCGTGATTTTTTGAAATGTGGAAGATTTTTCATGGATTATCGACCCCATTTACGCTCATGTTCAAACCCCCCAAAGAAAGACAATACCGCGCCTGGGATCCTTGCTTACCTGCTACAGGAAAACCGAAAATTTCTTGAAGAGCGCGCTGATCATTATCATGATGAGCCTGCAGAATTTGGGCTGACTCATTGAATTTTGCCGCTGTATATGTTTTATCTGCAATCCCCGCATCCATCAAACATTGTGCTGCCAAAATTCCAGTATCTTTATAGCGCTCGGGATTATCCTGCTGGTCGCGGAACAGACTTTCAATTGTATCAGTCGTGTGGGCAGAACATGAAGTGACCTGCTTAAACCATTGCTTACTATCAATGTTTGGGTCTAAGGTCTCTGAACTCTTATAAAGTCCATCGGGCATCTTGGTGTCGTGCTCATCATATCCTGCATTAGCCATGCACTCCAGATATTTGTCGTGGGCAGTTTCATAGTCAGCAGGATCAATACGACCTGTTTTTACAGCACGATTCAGCACATCTCGCTCGAAGTCATCCAAATCCTTACGTGAGGCTGCTGATTTGAACATACTCTCCAGAGACTCAATGCGCTCAGCGCTGCTCTTCTCTTGGGCCAGAGACCCACTGCGCTCAGTGCTGCTCTTCTCTTGGGCCCGATTCTGAGTAGACTTCTGGCCGCCACAACCACAAAGTAAAGTCATAGAGAGCATAACTGCGAGAAGCACAACATTTTTCATAAGTTTATGCACACGCATCATGAGTACCTCCCTGTAATACCAGCATCCGCATTCCAGGGTGCTGAAGCAGTGGGCGTTATTACAGGACCTAAAGTCAGAACAGCTACCATCGAAGCGATTGTGCCAAGAACCTTATTTTTTCGAGTTGTCATCTTGACACCTCTTTCATAAGAGACCATCGTTTATATTGCCGATACTGGCATATACTGCCGCAACAACTCTGTCGCCAGTAGTAAAATCGTAGCATTTCTTTCCGCCAATAGAATGGCGCATGGCGATGGAACCCGCCCAATGCGAGCCAGCAGAAAAAGTGCCCCCCGTGGGATTCGAACCCACAACCCACGACTTAAAAGGACGCTGCTCTAACCATTGAGCCAGAGGGGCAACATGGCACAGTATACCTCATACTTGGCCGACGGCACATCGCGACGGCCTGTCCACCGGATGACCCCATCGGGCCGGGTCTCCACCGGCCGACCCTTTCGATTGCCGGACTCGTCGCTGCCTGAAGTTCGGCCCGTCCCTTTGCTAGTGTGGTGCAGGAGTACACCGCGTTGAATGACCATCACGGGACTTCGGGGAAAGGTTGAAGCCTCTGCCGACGGAGCGCAAGACAAGGAAGACAAGCACCATGCTCACACATCACCCATCCACATTCACCCCTCTTGACGGGACTTGGACCATGACAGCCCTCAACCCCCAAGCGGCGCCAGAGGATCTCCGCGATCGCCTGGCCAATGGGGTCGAGGCCCGAGTACCTGGGGAGGCGACCATGGACCTCCTCCGTGCCGGCCTGATCGGTGATCCCTATGACGGGGACAACGAACAGGCCCAACAGTGGATCGGCGATGTGGATTGGCGGTTCACCTGCCGGTTCGACTGGCACGACGACGGTTCGCAGCGTCACGACCTGGTGGCCTACGGACTGGACACGGTAGCCGCACTGGAACTCAACGGCCGACCGGTTGGCAGCACCCAGAACGCCTACCGCTCCTACCGGTGGGATGTGCGCGATCTACTCAAGGAGGGTGGTAACACGCTGGTCGTCTCCTTCACCTCCCCTGTCCGCGAGGGGGAGAGGCGACAGGCGATTCTGGGTTACTACCCTCATGACAACCACCCCTTCAACCAGCTCCGGAAAGCGGCCTCGTCCTTCGGATGGGACTGGGGAATCGACGTGGCCAATGCTGGAATCTGGCAACCCATAGGCATTGATTCCTGGTCCGGTGTCAGAATTGCCCAGGTTCGCCCGCTGGTAGATGTCGACGACCAGGGCGAGGGCCTGCTCACCGTGGATGTGGATTTGGAACGCGCCGGTGGTCGCGGCAGATCCGGTATCGATGAGACGGCCCGGCCTGGCACCCAGTCTGGTGGGATACCCGTGCGGGTCCATCTCGGTGGTAACGGAGCCGACATCCAGGCGTGCTCTTTCCTCAAGGCTGGGGCGGACACGGTCCGCCTGGTCCTCAGGGTGCCGGATGTGCAGCTCTGGTGGCCCCTGGGCTATGGTGACCACCCCCTCTACACGGTCGATGTCACGGCAGGCCAGGAGGAGGCGGCCGCCGGGTCCCATGAATCCCGTCCCCAGGCCATGTGGACAGGCCGGGTGGGTTTCCGCACGGTCAGTGTGGATACAGCGGCTGATGAGGACGGCCGTCCCTTCCGCATATCCGTCAATGGAGTACCGGTGCATGCCCACGGTTACAACTGGATTCCCGACGATGCTTTCATGACCCGGATGAACAGGGATCGCTACCAACGCCGGATGGAGGACCTGGTCGAGTCCAATTCCAACATGGTCAGGATCTGGGGAGGTGGATACTACGAGTCCGATGACTTCTATGACATGGCGGACGAGAACGGGGTGATGGTCTGGCAGGACTTCATGTTCGCCTGCGCCGCCTACCCGGAGGACCCGGATAACTGGTCAGAGGTTGAGGCAGAGGCCCGGGAGCAGATCGGTCGGCTATCCCCGCACCCCAGCCTGGTCGTATGGAACGGATCCAACGAGAACTACACGGCCTATGCCGACTGGGGCGGGTTCAAGAACGCTCTGGCCGACCCCTCGGCTGCCCCCAACGCGTACGGCTACGGGGAACGCCCTTGGGGTGATGGATACTATTCCGATCTTTTCCCCCGTCTGTTCGCACAGCTGGATCCGACCAGGATCTACCTGCCGAGTTCCCCGATGAGTTTCACCAAGTACACCTCGCCCAACAAGGACAACGATGGGACCGTGCACATCTGGGATGTGTGGAACAACAAGGACTACAGGGCCTACAGGGATTACAAACCCCGCTTCGCCGACGAATTTGGATACCAGGCGCCTCCTGCCTGGAGCACCCTGACCCGGGTGGTGCATGACAGCCCCCTGGACCCCTTCGGCACCCAGATGCTGGTCCATCAGAAGGCCATCGATGGCAACATCAAGCTCTCCCGGGGCATGCGTTCCCACCTGACTCCAGGTGACTTCTATGACATCAGCTACGGCGGCGTGGTCAACGGTCATCGTTCGGATGGGCCACATTCCTGGCTGATTCCCAGTGACCGCTGGGAGGACATTGAGGACTGGCACTGGGCCTGTCAGCTGCAGCAGGCACAGGCCATCCGATTCGGGGTGGAGTACATGCGCTCGCTGGAGCCGGTGAATGCCGGCACTCTGGTCTGGCAGCTCAATGACGACTGGCCGGTGATCTCCTGGGCGGCGGTGGACTATGACGGGCATCGCAAGCCCCTCTGGTTCGCCTCGCGTGATTTCTTCGCTCCTCGCCTAGCCTCCATTCAGCCCGAGGTCTCAGAGGAATACCGGACTGAGCACAGTTGGGCTGGCATGCCTGTCGCCCCCGACCAGCTGGCCCTGGTCATGGTCAACGACACCCGTCAGGCCTGGGAGGGTCAGTGGCGGGTGGAGCGCCGCCGCCTGGATGGAACTGTTCTGGCCAATCAGATCGCCCGGGTCTCTATACCGGCAGGGGGACAGGCGCAGGTGGTTCTGGAGGCTGCCGTGGCTACCTTCGGCGACCCTGCCCAGGAGATCCTCGTGGCCAATTCCGACCAACCAGGTTTTGCTAGGGCCATTTACAATCCGGCAGAGGTCGTCGACCAGGCCCTCCGACCCGACCCCCTCGAAGCCTCTATTGAGGCAGAGGATTGCGGCTACCAACTGACCCTGACCGCTCGGACATATGCCCGTGACGTCTTCTGCATGGTGGACAAGGTGGACCCTGCTGCCTCAATCGACGGCGGCATGGCCACCCTTCTTCCCGGGGAGTCGGTCGTCTGGCACATCACCTCGGCTCCTGTGGACAATCCTGAGGCCTTCTTGTCTCCCAAGGTCCTGCGGACAGCCAACGATTTGCATCGTCAGCAGTTGTGAGCATCCTTCCGAGGGGAAGGTGAATGGTGTCCCCTCCGATTCATGCTTCATGCGTGTCAATTCCTTTCGTAGTAATTGTGAGGTAAGTTAATTAATTGGGTCTCGGCTGCCCGATGGAGTATGAGCAGACTCGAACAAAGAAGTGCAAAGACCAGCCAGGAGACCGCAGACCCAGGCAACCCACCGACAAGACGAATTCCAAGGAAGGATTCCGATGAATCTGGATTATCTCGCCAATATCAAGCCATCCCGCCGTCAGCTCGATTGGCAGCGCATGGAGATGTATGCCTTCATGCACTTTGGCATGAACACGATGACCGACCGCGAATGGGGCCTGGGCCACGAGGATCCCGCCCTCTTCAACCCGGCGGACCTGGACTGCGACCAGTGGATGGAGACCTTTAAAGCCGCTGGTATGACGGGGGTGATCCTCACCTGCAAGCACCATGACGGCTTCTGCCTCTGGCCCAGTGCCTACACCGAGCACAGCGTGGCCAGCTCTCCCTGGAAGGGAGGCAAGGGCGATGTGGTCCGCGAGGTCTCCCAGGCTGCCCGCCGTCACGGCCTCAAGTTCGGTGTCTACCTGTCCCCCTGGGATAGGACCGAGGCCGCTTACGGGCAGGGCAAGGCCTATGACGACTACTATGTCAACCAGCTGATAGAACTCCTTACCCACTACGGACCCATCTTCAGTGTTTGGATGGACGGAGCCAATGGCGAGGGGCCCAACGGCAAGACCCAGGCCTATGACTGGCAACGTTACTTCAACGTGATCAGGGCCCTTCAACCGGAGGCGGTCATCAGTATCTGCGGACCTGATGTCCGCTGGTGTGGCAACGAGGCCGGTAAGGCACGTGAGAACGAGTGGAGTGTGGTTCCAGCCCCGCTCCGCCATGCAGAGTGGAAGATGGGCAAGGGGGAAGTGGACCAACTCGCCAGCCCCGATTGGTCCATGCGCTCTGAAGATGAGGACTTGGGCAGCCGCAAGGTTCTTGAGCAGTACGGCGGTCCTCTGGTCTGGTATCCGGCCGAGGTCGACACCTCCATCCGGCCTGGCTGGTTCCACCATGCCAGTGAGGACGATAAGGTGCGCACGGCTGACGAACTTTTCGACATCTGGTCCACCACTGTCGGCGGGAACGCCAATCTCCTGCTCAACGTGCCGCCGAACGCCCAGGGGAAGATCAGCCAGCCCGACGTGGATTCCCTGACCGGTCTGGGCCGCAGGATCCGGGAATTCTGGCAGGGGGCCGTCACCGAGGGTGTCAATGTGTCCGTCTCCTCCAATGCCTGCGGGAGCGACCCACAGGCCCTCCTGTCCACCGATGTGGGCTCCGGCTGGTGGTTGGCAGATGCGGATGATGAGCATCCCACCGTTACCATTGATTTCGACCGCCCCCGACAGGTGGATGGGCTCGTCCTTCGCGAGCACATCGAGGTCGGCCAGCGGGTGGAGCAGGTCGTCATCAGTGCCGAACTTGACGGTGAACTCCGCCAGGTGGCAGAAGTAGGGGCCGTTGGGTATCAGCACTTCGCACAGGTCGGTCCGCTGACCACCAGCCACCTGGAGGTCAGTGTGACCAGGTCACGTGGTCCCGTGGCCCTGGACACCTGCCTGATCCGCGAGGGAAGCGGGCGATGAGCTAGCTGGTGTCGGCGGTTGGAGGATTTACGTCTCCCTGGACTAGGTGGAGCGTTGTTGGATCGCCGACTGCCGGGGGCAGGACCGCCGAGGATATTCGGGAGAACAGCCAGGGCAAGCCAACCGAACGCTACTGGATTATCCGCTAGGCAAGTGGAGCAGGGGCCGGGATTATAGGCTTCCGGCTGCCTGCCCCGCTGAGGACCGTCATGGCAACCGGGTCCCAACGTACGGGCGTATGTGAAACGTCTTGTGCTCGACTAATAAATCAATTGAATTGATAAAATAGATCGGGTATAGCTGAGGATCCCGCCTGTCAGGCGGCTACTCCTTCATCCGACAGATAACTGACTCGCTCGGGTTCGTCCGTTTCGGCCCCAGCGTGACGGTCTATCTTAAGGCCTCCTTCGTCGAAAGCCAGAAGGCCACGGAGAAGGTGATGACAGGGCTCTCAACCGTCAGGAAAGCCGCTCATTCATGGGATTGGGCGGTAATGGTGCTGGTGGGAGAGGGCCAGGTTGAGACTCACCCCTGACAGGGTGAGGGAGACTTGCAATCTCCAAATAAATCATTTAAATTGATTAAATCGGTCCTACCGAAGGATAAGAAGTCGAAGATGCCATATTCCAAGGTAGGGCCGTACAAGTGCAAAGGAGCAAGATGGGCAAGAAAATGAAGAAGTCGCTGGGTCTGACGGCTTTGGCGGTAGTTGTGTCGCTCTGTTTGTCCGCCTGTGGTGGGTCGTCCTCTTCCGCGGGGGGGGGGTGACTCCATAAAAGTCATCTATCAGAAGACTGATCAGTTCACTCAGTTTGATACACAGGTAAAAAAGGCGAAGAAGATATTCGAAAAGGAGCACCCGGGCAAGAAGGTCGACCTGCAGCCTATTTCGGCGCAGGAATCCGATTACAAGACCAAGCTCTCCCTGTCACAGCGGTCGCCTGCGACCGCACCGGATGTCCTCTACCAGGATTCTGACAGTCTGCAGGCCGATGCCGATGCCGGCTACCTCTACAACATCAAGCCCTTCGTGGACAAGTGGGAGGACTGGAACAAGTACTACATCGAGAGCGCCAAGAAGATCGGCACAGGCCGTGACGGTGTCTACGGGGTCCCCGCCGACACTGACACCAGGGTCATCTGGTACAACAAGCACGTCTTCGAAAAGGCGGGTATTCCTATCCCCTGGCAGCCGCACACCTGGCAGGACCTGCTGGACACAGCGGCTACGATCAAGGCCAAGGTGCCGGGTGTGGTCCCCATGAACATGTTCGCCGGGACGGCCATCGGCGAGGGGACATCCATGCAGAGCTTCTATCAATTGCTCTACGGAACCAAGCAGGGAAACAAGGCCCTGATGGACGTCAAGACGGGGAAGTGGACCATCGGTTCCCAGGGGTTCAAGGATTCGCTGAACTTCCTCAAGACCATATATGACAAGGGCTATGCCCCCACTCCGGCCCAGGCGCAGGATGTGAATATCGGCGGGACGATCAGTATGGATTGGCTTCCCAATGACAAGATCGGCTTTACCTTGGACGGCAGCTGGCTGCCCTCCACATGGATTAAAGGCGGGTCCAAGGAGTGGCCGGACTACGAAAAGACTTTGGGGGCTGCCCTCTTCCCTAGCCAGACCGGTGCGAAACCAGAATACGTCACCTCTTCCGGCGGGTGGACCCTGGCTGTTGGCGGCAAGTCCAAGAACCCGGAGCTGGCTTTCGAGTTCATCAAGCTCCTAGGCAACAGGGAGTTTTCATTGGAGAAGGACATCAAGGAGTCCAAGATCGCGGTCAGGTCCGACGTGGCCAAGGATCCCAAGTATCTGGCCACCAACGCCTTCACCGAGATCACTACCAAGGCTCTGGATTACACCCATGTCCGCCCCAGCGTGAGCGAGTACCCCAAGGTTTCGGCTGAAATCCAGAAGGCTACTGAGCAGGTGGTGACCGGTGGAATGTCGGTAGACGAGGCCGCCAAGGCCTACGACCAAGCGGTGACAGGCATCGTCGGCCAGGACAAGGTTGCCACCAGGGAATAGGACCTGGTGATCGGTCGGGCGCGGCCTGCTTCCTGGCTCTGCGCCCGACCTCCCGTCCTGGAAAGGAAATGCCATAATGCATACTGCAAAACGGTACTGGACGGTCCTGCCCGCCATAGTTCTCATGGCCGTCTTCATGCTCGGTCCCATCATCTGGGCCTTCTACGGGTCACTGACCAATGTCTCCCTGAGTGGGCCCACCGCCACAGCGCCCGCCTTCGTCGGCATGAAGAATTATTCACACCTCTTCACCGATCCAAGTTTCCCCAGATCCGTATGGCTGACTGTGATTTTCGTCGTGGTCAGCGCCATAATCGCTCAAAACTTTCTGGGCTTGGCCCTGGCGGTTCTCCTACAGAGAGCCAACAAAATCGCCGGCAAGTTCGTCTCCACAGCCGTCGTGGCCGCCTGGGTCATGCCCGAGATGGTTGCCGGGTTCGCCTGCTACGCTTTCTTCTCAAAAGAGGGCACCCTCAATCAGATCCTCTCCCTTTTTGGGGTGCATGGGTCGGAATGGCTCTACCTCTTTCCTATGTTCGCGGTCATTTTGGCCAACATCTGGAGGGGTACGGCCTTTTCCATGATGAACTACCAGGCCGCCATCGGTGAGGTGGATCGGTCCCTGACCGAGGCCGCCGTGGTCGACGGTGCCAACGCCTGGCAGGTCTTCATCCATATCACCGTTCCCGTTATCAAGCAGACCATAGTCACCAACCTCATGCTGATCACCCTGCAGACCATGTCTGCCTTCACTCTGATCTTCGTCATGACATCCGGCGGGCCCGGAGACAAGAGCACCACACTGCCAGTCTTCGCCTACAAGGTGGCCTTCAAATTCGGAGACATCGGCTACGGGTGCGCCATCGCCGTGGTCATGCTCTTCATCGGTGCGATTTTCGGCATCGTCTATGTCAACGCTCTCAAGGACGAGAAAGGGGTAACCAATGAGTGAGGCAATCAGACAACCGGTTACAGGCCGACGCCCGGCCCGGACGGTCGGGCACAGGGGGAGGCTGAACACCCCCACCTCGCCCACCAGGCATGGCCTGTCCGCCTGTCTGTCCTACATAGCCATGGGAGTCGTCTTCGTGGCCTTCATCCTCCCCCTCCTCTGGCTCTTCTTCGCCGCCTTCGACGGGGAAGCCACCTTCCAGACCAAGATTCCCCGGCATTGGACTCTGAAGAACTTTGCGGCCATCATGACCAAGGACCAGACCTTCCTTCCCCTGTGGAACAGCTTCCTGATCTCGGCCGTGGTGACGGTGATCGTCCTGGCCTGCGCCGTTCTGTGCGCTTACCCCCTTTCCCGATACCGGTCCAAGTTCAACAAACCCTTCCTCTACACCATCCTCTTCGGCACCTGCCTGCCGATCACCTGCCTGATGGTCCCGGTCTACTCCCTCTTCGTCATGCTTCACCTCCTGGATTCAATGACGGGGACCATACTCTTCCTGGCGGCATCCTCGCTCCCCATGGCCATCTGGATGACCAAAAACTTCATGGACTCGGTCCCGGTCGAGTTGGAGGAGGCCGCCTGGGTGGATGGGGCCAGCATGCTTAAGTCCCTGCGACTGGTGGTGGTTCCGCTGATGAAGCCGGGGCTGGCGGCCGTCAGCATCTTCATACTGATGGGGACCTGGGGGAACTTCTTCGTCCCCTACATGCTCCTCTTGTCGCCCAGCAAGCAGCCGGCCTCAGTGACCATATACTCCTTCTTCGGCCAGCATGGGATGATCATCTACGGCCAGTTGGCCGCCTTTTCCCTGATCTATTCCCTCCCAGTGGTGATCATGTATGTCATCGCCAACCGCTTCCTGGGGACATACTCCCTGGCCGGCGGTGTGAAGGGATGAAAAGACGGTTGCGCGGCGAGGACCAGCGCCAGTAGCGTGCCCCTCACGGCGGAATCCGTGAGGGCAGGGTGTCGTCATCGGTCGGCCGGGTAACCTCGTAGGGGAGGGGCATGATGGGAAGTCATCCTCCCAGCCGTCTAACCGCAAGGAAGTAGACAAATTCACAACCACCAGGGAAAGATTTGTGATGATGGCAGAAAAAGGTGTGCGGAATGCGGCGCAGGCGGTGGCAACCGACAAAGAAGTAAACTAAACTAACTTTTGCACAGGTTGCAAAAGACAATGTACGTGCGGGGTCTTCTGGGACCCGCCAACGAGGAGGTTGAACATTGGGATTCACGCGTGAGGAAAAGGTCTTGTGGAGGCTGGACAGGCTTCTGGGCCAGCACCTGCAGAACGCCCTGTACCGTCACACCTGTCCTGTTTCAATCGAGTCCTGGGACGTCGCCGGCGAACCCGTCGACTTCCAGACGGCCAAGCAGGCCGAATACCGGCCTATGTCGGTCGGGGACCCGTGGGGAACGGCCTGGGACACCTGGTGGCTTCACGTGACCGGCCAGGTGCCGGCTGAGTGGGCCAACGAGGCGGATACCCGCCCCGAGCTGGTCGTCGATCTGGGCAGGGTCGGACTAGGTCCCGGCTTCCAGGCCGAAGGCCTGGTCCGTCGCCCAGACGGGACCGTAATCAAGGCCGTGGAGCCCTTCAACGGGTGGGTGCCGGTGCCCGAACCAGGCCAGCCCTGCGAGTTCTACATTGAGGCTGCATCTAACCCCCAGATCTCCAACGGTGGGTCCTTCCACCCGACCGAGCTGGGCAACGAGGGTGTGGGCAAGGAGCAGGGCATCTACCGTCTTCAGCGGCTGGAGCTGGGCCTGCTTGACCTCCAGGTCTGGAACCTGATCCAAGAACTCAAGGTCCTCGAGGGTCTCCTGCACGAGGTGGACCCCACTCGCACTCGTTACGCTAACATCCTGGATGCTATCGAGGCTGCACTCAACAGCATCGACCCCAATGATGTGGCAGGCACCGCCCGCCGTGCCCGCCAGTGCCTGGTGGATGTGCTCAGTGCACCCGCCACCAAGGGTCACACCGTCTATGCCGTAGGCCACGCGCACATCGACTCCGCCTGGCTCTGGCCCCTCAGAGAGACCCCGCGCAAGGTGGCCAGGACCTTCAGCAATGCGGTCGAGCTGGCCGATGAGTACCCAGACTTCATCTTTGCTGCCTCCTCGGCCCAGCAGTACCAGTGGCTCAAGGACAGCGAGCCCGATGTCTACGAGGGTGTCAGGCGCAAGATTCGCTCCGGCCAGTTCGTCCCCGTCGGGGGGATGTGGGTTGAGAGCGATGCCAACCTGCCAGGTGGCGAGTCACTGGTTCGCCAATTCCTCCAGGGCGGCCGCTTCTTCCAGGAGGAGTTCGGCGTCACCTCGCACGTCGCATGGCTGCCGGACAGTTTCGGCTATTCGGGTGCATTCCCGCAGATTGCCCGCCTGGCTGGCATGGACTACTTCCTGACCCAGAAGATTTCCTGGAACGACACAGACACTTTCCCCTTCCACTCCTTCATGTGGCAGGGGATCGACGGGACGGAGATATTCACCCATTTCCCGCCGGCAGACAAGTACAACTCCGATGCCTCCCCAGCCGATGTAGCTCGCTCCGAGAAGAACTTCACCGAGAAGGGGAAGGGGGCTTCCAGCCTGCTCCTCTACGGCTGGGGTGACGGCGGTGGCGGGCCCACCCGTGAGATGGTGGCGGCGACCGAGCTCCAGGAGAATCTGGAGGGTGGCCCCCGCGTTCTGATGACCTCACCGGAGACCTTCTTCCGCCAGGCCAAGGAAGAGATGAAAGACCCGCCTCGTTGGGTGGGTGAACTCTACCTGGAGCTCCACCGTGGTACGGCCACCTCACAGGCGGCGACCAAGAGCGGGAACAAGCGTAGCGAGTCCCTTCTGCGGCAGGCCGAATGGTGGGCCAGCCAGGCCGCCATCCTCTGCGGGACCCCTTACCCCTACGAGGAGCTGCAGGAGATCTGGCGTAAGGTCCTCCTCTACCAGTTCCACGACATCCTTCCCGGATCGGCCATCGCCTGGGTTTATGCCGAGGTGCAGCGCTCCGACAGGAAGATTTGGGCCCAGCTGGAGGAGATCATCGACAGGTCCCTCAAGGCGCTTGCCGGCAGCGGCCCGGTCCAGCTGGAGGCCAACGCAGGGCCCCTGAGCCAGGAGGGTGTCCGCGCCGGTGCCGTGGCCGCACCCGACAGTACCGCCAGTGGTCAGGCACGCAGGGAGGGCGACGATACGGTTCTCGAAAACGACCGTGTCTCCTTCCGTATCGATGCCAGCGGTCATGTGGTCTCGGCCGTCGACAGGGCCTCCGGCCGTGAGGTAATCGACCCTGCTGCCCCGGCCAACGTCCTCCGCCTCTTCGTCGACGCTCCCGCCCACTGGGATGCCTGGGATATCGACAAGACCTACCAGGACATGGAACTGCCTGGTGCCCAGGTCGAGGGGACTGCTCTGACCGACCAGGGGACCGTGACCGTCTCTGGGACCATCGGCCAGTCAACCTTCAGCCAGGAGCTCAGCTTGGATGATGACACCGATGCCCTGGTGATCCGCACACACGTGGATTGGAAGGAAAGCGATAGGTTGCTCAAGCTCTCCTTCCCGACCAACCTCTACACCAAGGAGTCTGTCAACGAGATCCAGTTCGGTCATCTGACCAGGCCGGTCACCGAGAACACCTCCTGGGAACAGGCCAGGTTCGAGGCCGCGGCCCAGCGGTGGGTTCACATCCAGGAGGGCGATTTCGGCGTCAGCCTGGCCAACTGCACCAACTATGGCCATGACATCCACCAGTTTGTCCTGCCGGATGGCAGGCCGGGCACACGCATCCAGATCTCCCTCCTGCGCGCCCCCCACTTCCCGGACCCCCGTGCCGACCTTGGAGAGCACGACTTCACAGTGGCCCTGGGTGTGGGTACCGACATCAGGCGGGCCATCCGGATGGGCTACAGGCTCAACGTCCCGGTCCGGCGGTTGACAGGCGCCCACCCGGTAGACCCCCTGGTCGAAGTGGACGGGCAGGATGTGCTGATCGAGAGCGTCAAGCTGGCCGAGGACAGGTCGGGCGATTTGGTCGTCCGTCTTTATGAATCCGCCGGTGCACGTTCCCGTGCTCGGCTGACCGCTGGCTTTGATTGGTCCAGTGTCGACGAAGTGGGCCTCATGGAGGTTCCCTGCGATGCTGTCCAGCCGGCCATACGGTCCAAGGGTGAGGACGGGATCGACCTTGAGCTCCATCCCTTCCAGATTGTGACCCTGCGGTTCCACAGGTCCTGAATCGAGTGAAAGGTGCCGTCCAGCAACCTGCCGGACGGCACCTTTCGCAATCCGCCTGTCAAATCGCCGAACGGTCTCTCCCGGACATCCCCGGGGCCGGGCCGGGTGTTAGATCGTGGTCCAATATGGCGCTGGCAGCTCCAATGGCGGCGATGTCGCCCCCCAAGGTGGTCGACAGGACCTTGAAGTTATGGACCTGCCTGAGGACGGACCGCCGCCTGAGAACTTGGGCCACTCTATCCAGGTAGATGTCTTTCAGGAGGTGCCAGTAGGGACCCCCGAAGACCACTGTGTCCATATCCCACAGGTCGGTCAGGATTGTCACAGCCCTGCCGATTCGCCCTGCCGATTCCAGGAGGAGGTCTCGGCAGACCTCATCGCCTCCGTGGGCCCGTTGGCAGAGCGACTTGAAGGCCTCATCCAAGAAGGGGAGGTCAGCGGAATCGTTGAAGGCCCGCGGGTCCTGCACGTGGGTAGGAGCGGGGAAGAGGCCCTCCTTCTCAGCCTGTTTGACCAGGGAGCGTGGATCGCAGGTGACGGCTACGCACCCCCTTTGTCCACACCAGCAGGCAGGGCCCGAGGTGTCGACGACGATGTGTCCCATCTCTCCCACGTTGCCTGTTCTACCTTGGTAGACATGGCCATGCCTGACCGTCCCGAAAGCGATGCCCAGGCCCATGTACATGAATAGGAAGTCCTGGCCGGTTTCCTCTCCCCTGCCCGCCCAGGTCTGGCCATGGCAGGCGGCAGTCACGTCTTTCTCCATGAAGACGGGTAGACCCGTGCTCAATTCCAGGTCGTGGGCCAGTCGGACGTTGCGCCAGCCGGAGAGGTTGGGTGGGTCGAGCACGGTCCCCCGCCTTGCATCGACTGGGCCGGGGATGGCTATGCCGATTCCCCCCATCCTCTTTCCAGGGATACCGTTGCGTCCGAGCAGGAGAGAGACCGTCGAGGCCAGTGCTGCTATGGCCTGGGCAGAGTCGTCAGGCAGGTCGGGCAGGTCTCTGTCGATGATATGGCCGGCCAGATTGATCAGAATGACGGTGGTCTTGGCCGGTTCCAGATGGATTCCCACGGCATAGCGGCCATCGGGATTCAATCTGATTGCCGTGCGGGGCTTCCCCCTGCCCACCGTCACCGTTCCCTCCTCTTGGACCAGTCCACTGTCAATCAACTTGCGGACCATGTTGGTCACCGTCTGGCTGGTCAGGCCGGTCAGGTGGGACACCTCCACCCGACTGATCTGTCCGGCTTTTCGGATGGTGTCGAGAACCACACTGCGGTTGTAATCGCCGACGGCGGGAAGGTTGGTCCCTTGCAGGAAGGGGGATTCTGACTGTTTGGAAAGGGACATTCTTGCCTCATTGATCGATGGTTTCCGCATCCCTGGTCCGAGCAAGTGCGGATGGATGGCCCTTTCGGCATCGGGGAGGGTTTCTTGTATGTCATTGATTTTATTGGCATGAAGCGACGTGGATGAGTAAGCAGGGCGGGCGTACCGGGCCAGAACCGTGTTAGGAAGGTAGGAGCTGATGGCCCCGGCCCAACCGAATCGACTGATGAAGTCCTCCCCGTTTTACGCAGTGGCTGGTCTTTGTCTTGTCATCTGCAGATGGCGAAGTGGCGGCCGACGTTGATTCCCCCTACGCGGCTTGGAAGAATCATCTCTGCGAGGGAGGGAGCTCCGATGAAAAAACAGCCGGCTCAATACGCACCACAGGATGTACAGAGCGTCACAGGCCCACGTTGGCATTCATCCGTTCGCAAGCATTGGATATTGCCATGAAACATACTGTCGATCCTTCCGACCAGGGCGAGCCCTTCCCCATCCATGCATCCGGTCTGTGCAGGCAGGTGTCGCCCAGGAAGGGGGAGACCATCACCCTCCTGGATAATGTGGAGTTCACCGCCTCTTGGAGAGTCATGACCGGAATCGTAGGGCCATCGGGTAGCGGCAAATCAACCTTGCTCTACTGTCTGGCGGGTCTCGAACCAGTCAATTCCGGCAAGGTTGAGGTCCTGGGTCAATGCATTTCTGCCATGGGGCCTGCAGCGTCGGCACGGTTCCGGCGTGCGCACCTGGGCTTTGTTTTCCAGTCTTATAATTTGGTGCCTTCGATGAGTGTGGAGGACAACCTCAAACTGCCCTTCATCCTGCGTAAGACCCGCTGGCCGGAGGATCAGGCGGCCAAGCTGCTCACCAGACTCGGCATCAGAGGGCTGTTCAAAGCCAACGTGACCCTCCTGTCAGGGGGCGAACAGCAGCGTGTGGCCCTGGCCCGTGCGCTGATTTCGGATCCCGAAATCATCTTCGCTGATGAGCCTACGGGCGCCCTTGATCAGGGGACCGGAGATGCGGTCGTCAATGAGCTCGTTGCCTTCGCCAATCGGCCGGGCCACGCAGTAATCATGGTCACCCACAGTCCGGAAGTCGCTTCCCGCTGCAACACACTGGTGCATCTCCGTGACGGTCGCATATCAACAGACGACAAGGTTCCCATGCTGAAAGCGAGCATCTGATGCGACTTCTACTACGAGATTTCAAAGATGCCCCCTTGGCTTGGTCTGGCATCATGCTCGTGCTGATTGCTACACAGACCATGGTCGGTCTGCTTGCCATGATGCTCTCTTCAGCCAGGGACCTGGGCGATCTCCCCGGCATGACCGAGCAAAGCCGCACCGCCTACCAAAATTTGATGATCCCCTTCGTAGCTCTCCTCATTGCCGCAGTATTGATCGTTCTGCAAGTTGTTTCATCAGTGATCAACCAGCGACGGCGCAACCTCGCCCTCCTGGCCTTGCAAGGCGCCACACCCTGGCAGCTGACCTCGCTGACCTGTTTGCGCGTGTTCATCTTGGCGCTCGCGGCCAGCTTGGTCTCGCTGGTGGTTTCTTTTCCGCTGGTCCGCCCCCTCTATGCCTGGGAGACTTCGCAGTTCCTGATTGGCAAGCAGCCTTTCATCGCTAGCTACCAGCTGGCTTCCTGGGCAGCAGGAACTACGTGTGGAGTATTGGCGACCATGATCGGCACGCTGCTGACCATCCGAACCATCAGCAGGATCAGTCCCGTGGAATCACTGCGGGCCGCAATCAGCCCTCCAAAAGCAGCGGGTCCGGTTCGTCGTATCGCCGCTATTTTGTGTTTGTTGGCAGCATCGACAGTCATGCTGACGCCGATTATGCAAGCGCGGACCATCCCTGATGAGCAACTGGTCCGTTTGCACACTGCGGCACCCATCCTGCCCATCGCCATGGGCAGCACTTTCGGCTTCGTGCTCATGCTGGCCGCAATTTGCCTGGCAGGTCCTTCCCTGCTGGGCACGGTCACCAGCGGTTGGACCAGGCTCATCGTTCTCCGCAAGCCCTCGTGGCTGGTTGCTTGCCGGCAAGCCGGTACCCGCATGCGCAGCCTCAGCTCCACGGTCATACCGCTGGTTGTGGGGGTTTCATTGCTGATGATGACCGATTCCTTCTACCAGACCAGCGCCGATTCCAGTCGTCTGCTGCCTCCCAACCTGGATGTCAGCAGCTCTGATTTCTCCATGCTCATTACCCTTCTGGGCCCCGCACTGGTCGTCACGCTGGCTGGAGTATGCGCCGGATACCTGGTCTCAGCCCATGGTCGAAGCCTGGATCTGTCCCTCATCTCGATCGCTGGCGCGGATCCGAACCAACTTGAAATCATGTCCGCTCTCGAAGGACTCATCATGGCAACCACCGCCGTACTGATATCCCTCACCTCCAGCCTTCTGCCAGTCTTTGCCTATGCAGTCGGATTCCATAAGGTCTTCGGGGCTGCCAGCATCGGCATACCTTGGGCTCATTGGGCGCTGGTCTACCTGCTTCTGTCTTCTGCGGCATCGTTGGCTTCGTGGGCCACGGTGCGCAAATCAGCAGGTCGTTCCCCTGCCGGTGTGATAGCACAGTACACTGGCGAATGAACCTGGGATCCTCGTCATGGCAGCGTGAGGGGGCGCGATGAAGGGCATGGCAACCAACCTATTTGAGCTGTTGAGCAATCAAAGCTTGACCAGATTCGTCATGCCTCTGCTGAGCCTGATTTATACGCTTCTCTATGTCAGTGCCCCCATGTTTCCTCCAGTCTGGGCCGGGAACATTCCTTTGCCCGTTTGGAAGACGGCCATCGGCCTGATCGGACTCCTGTCTTCCTGCCTGCTGTACTGGAGCAGACAATTTCCCCTGCTCATCACGACCATGGAGACCCTGGTATATGTTGGCCTGTCATTTGCCGCCTCGGACGATAGCTTCCTGATACCCCTGGTAGGCGCTCTCTATTTCTGCGTCTGTTTATCGTCAGCACCCAGGATTGCGGCAGGCGTGGGTGAGGCAGTCGCGGCCGTCAGTCTGGTCACCGTCAGCATGCATGCCGGGCACGTGCTCTTTCTGGAATGGTCGGCCCGGATGGCTGTCATCATGGCGGTCGCGGCCGTTGCCGTAGCTGTCAGGTCCTACCGGATTCGACGCGAGATGCAGCAGCGTGAGGAGCAGGAGCGCATCCGCTCTGAGATGCTTGTCAGGCAAAGGGATCAGGCTGTATCACGTGCCCAGGTGGCAGGGGAGTTGCACGACAGTGTGGGCCATGACCTCACCACGATCATTGCCCTGTCCCAGGGATTCGCAGATTCGGCTGAGGTCAAAGAGCTGCAAGAAGTGCTTAAGGACATTAATCAGGTTGCCAGGGATGGATTGGCCGACACTCGGCAAGCCGTCCGTACCCTTGTCCAGGAGCATGAAGCGCTGCCTAAAGAGCCCGATGATGATGGGCGCAGCTATGGTTCCAGGCTGCACACGCTCGACGAGCTCGATACCGTGATCGCCCATGCCCGCGCGGCTGGTTTGGCTGTCGTGTCTACTAAAACAGGTCATCAGCGGCACAATCCCAGACAGGATAACCTCTGCTTCATCATCAGCAGGGAGGCAATCACCAACACGCTCCGGCACGCCTCAGACCCGAGCACCATCGTCATCTCCCGCGACTATGAGCAGGACGGCACCCTCCGCATCACCATCCACGACGATGGGCATGGGAATAAGCATGTGCCAGCCTTGGGCGATCAGCAACCGGCTATTCATGATCATCAAGGAGTGGGTCTCAAACAGATTGGCGAGCAATGCCGACTGATGGGAGGGAGTCTGAGTTGCGGACCGGGCAAGAATGGAGGATGGACTGTAGAAGCCATCCTGCCTTGCGCCGGCGAGAAAGAGGGCAATGCCCATGATTGACCTGATGCTGGTCGATGACCTTGCGCTCCTCCGCAAGGGGTTGGTACGCATGATTGAGGCCGACCACGATTTACAGGTTGTCAGACAAGCCTCCAACGGTCAGGAGGCAGTGACCATACTTCGAGAGATGAAAGCAGCCGCCCAGCCGTTGCCTCGGGTGATCCTGATGGACGTTCGCATGCCGGTGATGGACGGCATCAGTGCCACTGCGGTCATTGCCAAGGAGTTCCCCGACATTCGCACGCTGATCCTGACCACCTATGACGAAGACGATTATGCCTTCACCGGTCTCCACGCAGGCGCCTACGGCTTTCTGCTCAAGGACGTATCCACCAGAGACCTGCATCGAGCCATTCACGCAGTGGCCGATGGTGACGCAGTGCTCACCCCCCGCATTACAGCGGAGCTTATCAACCGCGACAGAGCCTATGCTCGGCATAAGGTCAGTGATCCGCAGGCCAGGCAGCAGCTGGATAAGTTGACCCCCAGGGAGTACGAGATAGCCGGGCTCATCGCTCAAGGGCTATCCAATCAGGAAATAGCCCAGCGCCTCACTCTCGAAATTACCTCTGTCCGGCGTTACGTAAGTCGCATACTCGACAAGACCGGCCTGCGAGACCGTACACAAATCGTCATCACATGGTTTCAGGCCGGAATGTCTGACTGACGATTCATGACCAGCTGTTCCGGACACTGGGAGGAGAAAAGCAGAAAGAACGATGGATCCCCAGTTCCGTTGGATGCTGTTTATGTAAGCTGAAGCACAAAGCACAAAGCACAAAGGGGCGGCCAAGTACTCGACAGAGGAGGGGAACTATGGGAATCCGTCTGGTGAGGATGGATCACCCGGGGGCGGTAAATGCCGAAGCGATCTGGGAATATCTGCAGTCCTGTCGTGCTCGGCCTGAGGATGAAGCGGCCGGGCTCGGCCCCCTGGAGGACTGCCACAGCCTGGATGAGGTTCGTCAATCAGGCCTGCCGGAGGTGGCTCGTCAGGCGCGCGGCGATGATCTGCCGTCGGGATTTGTGCCCGCCCTGCAGTTCGCAGCCATGGATCCCAGCGGCAAACTGGTGGGGATGATTCAGTTGAGGCTGCAGCTTACAGAGGCGCTTCTACGCTCGGGCGGCAACATCGGCTATTCAGTTCGCCCTGATTGTCGTCGGCGGGGTTATGCCGGGCTGATGCTGGATGATTGCCTGCGACGGGCGGCCGCTCTTGGCATGAGCCGTGTCCTGATCACCTGCTCCCCGTCGAATCTGGCCAGCCGCCGGACCATCCTCTCGCGTGGCGGGCAACTGGAGAATGTGCTCCTCAGCAGCTTTGGTCAGCCAGTAGAACGATATTGGATTGATTTGCATGCCGAAGCGAGCCGACCAAAGAACGCGTCCGCGTGAACCAGTGTGAAAGAGACCAATAGATTCCTCGTGTCGTAGCGCGTCTGTGGGGTTCTTCTGAGAGAATGGCATGTATGGTCTGGCTGATTGTCCTGGTATGGGTGCTGGTGGTGGTGGCATTCGTTGTATTTGTCATGCGCTTGGCGCTTGGCGAGTCCCAGGACCGTGCCTTCTCCCAGTCTCTCGATGAGCGTGTGCGCCGGGCTGCACGCCGTCAGCAGGAGCGAGAGAATAAGCTGCCGCGGATAGCAGGCGGGCATCTGTCGTTCTCCCCTGGCTCGGGCGAGGACGTATCAACAGCTGAAGACGGTGAACATCCCTATCCGGTCTATGTCAATTCCTCCTCTGTGGTAGAGGTTCGGGGTCTGCTAGCCTCCGATTCCACGGACGAGATAAATCTGCCCCCGCCACCGAGCAGCGATTCCACATCGTCGGTCAGCCCGAGACAAAAGAAGAATGCTGTACCGTCGGTCTCTGCGACCTCTGGGCCTCCAGCTCCCAGGAACTCCGCCCCACGATCATCCAGCCCCGAGCCTTCGCGTCCACAGCGGAGGGAGCCTCAGACCACCACCTCCGACGTCATGCCTGCAGTCAAGAGCGGTTCGCAGACGGAAAAGAGCCACCCAGGCGGAAAGTGACCGCTGGCGATAACCGTCCGTGTCCCTTTTCGCCCTTAGGCTGGTACCTATGACAACACAGCAGCTCCTTATTCTTATCGCGGTGTTGATCGTCCTGGTGCTGGCGGTGGTCGGCATCCTGGTGGCGGTCCGCAAACGCCGGTCCCAGGGGGATTCCGCGCGCTCTGGCAGGGCGGAAGAGCCTGGTGACGGTAGACCCTCTTTGTCCCCGAAATCGGCGGCTTCTGCGGCAAAGAGTCAAGCTGAAAGCCAACCTGGCGCTTCCCGAAAATCTTCGTCGGATGGCCAGGCAATCCAATCTGCCTCGTCTGCATCGGGTGCATCCCCAAATCCAGACGCTTCTACGGGTTCCGGCGCAGTTGATTCAAAGGCATCCATTCAGTCTTCCTCGGCCGATCAAGCAGCACCGTCGGCACAGGAGGAGCTGGCTCACCCGGAGGCATCCGCATCCCGTATGACCAGGCTCAAGGCCAGGCTGGCCAAGAGCCCCAACCCCTTTGGCAAGGCCCTCTTTGCCATTCTGACCAAGGACCATCTGAGCGATTCCGACTGGGAGGATGTGGAAGACACCCTGCTCATGGCGGATGTGGGCGCTGAGGCCAGCGAACAGCTGGTGAAGCAGTTGCGCGACGATGCCCGGATTACCGGGCAGAAGGATCCCGCAGCAGTACGCCGCAGTCTTCGTCAGCGCTTGATCGATCTGGTCGACCCCAATATGGACCGAACTCTGGCGGCTGCCCGACCCCAGGCCAACAGGCCGTCGGTCATCATCATGGTGGGCGTCAATGGTACGGGCAAGACCACCACCGCGGGCAAGCTGGCCAGACTCTTCGTGGCCGATGGCAAGTCGGTGGTTATGGGTGCTGCCGACACCTTCCGTGCCGCCGCCGCTGACCAGTTGGAGACCTGGGGCGGCAAGGTGGGCGTGCCCGTGGTCCGTAGCGACCGCGACGGTGCCGACCCGGCCTCGGTGGCCTTCGAAGCCGCGGAACGGGCCAAAAACGAACATGCAGATGTTCTCATCGTGGACACAGCTGGACGCCTGCAGAACAAGGCCAACCTGATGGATCAGCTGGGCAAGATCCGGCGGGTGGTTGAGAAGAACCTGCCCGTAGACGAGGTTCTGCTGGTCCTGGATGCCACCACCGGGCAGAACGGGATGATCCAGGCCCAGGTCTTCGCCCAGGCCATCGGGGTCACAGGCATTGTCCTGACCAAGCTGGACGGCTCGGCCAAGGGCGGCATCGTCGTTTCTGTCCAGCGGGAGCTGGGCGTGCCTGTCAAGCTGGTCGGGCTGGGCGAGGGTCCCGATGATCTGGCTGTCTTCGATCCCGAATCCTTTGTCGACGGCATTCTGGGAGACGAGTAGTCCGGCCAGTCGGTCGGCTAGTCGGTCATAAGGTGGTCATCCAATAGTCACCCGCAGGTAATGCGGCGGTGACCTGACCGTCATCCGCTTCCTGTTTGATGAATCGGGAAGTGGAAGAGATTCTGACGTAGGCTGTCCGGAGGGAAGTCCTCTTTATTATTGGGACTGCTCGCTCGGATGGGGAAAAGAGAGGTGTAGGCATGGATTCTGGAAATGCTGCCTGGATGCTGGTAGCGGCATCCATGGTTTTCCTGATGACTCCGGCGGTGGCTTTCTTCTATGGGGGTATGGTCCGCGCCAAGGCTGTGCTCAACATGATGATGATGTCCACGCTGGCCATTGCCGTGACTGGAATCATTTGGACCCTCTGGGGATGGTCGATTTCCTTTGCAGGCAAAGATATTGGCGGCGTCTTCGGCGACCCCATCACCGGCTTCCTGCTCAAGGACACGGTCACAGCCAAGAATGGGGTCTTCACCTCGCTTGATTCCGCAAACGCTGCCTACCCGCACACGGTGGACATCGCCTTCCAGGCCGCCTTCGCCATGATCTGCGTGGCCCTGATCTCGGGAGCCCTTGCAGAGCGAGTCAGAATCAGCACCTGGATGATCTTCGTGGCCCTCTGGATCACCTTGGATTACGCGCCCATGGCCCACATGGTCTGGAATCACGGACTGCTGGCTGCCGATGGACCCATCTCCAACGCCATCGGAGCTCAGGCGCACGACTTCGCAGGCGGTACGGTCATCCACATCAACGCGGCAGTAGCAGCCCTGATCATTGTGCTCATCATCGGCAGGCGAATCGGCTTCCCCAAGGAATCCATGCGTCCCCACAATGTGCCCATGGTCATGCTGGGCGCCTTCCTGCTCTGGTTCGGCTGGTTCGGCTTCAATGCCGGGTCTGCCTTCGCAGCCAATGGCACAGCCGGATATGCCTGGGTTTCCACGACCATAGCCGCTAGCGGTGCAACCCTGGGCTGGCTCTTTACTGAACGGATCCGTAGCGGGCATTACACCGCCATGGGTGCTGCATCCGGCATGGTCGCCGGCTTGGTGGCCATCACTCCAGCGGCCGACGTGGTTTCCCCGCTCTGGGCCATGGTCATCGGCCTCCTGGCTGGTTTCGTCTGCTGTCTGGCCTGTGGGCTCAAGTTCCGTTTCGCCTATGACGACTCCTTGGATGTGGTAGGCATCCACGGTGTGGGTGGTTTATTGGGCACGCTGCTGATAGGCTTCTTTGGTACCGGCACGGGCTTCCTGGCCGGCGGCAATTTCCGGCAGCTCCTTGTTCAGTTCCTGGTGGCGCTGATTGCGATCATCTACGCAGCTGCAGTCACTGGTGTGATCGCCTTTGCGCTGGAGAAGACCATTGGTTGGCGAGTCAGCAAGGATCAGGAGGTCATCGGTGTCGATCAGAGCGATCAGGGTGAGAGCGCCTACGACTTCGGATCCATTCTGAACTAATCAGAAAGGAAGGCAGCATGAAACTCATTACCGCCATCGTTCAGCCCGGGCGGCTGGATCAGATTAAACAGGCCCTGACCGAGGTCGGCGTGCACGGTATGACCGTCTCGTCAGCCCAGGGCTATGGTCGGCAGGGCGGCCATAAGGAGGTCTACCGGGGCAGCACTGTCAAGGTGGACCTGGTTCCCAAGGTGCGCCTGGAGGTGTTGACCGAGGATCGCCGGGTCGACGAGCTGGTCGACACCATCGTCCAGGCCGCCGCCACCAACACCGTGGGCGACGGCAAGGTCTGGGTGCAGACCCTGGACTCGGTGGTCAGGGTTCGTACCGGGGAGACCGGCGTAGACGCTATCTGAGGCAGCCTCCTGCTGCCATCTGTATGGTCGTCTTCCTGCTGACCAGTTTCGCAGGATTTCGTCGCTGTGGCCAATTTCATGGTCTAGCTGTCGGGATCCTGCTTTTTCTATGTCCGGGATTTCCTTGTCTGAGTCGTTGAGAATGGCTCTTCACGCTTGGCTGGTCTGGTCGATTGTCCCCATCCAGACATCAGTGCGCGTTCTCAAACCATTGCAGATGGCCCTGACGCCGATGAAGAGGACATTGAGTACGGCCCAGAGCATGGCTATCCGCCAGGTGGGTGTCCAGTTCATGGCCAGAGCCGTCATGCCCAGTAGTCCGATCAGGTAGATTACAGCCGTCAGGGAGCAGGTGGCCGCCAGGTAGCGATAGTCCCCGGCCCCGATCAGGATCCCGTCCAGGGCCCACATCCATCCGGCGACGGGCATGAAGACTCCCTGGACGATCATGCCCACGGTGATCAGCGACCTGATGGCTGGCGTGGGGCTGAACAGGGGGGCGGCGAAGAGTCCCAAGACGATCATGACCAGTCCGACCAGCACTCCCATGGCCATGCCGGCCTTGGCTGACAGGTCGGTCATGACCCGTGCCCGTGACCGCTGTCCGGCGCCCAGTTCGGTGGCTACCAGTGACTGACCGGCGATGCCTACGGCATCCAGCATGTTCAGTCCGAAATTCCAGGCCGAGTTGACCCCCTGATAGGCCGCCAGCACCTGCTCGCCCAAGTGGGCCGCAGCCACCACGGTCATAAAGAGGCAGACCCGCAGGGCCAGGGTCCGCAGGAAGAGTGGGAAGCCATCGCCCATGCTGGCCGCCATGCCTGAGAGTCGGGGCCGCAGCTGGGCGCCTTCCTGACGGGCCCAGACCAGGGCGGGGATGGTCAAAAAGAGCCCCATGGCCCACTCGGCGATCAGTGTGGCCAGGCCCGAGCCCAGAATGTCCATGTGCAGGCCGAAGACCAGCAGAATCTCAAGGGCGGTGTTGAGGATGGCGCCCGACACGGCGGCCACCAGGGTGATCTTTACCTTTTGCAATCCCCGGAAGATGCCGTTGGCCGCGTAGACCAGGAGCATGGCCGGAAGGCCGAAGACCAGGGCATTCAGGTAGGTCTGCGCCGCCTGCAGGACCGGCCCACGGGCTCCCATCAGGCTGCAGATGGGTCGGCTTAAAGCCAGGAGAACGGCGCAGACGACCACGCCGATGACGAAGGCCAGCCACATGCCGTCCACGCCGGCCTGCATGCCCTCCCTGCGGCGGCCTGCGCCCATGAGCCGGGCCACCTGGGAGGTGGTCCCGTAGGCCAGGAAGATGCACAGACCCACGGTGGTCAGCACCACAGTGGATCCGATGGAGAGCCCGGCCAGGGCCGAGTCGCTGATGTGGCCCACGATGGCGGTGTCGATCATGACGAAGAGCGGTGATGCGATCAGCTGGCCGAAGGTGGGTATGGCCAGTCCGGCAATGGTCCGGTAGGTCGTCCGCCGCTCTTCCGGCGTGATTGATGTGGTCTTGGTTTCGGAGATGTTCCTGTGGCTGCGCATGGACGCCATGCTAATGCTCTGGACTGAAGACACAATCCAGGAAAGCCAGTCCGTGGACGCCCTGTCGTGGATGCCGTATCACCAAACAGCCTTGAGTGCAAGCCGGATTGATGATGTGGCAGGCTGTCCCCAAGTTTTGCACAGAGTTATACCCATGAGGTGGATAAGTTGCACACATGTCCTCTAGGACACGCCTTGAATGTGGATAACTTATTTTTCTATACACATGCATGAGCAGCCTTGTACTCCGTCCAGTACGGTCGGCGCGTCCTAGTGAATGCCTTGGGTGAAATCCGCTTCTTAGGGCTGTCAAGGACGGTCCTCTTCGTAGAATCGTGGCTATGGCTTCCGACGACTACACCGACTACACCCATCCCGAACAGCGTCCCACCGATCATGCTCAGACCGGCCGCGACATGCTCTTCGATCGGGTGCCCCCGCATGACGACGATGCGGAGATGGCCGTGCTGGGCGGCATGCTCATGAGCAAGGATGCCATCGGCGAAGTCAGCCAGATGATCGAGATATCCGACTTCTACCAGCCCAAGCACCAGACCATCTACGAGGCCATCGTCACCCTCTTCTCGGCCTCCCAGCCGGTGGATGCGGTCTTGGTGGCCAACGAACTGCTCAAGTCCGGCGACCTGGAGAAAGTGGGGGGCACCGACTATCTGCACTCCCTGGTGGCCTCGGTCCCGACAGCCGCCAACGCCACCTACTATGCGGAAATCGTCCACCAGCGGGCCATCCTGCGCAATGTGATCGCGGCTGGCACCAAGATCGCCCAGCTGGGCTACTCGGCCGAGGGCTCCCAGGCCGAGGACATCGTCAATCTGGCCCAGGCCGAGGTCTACGAGATGAGCGTGGGCAGGGTCCGCCAGGATTACGAGGCCATCGGGCCGGTCGTCCATGACACCCTGGACCAGCTGGACAAGCTGCAGAACGGCGAAATGGAGCGGGGCGTGCCTACCGGCTTCAAGAGCATCGACGATGTGACCCAGGGCCTGCAGCCTGGGCAGATGATTGTGGTGGCCGGCCGCCCGGCCATGGGCAAGTCCACCCTGGGCATCGACTTTGCCCGCGCCGCAGCCCTCCACAACAACATGACCACAGTGGTCTTCTCCCTGGAGATGAGCAAGACCGAGCTGGCCCAGCGCATCATCTCGGCCGAGACCGACATCCCCCTGGTGGCCCTGCGCCGGGCGGATGACATCACCCCCGAACGTTGGAACACCCTGAACACTTTCTGGAGCAGGCTCCAGGATGCCCCACTCTTCCTGGACGATTCGCCCAACATGAGCCTGATGGAGATTCGCGCCAAGTGCCGTCGGCTCAAGCAGACCAACGACCTGAAGCTGGTGGTCATCGACTACCTGCAGCTGATGACCTCGGGCAAGCGGGTCGAATCCCGCCAGCAGGAGGTCTCCGACTTCTCACGCGCCCTGAAGCTGCTGGCCAAGGAGCTGGAGGTTCCGGTGGTGGCGCTGAGCCAGCTCAACCGCGGTCCCGAGATGCGCAACGACAAGAAGCCCATGCTCTCCGACCTGCGCGAGTCCGGCTCCATCGAGCAGGATGCCGACGTGGTCTTCCTGGTCCACCGGCCGGACTTCTACGACAAGGAGGACCGCCCGGGCGAGGCCGACATCATTCTGGCCAAGCACCGCAACGGCCCCACCGACACTTTCAAGCTGGCCTTCCTGGGCGAGAAGTCCAAGTTCAAGGACATGCCCCAGGACTACCAGCAGGGAGGGGTCTGATCATGCGGCCCACGGCTTCCAAGGCGCAGCCTGCCGATCAGCCCGGTCGTCCCCGTCGGCCTTGGCGCTCCCTCCTGGCCCTTCTTGTCGGCAAGGCGGTACGCATCGTTTCGCGGCTGTCCCATCATGGCGGTTCGGCCCTGCCTGGCAAGGTGGTCGAGCGGATCGACCCGGGCTTCCTGGCCAGGACCCTGTCGGGGCTGCCCCGTGGTGTGGTTCTGGTCTCGGGTACCAACGGCAAGACCACCACCACCCGGATGGTGGCCTCCATGCTGGAATCCCTGGGCCTCAAGGTCTTCACCAATCCGACCGGATCCAACTTCACCCGCGGCGTTGTTTCGGCCTTGGTCTCTACATTGGGGCTCTCCGGCCATCTGCATGCCGACATCGCCGTCTTGGAGCTGGACGAGGCCTATGCAGTCCACTTTGTGCGGCAGGTCAAGCCCCGCTACGCCCTCCTGCTCAATGTCATGCGCGACCAGCTGGATCGGTTTGGGGAAATCGACACCACAGCCCGGCTGCTGGGTCAGGTGGCCCTGGCCACCACGGGCACGGTGGTCCTCAACCGTGAGGATCCGCGTATTGCCAGCCTGGCCGCCCAGACACCGGCCCAGACCGGTGTGGCCTACTTTGGTCTGTCAGACGATCTGCTGACCTATTTCCCTACCGATGACGACATGCATGCCTCGGACCGGGGTGCTGGCGTTGGCAGTGCGGGCAGCGCTCCCCGTCCGGTCCGCCATGGTCACCGGCTGCCAGCCGAGGTGACCCTGGAACGGGTCATGGACCACAGGGCTGCCTTCCGCCTGGACGGTCGGATCCTGGAGACCGATCTGCGCTTGGAGGGCGTCTACAACCTCTACAATGCGGCCGCTGCCCTGGCGCTGGTGAGAGTCGTTCTGGAAGACAGGGAGCCTGATGATGCAGCGCTCATGGATGCCCTGTCCAAGGTGACGCCCGCCTTCGGCCGCGGGGAGGTCATCACTTACCAGGGCGCGCCGGTTGAGCTGGTCCTGGTCAAGAACCCCATGGGCTTCCGCCTGGCCCTGTCCTCCTTCGACCCTGCCGGACAGGACACCATGATCGCCATCCGCGACGAGTATGCGGACGGACGTGACATGAGCTGGCTCTGGGATGTGGACTTCACCTCGCTCAGGGATACCGGCGTGGCTATGGTTTCCGGCACCCGGGCCTATGACATGGCCCTGCGCCTGGCTTATGACCAGGTGCCCACCGAGGCGATCGAGACCAACCTGGATCGGGCGCTGACAGCCTTTCTGGAGGTGCATCCAGGCCGACCCAAGCGAATCTACTGCACTTACACATCTATGCTCCGGCTCCGGTCCGCCCTCGGCAGGATCACGAGCGTGGACGATGCCGGGGTGGGCGCATGAGCGAGCAAACCAAAAGGAGCGCAGGAATGCCGCAGTCGCAGGATAAGGCCAAGGCCGCAGGGACCCATCCGCCGCTGCAGATCCTCTCCCTCTACCACCGTGACATGAACATCTACGGGGATTCGGGCAACATACTCAGCGTGACCCGCAGGGCTGATCTGTATGGGTTCAGTCCCGTGGTCCGTTATTACGATCCCGGCGATGCCTGGCCGGAGCGGATCGACATGATTCTGGGCGGCGGCGGTCAGGACCATGGCCAGGAACGGATCCTCGACGACCTGCGGGAGCGGGCCGGACTTCTGCACGATCTGGCCGACCAGGATGTGCCCATGCTGATGATCTGCGGGCTCTATCAGCTCTTCGGCCATTATTTCGAGACCTCAGACCATGAGCGCCTGGAGGGGGTCGGCATCCTTGACGTGCATACCATTGCCAAGCCCAAGCGAATGATCGGCAACCTGGTGGAGCAGGCAGAGGACTTCGGCAGGGTGGTCGGTTATGAGAACCACTCGGGTCTGACCTACCTGGGGGAGGGGGCCGAACCCCTGGGCATGGTGACCGAGGATGGCCGAGGCAACAACGGCAAGGACCACACCGAGGGGGCCAGACGGAAGAAGGTCATCGGCACCTATATGCATGGGTCGCTACTGCCGAAGAACCCGGCCATTACGGACTTCCTTATCGCTGGCGCAGCCGAAAGGCGGTACGGCCAGGGCACCTTCGCCCAGATGAAGGAGGACATGGACCAGAAGAGCAGGAACGAGTTGGAGCGTCTGGACTCCTTGGCTGATCAGGCCAGTCGTATCGCAGCATCCAGGCCCAGATGAAGGAGAGCCTGCGGTTCCTGCGCAGATGTTGATCATCAGGAAAAGGGTTGTGCCGAGGGGCAAGGCGCTGTGGTCCCTCTCGCCATAGTGTTGAATCGGATCGGTCAATGATGACCAGCTAGACTGTAAAGAGAGACGGCCGCTCGTTTCTTGGCGGTCAAAAGAGCCCGGTACTTCAAGGGCGTATGAATGCTGGGAGGCATATCATGTCGGATTTGCATATCGGTGACGGATTGCACAAGGTGCTTCTGGCTGGCATCGGAGCCTTGGCCACAGGCGTGGAGAAGGGCCAGGAGGTCGTTGACAGCCTGGTCAAGAAGGGTGAGCTGACGGTCGAGCAGGGGAAGATTCTCAATACTGAGCTCAAGCGGAACAGGAAGAACCCTCCCGCTCCCGCACCTGCTGACAGCGCGCCTGCACCTGCTGCTGGCGCGCCCAGGCCTGCGACTCATGTTGCTCCTGATCCCCGTCGTCCCGACCATGAGCCCCTGGCGCCAATGCCGAATCGTCGGTCCGGGTCCATTCCCATCACCTCCAATGATCCCATTGCGGGTCAGCAGGGCTGAAGGCGGTCAATTACTGTCAGTGTCGGTCGTCTGCGCCGGAATGTCTGCTGCTGGTCGGCCATGCGGATAAAGGACGCAGGTGAGTGGTGAGTATGGATGCCATGAACGGACATGATGCCCCGGTGCAGACCATCGGCCTCTTCGGGGTCGGCACGGGAGAGCGGCAGGGGGCGGCAGTAAGGATCCGGCACAGGCGTGGCAGGGCCCGTCGACTGGCCGAGATGATCCGCATCGCCAATCGGTTCGACATCATCCACGGTCTGACCCCGGTCACCATGCGCCGATTGTTCGAGGCACTCGGACCCACTTTCGTCAAGGTGGGCCAGATTCTCTCCATGCGTTCGGAGATCCTGCCGGAGGCCTTCTGCCGTGAGCTCTCCAAGCTGCGCGCCGACGCGGATCCCATCCCGTATTCCGTGGTGACCAGCACCCTGGCCGCCGAGTATGGCCGTCCGCTCGACCAGATCTTCTCGTCCATAGACCCAGTCCCCCTGGGGTCGGCTTCCCTGGCGCAGGTGCATCGGGCCCGCCTGGTCAGCGGTGAGGACGTGGCCGTCAAAGTCCAGCGTCCAGGGATCCAAGAGACCATGGCCCAGGACATCGACATTCTGCGCAGCATGGTCAAGTGGGCCTCCCGGTTCGTCCGCAGCACCCAGGTGATTGACATCCGCGGGGTTGTCGAGGAGCTCTGGGAGACCTTCCAGTCCGAGGTCGACTTCCAGCAGGAGGCTGCGAATCTGGCGGAGTTCAAGGATTTCTGTGACTCTTACGCCTACATCGACTGCCCGAAGCCCTATCCTGCTCTTTGCACCAGGCATGTGGTGGTGATGGAGTACATCGACGGGATATCCCTCTCACGGCCCGCCCAGCTGGTGGCCCAGGGCTATGACCTGAAGGAGATCGGCATCAAGCTGGTCGACAACTATGCCACCCAGATCATGGACCGGGGCTTCTTTCACGCTGATCCGCACCCCGGCAACATCATCATCCGTGATGGCTGCATAGTGCTGATCGACCTTGGGATGGTCGGCCGCCTGGATAAGGTGACCAAATCGGCCTTGAAGGACATGATTTTTGCAGTAGGACGTGAGGATTCACCGGCACTGGCCCAGGGACTGCTCCGCTTCGCTGGCACAGGCGAGGCCAGGGCCGAGGACTACCCCTATCTTTTGGCCGACCTGGATGCGGTCGTCCAGCGGTTCGGCAAGCTGGATCTGGCCGATCTGGACATCGCCGAATACGTCAACGCCGTTATGAAGCTGGCCGCCCGGCATGGCATCAAGGTGCCGGGGTCGGTCACCATGGTGGCGCGCTGCCTGGTCACGCTTGAAGGACTCCTGGACGAGTTCCTGCCTGAGGCCAACATCGTGCAGATCATCACCGATCATGTCGGCTATAGCCAGGGCGCGGGATCCATCCTCAAGGAAGAGACCAGGAAGTTGGGTATCCAGGGCGACCTGGCCCTGCACGGGCTTTTGGGCGCCCTGGCTGAGTCCCAGACCGCAGCCAAGATGCTGACCCGGGGCCAGCTACGCGCCAATGTGCAGCTGGTGGGTTCCGAGGAACCCCTGCAGCAGCTGTCCGACATGGTCAACAGGCTGACCATGGCCCTGATTGTCGTCGGCCTCTATGTGGGTTCCTCAATCGTCTACTTCGCCCGCATCAAGCCAGTGGTCTTCGGCATCCCGGTGGTCAGCATGCTGGGATACGTGGTGGCCTTCATTCTTTCGGTCTGGATAGTCCTGGACATCCTGATCAAGCACCGGGCCCTCAAGCGTCGGCGACGCAACGGCGAAGCCTAGGCTGAGAGCCCCTTCATCATATATGGGTATAGATACTGTCTGATGCTGAATCAGCCAGCGAAGTCCTCCACGGTTTCAGGGTCCTCATGGTCCATGAAGGCGGATTTGCCGGTGTCCATGGCCCGCAGTCGGTCCATCTCCTGGTCAGTGAGCTGGAAGTCCCAGATGTCGAGGTTCTCGCGCATGCGCTCGCGGTGGGTGCTCTTGGGGATGACGATGACCCCGTCCTGGACCAGGAAGCGTAGGGCTACCTGGGCTGCGGTCCGGCCGTGCGCCTGCCCGATCTCGGTCAGGGTCGGGTTGGTGAACATCCCCTGGCGGCCTTCGGCGAAGGGTCCCCAGGATTCAATACGGGTGCCGTATTTGTCCATATAGGTGCGCTCCTGGGGACGCTGGTGGAAGACGTGGGTCTCCAGCTGGTTGACGGCCGGGACGATTCTGTTGAACTTGACCAGGTCCACATAGCGGTCGGCATAGAAGTTCGAGACACCGATGGCCCGCAGGACCCCCTGGTCATAGAGGTCCTCAAGGGCGTGCCAGGCTGCGTAGTAGTCGTTGAAGGGCTGGTGGAGGAGGACCAGGTCCAGGTGGTCAGTACCCAGCTTCTTCAAGGACTCCTCGACTGAGGCCTTGGTCTTGTCGTACCCGTAGTTGGTAATCCAGACCTTGGTGGTCAGGAAGACCTGGTCGCGGTCGAGGCCACTCTGGGCCAGGGCATCTCCGACGGCTTGCTCGTTTCCATAGGCCTGGGCTGTGTCGATGGCCCGGTACCCGGTCTCCAGGGCATCCAGGACTGAGCGGCGGCACTCGTCCAGGTCGGCGATCTGGTAGACGCCGAAACCTTCCATGGGCATGAGGACGCCGTTGTTGAGCTTGACGGACGGGACGGAGGTGGATGAATCATTCTGCATGGTATCGTGCTTCTTTCTTGGCAGATTGCTCGACGGAGTTGATTAAAGGCGGGGCATGCCTCTCTGATCTGCATGTTCAAGGATAAGGCCTTGAAGCAGCTTGAAGTCAAGCCGGCAAAGCGCGTCCAGCCTCCTGCGATGCTAGCGTGGATAATGAAGTACTGATGGCTGGAGGCGATGATGGGGTCCAAAGCACGATTGGCCGGCAAGGTCGCACTGGGTCTGGGATTCGGTGTTTTGGGAGGCTGGTGCTGGGCCCTGGCCCCTGGCCTTTCAGTGGTTGCGGGCCGGAGAAAGCCCGTCGGTCTGTCCTTGCATCCCTACGCCCATAGGGGCCTGCACGACGCTGGCTCGGGGATGGAGACGACCAATCCCAACCCTGGACAGACCGCCTACCTGCATCGTATCCATGACTGCCTGAAGGTTGAATCCGATCGTCCCTCAGGCAGGCACGCCTCGGCCCAAGCCAAGTCCCCTCGGGTAGTGGCGCCTGAAAATTCTCTGGCTGCCTTCGAGGCGGCCTGCAGGGCCGGCTACGGGATTGAGCTGGATGTTCATCTCAGCCGGGACGGCCAGGTGGTGGTCATCCACGATGGAGACCTGCAGCGGATGGCTGGCGTCGACCGGGCAGTCGCGGACCTGACCTATGAGCAGCTGCAGAGGATTCCCCTGTGCCCAAGCCCTGCCCAGGCTCTTGAGTCCGGGGAAGGAATTCCTGGCTCTGCCGACCACGATGGCGGTCCCGAAACGGAGGGCGGGGACGGGGGCCTCAACGATCCCGAGGCGCAGCATGTGCCTCTTCTGTCCGAGGTGCTCGCTCTGGTGGATGGCCGGGTGCCCTTGGTCGTCGAGATCAAGATGGACAGGGGCTTGGATCGGGAGCTCATGCGTCGGACCGATGCCCTCCTGTCCAGGTACCAGGGCCTCTATGTAATTGAGTCCTTCAACGTCCTGGCCCTTGCCTGGTATCGGGTTCACCACCCAGGCGTCACCAGGGGGCAACTGGTCGCCCCCTACCATGGCCGGGTGGACTCCCGCTCATCGGCCCTGCGCTGGATGGCCGGGTCCCTCCTCTTCAACTGGCTGGGGCGGCCGGACTTCGTGGCCTGCGAGTGGCACAGCGGGCACTCACTGCCCATGCGTCTCTATCGGTTCCTAGGTGGAACGCCCATCGCCTGGACCGTCCGCTCCGAGCATGCGCAGGAGGAGGCCAGTGCGGACTTCGACGGGATCATCTTCGAGTCGTATCTGCCCGAGAACTGAACCAGCTATATAGCCCGGAGGCTGCAGCGGCCAGGCCTATCGCCCAGAGTGCCATGGTCAGGAAGTAGCCGTAGGGGAGAGGCACAACGCTCATGTCTATCTGGCCGGACAACTGGTGGAAGATGACGGCAAGCACCCCCGCCATGGCCAGGGCTGAAAGAAGGATGGCCGAAAGGGCATCGATTACTGACTCCCAAATCGAGGAGCAGACTAATGTTCCACGTGAAACACCGGCAGCCTGCATTCTCCGATTCTCCTGGCGACGTTCATTGACTGCGATGGCGCATGCCTGGATCAGGAATATGGCCGTTAGGACGATGGCCCCGTTCGCTATCTGGGGCATGGCCCGTTGCACCTTCTGTGACCTTTGGATGTTGGAACGAATGTACTCCTTCTTGGTGCAGGCCTTGATGCCCTTCCTGTCCCATGAAGCATTGAGTTGACTGATCAGATTGTCTGTCCGAACTCCTGGGGCGGTCCTGGCCAGGGTGGTCGATCCACTGTTGTCGGGCGCCAGTTGCGACAGGTCTGCATCCGTCATCAGGTATTCGCCCGTCTGCCCTGTCGGGGTCATATCGACTACGGCGGTGATGGTCAGCGTATGGCCTTTGTCGTACCTGTCGATCAGAGTCAGCTTGCGACCAATAGGGTTTTTCTCCTGGGTGCGGCCACTTGCAATAACGGCGATCTTGCCCGGCCCCAGGTCAGCAGCGGAGCCCTTGATGAAGATTGGGCTAATTGTATTGACGCTCTTGCCTGCTTTGTTGACGTGCATAGCCATGACGGAAGGTTCGTCATTGCCGCCATTATCTTCCTTGTCCGCAGTTGTCCAGGATCCCTCGCTATAGGTGACTGCGGATTCGATGTCTGCAATGGACCGAAGTCGGCGATCCAGGTCTCTTGGATCATTGGTCTCTGCGTTGATCATGGTTTCGGCAGCGATCGGCTTATACCGGCTTATGGCTTCTTGTGCCCAGCCGGATCGTCCCAGGGCTATAAATCCGGTTACGATGACCAGCATCAGTATGATCGGCACTGCTACGGCGGTGGAGCTCCGGTTTTCCTTCCGCGCCCTTTGCCGCGCCAGGAGACCGGCGCCTCGGAAGGCCAGTTGGAAGGGGATGCCGATCAGGTTGGCACAGGCCGGAACCAGGACAGGGGCCAGGGCGCCGATGATGACGAGCAGACAGCCGGTCGAGGCCATGATCTGGATTTCAATGTCCATGCCCTTGAAGCGATGATAGACCATGGCCAGTCCTCCAGCCAGGCCGGCCAGGGCGATTATCAGGCGAAGAGGACCGATTGACTTGGTCCCTGACCGATTTCCCGAGTCCTGCAGGGCCTCGATGGGAGAGATCGCGGTAATCCTCCTGGCAGCGAACCAGGTTCCCAAGAGGCCTGCCAGGAGTATCCCTACGAAAGTGAAGAAAATTCCCGTGGGGTGGGGATGCGCGGTCATTTCCAGCGCTTCAAAGCCTGAGTTGATTAGGGACTTGGCGAATGCGGGCACCAGCAGGCATCCCGCCAAACTGCCCAGGAGGGCGGCCAAACCTACCGGAATCATGAATTCCAGTAGGGAGATGAATCTCACGGTCCTGGGAGAGGCGCCTGAAAGCCGCATCATGGCATACTCGCGACGACGGCGCTCGATCAGGAACCCCACAGAAGTGATGACGAGGAAGATGGAGACGAACCCGCATATGCAGGCGTACATTATGGATATCAGTGAAGCGCCGTCTTGTAATAACAGGGTCATAGCGCGGTCGTAGGAATTCATTGCGCGAGTATCTGGCATCCCGTCGCCCTTCCGAGCGGCAATGGCTACCTGGGCCCAGGCGCTGGTAAGGACCGAAGCGGCCATGACCGCCAAGACCATGACCGTGTAGGAGGACCGATGCTCATGCAGAAAGGATCGCACCAGGGAGGCCAGGCCAGGAGTGCGTGCCTTGGTTCGAACTGCGGTTTGCGAGCCGCCCCCGCCCATCGGTCCTGAGGTCCCGGTTCCTGCCAGCGATCTACCTAGGGAAAGGGACTTGCCCTCCATGGTGTGCTCCTTTCTCGCCCTTGAATGCTGCTGTTCTTATTGCAACACCGGGTGAAGGCCCACTCAGGGTGTTTTCAGGGTCAGACCAGGGGGAGAACCAGGGTGGCGATCAGCGATTAAGCGCTCTTGTACGAGAGGGTAGAAGTCGAGGGATAGACGGTTGGGAGAATAGATGTTGGGAGGATTACAGACATGATGACTGGTTCGCTAAGCTCCATGGCATTGCGGAGCCGGCAGTTTCTATAGCGACGACTTCATAGCGAACCTATCCTCGCTGACGGGGTAGGGGAGGGAAGCCTAGTCCATTTTGCACAGCATCTGCCGGGGCGGCCATCGAGCACCGTTGAAAAAAGGACCCGAATCGTGCAGGATTCGGGTCCTTGTCAGGTATGGGGTTCGTGCCCTGTCAGTTCGTTGGATCAGTCGATGACGCCGTAAAGGCGGTCGCCGGCATCGCCCAGGCCGGGCACGATGTAGGCGTGCTCGTTCAGCTTCTGATCGACTGCGCAGACCACCACCTTGAGGTTGATGGAGGGGTCCATCTCCTCCTTGAGGCGGTTCAGGCCCTCGGGAGCGGCCAGGATGTTGATGGAGGTCACGTCCTTGGCGCCGCGCTCGGCAAGGTATTTGGTGGCGGCGATCAGGGTGCCGCCGGTGGCCAGCATGGGATCCAGCAGGAAGCACTGACGCCCGGAGAGGTCCTCCGGCAGGCGGTTGGCGTAGGTGATGATGTCCAGAGTGTTCTCGTCGCGCTTGAGACCAAGGAATCCGACCTCGGCGGTTGGCAGCAGCCGGGTCATGCCGTCAAGCATGCCCAGTCCGGCGCGCAGGATGGGAACCACCATGGGGCGTGGGGAGCAGAGCTTCTTGCCCACCATGGGAGCGACAGGGGTCTCGATGGGGTGATCTTCGATGTCCAGGTTGCGGGTGGCCTCGTAGGCCTCAAGCATGACCAGTTCGCTGATCAGCTCGCGGAAGGTGTTGGAAGGGGTGTTTTTGTCCCGCAGTACGGTCAGCTTGTGCTCGATCAGCGGGTGTTCCAGTACGTGAAGTTCCATACCTCTCAGCGTAGCTCAGCGGGTCGGCTTCTGGTAGCGACCGGCAAGCCATGCTGCCTTCGATTTAGGAGTGGAAATGAAAACGCCGAACCATGCAAGCGCCTGTCGGCGCAAACGCCGCTCGCAGCGGCAACAAACGGAGCCCGGGGCTTAGCCATGGTCCGACGCAATCTCCATTGTAGGGCATGCCGGGTCCTGATCTGTGCTCATGACGCGCTTACGCTTCCGGCTTGAAAGGGTGGCGGAACCTACTCCAGCCGTCCTCGCCGCCAGAGTGATGCGCCCCTCATGAAGTCACGTGCCGTCTGATTGAGGGAGTTGACGGTGCGCTGTGCTGCGTCGACCTCCTTGGCCTCCTGACCGTCCAGCTGCCGGCTCTGGGCGTCCCGGATGGTGGTCTTGATGCCGCGGGCGATCACGTCGCAGAAGGCTCCGGCCCGTTCCAGGGCTATGGCGAAGTCGCCCGTGAAAGCTCCGGAGAGGATGGAGTCGGCGGTTCGGATGATGTCGTCGGCCTCCGGGGCTTGGTCCACGCCGGCGATTGCTGATGCAGCGGTGTCGGTGGGTTCGCCCAGCCTCCACAGACGACTGATTCCGTCAGCGTCCCGACGCATCCAGCTGCGAAGCATGTAAAGCCGCCAAAGGATGCCGGGCAGAGAATCGGGGTCACTGTCGCTCCAGAGCTCGGCCACGACATCCACACCCTCGCGGTCTACCAGGGTGAGGACTCGTTTGACGATGGCCGGGTCGGCGCTGTGGTGGACCCGGTCCAGCAGGGAGGCTGCTGATACATGGCTCATCTCGCTGATCTGCTGTGGATCCATGCCTCCGGAGAGCTGGTCGGCGATGGCTGGATCCAGCTGGCCAGGGCGTGAGGGCCGGGATGCTCCGGTACCAGAGGCCACGAATCCCGTACGGGAGGAGCGGATTGAGGATGAGCCGATTCTGGAGTTGCTGTCAGTAGACAATGGGAGTCACCTTCTGTATGTCGATGATGGTCGGATGATTGGGGTCGCCGGTCAAACTGAGGACGACAGCGTTGCCGGTGGGCATGAAGGGGGAGTCGTCTGGCAGCCGTTTGGACAGCGATCCGCTGGAGCATAGCCCACGCAGCTTCTCGAAGACTCCTCCCAGGACAGGTCGATGCATGCAGATCATGATGGTTCTGTTACCTTTCAGCAGGTCGGCCATCTGCCCGTCCAGCCAGTTGTGGGCCTGGTCTGGGTGTCGGTGATAGGAGGACTCCGTCAGGCAGGCCACCATCTCTATGGGCAGGCCTACCTCGTCGGCGTAGGGACGCAGTGTCTGCACACAGCGGATCCAGGGGGAGGACAGGAGGCGGTCGGGAGCAAAGCAGGCCAGCTCCCGAGCCAGGGCGTAGCAGGTGCCGGCGCCCTTGGGGGTCAGGGGACGATTCGCGTCCTTGCCTGTCCATTCCTTTCGGGACACTGCCTTACCGTGGCGGACGATGATCAACTGACGAGCCCGGATACCGCCCTGCTCCACCCGGTCCACAAAGGCATCCAGTATGGTTCTGTCGCTGGGGTGGGTCAATAGTTTGCGGGCTTCGGAGGCTCCAACCCATCGCATCTGGTCGACTTCCCTGGAATCAGGCCGGTGGATGGGTCCCAGCAGTGCGCCCTGACCGGCGGCGTGTTCCGAATCGGTCGGAGTAGCCATCCAGTAGCAGATATGTTTGAGTCTGCCGCCCTTGCCGCCCCGGCGTCGGCCCTCGTTGTTCAGGGGATATTCGGCATCCCCCAGGTACGGCCCCAGCCGGACAAGACAGCCTGTCTCCTCGCCGACCTCGCGCACAGCCGCCCGCATGTGGGTCTCACGATTCTCCAGCTTGCCCTTGGGCCAGCTCCAGTCGTCGTACTTGGGGCGATGGACCAGGCAAAGCTCCAGCTCATCAAGGTCGGATCGGGGGCTGCTTCCTGGGGCTGCTCGGCCGTCGTCGCTGAATTTCATCCATCCCTGGAAGGTTGTGCGCCACCGGTAGAGGATGGCTCCGGCTGCCTCAACCGTCCTGCTCATGGCCGGATGCCATCCCGATCGTCCGCCTCTGCGGCGGGCCTGCCGGCTTGGAGGCGTATCATCATCGCCTGGCCCTGGGGGTTCGGGAGTGACGGTCGATCAGGTACTCCTGCGAGTCGACCAGAGGCCGGCCCTGATCATCCCGGCTATGGCGCACGTAAGTGCCGTCAGGCTGCATGTGCCAGGAGCTGGTGGTATCGGCCATCTGCAGATCCACGTAGTCGATCAGACCCTGCACCTGCTCGGGTGCGGTGATGCGAACCAGCGCTTCCACACGGCGGTCCAGGTTGCGGTGCATCAGGTCAGCAGAGCCTATCCAGACTTCTGGTCCGGCCAAGGGACCCTCGCCAATCTGGGGGCCCTGAGAGTTGGCGAAGGCGAAGATGCGGCTGTGCTCCAGGAACCGTCCCAGGATGGAGTGGACTCGGATATTCTCGCTCAGCCCGGGCACGCCTGGCTTCAGGGCGCAGATGCCACGCTCCACGATGTCTATGCGAACTCCGGCCTGGCTGGCCCGGTAGAGAGCGTCGATGATCTTTTCATCCACCAAGGAGTTGACCTTGATTCGTATCCACGCGGGCTTGCCGTTCAAGGCGGTCTCTTCCTCGCGGGCGATCCGTTGCAGAAGCCCGGAGCGGACCGTGCGTGGGGCTACCAGCAGGCGGTGGAAGGAGGACTTGGGCGCATAGCCTGACAGCTGATTGAAGAGCCTGGTCAGGTCTTGTCCCACTACTGGATCGCAGGTGAGCAGACCCAGGTCGGTATACTGGCGGGCGGTCTTGGGGTTGTAGTTGCCGGTGCCCACGTGGCAGTAACGACGTAGGCCGTCCTGCTCCTGACGAACCACCAGAGAGAGTTTGCAGTGGGTCTTCAGCCCCACGATTCCGTAGACCACATGGACGCCGGCCCGTTCCAGCTGGCGAGCCCAGGCGATGTTGGCCTCCTCGTCAAACCGGGCCTTGATCTCGACCAGGGCCAGGACCTGCTTGCCGGCGTGCGCGGCATCCACCAGGGCATTGATGATGGGCGAGTTGCCTGAGGTCCGGTAGAGGGTCTGCTTGATGGCCAGCACTCGCGGATCGGCCGCCGCTTGCTCCAGGAAGGCCTGAACCGAGGTGGAGAAGGAGTCATAGGGGTGGTGGAGGAGGATGTCATGCTCGCGGATGGCGGCGAAGATGTCCTGGGCCTGGCTGGATTCCACTTCGGCGATCTGCCGGTTGGTGGTGGGAATGAAGGGGCGGAACTTGAGGTCGGCCCGGTCGATGGACTGCAACTCGAACAGGACCGTCCAGTCCAAGGGAGCAGGCAGCCGATAGACTTCTTCCTGGTTGACTCGCAGCTTGCTGGCCAGCAGCTGGGAGAGGAAGGGAGAGGCGGAGTCGGAAATCTCCAGGCGGATGGGCGGTCCGAACCTTCGCTGCAGAAGCTCCTTCTCCATGGCGTTGAGCAGGTTCTCTGCGTCATCCTCCTCGACGTCAATATCCTCATTGCGGGTGACGCGGAAGGAGCGGGCCTCCTTGATGATCATGCCGGGGAAGAGGTATTCCAGGTGGGCGATGATCAGATTCTCCATGGTGATGAACCCGTAGCGCTCCTCCTTGCCCTCTTCGTCGGTCAGATCGTCCACAGGAATCAGACGTGAGAGATTGTCGGGAATCTTAACGCGGGCGAAGTGGGTCTTGCCCGAGGTGGGGTTCTCCACCAGGACCGCCAGGTTCAGTGAGTTGCCTGAGATATAGGGGAAGGGGTGGGCCGGGTCGACGGCCAGCGGGGTCAGGACCGGGAAGACCTGGTTCCGGAAGAAGTTGGTGAGCCGTTCCTGCTCCTGGCTGCTCAGTTGTGTCCAGCTCAGCAGGATGATGCTTTCGGCGGCCAGATCCGGCAGGATGTGGTCGATTACATAGTGGGCATGCTCATCCTGAAGCTTGTGGGCCTGCTCGGAGATGGCCCTCAGCTGCTGACGGGGGCTCATTCCGCTGGCAGCCGTTACAGCGATGCCGGTGTCTACGCGACGCTTCAGACCCGCCACGCGGACCATGAAGAACTCATCAAGGTTGCTGGCGAAGATGGCGGCGAAATTGGCCCGCTCCAGCAGGGGTACACTCTCATCCTCGGCCAGCTCAAGCACGCGCTTGTTGAACTTGAGCCAGCTCAGCTCCCGGTCGAAATAGCGGTCCTCAGGCAAGGGCGAGACCGGGTGATCCGAGTGCCTGGATACATGCCGTGCCTGGCCGTCGGTCTCGGCAATATGCTCCGCGATCTGGCTGCGTAGCAAGGCCTTGGAGGGTGCGTCAAATTTCTGAACCATACCATAGCACTCTATTCGCAGGTGCCGTCCTCTGCAATCATTGATAAAGCTTGTGGATAAATAGGAACGGCCCCCCGCAGGAGGCCGTTCCCACAAGGTCGGTCCAGATGGAATCTCTGCACAACATCATCGTTGCAACGGTCAAGTCTTATACACCCGTCCAACGTATCGGTCCTAGTGGCCATACACTTTGTGGGCTTCCGTGCTCTTGAACCGTCCTTGTATAAGCTATTATGCCAGTTTTGAGGCCGATGGCAAGCCTGTCCATCGGCTGGGGCGGGGGAAGGCTGCCGACTTGGTCTTTTGTGCGATTGCGTGCATTGAGGCAGGCCAAATACACCAGGTTTGGAGGAATCTGTTGCTTCCGTGTGATCATCTGTGGCATTTCATGGACTTGGACTCAAAAACACTGCAATTTCAGGCGTGTCGCGGTCTTGATGCATTTATACACAAAGAGGGCGAAGCGGTGTGGAGACATGAGGTCATTCGACCACATCAGCTCCGGGGACTGGTGCTGATGCCAGAGGGCGGATGTACTGGTAGCCATGACTGGAATGAGCATAGGCAGACGGCCGAAAGTTATAAAAGACGGCATGAAAGGGTGGGAGCCTGAAAGGACTCTGCACTCCTTTAAATCGGTCGGGTTGTCCTCGGAGCACCAACCAGGCAGGGGGGCGGGCGAGGATACCGGCATCGGGCGGAGCGACCCGGAGGCCAAATATGGGTCCGCTGTGGCCGGATTGGTCTTTCTTTCCGCCTCAGGAGGCATTGGGCTGACAACCATGACAGCTTTGATGGCCAAGCAGCTTCGGGACATGGTCCTGTCATGCGCTCTGGTGGATCTGGACCTGGACGGCGGAGGGATGGATGTCTTGGTCGGCATCGAGGGGGCGCCTGGTATGCGGTTGGGAGGAATCCGTGCTCCCCTGGGCCGGGTGGATCCTCAGGCCCTCCGTGAAGAGCTGCCGGTCTGGGATGGCATCCCGTTACTCAGCAACGATCCTTGGAGTGCTCCATCACAGGGTTGGTGGGACGTGGATGCAGCCGTCAACGCAGTGGCTGGATTTGCTGATCTCCTGCTGATCGATGCCGGTCGGGGCCGTGGTCTGGGTAATCTGCGCTCGCTGAAGGGTCTGCCTTCGTTGTTGATGGTGGATATGACCGTGCTGGGCCTTGCACGGGCGAAGGCACTGCTCCATGCTCTGAACAGTCGCAGAGGTGCGGGCGACCAAGCTCAAGACGGTCCATTGATTTCGTGTAGGCCCCCTATGGCTCTGATTGGGATGATGCCCACTCAGCACCGGGTCAGTCATGGCGTCGACCCGGAGCAGGCGGAAGAGTTTCTGGGCCGATCGGTGGACGTGGTTCTCAATCCGCAACCGAAACTGTCTGCATCCGTCTTGGATGGACGTGGTCTGGAACGGGTGCCGCGTGCTTACGCCCGGGCTCTTCATCCCCTGGTGGAGCGGATCGCAGGAATGATCGTCGGCGAAAGAAGGGAAGAGCGGGTCTCTTCTCGCGAACTGACTCGGTCTAAGGCTGTCCAATGATCGAGAGAAGCGGGGAAAGCATCGAAGGTTCATTCCCTGATGATGATTTCGCCCAGCCGCCCACTTTCGGGTACTTGGATGGGCTGGTGAGCGATCCCGCGGTGACTGACATCGCAGTGACCGGACAGGGCGATGTCTGGATCGACCGAGGCGCGGGCATGGAGGAGGTTCTGCTTCGGCCTGGGTTTGCAGGCCCTCGGGCAGTAAGGGACTTTGCTGTGCAGTTATGCGCTCAGCTGGGGCGTCGCCTGGACGATGCTCGACCCATGGCCGATGCCTCCAGCAGGGAGGGGATCAGGGTCCACGCCGTGCTGGCCCCACTCGTTCCCGAAGGCGCTGCCATTTCCATCAGGCTGCCCAACAGAAACCCGCCCGGTCTGGAGGAGCTGGTTGCTGGCGGGCTGTGTCCCGCCAGTTGGCTCTTTATCCTTCGGGCGCTAGTGGTCAATCGGGCGACCATTCTGGTGACTGGTGGCACGGGTGCCGGCAAGACCACACTTCTGCGGGCCCTGCTGGGCATGTGTCCACAGGAGCAGCGGCTGGTTGTCGTAGAGGAAGTCCGTGAGCTGGGCCGTATTGCCGGTCATAGGAACTTGGTTTCCCTTGCTGCCAGAGAATCCAACATTGAAGGGGCAGGGGGTGTGGGGCTAGTCGATTTGGTTAAGGCCACACTGCGCATGCGGCCCGATCGGATCATTCTGGGGGAATGCCGGGGAGAGGAAATAGCGGATCTGCTGCGAGCTTTCAATTCTGGTCATCGGGGTGGCATGGCCACTTTGCATGCCGACAATGTAGAACGTGTTCCTGCCAGGTTGGCGGCCTTGGGGCTGCTGGCGGGGCTGGAGCCGAGGGCCTTGGCGGCTCTAGCTCAAGGGGCGTTTGACGTTGTTATCCACCTGGAACGAACCGGTGGTCATAGACATATCGCTCAGATTGGCCGACTGACGACGACCGTTGACGGTCGGCTTTTGGGGGAGGCTGTCTGTACCTGGCCGGGCCGAGGGGCAGCTACATATGGAACGGCCTGGTCGAAATTTGCCAGGCGGTGGGGCATTGTGACCAGCGCCTCGGCGAACGCTGCGTAGTTGAGGTGGATTATGAATGGCGAGACTGCAGCTTGGTTGGCTGCGATGATAACGTCTGTTGCCTGTTTGGCCCTGCTTCCGCATAGAGGCGACGTGGCCGCAAGGCTCAAGGCCATGTCAGTCAAGCCCTCTGCACAGTCGGATCGGCCCGGCCTGGCGGTGCTGATCACTTCCCTGCTTGCCTTTGTCGACAATGGAGGCGGTCTGATAGAGGCTTTCGAGGAGGCATCCGGGCGGCGGTTCGCCACCCAAGAGGTCACGCGGGAACGTGTCATGGCCATGTTGGAGAACCGATGCCTGCCTCAGGAACGGGGGCCGACTCTGACAATTATGGCCCAGGCTCTGATGGCCTGTTATGGGCTCAGCGCCATCATGGGTTGCCGGGCTTCTGATGGGCTGCGGACCGTGGCGGTTATGCAGAGGCGGCGGGCGGCGCTGGATGAGGCCCGGGAAAAAGCCTTTGCTGTGCCCAGGGCCACGATCCGCCTCCTGTCGATCTTGCCGGTGTTGACAATCATCATGGGAGAGTTCATGGGTGCGCGACCGTTGACCTTCCTATGTCGCCCGGGCCCGGGAACCATATGTCTGATTCTTGGAGCGGCCTTCTATGTTGTTGGTCTGGTTTGGATACATCAGCTGATGAAGGATCTGGGCAGGGAGGATCTATGGATTTGAAACCGCTGATTGCCGCTCTGTCGACCATACTGGCCCTTCTCCTCATGGAATTCGACGGCTTTAGTGAGCGATTAGCCGATGAGCAGGTATCAACTCCGCCTTTGAGCCTGGTATTAGCCTTGCTGGGGGTCGCTGTTCGTCAGGGGGCTTCTCTGCCCAGAGCTCTGGGGGTTATTGGCGGGCTGTTGCCAGGCCCTTACGGGCTTCGGATGGTTCAAGTGGCTCACCTGCTCGAACGCGGTAACGGATGGGATCTGTCCTGGTCGGGGGCGATCGGCGATTCTGATTACGGGCAGTCCATGCAGGTCCTGGCTGACTGTTTGGAGCCGTCCTGGCGTTTGGGATCATCGCCTCTGACGCGTATCGAGACAACCATCCGTCAGCTGGATCACCATGCCCGTAGCGCGCTGGCCCAGACCACGGCGACGATCACGGTCAGGCTGCTGGTGCCGACCGGGCTGTGTATTCTGCCGGCCTTCGTGTTGATCGGAGTCATCCCTTGCATCGCGGCCTTTGCGGGTGGGATGTCCTGAGGGTGTGGAGTTCTCACGGGCACAGTTGTCCACAGGTTGCCGATGCAGGTCCACTCGTCCACATGTATCTGACAAGGCGACAGAGACGTGCTGGAACGGGCACAGTGAAAGATATCGGATGCCGATTCTTTGAGGAATGGCTATTCGCCGGGGTGGGGAAGACAAGGAAAGACAAAGGTGAGAACGATGACATATCCACAAGAGGTTGCAACGGTCTTCCATCTGCAGACAAGGCAGGCAGGAGGCCAATTGGTGTCGGCTACGACATGGTCTGATGCAGGTGCCGGATCACAATGGTTGCAAAGAATAAGGCAACGTTCCAGCAGGTTCATGACGGCTTTGTATGTTCGCATCAGCCAGGCTATGGATTCTGGAGTGCGTGCCCTGCAAGCGCGGCTGAGCGTGGTTCTGGCTAGGCCTGAATCCGGGGCCATCACTGCTGAATACGCCGTGATCATGGTGGCGGCCGCCACGCTGGCCGGTGTATTGCTGGCAATTGTCAAATCCCCTTCCACACGCACTTTGTTGATGGGGCTGGTGAAGAAGGCGCTCAGTGCCGTCGGCTGAAAGACGGTATGGACGGAGACGAGGGTGGCGATCCGATAATGGCACGGTAACAGCCGAGTTCGCCATCATTCTTCCTGCTGTCATGGTCCTGGCTCTCATACTGCTAACGCTGACCCAGACGATCAGGATTGGCATGGTCTGTCAGGAGGCGGCCAACGCGGCTGCCAGAGACCTGATCGTCACTCGCGGCAAGAGCGATTCCCAAGAGCTGGTGCACCGGATGGCTGGGCCGCATGCCCAGGTGAGGCTGAGCCCATCAGCCAGACAGACGGCAGTCAGGGTGTCATGCCCAGTGGTTGCCGGCCCAATGGGCGTGCTGCCTGCACAGGTCCATGGCACTGCCGTGGCCATCTGGGAGGAATGAGCCATGCCCGGACATGCCAGAAAGACGCGCCTGAAGCGTTCCGGTTCATGGATAAGGGGTTCGGATCCGGGTTCCGGTACGGTTCTGGGCATCATGCTGATGACTCTGGTCGGCCTGGGTCTGGTTCTGGCGGCGCTTCTGGGCAATCTCATGATCTGCCGGACGCGTGCACGTACCGGTGCCGATGTTTCGGCTCTTGCTGCAGCTTCTGCCCTGGACGAAGGACAGGCTCAGCCATGTAATCTGGCCTCCCGGGTCGCCCGTCTCAACCGTGGCGTCCTGACGGATTGTCAGGTGGATGGAGGTGATGTGAGGGTCTCGGTAGGCGTAGACACCGGAGTCCCGATGATGCCCCGTTTGGTCCAGTCTGCCCGGGCAGGCCCCGAGCCCTGTGGATGAGGGAAGGAAGCGGGGCGAAAGCCTTAGGAAGGTAAGCGAGCGTGTCTAAAGAAATGGATAGCCTTGAACCATGGCACTAGCACTCTATCGGCGGTATCGGCCTGACACTTTTGACGGCATAATCGGTCAGAAGCAGGTCACGGTCCCTCTCACCCGAGCTCTGGATGAGAACCGGCTGACCCACGCCTACCTCTTCTCCGGTCCCAGGGGATGCGGGAAAACCAGCAGTGCCAGGATTTTCGCCCGCTGCGTCAACTGCGCCAAGGGGCCGACCAGCCATCCCTGTGGCGAATGCGACAGCTGCAGGGATCTGGCCACAGGAGGCCCCGGTTCCATCGATGTGGTGGAGATTGACGCCGCCAGCCACAATGGGGTCGACGATGCTAGGGAGCTTAGGGAGCGGGCAGGTTTCGCTCCTGTGCGTGACCGCTACAAGATCTTCATTTTGGACGAGGCTCATATGGTCACCCAGCAAGGATTCAATGCCCTGCTGAAGATCGTCGAGGAGCCGCCGGAACATGTCATGTTCATCTTCGCCACCACAGAGCCGGAGAAGGTGATCGGCACCATCCGTTCCCGCACCCACCATTACCCCTTCCGTCTGGTGCCCCAGGAAGTCATGGGGCCTTACTTGGAGGGCATTTGCGGAAAGGAGAACATCAAGGCCGAGCCTGGTGTGCTCAAGCTGGCCATGCGGGCTGGAGGCGGATCGGTGCGTGACACTCTTTCCGTACTGGACCAGCTCATGGTAGGCGCTGACGAGCACACCATTACCTATGATGCGGCTGTAGCGCTGCTGGGGTTCACTCCTGCCGCACTCATCAGCGAAGCTGTGGATGCGTTGATCGCCCACGATGGGGCTGGCCTCTACGGGGTCATTCAAAAGGTGGTCGTCGGTGGGTTCGAGCCTCAGCGCTTCGTTGAGGATCTGCTAGCCCATGTCCGCGACCTGCTGGTTCTCAAACTGGCGGGAGAGCGTGCTGAGAGCGTGCTGAGCGAGGACGCCGACGACGACCAGGTGGCCGATCTACATCGGCAGGCTAATGCTCTGGATCTGCAGGTCCTGACCAGAGTGGCTGACATCATCAATGATGCACTGGCGGGAATGAACGGAGCCACCTCGCCCAGGATGCGCTTGGAGCTGCTGGCTGCCAGGCTGCTGGCAATTGGTTGCGAGCCTATGGAACAGGCACCGGCCCAAGGGACAACTTCCGCCGGTGGTGTGGCCTCGGTGCCCGCCCGTAGCGGGTTCATCGGCGCTGACAGATCACAGCAGAACGGTCGGCCGTCCAGAGCATCCCAGCCTGGGCGCGCTGACGAGGCTGATCGCTCTGAACAACCTAGCAGAGCAGGATCATCGTCTGCAGCAGCGCCCGTCTCCTTTGCCGGGCCGCAGAGCATGGCAGGTTCTCATTCCGATTCCTTTGCTGGCGGACGGCAAGAGGGTGAAGGACTGCCCACCCATTCCGGCTCAGGCCCTGCCCAACCCGAGCGCAAGCAAGCCCCTTCCTCGCCAACTGGGCAGGCCGAATCAACCAATTCTTCCGGGCCTGCCCGGTCTACGGAACCGCCGCAGTCTGTACAACCGGAGGCTACGCGAGGACAGGGAACAGAGATTCCAACCGGCACAGAGCTGGATAAGCGCTGGGATGCCCTGGTGGCTGCCCTGCCGGAGGAGGTCCGCCAATATGTGGTGCGGGACCGGGTGCCTACCGTGGCCATGAAAGCAGACCCCTCCGGCCGCAAACGACTGTCTATGACCTTCGACCGTCCACTCAGCCAGCATGCCTTCGCCATGGCCGTGGCTGCGCAGTCGGTTGACGGGGAGACCAAAGTTCCACGTATTGTCATGGTCCGCGCTCGCCAGGAGTTCGGAAAGGACACTATGATCGCCCCATCAGGTACGGCTGCTAACGGCGAGACGGTAGAGTCCGTCAACAAGATGTCCCCCCAGCGTCGGGCAGAGGTAAAGAAGGAGGTGGCTCTGGCTCGGGCTGGCTTGGCCACCATGAACCTTGGAGCGGCGGTCATGCCTCATGCGGCCACGGAGCAAGGGCATGCCCCTAGGGAGATGACGGCCTCGGCGAGTCACCAGGGTGAGACCGGAGCATCGACGTCGGACGGAAGGTCCACCTCTGGAGAAGCTGCAGGCGACGGAAACTCCGACGACGCTCACCACCCGGTCGGCGGCCCGGTCCAGTCGTCTCCGGAACCGTTGCCGACTGCAGGCTTCGGCTCAACCGCTTCAACGGTGTTGCCGGACGACGATCCCTGGGCTCACCCCATTCCAGCGACTCATGCGCCGCAAAAGACCCGGCAGCCTGGTGATGGCAGCGACGGGACCACTATTCAGAAAGACCACGAGTCCAAAAAAGTTGCTTTGCCGGACATGAGCGATGACACGGATCCTTGGGCCCTGCCCGATTCCGGAATCACCGCTGCAGTTTCTACGGAGTCCTCCAACAGTCAAAGCCATGAAGCTTCGGACCAGGGGCCTGGAGTTTCGAAATCGGTTGATTCGTCGGGTCAGGGAAGCGCCTCGGGTGCAACCACGGCTCCGACATTGGGGACCGGATCGATTGCTGACGAAGGGACCATGGCGACTGGCATCCCAACCTCGCCGGATATACAGAGCGACGATCGCGGTTCGGGTACCGCAGGCGGCTCGGATGGTTCCCGAGCAATGGCAAAGGCATCCGGATCTGAGGACAGGAGGATGCCAGCAGGCTTCGCTAGCTCGGCATCCAGTGGTCTCGGTCAGGATGCTTCATCCGCTGTAGCCGCCTCCCAGGATTCGGGGCCTTCCGTGGACCCCGAGGACGATGTCTATTCCATGGACGATGCCCGGCTCGGGGTGGATAATGCCATGAACCAGGATGAACTGACCAAAATGTTTGACGTGACTAAGGTGGAGGATTTTGCTGCTGACGACCCCCAGAATCCGATCAACGTCCAAAAGCGCCGGCAGGAACAGGCGCAGCGACAGGGAGGTGAATGATGGCTGCTACCTATGATGGAGCCATTCAAGAGCTGATTGATGCTTTTGCCCAGCTGCCGGGCATTGGCCCCAAGGGGGCGCAGCGCATCGCCTTCTATATTCTGGGAGCCGATCGGCGCAGTGCTCAGGACCTGGCTGATGCCATTGTTACCGCCAAGGAGAAGGTTCGGTTTTGCGAGATCTGTGGCAATGTTTGCGAGACCAGTCCATGTCCCATCTGCCAGGATCCGCGTCGTGACCGTAGCATCATCTGCGTAGTCGAAGAGCCCAAGGATGTCATGAGCATCGAGCGTACCGGAGAATACCGGGGTTTATATCATGTGTTGGGTGGGGCCATCGACCCCATGTCCAACGTCGGGCCTGGTGATCTGCGCATTCCCGAGCTCTTGAAGCGGTTGGGCACGGATCAGGTCAAGGAGGTCATGCTGGCCCTTGATCCCAACATTGAAGGCGAGGCAACCACCACCTACCTGGGACGGCTGCTGGGTCCTCTGGATCTTCGGGTCACCAGGCTGGCCAGCGGTCTGCCTGTCGGTAGTGATCTGGAATATGCTGACGAGATCACCCTCGGCCGGGCGATTTCCGGCCGTCGGGATCTGTAAGGCACGTAGTCACTGATTCACGGTTTCCCGGCTGCTGTCATTGTTTCGCATATTGGTGGAGGGGGTCTGATAAAACGGTGTCGTTCGTATAATCCATGTAATCAACATGTTGCAGATGATGGTCTAGTGGCTTAACCGTCGCGGGATGGAACAGCAGTGGCACTTATCGTTCAGAAATATGGCGGGTCCTCGGTGGCAGACTCGGACTCCATCAAGCGTGTGGCCAAGCGCATCATTGATACCAAGCGCGCTGGCAATGACATCGCAGTGGTGGTTTCCGCCATGGGTGACACCACTGACGATCTGATCGATCAGGCCATGGATGTGGACTCCAATCCTCCGGCCCGCGAGATGGACATGCTCATGACTGCGGGGGAGCGCATCTCCATGAGCCTGCTGGCCATGAGTATCCATGCACAAGGCGAGCATGCCCATTCCTTCACCGGTTCGCAGGCGGGATTTATGACTGATGCACGCTACGGGGCAGCCCACATCCGCCATGTTCGACCCCAGCGAGTCATGAAGGCCCTGGACCGGGGCGAAGTGGGAATTGTGGCAGGCTTCCAGGGGGTCAATTCTGACGGCGATGCCACCACCTTGGGCCGCGGCGGCTCGGACACCTCGGCTGTGGCCCTGGCTGTGGCGCTCAATGCGGATGTCTGCGAGATTTATACTGACGTGGATGGCGTTTTTACTGCCGACCCGCGCATTGTGCCCACCGCCCGAAGAATTGCCCGCATCTCATACGAGGAGATGCTGGAGATGGCGGCCGGCGGATCTAAGGTGCTGGCACTGCGCTGCGTGGAGTATGCCCAGCGCTTCCGCATGCCCATTCATGTGCGCAGTTCCTTTTCCCATCGTCCTGGCACGCTGATCATGCCCGACGATGTCGATGTCGACAAGATTCCCAATCTGGAGACCGGCCAGTTGCCGGACCGCCCCGCTGCACACACCGACAGGCAACGGGATATGACGGAAGGAAGGTCATGACCAACGGCGAATCCATGGGCGACTTGTTCCCGGACCTGAACGGCCCCGAGTCACCCATCATCTCAGGGGTTGCCCACGACCGCAGCGAGACCCAGGTCAGCCTGCGGGCCGTGCCGGATCGACCCGGCGTAGCCGCACAGCTCTTCACTATCCTTGCCGAGGGCGGCATCAACATAGATATGATCGTCCAGGCTGGGGCGGCCACCGGAACCGTGGACATCTCTTTCACGTTGCCGTCTGCTCAGGCTGATCAGGTGGTTCCCATGCTGGATGACTCCCGTGAGCAACTGGGGTTCCACTCGGTCGACATCAACCCTGAGGTGGGCAAGGTGACCCTGGTAGGGGTCGGCATGAAGACCCACTCGGGCATTACCGCCACCTTCTTCCGGGCCTTGAGCGACCGGCATATCAACGTGCTCATGATTTCGACCTCCGAGATTCGTATCTCCGCCCTGGTGCCCATTCAGAACTTGGACGAGGCGGTACGGGCCATACATACGGCCTTCCATTTGGATGCCGAACAGGTCGAGGCGGTCGTTTATGGCGGCACAGGTCGCTGAGCGGAGAGGAAAGAGCAATGACTGATAAGGCTGATTTGGCGAACAATGGTCGCCGTGGCATCAATGTAGCCGTTCTGGGCGCCACCGGCCAGGTAGGCATGGTCATGCGCCGCATGCTGGACGAACGGGACTTCCCTGTAGCTGACCTGCGCTTCATGGCCTCATCCCGGTCTGCCGGCGAACAGTTGCGCTGGCGTGACAGGACTATCACGGTCGAGGATGTGGAGCAGGCCGATCTGAACGGGATCGATTTGGCCATCTTCTCCGCCGGCGGTTCGACCTCGGGAACCTGGGCTCCTCGTTTCGCCGAGGCCGGAGCCTACGTGGTCGATAACTCCTCCCATTGGCGGATGGATCCTGAGGTCCCCCTGGTGGTGTCTGAGGTCAACCCCGAGGATCTGGATCTTATCCCCCGGAGGATCGTGGCCAATCCCAATTGCACCACCATGGCCTGCATGCCCGTGCTGAGTCCCTTGGCCAAGACATACGGTCTGCGCCGCCTGATCGTCTCCTCCTACCAGGCTGTGTCGGGGGCTGGTCGTGCCGGTGTCCTCCAGCTGCGCGACGAGGCCAAAACAGCCGTGGAGCAGGGTGCTGATCGTCTGGTCTTCGACGGATCGGCCATTGAGTTTCCCCCGCCCACCAAGGTGGTGCGCACTATAGCCTTCAACGCCGTTCCTTTTATAGGCGACTTGGTCGATGACGGCAGCGGGGAAACCGACGAGGAGCAGAAGCTGCGCAATGAGAGTCGCAAGATTCTCCACCTGCCTAATCTGGCCGCCTCCTGCACCTGCGTGCGGGTAGGAGTCTTCACTGCCCACGGCATGAGCATCAATGCTGAGTTTGATCACGATGTCACTCCTGATCAGGCCCGCGACCTGCTGTCCAAGGCCCCCGGAGTAAGTCTGGCGGAAATACCCACTCCTCTGGACGCAGCAGGCAAGGACCCCAGCTTCGTGGGCCGCATCCGCCAGGACCAGGCCGTGGAAGGCAAGAGGGGACTGTCCATGTTCGTGGCCAATGACAACCTGCGCAAGGGAGCCGCCCTCAACGCCGTGCAGATCGCCGAGCTGATCGCCCGGAAGCACTTTGCTGACAGGATTTGAGATGATCGGTCCGCCTGCGGGGCACCGATTAGACTGGAGGCCATGACCAGATCTTCCCAAGAAGTGAAGCGGCAACTGGATCGGATCGTGGCCTTGGGTTATCCGGATGTGGCGGACATCAGCGCCGCCGCTTTCAGAGCCTTGGCCCAGCCCCTGATCTCTGCACTGGAGTCCACTGAGCTGGGCGAGCAGATCCTGCTCATCCCTACCAGGGAGCTGGTCTCGCCCGAGTCGCTGATCGCCCGGACCAGCATCAATCGCATGGCTGGCTTTACCACTATGCCTCCGCGCGACATTGCCAGCTTCCTACCGCAGAACGGGTTCGAGCCCCCCGAGGGGCCCTTTTACATCGTCCTGGAACCGCACACCGGGACCTGCTACACCAACCGCGAGCCGGACGTGGCCCGCAAGCTGATCGACTCAGACGACCGTCTCCCTCTGACCTTGGAGGAGGGTCTGGCCATCGCCACCCAGCATCCCGACTGGCTGGCGGTCAAGAACGGTTTCAACCTGCTGGGTTCTCACAGCGCCGATGGACGCGTGCCCAGCATCTGGATGAGCCAGAACGCCCCCCGTCTGGGCTCGGTCTGGCCCAACTCGCGTCACACCTGGCTGGGCAACGCCTACTGCGAGGGCCGCCGCGGCGTCTCACTCTTCCAATGAATCTTTTGCAGTGCGCATTCTTTCGGTGCTTGCATCGTCGGCAACCTTGGGATTATGCCGGACCTCGTGCGCTCGTCTTTCTCTGCGTCGTAATGCGGACCCGGACCGCATGTCCTAGCTCTCCTCCGGTAAAATAATGGCACCCCCGGTATGGTTTCGGCCTGTCCGAACACCCATGGCCGGGTGATATTGCGGTTTCCGACGAACGAAAGAAGGAGGAGAGATGGATCAGGATCGTGCATCCGTGTTTGATCTTGCGGCCCAGGCCGCGGCGTCCAATGGAGGGAACAACGACCTGCTGCTGCCTCCCCCCAGGTTTGTGGGCTCGCCGCAGAAGCCCAGTGCCATGCCCTACAACAAGTATGTGGCCTATAACAAGCAGGTGCCTTTCGACTATCCGCAGCGCACCTGGCCGGGCAAGACCCTGAAGCGGGCGCCTCGTTGGTGTTCGGTGGATCTTCGCGACGGCAACCAGGCCCTGGTCGACCCTATGGATTCCGAGCGCAAGCTGAGATTCTGGAATCTGCTGATATCCATGGGATTCAAGGAGATTGAGGTGGGCTTCCCCTCGGCCTCCGAGACTGATTGCGACTTCATCCGCCTCCTGATAGAGCGCGAGCTGATTCCCGACGATGTGACTATCGTGGTCCTGACTCAGGCTCGCGAACATCTGATCCGTCGCACCTACGAGGCCCTGCGTGGAGCCAAGAGGGCCGTGGTCCATTTCTATAACTCGGTCTCGGTTCTGCAGAGGGAGGTCGTCTTCCATAAGGACAAGGCCGGGATCAAGAAGCTGGCCACCGACGCAGCTGAACTCTGCCGCTCTCTGGAGGCCGATGCCGGGGGTACTGATCTCTCCTATGAATACTCGCCTGAGTCCTTCTCCGGTGCCGAGCCTGAGTATTCGCTGGAAGTCTGCAATGCGGTCATCGACGTGATCCGGCCTACGCCTGAGCATCCCATGATCATCAACCTGCCCAACACCGTGGAGATGACCACCCCCAACGTCTTCGCCGACGAGGTGGAGTACATATCCACCAACCTCAAGGACCGGGATGCGGTGGTGCTCTCCCTGCACCCCCACAACGACGAGGGTATGGCCGTAGCTGCCACCGAGCTCAGTCTGCTGGCCGGGGCTGACCGGGTGGAGGGTTGTCTGCTGGGCAATGGTGAGCGCACCGGCAACGTCGACATTTGCACGGTGGGGCTGAACCTGCTGGTCCAGGGGATCGATCCCCAGCTGGACTTCTCCGACATGCCCGGCATCCGTCGGACGGTGGAGTACTGCAACCAGATCGCCGTCTCCGAGCGGCACCCCTACGTCGGCAACTTCGTCTTTACGGCCTTCTCCGGCTCCCATCAGGATGCCATCAAGAAGGGTCTGGACGCTCGGCAGCAGGCCGCACTGCGCGCCAACGCCAACCCTGACGACTTCCTTTGGCTGGTGCCCTATCTGCCCATCGACCCCAAGGATGTGGGTGGTAACTACGAGGCCATCATCCGGGTCAACTCCCAGTCGGGCAAGGGTGGCATGGCTTACCTGCTCAAGGCCAACCATCATCTGGACCTGCCCAAGCGTCTCCAGGTGGAGTTCGAACGGCTGGTCCAGAGCTATGCCGACAGGACCAAGCGCGAGGTCAAGGATGCCGACATCTGGCGGCTCTTCAAGGACGAGTACCTGCCCGTGGAGGCTGGCGGGAGCGTGGTCGGCGGGGAGTCCATGGCCGATCAGCGCGATGAGACCCTGCGCCAGTGGGGACGCTTCAAGCTGCTGAATGTTGCAGTCACCTCCGGCGAGGACGGATCCGACACCGTCCTGGATGCCACCCTGTTGGACCGGGGACTTGCCCCGGGTGATCCTGAGGTAAGGCGGCGTGTTCAGGGACATGGGAATGGTCCAATCGCGGCCTTCCTGGACGCGCTCAAGTCCCTGGATCAGACCGTCTCGGTTCTGGATTACGCCGAGCATGCCATGACCGCCGGCACGGATGCTCTGGCGGCTTCCTACGTGGAATGCCAGGTGGGCGAACCGGCCAGGTCCCGCGTGATTTGGGGCGTGGGCATCGATTCGTCCATCTCCACCAGCTCCCTCAAGGCCATTATTTCGGCGCTCAACCGCTTCCAGCGCGGCTAGAAGTCATAGAGAGGCAGCAACTCTCGTCAGCCTCACGGCCCAATCCGAACGCAGCTGATTGGTTCGGATCGGGCCAGGTTGTCCACGCTGGTTTACTACTGGGATTGCTCTGACTCGGAGTTGCCCTCAGTGGTTGTGCTGTTGCTGCTCTCGGCCTCGCCTCCGTTGCCTGAACCCGAACCACTGCTGGCTCCTGACTCCTCCTGAGGAGTTGTCTGCTGTTGGGTGCGTCGCTGAGGCACATATTCATAGTTGTAGCTGCGCCTGGGCGTATAGGAGTAGCTCCGTCTATATCCGGTGCCCCAGCTGCCATCCGGGCCGCCGATCTTGCCATGGTCTTCGGCCGCAGGGAAGCGCTCAACTGGGCTGTCGCCCAAGGCGGACTTCATGTACTGGGTGAACAGCGGGACCGGTAAAAACTCATTCTGATAGACCTCGGGCACCTTGAGTGCACTGCCGTCCTGTCCTTGGTTCCAGACAGCGAAGGTGGTCAGAACCGAGGGGGTGAATCCGATGAAGGAGATGGCTGTCTGGTCGTTGGCCGTGCCTGTCTTGCTGGCGATGGGCCTGCCTAGGGAACGCGCATAGGTGGCGGTGCCGTATTGAACTGTGGTGCTCATGGCTTTCTGTAGCAGGGCCACCTGGTCGGCATTGAAGACCTGATCCGACTGGATCGCGGCCGTGTAGAGCTCCTGATCCTTGGCATCCTTGACCTGTGCCACCAGATGCAGCTTGGGCCGCTTGCCGCCATTGGCCAGCGTGGCATACCCCTGTGTCACGTCATAGACCGAGAGGGCATCCAGGCCCAGGGTGTCGAAGGTGGTCGTGTCGTCGATTTTGCCGGTGATGCCAGCAGTGTGGGCCACCTGGGCGATTTTTTGTGAGGTCACGTGTTCGCCCAGGTCCATGAAGACCGTGTTGACCGATCTGGCGAAGGCCGAATAGAGATTGATGTATCCGTAGCTGACGTTTCCGTCGTTGGCGACGGACTTGCCCACGCTGGAGAAGGTGCGCGGCGAATTGCCGTTGAAGACTGTGTTCAGGTTGACTCCATCCTGGATGGCGGCCAGAAGCGTGTAGGCCTTCATGGTCGAACCCACCTGGTAGGTCGCCTGATCCACGTTGTTGAGCGGGTGGGTCAGGTAGTCGTCACCGGCATACAGGGAGATGATGGCCCCGGTCTTGGGATCGACCGAGAGCCCACCGGTCTGCAGGGTGGGTGGCTGACGCTTGTTGCCTGTGGACGGACTTGCCACCTGGAACATCAGATCCTGCTTGTCCTTTTGGATGGTGGTGATGATTCGGTAGCCGCCAGTATCCAGGTCGTCCGCGGTAAAGGGGGCCTTTTTGCCGGTAGACAGCTCATTGCGGACCATGCGCAGCAGGTAGCCGTTGGGCCCCTGATAGACGTTCTGCGGCGAGTACTTGATGGTCTGGGGCATCTGGGCGCCGACCCGGTCCTTGTGGCTGATGTAGTGATCCTCCTCCATGATGCCCAGCACCCGGTGGAAGCGCGACTCGGCCTGCTTGGGGTTAATAGCCGGATCCCAGGAGGCCGGGGCGGGGATGATGCCGGCCAGCATGGCCGACTCGGGCATGGTCAGATCCTTGGCGTCCTTGCCAAAGTAGTTCTGCGCGGCGGCCTGGATCCCGTAGGCTCCGCGGCCGAAGTAGATGGTGTTCATATAGTTGCACAGGACTGTTTCCTTGCTCTCGGTCCTGGAGATCTTCAAAGAGAGGATGGCCTCGCGCAGCTTGCCTTTGTAGGTGGTGGTCTCACCCAGATAGTAGCGCTCGGCGTACTGCTGGGTGATGGTTGATCCGCCCTGCCGGGTGCCCTTGGTCACGTTGTTGAGCAGGGCCCGGCCGATGCCCTTGAGGTCGATGCCGTTATCCTTATAGAAGGAGCGGTTCTCTGAGGAGACGACCGCGTTTCCTACATACTTGGGCAGGACTGCGCAGTCGATGATCTCCCGGTTCTGGTCGGCGTAAGTGCCGATAGGGGTGGAGCCGTCAGCATAGTAGACCGTGGTCTTTTGTGCCAGGGCCTGCTTCTCCGGCGGGATGATCTCAGTAGTCAGGTATAGGTAGGCGAAAGCTGCTGCCCCGACAACAAGCACCAGTCCCAGCAGACCCAGGGTCCACTTGAGCAGACGATGCGACTTGCGGCGCCGCCTGCGACGAGGTCCGCCGCCCCGGGGATTGCGGTCGGCATGTCGCGAGGTGAGTCTGTCGGCGCGATTGCTGCCACCGCGTGACCCGGACCGGACCCTGCGGGTGGGCGAGGTCGAACTGACTGAACGAGTCTGATTGGCCATGCCAACCACGCTATCCGGCAGGGCTGAAAACTGTTCGACCTAAGGCTGAACGTTCATCATTTTCGTACGTTTGCGCCATCCTTGGAGGTCTGTACTGTCGGCGGGCGCGCATATGAGGCCCATTCCATCATGCTATCTACCTGGAGAAGGTATGCTTAGGTTGGAATAACTCAGTAAATCAGAGGAGTTTGTATGAGCATCCGTGTAGCTATAGCGGGCGTGGGCAACTGCGCTTCCTCGCTGGTACAGGGAGTCGAGTATTACAAGGACGCCAAGGATGATGACAAGATCCCTGGCATCATGCACGCCAATTTCGGTGGCTACCGCATTCGTGACGTGGAGTTCGTGACCGCCTTCGATGTGGATTCACTTAAGGTCGGCAAGGACCTGAGCGAGGCCATCTTCGCCTCGCAAAACAACACCTACAAGTTCTGCGATGTCCCCAACAAGGGCGTGGAAGTCCTGCGCGGGCCGACTGGTGACGGGCTGGGTGAGTACTACAAGAAGATGATCACCGAGTCGGATGCCGAGCCTGTGGATGTGGCCCAGGTCCTGCGCGACAAGAAGGTCGATGTGCTGGTCTCCTACCTGCCCGTTGGCTCTGAGCAGGCCGACAAGGCCTACGCCACCGCCGCCATCGAGGCCGGTTGCGCCTTCGTCAACTGCCTGCCCGTCTTCATCGCCTCCGACCCCGAGTGGGCTCAGAAGTTCCGCGATGCCGGCCTGCCCATCGTGGGTGACGACATCAAGAGCCAGGTGGGCGCCACCATTACCCACAGGGTCATGGCCCGCCTCTTCGAGGATCGCGGCGTGCGTCTGGACCGCACCTACCAGCTGAACGTGGGTGGCAACATGGACTTCATGAACATGCTGCAGCGCACTCGTCTGGAGTCCAAGAAGGTTTCCAAGACCCGTGCAGTCACCTCCATCGTTCCTCACGACATGGACCCCCACAACGTCCACATCGGTCCTTCCGACTATGTGGCCTGGCTGGATGACCGCAAGTTCGCCTTCGTGCGTCTGGAAGGCACCACCTTCGGTGATGTGCCTCTGAATCTGGAGTACAAGCTGGAGGTCTGGGATTCGCCCAACTCGGCTGGCATCGTCATCGATGCCCTGCGCGCCGCCAAGATTGCCCTGGACCGCCACCTGGCCGGCCCGGTGCTGGCACCCAGCTCCTACTTCATGAAGTCCCCTGCTGTCCAGCATGAGGACAACGAGGCCCGCCAGCTGGTCGAGGATTATATCGCCGGCAAGGTGGAGGGCGACGAGAGCGCCCTGGATGCCGATGTCAAGGCTGCCAAGGAGAACGGCAAGGACGTCTGGCACGCCTGAGCCTGCAGATCCTGCCTGTTTGATTTCTGAGGCGCCTCTTCGAAGGGTGTCCCGGAGGTATGAATGGCAGATGCTTGGTCTAAAAAGGCCGGCCGCTTTCGTGAGTGGCCGGCCTTCTCGTATTCGGATTGAAATAGCAGTTCGGATTAGCTAACTTCGCCTGATGCTGGGAACTTCAGTCTCATGCACCCTTTAAGGATTACCTTGGAAAGGCGTTAGGAATCAGGTTCCGGTTTCAGTCCTTGGCGTGGCCTACCAGGGGGGCGATTCGCTTGTCCCAGGCGTCCAGGGCCGAGTTGATGACCTGGTGCATGTCGTAGTAGGCATAGGTGCCCAGGCGACCGCCGAAGACGACCTTCGGCTGTTGGGCTGCCAGCTGCTTGTACTGGGTATAGAGGGCCCGGTCGTCGCCTGTATTGATGGGGTAGTAGGGTTCGTCGCCCTTGCCGGCGAAGCGGCTGTACTCCTCCCAGACCACGGTGCGCTCATGGTTCTGCTGGTCGTAACGCTCAGGGTTGAAGTTCTTGAACTCGATGGCACGGGTGTAGGGGACGTCAGGATCGGAGAAGTTCATGACCGGGCAGCCGAAGTGGTCGTCTTCGTCGTAGCGGCGCTCCTTGAAGTCCACGGTCCGCCACTTGAGCTCGCCCAGACGGTAGTCGAAGTAGCGGTCAACCGGGCCGGTGTAGACCACGGGGACCTGGCCCGCCAAAGCATCCCGGTTCCAGGGCTGGGAGTTGTCGAAGAAGTCGGTCTTCAGACTCACCTGGATGCGCGGGTCGTCAATCATCCTCTCGAACCAGGCAGTGTAACCGTCCTTGGGCAGGCCCTCCCAGGTGTCTTTGAAGTAGTGGTTGTCGTAATTGAATCGCACCGGGAGCCGTTTGATGATCGAAGCCGGCAACTGAGAGGGGTCGGTCTGCCACTGCTTGGCCGTGTAGTTCTTGATGAAGGCCTCATACAGAGGCCGGCCAATCAGGGAGATGCCCTGGTCGTTCAGGTTGCCCGGGTCGGTCCCGGCCAGTTCGCCAGCCTGTTCGCGGATCAGTTCACGGGCCTGCTGGGGCGTGTAGTGGGCGTGGAAGAACTGGTTGATGGTGCCCAGGTTGATGGGCAGGGGGTAGACCTCGCCCTTGTGGGTGGTGTAGACCCGGTGGGTGTAGTCGGTGAATTCGGTGAAGCGATTGACGTACTCCCAGACCTTGCGATTGGAGGTGTGGAAGAGGTGGGCCCCATACTTGTGGATTTCGGCCCCGGTCTCCTCGTCCATATAGGAGTAAGCATTGCCCCCGATGTGGTCGCGCACGTCGATGATCCGTACCCGGGCCCCGCTGTGCTCGACCGCCTGCTGGGCCACGGTCAGACCGAACAAGCCAGCGCCCACAATCACCAAATCAGCATCCATGTCAGCCATTCGTCTTCAGCCATCCATCCCTTGTCGCTGTGATGCCGGGCTCTCTACTGTCTACCGCCAGGGTCCGGCTCGATCCGTGATCAACCGCTGGAGTACGGCGATCCTGTTGCCTACATGCTAGCGGACAGGTCTGGTCAGGGAAGCGGCGGGCAGCAATATCGACTGAATACGCACCTGGTGTCGATGGGTCGGCGCTTGTCAGTGGACAAGTGGAGCCTGTCTGCTATCATGGTGACTTGCTCTCACGTGGCGTTATGTCACCCAATCCCCCCAGGGCAGGAATGCAGCAAGGGTAAGTGGCCTCTGGCGGGTGCGTGGGAGTTTTCCATATTCGCCCTGACTGAACCGGTTGGAGTCGTGAAGGGAGCGCATTCGTCGGACGGGGTGTCGGATGTCGACCCAGGGGTTGGATAGAGTCTAGAGGTATGACCAACAAGCGCAAGCAGGGCGAAGTACGGCAAGCCTGGTACCGGGACCCGAATGAGCAGACCGAAGCGGCCAGCAGTCATGTTGACCGGGATCCCTTGATGTCTCGCCCCCGGATCTCAGCCTTGGTTTTGTGCCTGGTCGCAGGCCTGGCCTGCCTGGGTCTGGCGGCTTTGGTCTGGTGGGCGGCCGTCTGGACTGTTCCCGGGCAGACCTATGACGACATGGCCCTGACCAACTTCCGTGGCTTCCTTGACCAGGCGCCACTTGTCAAGGCTTATCTGGGACTGTTCACCATTCCTTTTGTGACTGTGGCGATCTGCGTAGTGCTGGGCCTTGTCGCCCTGGTGGTGGTTCTAGTGCGACGCCGGTGGTGGCTGCTTGGCCAGGTTGCTGTTTATGCACTGGTGGTCTACGGGGCGGCACGCATTCTCAAACGTTACCTGCCTCGCCCTGTGCTGATCCACGTTCAGGCTTCCGCTGCCAATTCAGCCCCCTCGGGACACACCATCCTCGCTCTGGCAGTGGTCCTGGCCCTGCTCTGTGTGGTGCCCCGGGTTTGGAGGGCCTTTGTTGCCTTGGTGGGATTCGCCTTTGACCTGTCCGTGGGCTGCTCGCTGGTGCAGGGTGGGTGGCATCGCCCTTCAGACGTGGTCATGGGCATTCTCATTCCTACCGGTCTCTGCCTTATTGCACTGGCTGCCACTCGGGGGACCGGTATGGATGTTCCTGGGACCAGAATGTCCTCGGCTTCGATTCAGATCGTCTCCACGATGATGCTGGTAGCTGGGTTCCTAGGGATTATTTACGCCTGCTATGTCATCTGGCAGGTCAGCCCTGGTCTGGAGATCGGTGCCCGGTGGACGGCCTATGGGGTTCACTGCTCAGCGGTCATACTGATGGCCTCGGTTCTGTCTCTGACCCTGGGTCTGGTTCTAGCGATGAGGCAGATTACGGCCTCGCCTCTGACCAGGATGGGCCTTGTCGGTCGGCCCCCGGCTCCGCCTAAAAATGACTGAGGTCAAACTCTGGGCGTACTGAACGTCTCTGATTCATCCACCATCGGGCCTAGGGATCCACGCCCGTGCACATGACCCCTTGATTTGCATGGTTACGGAACCCCGTGAGTAAGATGGCGTGCGAAAGACAACAATATAAGGAGAGGCCATGGCATCCGGCAATAAGCTCGTCATTGTTGAGTCGCCAACCAAGGCAAAGAAGATCGGCGGGTACCTGGGCAAGGGCTACACGGTCATGGCCTCGGTGGGCCATATCCGCGACCTGGCCCAACCATCGCAGATCCCGGCCTCCCAGAAGAAGGCCTACGGCAAGTTCGGCGTAGACGTGAATGATGGCTTCAAGCCCTACTACATCGTGGACGATAAAAAGAAACACACGGTCTCCGAGCTCAAGAAGGCGCTGAAGAACGCCGACGAGCTTTATCTGGCCACTGATGAGGATCGGGAGGGGGAGGCCATCGCCTGGCATCTGGTCCAGACCCTTAAACCCAAGGTTCCGGTAAAGCGCATGGTCTTTCACGAGATCACCCCAGAGGCCATCAAGAATTCGCTCAAGCACACCAGGGACGTGGATGCCCACATGGTCGATGCCCAGGAGACCCGCAGGGTGCTGGATCGCCTCTATGGCTACGAGCTTTCACCGGTGCTCTGGCGCAAGGTGGGTCCGGGACTGAGCGCAGGGCGTGTGCAGTCTGTGGCGACTCGGCTGATTGTGGAGCGCGAGCGTGAGCGCATGGCCTTCGTCAAGGCCTCCTACTGGGATCTGCTGGCGCGTCTGGTGCAGGAGGATGCCGGGGAATCGGCGTCACCAGGTGGTTTTCAGGCGCGGATGATTAGCCTGGGAAAGCAGAGGCTGGCGGTTTCCAAGGACTTCACCTCCAAGGGTCAGCTGACGGAAGCGGCCGCCAAGGAGCAGGTCCTGCAGCTGGATGAGCAGCATGCCCGAAACCTGGCTGAGACGCTGAAGGATCAGGACTTCACAGTGACGGGTATGGAGACCAAGCCTTACCGTCGGCGTCCCCAGCCCCCCTTCACCACGTCTACCCTGCAGCAGACGGCCGGCAATCGGTTAGGTATGAGTTCACGAGCCACCATGCGGGCTGCCCAGGGGCTCTATGAGAACGGGTTCATCACCTACATGCGTACCGATTCGGTCACTCTCTCCCAGGAGGCCATCGCTGCTGCCCGCAAGGGGGTTGAGCGTGAGTATGGGGCCGAATACCTTTCGGCCGAGTCCAAACAGTATGTGACCAAGACTGCTGGCGCCCAGGAGGCCCACGAGTGCATTCGGCCCGCCGGTTCCACCTTCCACAGGCCTCAGGATCTTGCCGACCGTCTGGCCCCTGACCAGCTCAAGCTCTACACCCTGATCTGGCGGCGCACCCTGGCTTCGCAGATGGCCGACGCCACCGGGTCCACAGCCACTATCCACCTGTCGGCGCAGGCTGGCAAGGAGGGTATGGCCCTCTTCCAGGCTTCAGGTACTGTCATCAAGTTCCCCGGGTTCCTCAAGGCCATGGGTGGCGGTGCAGGCTCTGAGCAGAACGATGAGGACTCTTCCCTGCCTCCGGTCCAGCAGGGTGACGTGCTTCGTGCTGCCTCTGTCGATCCCGAGGGCCATGAGACCCAACCACCTGCACGTTACACTGAGGCCTCTCTGGTCAAAACCCTGGAGGCCAAGGAGATTGGCAGGCCTTCCACTTATGCCAGCATCATTTCGACCATCATCGACCGAGGATACGTCTACGAGCGTGGCCGTGCACTGATTCCCTCCTGGTTGGCCTTTTCGGTAGTCAGATTGTTGGAGACCAATTTCCCCAAGTACGTGGATTACCAGTTCACGGCGCAGATGGAGAACGGCCTGGATATGATCGCCCATGGCAAGGAACGAGGCAAGGACTGGCTGACCCGGTTCTACTTCGGTTCGGGCCCGGGCGCTGCCCAAAACGCTGACCAGGCCCATCAGGGCCTACAGGAGCAGGTGGCCCAGCTAGGGGACATCGACGCCCGCAAAATCAATACCATCGAGATCGGTGATGGCCTGCAGGTGAGGGTCGGTCGCTACGGTCCCTATCTTGAGGATACGGCCGACCTGGATGCCGACGGAAACCCCAAGCGAGCCTCGTTGCCGCCCACCATGGCTCCGGATGAGCTGACAGTGGCGGCGGGTCATGAGCTGATTGCCGCAAATGCCGGCGGTCCCCGTCAGCTGGGAAAGGATCCGCAGACCGGCGGTCGGGTCGAGGTGCGCAAAGGTAGATTCGGTCCCTATGTGGCTCTGATCAGCCCTGAAGAGGAAGCAGCAGAGCAGAAAAAGCCGACTGGCAAGACTGCACGGACGGCCAAGCAGACTGGTCCTAAGCCCAAGATGGCCTCGCTATTCAAGACCATGGATCCAGACACGGTCACCCTGGAGGATGCTCTGAAGCTGCTCAGCCTGCCTAGGACGGTGGGCAGCATCGAACTGACCGATGCCAAGACGGGAGAAACCAGCCAAGCCACCGTCACGGCCAGCAACGGCCGTTACGGCCCCTATCTGACGGCCACTAAGGCCGACGGTGGCACCGAGACGCGTTCGCTGACCGACGAGGGGCAGATTTTTACTATCGACCAGGCCGGGGCCAAGGTCCTCTTCGACCAGCCTAAGTACGGACGACGTTCCCGGAGCGCTGCCAAGCCTCCTCTCCGTGAGCTGGGTACGGACCCTGACAGCGGCAAACCCGTCACCATCAAGGATGGGTTCTACGGTGTCTACATTACCGACGGGCAGACCAACAGGACCCTGCCCAAGCAGTACACGGCCCAGTCCATCGAGCCGGAGGTGGCCTTCCGTCTACTGGCAGAGAAGCGCGCGGCCGGACCCACCAAGAGGCGTGGCAGGACCACCCGCAAGTCGACTGCACGAAAGTCGGCGTCCAGCAAAACTACGGCTGGCAAGTCGGCTACCCGCGCTCGCAAAACCACAAAGAAGACAAAGACTTCCAAGACTTCCAAAACTACGGAGCGTCAGGCATGAGCGATGGTTTGTTCATTTCCTTCGAGGGCGTGGATGGTGTAGGCAAAACCACCCAGGTCCAACAAGCACACAACTATCTGCAGGAGCGTGGCTTGCGATCTCTGGTCACCCGCGAGCCAGGCGGCACCCCCGTCGGATTGACCATACGGGAACTCGTTCTGCATGGATTGGCCGCCTTCCCCTCGGTTGCCGTGACCGGAGGTACCGATGTGGTTGACGCCTCCGACGATCTTGCCCCCAGGACCGAGGCCCTGCTCTATGCGGCGGACCGGGCTGAGCATGTAGCCCAGGTGGTGCGTCCGGCTCTGGAACGCGGAGACATTGTGCTCTGCGACCGTTACTTGGATTCCTCATTGGCTTATCAGGCCGGAGGCCGTGATCTGTCAGTGGATGTGATTCGTCGACTGAGTCTGTGGGCCAGTCAGGACCTTCTGCCCAAGCGCACCTACCTGCTGGACGCGGATCCGTCACAGTCCAAGTCGCGTCTGGATCATGAGCCCGATCGGCTGGAATCGGCTGGCGACGACTTTCAGCAGCATGTGCGTCAGGCATTCCTGCAACTGGCGCAGAGGGAACCCGATCGGTTCCTGGTTATCGACGCCACCCAGTCCATCGAGCAGGTCTGGCAGATCATTCAAGACGATTTGGACAAGTTAGTCGAAGGGCGCATGCCAGATCTGCCGCAGGTCGACGATGATCTTCCGGATGTCGATGATGAGAATGATGACACTGGTGCTCAGGACGATGCCGACAAGGATGAATCGGCTGCAGGATATGAGGACGATGAGCAGGCTACCGAGACGGATTGGACTGAGTCTGCGGATACGTCTGATCAGGACGACCAGTCCATGGAGGCGGGAACAGCCGGCGGGGATGCTGACGACGATTCGGTTCCTGTGGGTTCCCGCGCTCGCGGGCTGCTCCGGTCCCGGCTCTTGCGGAAGACCCGATGAGCGTCTGGGATGCCATTGTGGGTCAGCAGCCCACGGTAGATTTGCTCAAGCGGACGGTGGCCGCTCAGACGCAGGGTCATGACGAGGTTGCGCAATCCTGGCTGATTTGTGGTCCTCCAGGATCAGGGCGGTCCAATCTGGCCCGAGCTTTTGCGGCGGCCCTGATCAGTCCTGACCAGGGATTGAGCGATCAGCCCACACGCGTCACTCAGCAGGTCTTGGCCGGGACCCATCCGGATGTGACCATACTGTCAACCAACAAGGTCACCATCGGTATCAACGAGGTCAGGGATCTGATCATGACCTCGGAGCAGATGCCCTCAACCTCTCGTTGGCGGGTCATCATCATCGAGGACGTGGACCGGATGCTGGAGCGGACCACCAATGTGTTGCTCAAGGAGATCGAGGAGCCGGCCGAGCACACCATCTGGCTTCTGTGCGCACCCAACGCCCAGGATGTGCTGCCCACCATCCGCTCACGGACGAGGGTGCTCAACCTAGCGGTGCCATCCAACACCGCAGTGGCGGATTTCCTGACTGATCAGGTGGGGGTGGACCGGCCTCTGGCCGCCAAGGCCGCTCGTCTGGCTCAGGGACACATCGGCATCGCTCGTCTCTACGCCACCAGGGATCAGGTCCTGGCTGACCGTGATGAGCTGGTGGTGGGTCTGCTGGGGCTGCGGCGAGCTTCGGATGCTGTGATTCTGGCTGGCCGGGTGGTTGATGCCGCCCGGGATCAAGCCACCGCCACCGTGGACGATGAGGTGGCCAGGGACGAGCGGGAGTTTCGGCAGATCAACGGTCTCAGAGACAAGGAACGCATTCCCCGGCAGTTGCGTGGAGCCTACCATGCATTGGGGGGCAAGGATCAGGTCCGCCGACGGGTTACCAGACTGACCCGGGACGTGCTGGACCGCAACCTGAGTACCCTGGCCAGCGTTTACCGGGATGTGGGTGTCCTGCAGAACGGCGCCGAAGAGAAGGCTGGCTTGGTCAATTTGGAAAATCGGGCGGCTATTGCTGATTTGTCCGTCAGACTCTCCAGACAGGGGGCCATTGACCGTATTCAGCTGATTGCCCGAGCTCGCAGGAGGCTGGCTGCCAACGGTTCGCCGCTCTTGGTCTTCGAGGCGCTCTTCTGCACCCTGCTGGTCTGAGTACGGACTTAACTGCTATCAGGCGAAAGTGCCCGGTGAGGTCATGTCGCTGCTGCCAATTCTTGGCGACCAGGTCGATTCCCTGCACTCCAGCGCTGGCGGCAGAGCCACGTGAGAGGGCAGAATGGACTGTCCCTTGGCGTCGACCAGCCGCAGTGCCTCCTGGACAATGCCGTTCAGGGGAGCCTTGACTGCGGTCAAGGTCGGACTGCTGATCAGACAGGCTGGGCTGTCCACGAAGGCAGCCACCTTGACTTGGTCGGGAACCTGGAAGCCCAGTTGGTCACAGGCCATCAGAGCGCCCAGGGCCAGTGAGTCGTCCCCGCAGATGATGGCATCGGGACGGTCGTTTCCCTCAGCGAGCATGGTCATGACGGCATCATGGCCGCGGCGCATGCTGCAGGGGCCAAACTGGATCCAGTCCGGCTGAGGCGTCATCCCTAGGGTGTTGGTCAGAGTGGAGAAGGTCGTGAAGAGCTCAGTGGCCGCACTGGTGTTCAGTTCACGGCTTAGATAGGCCACCGAATGCGCGTTCTGCTCGGCCAGGTGGGCGATGATCAGCCGCATGGAAGCCGCCTGGTCCATGCCGACCCAGCTGGTGTGGTAGGAGAGCGGTCTGCCACCGACCTGGACGATGGGCAGTCCGGACGGCAGGTCGACGGGCATACCGACCGGATCGTCGTCCAGCGAAGGAACGATGATGATTCCTTCGACTTGTCGGGCTGCCATGGATCTGATGGCCGCCTCTCGCTCCTGGTCGCCCCTGACGGATATGACCAGCAGGTAGCGACCCTGTTCTGTCAGTCTCCTGCTGAGCAGATCCAGGATGGACCCGTCTATGCCCGTGGATGTGCCGCACAGGATCAGTCCTATGGTTCTGCTGCGGTCTGATCGGAGGGTGCTGGCAGCAAAATTGGCCGAGTAGTTGAGCTTTTCGGCAGCAGCTCTGACCCTGCGGCTGATGTCGTCGTTCTTGCGTCTATGGCCGGAAAGGACGCGGGACACGGTCGCCGTCGAAACTCCAGCCAGGGCTGCGACGTTGGCAATGGAAGGCTTATTGTCCGCCGTGTGTCCCATCGTTTCCCTCGAAGGCTCTTTCCGTCGATGTCGGCTACAGCTAGCGGCGGGTCACTCGGCCTGGGTCAGCTTAGTGACCAGGGAGTCGGCTACGGACTCGGCTTCGTCGCCCTCGACAGTCACAGTGACCTTGTCGCCCTTAGCGATGCCCAGGCTCATGACCATCAGAATGCTGCCGGCGTCTACGGGATTGCCCTCGCCCTTGGCTATGGTGACCTTGCAACCGCTGGATGCGGCGGCCTGCGAGAATTCCGAAGCGGGCCTGGCATGAATGCCCACCGGGTCGGTGATGACAGTGGAACGTTGCGCTGTTGCCATGGTGATCATCTCTCCTGAATATATGGCCGATCTTGTCGAACCGGCATGCCTAGTGGTGGATACGCTGGATATCCTACCACTGCAGAAGGGAAATTACAGAAAACGATTACCGTTGAAAAACGAATGAATATGTGTATACTGAACATCGTTGCATGAAGAACGTTTCCACTGTCGTTGTTCGGCTCGCCTCAGGGGCGGCTCACGTGCAGTGGGCAGGCACTAAGGAGTGCGACATGGAGATCCAAGGCGTAGGCATTGGCCGCGGCGTTGCCGTTGGCCCGGTTATCCATATGGCGGCCGGACTGGATGTACCCGGCGATGAGGCGAGGCCTGAGAACCTCACGGCGGATGCTGAATTCGGCAGGGTCGAATCCGCTCTGACAGCGGTCAACAAGGACTTGCTTGCGCGCGCCAAGGCCGCCCAAGACGGGCAGGGGGCCAAGGACGCTGCTCCGATTCTGACAGCCTTGGCCCAGATGGCCCAGGACCCGGCTCTGAAGACCTCGATTCGATCTCTGCTTGACGGTGGCAAGACCGCCGAGCGTTCCGTCTATGAGGCCTTTGCCGACTTCGAGGGAAAGCTTCAGGCTATCGGCGGCTACATGGGGGAGCGTGCCAACGATCTGCATGATGTTGGCCAGCGTGTCATCGCCCATCTGCTCGGTGTCCCGGCACCGGGCGTGCCGGAAAGCGACAAGCCATTCGTCCTGGTCGCCCCTGACCTGTCTCCGGCCGACACCTCCAGCTTGGACATGACCAAGGTTCTGGCCATTGTCACCATTGAGGGCGGTCCGACCAGCCATACCGCCATCCTGGCCCGGTCCAGGGGGATCGTCGCCGTCGTGGGCGCTCAGGACGCAGCTGGGCTGTCCGACGGACAAACGGTCATCGTCGATGCTGCTGCCGGCAAGGTGACGGCCGATCCGACCCAGGAACAGATTGAGAAAGCTGAGCAGGCCCGTCGCGAAGCGGATCAGGCCAAGGCTTTGCGGGGCCGCCCAGGCCAGCTCAAGGACGGAACAAGGATTCCCCTCCTGGCCAATGTCGGCAAGCCTGCGGATGCCGATCCTGCCCTGGAGTATGGAGCGGAGGGGGTTGGACTCTTCCGCTCGGAGTTCCTCTTCCTGGGCAACGAGCAGGCGCCCGGCGTCGAGGAGCAGGCCGAGGCTTACCGCGCTCTTCTTGAACGCTTCCCTGGCCGCAAGGTGGTCATCCGCCTGTTGGATGCCGGTGCTGACAAGCCGTTGCCCTTCCTGACGCAGGCCGACGAGCCTAATCCTGCCCTGGGGTTGCGTGGTCTGCGCACGCTCAAGGTCCACAGCCAGGTTCTGGAGGATCAGCTGGAGGCCCTTGCCCGGGCCGATGCCGAGACCAATGCCGACCTATGGGTCATGGCGCCAATGGTCGCCGACGAACACGAGGCTGACTATTTCGTCCGTTTGGGCAAGAGCAAGGGGCTCAAGCGCGTGGGTGTCATGGCCGAAGTTCCTTCGATTGCACTGATGGCCGACAAGGTGGCCAAGGTGGCCGATTTCGTCAGCATCGGCACCAACGATCTGACCCAGTACACGCTGGCCGCCGATCGCACCTTGGGTTCGGTCGCCTCCTACCAGACCGCCTGGCATCCTGCCGTCCTCAGGGCCATCAAGCTCATCGCTGATGCCGGTCAGGCCAATAATATGCCTGTCGGAGTCTGCGGCGAGGCGGCTGCCGATCCTGACCTGGCCGTGGTTTTGGCCGGCATCGGCGTGACCAGCCTGTCCATGACTCCGGTCGCCCTGGATGACGTTCGCGCCGAACTGGCCAAGCACACCATGGATGAAGCCAAGGCGCTCGCCGCCAAGGCTCTGGACGGAGAGTTCTACCATCCCCAGGGTTGGTGAGCAGCCGGCCGGATTTGTGTAAATCCATCGGATCCGGTGCAGTCGATCAAGTCAAACAGCACGAGCAAGGAGCAGACATGACGGATTTCCAAGCCTTCCTTCCCGACACATCCTTCGCCCTGGATGTACCGGCATCTGACTGGCGGGATGCCATCCGCAAGGCGGGCGACAGGCTGGTGGCATCCGGGTTCACCACAGATGCCTACACGGACCAGATGATCGAGACCGTCGAGAAGATGGGTCCCTACATCGTCATCGCCCCCGGTTTGGCTCTGGCTCATTCCCGGCCCAGCGAAGCGGTCCTGGGAACCGGCCTGAGCTGGGTAAGGCTGTCCACACCTGTTGAGTTCGGCAACAAGGCCAATGATCCGGTCTCACTGGTGATTGGTCTGGCCGGGCGGGATGAGCAGGAGCACCTGCAGGTGATGTCCGCCATCGCCGGTGCTCTGACCGACGCGAAGAAGACCGAGCAGCTGGCCAAGGCCGGCACACCTGACGAAGTTCGCGCCATTCTCGAATCGTGAACGAGACCCGCTTTTGCGGATCCCAGCATGGCAAACGCAAGAAGTAGTAGGAACAAACAAGGAACAAAGGAGCAACTCATGGATATTCTCTGTGTATGTGGCAACGGCATCGGCACTTCGGTTCTGCTCAAGGTCAACGTCGAGCAGGTGGCATCGGAGCTGGGCATGGATGTGACTGTGACCACCTCCGACGCGGGCAGCGCCAAGGGCACGGCCAACATGAACGACCTGGTGCTGACTTCGCCTCAGCTGGCGCCCGAGCTGGAGGGGACCACCACTCCGGTCGAGACCGTCCAGAACTTCATGGACAAGGACGAGATCAAGGGCATCCTGGAGCAGTACGCCGACTGATGAGTCCGGCGGACATTCATCATCGCCAGGCCGATGGGATACCCGCTCTTTAACTTGACAACAAGAGAGAAATAGTAAGGACAAACAATGAATGTCTTCCTTGCGGTGCTGAACTTCATCAGCCAGGAGATTCTGAATGTGCCCGCCTATCTGATTGGCATTGTGGCGGCCATCGGTTTGATCGCCCTGAAACGGAGCGCAGGCCAGGTCATTTCGGGCGCCCTCAAGGCGGCCATGGGCTATCTGATTCTGGGTGCCGGCGCCACCGTGGTGACCAACGCCTTGGATCCCTTCGGCAAGCTGGTCTTCAAGGCCACTGGCGCCCACGGGGTCGTCCCCACCAACGAGGTGATCGTGGCCCAGGCCTCCAGCCAGTTCGGTGCAGCCTCCGCCTACATCATCGTGCTCAGCTTCATCGTCATGATCCTGCTGGCACGGTTCACCCCGCTCAAGTACGTCTTCCTGACCGGCCACCATATGGTCTTCATGTCAACCCTGCTGGCCCTGGTTCTTTCGATCGGGTTCGGCAAGGGCAACAACCTGCTCATCGTGCTGATTGGCTCCCTGCTCATGGGCGTGATCATGGTGGCCATGCCCGCTTTCGCCCAGCCGTACATGAACCGGGTGACGGGCAGCGACAAGCTGTCCATCGGCCACTTCAACACCTTGGGCTACGTGGTTTCGGGCGCGGTTGGCAGCGCCGTGGGCAAGAAGTCGCGCTCCACCGAGGATATCGACTTCCCCAAAGGGCTGAGCTTCCTGCGTGATTCCATGGTTTCCACCACCCTGCTCATGGTCGTCCTCTACCTGGTCTTCGCCGTCTGGACCGCCTTTGTGGTGCCGGCCAAGGCCGCCTTCGCCGTCTTCCCCTCCCATCCGGCCAACTGGGGATCCTTCTTCATGGCCGCCTTCGCCCAGGCCCTGCAGTTCGGTATCGGCGTGAGCATCATCCTCTACGGCGTCCGTATCATCCTGGGTGAGCTGGTGCCTGCCTTCCAGGGCATCGCCAACAAGGTAGTCCCCGGCGCCCGTCCCGCTCTGGACATCCCCATCGTCTTCCCATACGGTGCCAATGCATCCCTGATTGGCTTCCTGGCCTCCTTTGCCGGCGGTCTGGTGGCTCTGGTCATCATCGCCGTCTGGCTCGGGCCCGTCTGGGGTCTGGCCCTGATTCTGCCGGGCATGGTGCCCCACTTCTTCGATGGCGGCGGTGCCGGTGTCTTTGGCAACGCGACCGGCGGCCGCATCGGGGCTGTGGTCGGCGGCTTCATCAATGGTCTGCTGATCACCTTCCTACCGGCCATCCTGATGACGGTTCTGGGCAGCTTCGGCCTGTCCAACGCCACCTTCGGCGATGCCGACTTTGCCTGGTACGGCACTGTGGTTGGCAAGCTGTCCCAGCTGGGCATCCCCGTTGGGGCCGTGGTCCTGGTGATTCTGGCAGTGGTGATCTTCGCCCTGGCCTGGGTCTGGCAGGTCAAGGTGGTCAACACCGGATGGTTGCCTGCCGCCAAGCATGCTGAGTTCATCGCCAGCGTCGAGGCTGAAGAGAAGGAGGCCAAGGCTCAGGCTCGTGCAGCCGCCAAGGCCGCTCGTGCACAGGCCAAGGCCGCAAAGGCCGAATAGGCGTGTACAAGCGCCGTATAAGCGCCGGGAGAGAGGTATTGCTGATTCCTTTCTCCTAGTCCGATTTAGAGCCGCCCGGATCGTTTCCATGTGGAAGGATCCGGGCGGCTCTTGCACTTTTTGCGCAGGGTAGTGGAATTTATCGTGCGGGGTGCTGTTTGCGGCCGGTTTCACGGAAGAACTTGACCTCGTCGGCTGGGCGGGCGAGAATCGAATCATGAGGATTATCACTGATTTCGGCACTATTCCCGATCGGTACGCCAAGCGCGCCCCTCAGTCCCTTACCCGCAAGGGACGTCCTGTAGTCTCCTTCCCCTTCCGGCTCGAGGATGTGCCCCAAGGGGCTCGATACCTGCACTGGATGCTGGTGGATCCTGATTCCGTGCCCGTGTGTGGCTTCCCCTGGATTCACTGGTCTCTGGCCAACCTGCCCATCGAGGCTTTGCGTTCCTTGCAACCTGAGGGGACCGGAAGCTCCGTGCTGGCGATTCCTGAGGACTTCTCCAGAAATCTGTCTAATCTGATTCCCGGTGTGCCCCAAGGGCGCACCTCGGCAGCCTCGCCCCTGGTTATGGAGGAGGAGATCGCTGACGATCCCGCCGTGCTTATGCGTTACAACGGCCCCACGCCTCCGGACCGGGTTCATGACTATGTGCTGTCGGTCTGGGCTACACAACAGGCCTTGCCCGGCTTGGAGGAGGGATTCTGGCTCAATGCCCTGGCCCATGCCATCCATTCCGCCCAGCCGGTGGCTGCAGCAGCTCAGGCCTGGCTGCCAGCTGATGCCTGATCTGGTTGGGGCGGTCTAGCACTAGAGTGAGGTCATGCCCCAAGTGCGCAGACAGCCGTCATCCCTGCCTGCTCACGCAGTCGGGTGTAAAGGCATCCCCCGACTTCCGGACTGGTGATGACAGTTGACCACGACCAGACAAAGGAAGACGCTTATATGCCCTGCACCACGCTTCTGATAGGCAAGAATGCCAGTTACGACGGATCCACCATCATCGCACGGGATGAGGATTCGTCCAACGGAGAGTTTCGTCCCAAGCGCTTCGTATTAGTCGCTCCTGACCAGCAGCCGCGGCACTACCACAGTGTGATCAGCCACCTGGAGATAGATCTGCCCGACGATCCCATGCGCTATACCTCGGTGCCCGATGCTTTGCACAATCAGGGGCTCTGGGCTGCCGCAGGCGTCAACAGCGCCAATGTGGCCATGTCAGCCACCGAGACCATTACCACCAACGAACGTGTTCTGGGTGCAGATCCGCTGGTTGAGCCCACTCCTGCCCAGGGCCGTCCCGGGGATAAGGACTATCTGGCCGCAGTGCCCGGAGGCATCGGCGAGGAGGACCTGGTCACCATCGTCCTGCCTTATATCCACTCGGCTCGGGAGGGCGTCCAACGGCTGGGCTCCCTGCTGGAGCGCTACGGCACCTACGAGATGAATGGCATCGCTTTCAGCGACGTGGACGAGATTTGGTGGATGGAAACCGTGGGTGGCCACCACTGGATAGCCAAGCGCGTGCCTGATGATTCCTATGTGACCATGCCCAACCAGCTGGGCATCGACGAGTTCGATTTGGACGACGCCTTCGGAGACCAGACCGACCACCTTTGCTCGGCCGACCTGCGGGAGTTCATCGCTGACAACTACCTGGATCTGTCCGTAGAGTCAGCTTCGCCCTTCAACCCGCGTGATGCCTTTGGATCCCACAGCGACTCGGACCATGTATACAACACGCCTCGGGCCTGGTACATGCAGCGCTTCCTCAACCCCTATGACGAGATCTGGGACGGGCCGGACGCCGATCACACTCCCACCAGCGACAACATCCCCTGGTGCCGTCAGCCTGAGCGGCTGATTACCGTGGAGGATGTCAAATACTTGCTCAGCTCTCACTACCAGGGCACACCCTACGATCCCTATGGGCGGACCGGCGACGAGCACACCAAGGGGCTTTACCGCCCCATCGGTATCAATCGCAACGACCAGCTGTCCCTGATTCAGCTGCGCCCCTACCAGCCTGAATCCTGCCGGGCCATCCAGTGGATTTCATACGGGTCCAACGCCTTCAATGCCCTGGTTCCCTTCTATGCAAATGTGGATCGTACGCCCGATTATCTGGCCAACACTACGGGCCGGGTTTCCACCGACAGCCTCTACTGGTCCGACCGACTGATCGCCGCCTTGTGTGACTCGGCCTTTGCCGGCACTCTGGCGGCAGTCGAACGTTACCAACAGGGCGTTGGCGCTGAGGGTCATCGCATGATTGCCGCCACAGATGAACAGGTGGCCCGCTTGGAAGGTGCCGATAAAGGCACTGACAACCCCGAGGTTCGCCAGGTGCTGGAGGCTGCTAACAAGGACATGGCCGACCTTCTGCGCAAGGAAACCGACGACCTGCTGAGTCAGGTGCTCTACACGGCCAGCATGGGCATGCGCAATGGCTACCATCTGTCCGACAACTGAGCCATCCGATTGACAAGGATCATAAAGGAGGAGAGCCTCATGACGGGCTTCGACGATTACGTCAGGCCATACGGTCTGTTTGACAAGATCGATGCCTTCGGCTACCTGAAGGATCTGCAGGATCATCCGGATATGCCGCGCAAGCATGGCCGGGTGCTGCTTGTTACCGCAGACACCCCGCTCAAGGCTTCGCGAGGGGAGGGCAAGACCACCACCACCATCGCGCTGATCGACGCCCTGCGCGCCCGGGGAGTGGACGCCGCCGCTGTCCTGCGTCAGCCCAGCATGGGCATTACCGCTGCCGGTTCCAAGGGTGGCGCCTCTGGTGGGGGCAAGTCCTCCCTGACCCATCCTGAGCTGGTGGATTGGGGCCTGTGCGGGGAGATGGCGGCCATTGAATCAGCCCAGAACCTGCTGGTCTCTTTTGCAGAGAAGGCTGTGGACGAGGGTCGATTGGACACCGTCCTGGTGCCTAGGGTCAGCGAGGTGCCTTCGCGGTCCCTACGCCAGATCACCGTGGACCGCGGCAAGGGCGATCTGCCCGAACGGACCGTGTTGACGCCCACCTGTGAGCTCATGCAGATCGTAGTGCTCTCCCGGAGCATGGATGAGATCAAACGGCGCGTGGCCGCCATGGTCGCGGGGACCTTGGATGGCCGTCCCGTCACCTTCGGAGAGTTTGTGGACCTGTGGCGTATCACCGGCATTCTGACCGATGCGGTCAAGCCCGCTTTCACCCAGACCCTGGAGGGTTCTCCGGTCTACGTGCATGGGGGGCCATTCGCCAACGTCTCCATCGGCATCCCCAGCCTGGTGTCCGTGGAGATGGCCTGTGCCCGGCATGATGTGGTCGTCGTTGAGGCGGGCTACGGAGCCGATGCCGGCGCCCAGAAGTGGCTGGACATTGCTGCCCGAGAGTATGGGGCCCAGTGGCCGGCCGCCGCCGTGGTCGTCACCCGTGCCACCACCTGGCGGGACGATCCCAAGCTGAGCTGGCGTTATCCCTTCCACGTGCACCGTCTTGAGGGACTGGGCATCCCCACCTTCCCTCTGATCAACCTTTGGGAGGGCGAGGACGACCAGGTGGATTCCCTGCGGGAGACCGCCGACGGCCTGGGCTTCCGCAGGCCTATCGCGGGCAACCTCTTCCGGGACGGTGGCAAGGCCCTGGAGTCTCAGCTGGATGATTTGATCAAGGCCCTGCAGGAACCCGTGAAAGCCCAGATGGATACAGCCAGCCTGCATGATATGTCCGTGCCGGATCGGATTCGGTGGATCGCCCAGAGTGCTTACGGGGTGCCGGCTGATCGGGTTATTGAGCGCGAGGGCTTCCCAGACAGCCTCCAGGCAGCCTCCGACCTGTGCAGCAAGGCTGGCATTTCCCTCGAGGATCTGGTTGTAGTTGCGGTCAAATCGCCGGCTACCATGACCGACGATGACCGGGCCGACCAGGACAAGCGCACAGTCACCCTGAAGAAGGTCGAGGCCCATACGGGTGCTGGCCTCCTGCAGGTGAATCTGACCACTTCCCTGACCACGCCCATGCCCAAGATCGTCTGAGCAGGCTATGCATGGATTCTGCAGACCTGTGACGCGCCGTGTTGCGGCCCTGCTGAAACCGTGTATAGTATCTACTTGGCTCTTGAAAGTGCCCTGCCCCTATAGCTCAGTTGGCTAGAGCAGCTGACTCTTAATCAGCGTGTCCGGGGTTCGAGCCCCCGTGGGGGCACAGAGTCAGAGCCCTACAGCCGCAAAGGCTGCGGGGCTTTTCCTTTATCTACGCCAAGGCCTACAAGTTCCAAAATGTATACTCAATGTATACTCAATGTATACTAAATTGCATCGGATTATTCCGACACTCCCGGAGCACGAAAAAGCCCCGCCGAAGCGGGGCTCGAAGATCGTTCCTTAATCGATGAGTACGTTTCCGCGTCGCCGGCCTGCCTGCTGCTTTCCTTGGCCAATGATCTTAACCCCGGCACACCGTTCCGTGCATGCTGAGCATAAAACCTGCAAGAACAAAAGCCGTTCATTTCTGACTAGTAGAAGGGTATGCGAGCCTTGCGCTGGTAATAGGAATCCTCTGCTGACTGCAAGGGTAGGGGGGGGGGGTTAAGCTGCCGCCTCCATCGTTGCTTGCTTGATTGCGTGGAGGCTGATCGCTTATTTGAGCGATCCCAGCGGCCCCGATCTGAATCCGTATGCGACTTGTTGCCGCGCTCACTTCGCCGGATTTTGCCTGTGCCAGGGGCCCGGGTCTTAGTCAAAGACTCGGAAGATGGTGCCTGAACAATATGATGTTTGAACACGCACGTTTAGACATCATATTGTCATGTTGTTATAATGTTTGCGGAATTCGAGGTTGAAGTTCCGGGGAGGTATTCTCCCACTATCATTCGCTCCGAAGCGGATGGGCTTCATCGTATGCGAGGAGGCAAATTGCTGAACGAGTATTTCCCGGAAGGCACCGTCATGTACAGGGACGGCGTAGCCGGTTGGGAAGAAGCGGTGGACGTGGTCACCGGCCCGCTGGTTGATCTTGGAAGGATCAAACCCTCTTATGTCGATGCCATCAAGGCTTCGATACGCAAACCAGGCGGCACCTATATTGATCTGGGTCAAGGCATTGCCATGGCTCATGCCAGGCCCGAGGCAGGCGTTGTGACCACCTCTCTATCGGTGCTGAAGGTTGGCAGTCCCTTCCTGTTGGCCGATTCTCAGGACCACCCGATCAGCACGCTCTTCTGCCTGGCTGCGCAGGACTCGAACAGCCATCTAAGCCTGATGCAATCGCTGGCGACCTTCCTGAGTGACGCGAAGAATCAGGAACGGCTGGGCAAGGCCGCGAACGTTGAGGAATTGAGGACGATCCTCGAGGAAGAAAGGTAATCAACATGAAGATTCTGACGGTTTGCAGCACTGGACTGGGGTCGAGCTTCATTACCCAGCTCAATATTGACAAGGCGCTGAAAGAGCTTGGCGTGACTGGGGTCGAGACCAACCATAGCGATCTGGGTTCAGTCAACAAGGGCGATGCCGATATTATTTTTGTCGGGCGTGACATCGCTGATGCTGCCAAGGATCTGGGAGACGTAGTCGTTTTGAACAGTCTGATCGACATGAATGAGATCAAAGAAAAGCTTGCCGAGGCCCTGAAGCGCCATGGCATGGATGTTCCTGAAGGGGGGCAGGCGGCATGAACGGGGTATTAAAAGTCCTTTTGGACATTTTCCGACAACCTTCCGTCATCGTCGCGCTGATCTCCCTGCTCGGCCTGACTCTGCAACGCAAGTCTGCCACGGATGTCATGAAGGGGACCATACGCACGTTCGTGGGCTTTCTGGTCCTGGCCGCTGGTGCTGGCGTAGTGACCAACGCATTGACCCCCTTTGGGGATATGTTCCAGCATGCCTTCCATGTCCAGGGCGTTGTTCCCAATAACGAGGCCATAGTCGGCACGGTACTGGTCAAGTACGGATCCGTAGCTGCGCTCATCTTCTTCTTCGGAATGATTGTCAATATCATTCTTTCTGCAACGTCATATTTCAAATATGTTTACCTATCAGGACACGTGGCCTTCTATATGGCCACGATGATAACGGTCATCTTCGTGGCGGCCGGTTTCTCCACTTGGCAGACCCTGCTTTGGGGCTCAATCGCTCAGGGCCTGGTTGTGACCCTCTCGCCCGCGGTCGTGCAGCCTTTCATGAAAAAGGTGACTGGTACCGATGATGTGGCCCTGGGCCACACCGGCGGCTCGGGCATCGCCCTAGGTGGTCTGGTGGCTACGCTCACCCGCAGCAAGAAGCATCCCTCCAAATCAACTGAGGATATCAATTTCCCCAAGAACCTGGGCTTCCTGCGCGATACAACAGTCATTGTGGCTCTGTCCATGGCTGTGATCTATGTCATCGTGGCGCTCTTTGCCGGTCCCGGCTATATCGAGAGCAAGCTCAGCGACGGACAGAACTTCATCGTCTATGTGATCTTGCAGGCCGCTACTTTCTCTGCCGGCGTCTACATCATCCTGGCAGGTGTTCGTGTGGTCCTGGGAGAGATTGTTCCCGCCTTCAAGGGCATCAGCGAGCATCTGGTCAAGAACGCCAAGCCTGCACTGGATGTCCCCGTCACCTTCACCTTCGCTCCTAACGCCGTTCTGATTGGGTTCCTGTCCAGCTTCGTCGGCGGCATCGTAGGCATGGCCATCATGGCTCTGGCCGGAACCACCGTCATCATTCCCGGCGTCGTGGCCCACTTCATGACCGGCGGTGCCACAGGCGTAATCGGCAACGGCGCGGGTGGTCGGCGTGGAGCCATTCTCGGCTCCTTCGTCAACGGCCTGGCCATAACCTTCCTGCCGCTCCTGCTTCTGCCGGTGCTGGGATCTGTAGGCAAGGGCGCCGCCACATACTCGGATGCCGATTTTGGTGTGGCCGGCATCTTCCTGGGCTACCTCAACAAGGCCGGCGGCCAGATTGCGATCATCGCGGGAATCATTGTTGTGCTGATCCTGGTCTATGTGGTCTCCTACTTCATGAACAAGCGCAAGAAGACCATTGCCGCTGCAGCTGACTCGGCTGACAAGGCCAAGGCCGTCGCCTGAATTGAATCCCCTGTCCAATCTGAAGCTGGCAGGGACAGCGATGGAGAGGGGTCATGGGACTAACGGACTTTCAATATCAGTTCCATGACCCATCCGTAGCTGGAGAATATTGCTGCTTGGCTCCTGTGTTGGGCAGAAACGGGCAAGGGCTTTTACAATCATTGAAGGCAGCAGGCCTCCGGTTAACGCAGGTCGCGGGATTTCGATTCATGAGGGCAATGAAATCAGGTGGGTCGGTTTTGCAATGGTAGATGGAATTCCCAAGTATGTGTCCGTGCGAGACCATCTGCGCGGAAGCATCAAACGGATGAAGGATGGGGCGCAGCTGCCCACGGAGTCCGAACTTTGCACACGCTACAATGTCAGTCGGATTACGGTTCGTCATGCCATAGAAGATTTGATTCGTGAAGGGTTGATCGTTCGCAGTCAGGGCAAGGGTACCTTCAAGTTGAAGTCGCCCTCGTCCTCTCGTGAGGTGATCAACGGCCACATCAGGGGATTCTGGCGCCAGCAGCGTGACCTAGGCAGAACGGTCAAGACCCGGGTGCTTGGCAACAGGATTGTCAAGAATGCCGATTTTGCGTCCAAGTTGGGTATCGATGCTGAGGCAGACCTGATCGAACTGGAACGACTGCGTTATGTCGATGGCAATCTGCATCAATATGTCTGCACCTACCTGTCAGCTGTCCAGTTTCCGGAAATACTTGAGCATGATTTCTCCGATGGCTCCCTCTATAGCTTCATCGAGGAACAATACGACGTCAGGCTCGCCAGAAACGAGGTTGTGGTCCGCATCGAGAATGTCGATTCACGGATCGCCGGATACTTTCATGTGGACAGGGGTCGGCCTGTGCTGGCCATGGACTCCACCGTCTTTGACGGATTCGGTTCGGTGGTGGCATTCGGCGTAGCTCTTCAACCGCCTGCATATTCCGAAATAGAGTTCGTCATCAACAGCATGCCGGACTCCAGATGATGCTCCGCGCTCAGAGAGGTCGTCAACGGTTAGTGGCCATTACTTCGAATGCGTCTGCTGCGTTTCGGCAATTTCGCCCCTGCTTCTGCTGCCAGGCTGCTTCTGAATAGCCTCATTTGCTTGTGCGTCAGGCTTGAATGGTTCGTCCTGCAGTGGATAGTATTGAACATATATGCCCGATTCCTCGTAATGAGTGCATCGGAGATGGGAAGGCAGGTACGACCATGGGGCGTCTTCAAGGCAGGAAAGAGCGCGAGTCGTTTGTGCTCGAGCATGCCAGCATCGCGACCGGTGATGAAAAAGGCACGGTCCAGAAGGATATGTCTGTTCTGGTGTCCGCGGACGGCCGGATAGAGCAGGTCTGCCCGACCCCGCTGGCCTACGTGCCCTCCGGATATCACCGAATCAACGCTACGGGTAAGTTTGTGGCACCTGGACTCATCAATGCCCATACCCATCTTTTTGCCGACGGCAAGCCCTTGTCTGGCGGTACTGACCTGTCGCCGCGTGTGGTCGATGCCGGTTTGAAGGTAATGCACAGTCCTGCAGGCAAAGTCATTATGGATGCCAGGATCAAGGGCAACGTTTCCACGCTGTTGAACTCGGGAGTAACGACCATTCGTACCTTGGGTGATGTGGGCTATGAGGCGGTTCGTCTGCGCGACAAGATCGATGCCGACGAGCTGACAGGCCCGCGCATGCTGGCTGCTGGCCCTCTTCTGGCGATTCCCGGAGGGCATGGCGATCCCTTCATCGCCCTGTCCTGCTCCTCTCCAGAAGAGGCCAGGCGTCGGACCAGGGAGAACCTGGACCATGGGGTCAATGCCATCAAGGTGGCTGCGACCGGCGGCGTCACTGATGCCACCAAGCTTGGCGAGGCCGGCAGCCCGCAGATGACCGAGGAGGAGATGGCCGCCGTCTGCGATGAGGCCCATGAGTTTGGTGTGCTGGTCGCAGCGCATGCCCAGAGCCCTGAGGGTGTCAAGGCCGCTCTCAAGGCAGGCGTGGATACCATTGAGCATGGCAGCGCTCTGGACGACGAGATGATTGGGCTCTTCCTTGACAATCCGCGCTCGCTTCGAGGTTTTTCTGCCTTGGATCCCACCCTGTCCGCCGGACTGCCTCTGGTCAAGATCAGTCAGCAGGAGCTGGGGATTAGCGATATAGTTCGCGGCAATTCTGAGCTGGTCGTTGACGGCATGGTCAAGAGCGCCAAGCAGGCTCATGAGAACGGCATTGCCGTCGGAGTCGGCACCGACACAGGCATGACCTTCGTGCCCCAGTACGGTACTTGGCGAGAACTCGATTATCTGGTGCGGTACGCGGACTTCACCCCGGCGCAGGCCTTCCACGCCGCCACTCAGGTCAATGCACGAAACCTGGGCTTCGACAGTGTCACCGGTTCGGTCGACACGGGCAAGGATGCAGATCTGATCGTCCTTGACGAGGACCCTGCCAAGAATGTGCGGACCCTGGCCAATCCCAAGCTGGTCATCGCTCGCGGCAAGCCGGTATGGCGGCCTGAGGTCAAGCACTTCGAGGAGATCGATCGCCTGCTCGACAGCTTCTGATCATTTGCTGCAGGGCCATTCAGAAGCGTGCAAGAGGCGTGCAATAGTTTGACCGGGTGGTATGCAAGCATGTCGGTATGCACAAGGGAGAACCGAGAGTGGACCAGGCCGACCAGGCTAAGGTCGTAGGAAGGTTGGCGCCTTCGCCGACTGGGCGAATGCATCTGGGCAATATCTATGCATGTCTGGCGGCCTGGCTGGGTGTCAGGTCGCAAGGGTCTTGCGGGGTTCTGCGGCTTCGCATTGAAGACATAGATACGCCGCGTGTGGTCAAGGACGCCGATCGCTGGATCATGGACGACCTGGCATGGTTGGGATTGGATTGGGATGGCGAGGTGGTCTACCAGTCCCAGCGCGCTGATGCTTACAGCCAGGCATTGAAGTTGTTGGAATCGCAGCAATTAGTTGGCGGGCAGCCCCTGATTTACCCCTGCTTCTGCTCCCGTGCCGACATCCGCGCGGCATCGGCGCCGAATGAAGGCGACGGGTTCATCGTCTATCCGGGCACCTGCCGAGGACTTTCCCCTCAGGCGGTCAGTGAAAGGCTGGCTCGGGCGCAGAGGCACAGCCTTCGGATCGCAGTCCCTGATCAGCCCTACGAGTCGGATGCCACCTGTCGCTTCGACGATCTGATTTTTGGCCCGCAGTCCTTCAATTTGCCTAGGCAGGTCGGTGATGTGGTTGTTCAACGCTCGGATGGTTTGGTTTCCTACCAGCTGGCAGTGACGGTGGACGATCTGGCCATGGGTGTCAATCAGATTGTGCGAGGAAGGGACCTGCTGAGGTCCACGGCCATTCAGATGTGGATCCGGAATCATCTTCAGCAGCAGGCTCCTGATGTTCAGTATGCGCATCTGCCTCTGATTGACGGCGTGGACGGCAGAAGGATGTCCAAGCGTTTCGGATCGCCAGACCTGGGCTCGCTCAGAAGAGACGGCTGGACGGCAAGGCAGGTGCTTGGGGTCTGTGGATGGCTCCTAGGACTCTTGGATCGACCCAGACCCGTGAGTGTGCAGGAGCTGCTGGATGGTTTCACGTGGAACATGTTGGCTGCTGACCGCAAGGACAGAAAGCTGGATCTGAGCAAGCTGAACGTTTCCGGAGCAAAGCCGGATCTTTGAGTTCTCCAGTCCTGAGCCGCGCCGATCATTTACGGCATATGCTTACCTGCCGGCTTTCGGGCTTGCGGGAATTATTGTTTAGTGACTGCTGAATAGCGATATTCGTGACCGTGCAACGTGACTCATAGATCCTGGTTCATCAGTCTTGCCGCTTGGTGCTCGGGATCGGAGCGAATTCCGGTATGAGCCACTGGTTACCATGGCCTCAGTCAAGGCTTCCGGATTTAAGGAGGTAGCGGGTCATGGTCGCCTATATGGACCACAAGGATCTGGGCAATCGGCAGATCAGCAGGGAACGAGCTGGGCAGATCGCGGATGGGGTCAGGCGTGTAGCTGAAAGAATCGCCAAAGCGGAGGACTCCGCCGGTCGAGAAGAAGGCTCGGTGACTCTGCTGGCGGCCACCAAGACCCGCGACGTGGGCGAGATCATGGCAGCAATCGATGCCGGGGTGCGTCGGATTGGCGAGAACCGTCCTCAGGAAGTCACCGCCAAGGCCCAGGAATTGCTGGAACTTTGTCGGGACAGGGGGTTGTCCCTCGGCACAGACATTGCAAACAGTGATTCATCAAGTGCCAGCGTTGGCTTCCACCTTATTGGGCAGCTCCAATCCAACAAGATCAATAAGATCCTGCCATATGTCGACACGGTCGAGTCGGTCGACGGGCCCTCGCTGGCTCGGAAGCTGGCCACGCGGGCACTGGCTGCAGGCAGAACTGTGGGTATACTCCTGGAGGTCAACGAGTCCGGCGAACAGGCCAAGTCGGGATGCGCTCCCGACCAGGCCCTGGATCTGGCTTATGAACTGGCTGCCATGGAGGGGATTCAGCTTAAGGGTCTGATGACCGTCGGCGCACATGTGGATGATGAGGCCATCATCAGGAGAGGATTCGCTCACCTGCGCGGTCTGCGCGATCGCATCAGGGATTCGGGGGAGCCAGGCACTGACACCTGCACCATGCTGTCCATGGGAATGACCGGAGACATGGAGTATGCCGTGGCTGAGGGGTCGACCGAGGTCCGTGTAGGCACAGCCATCTTCGGCCCGAGGGCTTTTATCTGACCAGCCACTGCCTGTTTCGGAACCCGATTCTGTTAAGAGGCTCGGACTGGGGCTAGACTGTGCCCTATGAGAATCGCGCGTTTTTCCTACAAGGACACCCCACGATACGCTTTTGTCCAAACTGACAAGCAGGACGGCAAGGACTATCTGGTCGAGTTGAGCGGCTACCCCCTGACCGGCCAGCAGGTCGAGCCCACCGGTCAGCGCTACCCTCTGGACGACGAGGATGTGCGGCTGCTGGCCCCGGTCATCCCCTCCAAGATCTACGGAGCGGCCAAGAACTACCGCGCCCATGCCGCCTACATGGCCGAACATGGCCAGTCCTCGAATCCGGAGCCTCCGGAGAATCTCATGCTCTTCATGAAGCCCTCCACCTCGGTCATCGGCCCTGACGACCCCATCGTCAAGCCCTCTTACAGCAAGGACATGAACTATGAGCCTGAGGTTGCCGTCGTCATGGGCAGGATGGCGCGGAAGGTGAGCGTCAACGAGGCTATGGACTATGTGCTGGGCTACACCTGTGTCAATGACGTAACCCTGCGTGACCTGCAGAAGAACGATCCTATGTGGACCCGTTGCAAGGGTTTTGATACCGCCTGTCCCCTCGGGCCGTGGATCGAGACCGACCTGGACTATCGTGATGCGAAGATTTCCTTCAAACTCAACGGGGAAGAGGTGCCTGAGGCCAGCGGCACCACCGCTAACCTGATCCACTCCATTCCTGAGCAGATCGCCTTCATCTCCAGCTTCGCCACCCTGCTGCCCGGCGATGTCATCATGACCGGCACGCCGCACGCCACAGGTTCCCTGAAAAACCGAGACGAGGCCACGGTTCAGGTTGAGGGAATCGGATACCTGCGCAATGTGGTCATCGACGAGTAGCGAATAGCAGGAAAACAAGCGATATAAAAACTTGAGTCATTTAGGCTCAAGTTTGGGAATAGGCATCCTCCTTTCGCTGTTGTAGAAGGCAGATGAACCCGTGACGGGGTCTGGTCGAATGATTCGGCTGGCCCCGCCGAAGAATGTTGGAGGATGCTCTATGAACGAAAACTTCACCACCATGGCTCAGCAGGCCATAGGCGATGCGATCCAGTCGGCCTCGGCGGCCGGCAATCCCCAGGTGGATGTGCTCCATCTGTTGGACTCCCTGCTGCGTCAGCAGTCCGGAGTGGTGCCTGGACTGATTCAAGCCGCTGGTGGTGACAGCCAACGGGTCGGAGCCGAGGTCCGTCAGGCCCTGGTGGCTCTGCCGTCGGCCAGCGGATCCACGGCATCGCAGCCCGATGCCAGCCGCCAGCTCAGCATGGCCTTGGCTCAGGCAGAGAAGGAAATGCAGGCCATGGGGGACGAATACGTGTCCACCGAGCATTTGCTTATCGCAATCGCCCAGGGTCCCTCGCAGGCCGCCGATATTCTGAACCGGAACGGTCTGCAGGCCGATACCCTGCGTAAGGCCGTGCCCCAGGTGCGCGGCGGTGCCAAGGTGACCAGCCCGGATGCCGAGGGCACTTACAAGGCCCTGGAGAAGTACTCCACCGATCTGACCGCCCAGGCCAAGGAGGGCAAGCTGGACCCGGTCATCGGCAGGGATCAGGAGATTCGTCGTGTCATGCAGATCCTGTCCCGGCGGACCAAGAACAATCCTGTCCTTATCGGTGAGCCCGGTGTGGGCAAGACAGCCGTGGTCGAGGGTCTGGCCGAACGCATCGTGGCCGGTGATGTGCCCACAACTTTGCAAGGCAAGAGGCTGATTTCCCTGGACCTGAGCTCCATGGTGGCTGGCAGCAAGTACCGTGGCGAATTCGAGGAACGACTCAAGGCTGTTCTCAACGAGATCAAGAGCGCCAACGGTCAGGTCATCACCTTTATTGATGAGATCCATACCATTGTCGGTGCTGGTGCTGCCGAAGGATCCATGGACGCAGGCAACATGCTCAAGCCCATGCTGGCCAGGGGAGAACTGCGCTTGATCGGCGCCACCACCCTGGATGAGTACCGTGAGAACATCGAGAAGGACCCGGCTCTGGAGCGCCGCTTCCAGCAGGTCTTCGTGGGCGAGCCCTCCGTGGAGGATACCGTGGCCATCCTGCGTGGTCTCAAGCAGCGTTACGAGGCTCACCACAAGGTGACCATCGGGGATGATGCCCTGGTGGCGGCAGCTACGTTGTCCAACCGGTATATCTCGGGTCGTCAGCTGCCAGACAAGGCCATCGACCTGGTTGACGAGGCCGCTGCCCACCTGAGGATGGAGCTGGATTCCCAGCCTGAGGAAATCGACGAGCTTCAACGTCGCGTCACCCGTCTGGAGATGGAGGAGATGCAGCTGAAGAAGGCCGATGACCCAGCCTCCAAGGACCGTCTGAGCAAGCTGCAGGCCGAGCTGGCGGACTCTCGCGAGAAGTTGGGTGGCCTCAAGGCTCGTTGGGAGAACGAGAAGGCCGGCCACAACAAGGTCGGTGATCTGCGTGCCCAGCTGGATGCCAAGCGGGTCGAGGCTGACAAGGCCACACGCGAGGGCGACCTGGAGAAGGCTTCCCGCATCCTCTACGGGGAGATCCCCGGCATTCGTAAGCAGCTGGCCCAGGCGGAGAACGCGGCCGAGCAGGCCAAGAACGCCGCCAATGACGCGGGTCCCGATGGGGCTGACATCGCCGGAGGTCCGGCCCAGGAGCCCATGGTTCCTGACCATGTTGATGCGGATTCCGTAGCGGAGATCGTTTCGGACTGGACCGGTATCCCTGTGGGACGGCTCATGGAGGGCGAAAATGAGAAGCTTCTGCATATGGAGGACTACCTGGGCAAGCGGGTTGTCGGCCAGCAGGAGGCCATCCACGCGGTATCCGACGCGGTTCGGCGCTCGCGTGCCGGCATTGCCGATCCCGATCGGCCTACAGGATCCTTCATGTTCCTGGGTCCCACCGGCGTGGGCAAGACGGAGCTGGCCAAGGCTTTGGCTGACTTCCTCTTTGACGACGAGAAGGCCATGGTCCGCATCGACATGTCAGAGTACATGGAGAAGGCCTCGGTCTCCCGGCTGATTGGTGCTGCTCCCGGCTACGTGGGCTATGAGGAGGGTGGCCAGCTGACCGAAGCCGTCCGTAGGCGGCCCTACTCGGTGGTCCTCTTCGACGAGGTGGAGAAGGCCAACCCTGAGGTCTTCGACCTGCTGCTGCAGGTTTTGGATGACGGTCGGCTGACCGATGGCCAGGGCAGGACGGTGGATTTCAAGAACACCATTCTGATCATGACCTCCAACCTGGGCTCGCAGTTCCTGGTCCGGGACGACCTGGATGAGGAGGGCAAGCGCAAGGCCGTTATGGACGCGGTGCATGCCAACTTCAAGCCCGAGTTCATCAACCGGTTGGACGATCTGGTCATCTTCCACCCGCTGACCCGCGACGAGCTGGGTTCCATTGTGGACATCCAGGTCAAGCAGGTGGCCCAGCGGCTGACCGACCGGCGCATCACCCTTGACGTCACCGACTCCGCTAGGGAGTGGTTGGCCAACATGGGCTATGATCCGGCCTTCGGCGCTCGGCCCTTGCGTCGGCTGGTCCAGACCGAGGTGGGCGATCAGCTGGCCAGGATGCTGCTGGCTGGCAAGGTTCACGACGGCGACACGGTCCTGGTGGATCAGACCGGCGGCGACCACCTGGAGCTGACCGCTTGGCCCACTGAGAATCTGGTCGATGATTCGGTCACGGTCAACGACGTGACAGCTGATGGCGATGCCGATGCTGATGCTGGCGATGACGGACGCGACGGTGGTCGTGGCCGTCATGCCGCTCGTGGCGACGATCAGGGTCAGGTCCAGTCTCACTGAGATCAATTAAGGGTCGACACCCGAGATAATCCCGGGTGTCGACCCTTTTTGTACCACGTGCTGTGCTCTGTGGATTCAGTCCATAGCGGCCGCCGGATCTTTGCCCTCTTGCATGGATTCCCACTGGCTGTCAACGATGACCTGAGGGCGCCGTGCCGCTACAGTCGGAAGCTGGTCTGTATCGATCAGGGCGAGGTGCAACCAGCGACGGCGCAGGTGCTGCAGCCGATGCAGTCGACGAACATTGAGCATGGCAAGGATGGTGGACAGGGCCCCTGTTACTGCTGCAATCATGGGGTTGAGCATCCAGCCCAAGAAGGGTTGGCAGATTCCGGTGGCAATGGCCAGGGCGATGACGTTGTAGACAGTGGACCAGGTCAGGTTCTGCCTGATGACCTGGGTGGTGGCCCGACTCAGTTCAATGGCCCTGCCTGTCCCGTCAAGGTCGCCTTGGTGCAGGATCAGATCCGGGTGCGGCAGGTCAATGTCGTCCGTGGCATCGTCTGTGTCAGCCTGAAGTTTTGGACCCAAAGTGATGCTCACCTGAGCCCTGGCCACCAGCTTGGGATCCGCTGTAGTACCAGCTGCCAGAGCCACCAGGCTGGTTCGGCCCTGCTCCCCGGCGGATGCGGTGTCTTGACCAGTCCGATCCGCTGGAACACCTCTGCTGGTCCGGGTCAGGTCGTGGTTGAGACGATCCATGCACTCGCGCTTGCGTTCGGGGGTCAGTCGGGTGATCAGCATATCCACGCCCGCCTGACGGGCTGCCCGCTCAATCCTGTCATCCGGGTGGCGGCTTCCATCCAGAATCAGGCTGCTCACTCGCAGGGAGCGCAGATGGGTGGCGGTACGGGTCAGGGATTCCGCGTGGACACCCTGGCTCTCCGAGTCGTCGGGATCCAGCAGAGAGGAGTCGTCCAGAATCAGCGTGCGCACCCGGCCCAGGTGGTTCATGGCTCTTGGTGAAGTGAAGAGCAGACCGTGGGCCAGGCCGGTCTCCAAGCTGGTTCGGAAGGCCATGGGGATGGTCATGGCTGCGACAGCGGGACAGGCGATGGTCAGTACGCAGACCGCATTGCCTACAGCGTGGGCCAGGTGGGGTTGCGGTCCCAGCATGAGCCAGAGCATGAAGGTCCAGACAGCCAGGATCATGATCAGGGCGATGGCTGTGTTGACAATCCGATCCATTCTGCGCATGGCGGGGGAGCGTTCGACCAGGGCCTGGGGGATGATCTTCACGAGTCTGGCTGCATAGGTGTTGTCGCCGGCGGCATCCACGCGGATGGACAGTCGACCTTCCAGAATCTTGCTGGAGGCCAGGATCCGGTCGCCGGGTCCGCAAGGCCGGGGTCGGTCGCCGCCGGTCAGCTCGCTGTCGTCCACCAGGGCCGACCCCGACTCCACAACCCCGTCCGCGGCTGGGCGCTCTCCTGTGCGCACCAGAAGCAAATCGCCTGGGCGAATCCGGTCACGTGCAAGAATCTGGGCGGGGACTGTCTGCGGATGCTCGGGATCAGCCACCAGGCCTGAGGCTGGTCGGATTTCTGTTAGATGGTTCAAAGAGGCCACAAGGGAGGCTTCCATTCTGGTGCCGATGACCCGGGCCAGCAATAGGAGGGTGATGACTACGCCGATCAGATCGAAGTATGGGGATCGGGAGCCCTCCGGCAACAGGGACCCGGCCAGGCAGGTGGCCAGGCTGTACAGGTAGGCCAGGCTTGTGGCCAGCATGGCCAAAAGATCGGGGCTGCAGCGGTGCTCGGTCATGGACTTCCACCCGTCCATGAGTATTCCACGGCCGCAATAGAAGATGACTGGGGTTATCAGAATGGCCTGGACCCAGGGGCTGGTCAGCCAGGAGGGAATCAGTTCGGGGCCGAAGCGATCAAACAGATCTAGAACCAAAACTGGTGCGGTCAGCAGGGCGCTAATGATGGTAGGCCTGAGCAGACGGTGGCTGCGAGAGTCCAGATCGGCCCCCCATTTGCCCCAATCCTCGGGATCGCGCCAGGGTCGGTTGGCCGGGGAGTCTGCGCCTGCATCTTGGTCGCTGACATGAGCCGAAGGCATAAGGAAGTACCAGATGATCAGCCAGGTGACCGCACAGGCCACGACCAGATCGGCTATCGCCAGGAAGATATCGATACCCACGGATCTCCTTCGGTCTTGCTCCAACCCCTCAATATTTCCTATTCTGCCCGTTATTGCGGTTCGGCACTGGTCTTAAGGCCGATTCCTTGCGGAAAAAACGAATTCTCGAATTATCGCCGACAGCCTGCTGTGCCGATCTGACTTTCGGGTCCAGTCGTGGAGGTTTACTAGAACATATGTTCGATTCTACGTCATCGGTAGTCATGGTTGTGCTTCTCCTGCTGATCGGTATGGTCCTGGGAGGATTGGCCGGATATGCGCTGGGTCGGGCCCAGGGTCGAAGGGCCGTTGGCACGGGGTCTGACGGCCAGGTGGATGAGTTGCGTTCGCAGCTGGACCAGGCTCAGGACAGGCTTCACGGATCCGAGGCGGCTCTGGTGGAGGCGCGGACCAAGGTGGACGGCCTGAACCGCGAGCTCTCCTTTGTCAAGTCCCAGCTGGCCCAGGCCCAGCAGGCCGAGCAAATTAGAATCGAGCAGGAGCGCCGCCGTACACAGGCTCAGGAGGAGGAGAAGCGGCGCAGACAGGCTCAGAGCATGGAGGAGGAGAGCAAGGTGCTCTCGGCCCTGGCTCCCGTGCAGAAGAATCTGGATGCCCTCCAGCATAAGGTGGCCCAAATCGAGGAGGGTCGCAAGCAGGAGATGGGTTCCTTGGGGCAGCAGCTGAAGAGTCTGGGTGAGCAGCAGGGGCGGCTGGACAAGGAGACCAGCTCTCTGGCTTCGGCTCTGCGCAACAACAAGGTGCGCGGCGCCTGGGGAGAGGCTCAGCTCAGGAATATCGTCGAGTCGGCGGGGCTCTTGGAGCATGTGGACTTCGACACTCAGGTTGTGGTCACGGCCTCGGATGGTCGCGTTCTGCGCCCCGATATGGTGGTCCACCTGCCCGGCGGCAAGACTATTCCTATTGACGCCAAGGCCCCCTATTCCGACTATCAGCGGGCCTGCGAGATCCCCGACACTGCTTCGGATGACGAGTTGCGCCGCCGGGACGAGCTGCTCAAGGCGCATGCCCGTGCCCTACGCGAGCACGTCAAGGCCCTGGCTGACAAGGAGTATTGGAACGCCTTCGAAACGGCCCCGGACTTCGTGGTGGCCTTCATCCCCAATGACTCCCTTCTGCAGGCCGCTCTGGAGGTGGATCCCACCCTGATGGATGATGCCTTTGCCCAAAAGGTGGCTCTGACCTCGCCAGTGACCCTCTGGGCTGTGCTCAAGTCGGTGGCCTATGCCTGGCAGCAGCAGAACCTGTCCGAGGACGCCCGCACCCTATTCACGTTGACCCACGAGCTCTATGACCGCTTTGTGGTCCTGGGCGATCGGGCCAACAAACTGGGCCGTTCCATCACTGCCACAGTGACCGCTTACAACAAGTTCGCATCCTCTTTGGAATCGCGGGTTCTGGTTACCGCCCGCAAGCTGCAGCAGATGGACCCTTCCAAGGTCATCGATTCGGTCGACATGATCGATTCAGACAAGGGCAATATCAGGGAGCTGACCGCGCCGGAAGTTTTGCCCGACCAAGGGCAGTGAGTGCCGCTTAGGGGCCTCCGGCGCTAGTCTGATAAGCATGAACGAGGCATCGAAGAGACAAGCGGGTTCATCCTTCAGGCCCACTGGGTCGCCTGATCTGGTCGGGCGCAAATCCGACATGGACCTGCCTGAGCCGGTCGATCAGCTGCGCGAACTCCTGGCCCAGGAGATCGGCGGGCGTCCCTTCACCGAGCTGAGCGGGGTCACCTTCCACCACCGCGGGGCCGAACTTGCCGGACACGTTCTTCTGGACACCCTGGAGGATGCGGGCTATTCAGTCGACGACTTCGATGCGGTCGGGGCTCTGACCGCCGCTGCCGTGCCACTGGCTGATGCCATGCTTCATGCCGCGGCCTCGCGAGGGCAGGATCTGGATGCCTTCGTCATGGACTTCGTCTACCCCTCCATCAAGGGCCCATCCATCGAAGGCAGGCGGGTCATCCTGCTGGATGCCTGGCTAGGCCGGAAATCCTATGTGCAGACTTCATCCCTGGTTACCTTGGGCAAGAATAACGAGCTCAATCTTGACTGCGGGATCATTCAGCGCCAGGGCGCGAAGACGCTGGCTATCGCTTCGCTGGTGGGCGGCCGGACAGACGGTAGCATTCAGGTGGTCGATCCGGTGGACGGATCCCGGCAGCAGCTGCCCTTCATCTGCGCCTACCAGGAGGATCAGTTCACCGACACTGCCGACGGTTCGCCGGAGCGATCATGAGGGAGCCTGATCCAGTCACCCGAGCGGCCATGGCCTCGGATGAGCCGGTCTTCCGGCAAGTGGGGGTGGGCCCCTGGCAGGAAGAGCATCCTGAGCAGCCCCTTCCGATAGACCCGCGCTATGACCGTGAACTGCTGGATCAGGGGGACCGCCGCAACGTCCTGGACCAGTACCGCTACTGGAAGGTCGAGGCTATTCGGGACGACTTGGATCGCCGGGGCCGCCATGATTTCGAGGTGGCTGTGGAGAACTGGACACACGACTTCAATATCGGCTCCATGGTCAGAACCGCCAATGCCTTTGCCGCCCGCCGCGTCCATATAGTTGGTCCTCACAAATGGAACCGCAAAGGCTCCCTGATGACCGAGCTCTACCAGCACGTGGTCCACGACCCCGACATAGCAACCATGACGGCCACCTTGCGAGAAGAGGCAGCCGGGCAGGGGGAGTCCATGCCCCGTATGATCGCCATCGACAACGTCCCTGGGGCCGTTCCCATGGAGACCTATAGCTTCCCTCGTCGCTGCCTGCTCATGTTCGGCGCCGAGGGGCCGGGGCTCTCCGAGAAGGCCTTGGAGTTGGCCGACGATGTGGTCTACATCTCCCAGTTTGGATCGGTGCGATCCATCAACGCGGGGGCTGCGGCTGCCGTGGCCATGCACTCCTGGATCTGCCAGCATGCGGAGGTGGCGGGTCCATGATTGTCATCGACTCACTGACCAAGCGTTTCGGCTCTCGCAAAGCACTGGACCGTGTTTCCTTCACGGCAAGAGACGGTCGGGTGACCGGGTTTGTGGGGCCTAAAGGCGCTGGCAAGTCGACCACACTGCGCATCGCTCTAGGACTGGTTCGTCCTGACTCAGGCAGAGCCCTGTTCGACGGCCAGCCTTTCGTCCGGCTCTCATCGCCCATGCGGACAGTAGGAGCAGTACTGAATCCACGTAATGCCCATCCTGCATGCAATGCCAGGAACCACCTGCTGGCCTTGGCTGCAGTCAATGGCATCGATCAGCGTCGGGTGAACCAGGTACTGGAGATGGTTGGCCTGCAATCGGTCGCCGATAGATCGACGGGTTCTTTTTCTTTGGGGATGAGTCAGCGGCTGGCCCTGGCCGGAGCCCTTTTGGGTGACCCACGCAACATGGTTCTGGATGATTCCTTTGATGGACTGGATCCGGAGGGAGCCGAGAGGGTGAGGGGCATCTGGCACAGCCTTGCCTCACAGGGAAAGGCAGTCCTCCTAAGCTCCCGTAAGATAAACAAGTTGGCTGAAATCGCTGACGATCTGGTCATCATCGCCAAGGGACAGATACTGGAGAGAACGACCGTGGCCCGGTTCATCGGCGAGCACTCCCGTGACTCCATCTATGCGGTGACGCCGCAGCCCGACCAATTAAAGGCCGCCCTGGCAACGGCTGCCGGGATCAGCATCACTCGTCTGCCGGCAGACGAGAACTGTCCACCAGATGCCGCCCGCTTCCGCATCCAGGGTGCGCCCTTGGCGTCCACAGCCTCGATTCTGGCCCAGGAGGGTGTGGTTCTCTACGATTTCCAGCAGGAGGAAGTTTCCCTGGAACAGGCCTACAAGGACATCATCCACGGGAGAAGGGGCGCGCGGCAGAGTGATTCAGAGGCACGACTGTGAGTGCTGACAACGGTCGTCGGGCTCGTCGTAGTCGGCGAGAGGCACCCGCAGGGCTTGATTACGCAACTCCACGGCATGGCTCCGCTTTTACCAGGTTGCGTCGGACCTCGGGGCTGTCCTTCATGGATTTGCATCGGCCATCCGGTCGCTTGACCCTTTCCGGGGCGGTCCGAGGGGAGCTGCGCAAGATGTTCTCCCTGCGATCGACCTGGGTTCTGCTGCTGATCGTCATGCTCTTGCAGCCGTTGACCACTGGCCTGATGGCTTGTGCGCCCCGGGTATTGGCTGACCTGGGGCGACAGGCCAGCCAATACCCGGCCCACCTCATGCCTGCCTCCAGTGACGTTTTCTGGTCGGCCGTCGCAGCTGGTCTGTTTCCGGCCATGATCGTGGCGGGTGTTCTGGGGGTTCTGGCCCTTACGCGTGAATTTTCCGGCGCCACCATTGAGAGCACGCTGACGGCCAATCCTCGTCGGGGCATGGTCCTCATGGCCAAGGGTTTTGTTCTGGCCTTGCTGACTTGGCTGGCGGCACAGGTGGGCCTGCTACTCAGCTGGATACTGGCGACCCTGCTTCTATCAGTCAGATCCGGCACCTCGTCTGCATCCAGGCCTGGGCTGGTCCTGATTGATTTGCTGGGCGGCCCGCTCATGCTGGTCCTCTTCGCTTTGATGGGTCTAGGCCTGGGAGCCTTGAGCCGATCCAAGGCCGGTGGGATCGGCTTGTTTCTTGGACTGACCTTGATCCTGCCATTGATTCTGGGTCTCCTGCGGGGTGTGATCCCTCATGTTGGCTGGCTGCAGATTCCCTTCAGGCTGACCCCAACCAGCCTGCTGGTCACCTTCCTCTCGGGCCTGGGCCGGACGGCAGAAGCAGGTCGCGGATGGTGGCCCACCTGGTGGCAGGCCGGCCTGATCATGATGGTCTGGACAGCCCTATGCTGTGCGCTGGGAACCCTGGTCTTCCGGCGCGCAGACATCGGTTGACCCTGTCTTCTGCGTGTCATAGAGCACCCATATGATAAGTGGTATGCCAACTTTTACACGTGAAGAGATCAAGCACTTGGGCGATCTGGCCCGTATTGCCTTGACCGATCAGGAGGCCGACCGCCTCAAGGGCGAACTCAACGTGATCGCCGATTCCATCACCAAGGTCCAGGAGGTGGCCGGCGATGATGTGCCCCCCACTGCCAACCCCATTCCCCTGGAGGCCTATCTGCGGCCCGATGAGGCTGAAGAGCCGCTGACCCAGGAGGCTGCCCTTTCGGGGGCGCCGGTAACTGAGTCCGGTATGTTTGTGGCCCCGCGCATTCTGGGTGAGGAGTGAGACGATGAGTGCACAGGAAGAATTGGTCAAACAATCCGCCTCCGACATGGCCGCACAGCTGCGGTCGGGGCAGGTCTCCAGCCGCGAGCTGGTTCAGGCTCATCTGGATGTGATCGAAGCCGCCGAGCCCAGCATTGATGCATTTCTGCAGGTCAGCGCTGATCAGGCCCTGGAGCAGGCTGACGCTTTCGATAAGTGCATGGCCCATGAAGGCACCGAAGGACTGCCGGAACTGGCCGGCGTTCCCATTGCCATCAAGGACATGATCGTCACCAAGGGCATTCCCACTACGGCTGCTTCCAAGATTCTCGAGGGCTGGGTGCCACCTTACGATGCCACCGTCATCAAGAAGCTCAAGGCCGCAGGCATGCCCATTCTGGGCAAGACCAACCTGGATGAGTTCGCCCAGGGGTCTTCCACTGAGCACTCGGCCTTCAAGCCCACACACAACCCCTGGGATACCGAGCGGGTCCCGGGCGGTTCAGGCGGCGGTTCGGCCTCGGCTGTCGGCGCATTTGAGGCTCCGCTGGCCCTGGGCACCGACACTGGTGGGTCCATTCGCCAACCCGGGTCCCTGACCGGCACCGTGGGTGTCAAACCCACCTATGGCGGTGTTTCCAGGTTCGGGGCCATCGCCATGGCATCCTCCCTGGATCAGATTGGTCCGGTCTCCAGGTCAGTGCTGGATGCCGCCCTGCTGCAGGAGATCATTGGTGGGTATGACCGCCGAGACTCCACCTCGATTCCCAAGCCGGTTCCCCCTCTGGCCCAGGCTGCTCGTCAGGGTCAGAAGCGCGATCTGAAGGGCCTCAAGGTAGGTCTGGTCAAGGAGCTGGGCGGCGAGGGCTATCAGCCCGGTGTCGAAGCACGTTTCAATGAGGCTGTCTCGCTGCTGGAATCCATGGGCGCCGAGGTGGTTCAGGTCTCCTGCCCGCACTTCCCCTACGCGCTGGCTGCTTACTACATCATCATGCCCTCTGAGGTCTCCTCCAACCTGGCCCGTTACGATGGCATGCGCTACGGCCTGCGGGTCATGCCTCCCGATGGCGTCCCCCAGACGGCAGCCAACATGATGGCCGCCACACGCGAGGCCGGGTTCGGCGACGAGGTCAAGCGCAGGATCATCCTGGGTATCTACGCCCTCTCCGCCGGCTACTACGATGCCTGGTACGGTTCCGCTCAGAAGGTCCGCACCCTGGTCATCCGCGACTTTGAGAAGGCCTTCGAGCAGGCCGATGTCCTGGTATCGCCCACTTCGCCGACCACGGCCTTCCGTTTCGGCGAGAAGATGGACGATCCGCTGGCCATGTACCTGAACGACGTGGCCACCATTCCTGCCAATCTGGCCGGCACTCCGGCCATGTCGATTCCCGCCGGGCTCAGCGACGACGGGCTGCCTGTCGGCTTCCAATTCTTTGCCCCCCAGATGCGCGATGAGGTCATGTACCGGCCTGCCGCCGCTCTTGAGGCGGCCCTGGAGGAGCAGTGGGGCGGACCCATCTCCCGGAAGTTGTCCACCCCCTGGCTGGATGGCCTGGCCCAGGGATCGAACAAGTAGGCATCGGAAGGAAACGGAATCACAATGGCTGAAAAACTGATGAAGTACGCCGATGCCGTGGCCAAGTACGACCCGGTGTTCGGACTGGAGGTCCATGTCGAGCTCTGCACCAACACCAAGCTCTTCTGCCCGGCCCATATCGAGTTCGGCGGCGAGCCCAACACCCAGCTGACCCCGGTCTCCCTGGGCCTGCCCGGCAGCCTGCCTGTGGTCAACAAGACCGCCATCGACTATGCGGTCAAGCTGGGCCTGGCCCTGCACTGCAAGGTCAATGAGTGGAGCCAGTTCGCCAGAAAGAACTATTTCTATCCGGACATGCCCCGCGACTATCAGATCTCCCAATATGACAAGCCCCTGAATGGCGAGGGCTATCTGGACGTGGAGCTGGACGACGGCAGCATCTTCCGCGTGCCCATCGAGCGGGCCCATGTGGAGGACGATGCCGGCAAGAACACCCACGTAGGCGGGGCTGACGGCCGCATTGAGGGTGCCGATCACTCCCTGGTGGACTACAACCGTGCTGGTGTCCCTCTGGTCGAGATCGTGACCAAGCCTATCGAGGGCGCCGGGGCGCGTACCCCCGAGGTGGCAGGGGCCTACGTCCGGGCCATCCGAGACATCGTCCGGGCACTGGGCATCTCCCACGCCCGGATGGAGCAGGGCAACATGCGCGCCGATGTCAACGTCTCCCTGCACGCCGGGCCGGACGCCCCTCTGGGAACCCGGTCGGAGACCAAGAACGTCAACACCTTCAAGGGCATCGAGAAGACGCTGACCTACGAGATCCGCCGTCAGGCAGCCCTGCTGGAGTCCGGCGGGGAGGTGCTGCAGGAGACCCGCCACTGGGATGAGTCCACACAGACCACGGCGGGCGGCCGTGTCAAGACCGATGCCAACGATTACCGGTACTTCCCCGACCCTGATTTGGTCATGGTCCATGTGACCAAGGATCATATCGAAGAGCTCAAGGCTCAGATGCCGGAGATGCCGCGCGAACGCCGCGCCCGTCTCAAGAAGGAGTGGGATTTCACCGATAGGCAAATGCAGGATGCGGTCAACGCCGATGCTGTGGACCTGATCGAGGATACGGTCAAGGCCGGCGCTACGGCTGCCGGAGCCCGCAAGTGGTGGCTGGGCGAGATCTCCCGCGAAGCTAATGCCCGTGGGGTCAGCCTGCAGGAGCTGCCCATTTCGGCTCAGGATGTCGCCGATGTGGAGCAGCTGATCGCTGACGGCAAACTCAATGACAAGCTGGCCAAGCAAACCGTCTCCGGCGTGTTGGCAGGCGAGGGCAAGCCCAGCGAAGTCGTCAAGAAGCACGGCTATCAGGTGGTTTCGGACGACGGGGCTCTGGATGCTGCCGTCGACCAGGCCCTTAAGGACAACCCGGACATCGTGGCCAAGCTCAAAGGCGGCAATATGAAGCCCATGGGCGCTATTATCGGAGCGGTCATGAGGGCCACCAAGGGCCAGGCCGATGCCAAGGCTGTCAGCAAGATCGTCATGGAGCGCATCGCTAAATCCTGACCACGCCCGGTCCGCCGACCTGGTTCCATCGGATTCGGACCGGCGGACCTGCCCAGCCTCTCATGGTTTTCCCAGGGGCGAGGGATTACAATTGATTGCCATCGCAAGGTGGCGATCATGGAGGTGACGTGATGTCTATGAGCGGCAGGGGCAATGACCGACCGCAAATGCAATCCGAGGGATCTGACGACGTGGCGAACAGGCAGCTGCCCGACCGGATTGAGATTCCCTACATCCGGGGCGAGATGTTGCACCTGCGTCCGGCGGTCATCGCCGATCTGACAGCAATGGACCAGCTGGAGGCCTTTTACAATTCCACCGGCATCACCGGCAAGGGGCCTAGCGCTGAACGAGCCGTGGTCAATGCCTGGGTACGTCGATCGGTGGCCTGGTCCAAGGGTCTGGCTGCCCGTGATTCGGGCGTGGGCGATCCCGAGTCCCGCCGCACCCTGGCTTGGGCCATGGTCACTGATGCGGACACCGACCAGGATGGTTCGCCCGATGCTGATGCCACCAGGGGGGTCATCGGCATGATCTTCCTGATCGACGTGGACGGCTGGTCACGCTCGGCCAGAATCCAGGTGGTCCTGGGCAGGCACTTCCGCGGGCGTGGCTACTCCCGGGATGCCATGCCCAGAATCATGACCTACGGGTACGCGGCTGCTCCTACGGGTCTGGGTCTGCACCGGATCTGGGTGGCTGTGCCAGAGAAAAACACTCGCTCGATCTCTGTATACCAGTCTCTGGGATTCATGATTTCGGGTACCTCCCGTGATGCGCTCTGGGATGCCGAGAACGGCAAGTATCAGGATCAGATCGTCATGGACGCTTTGGTCGACGAGTATGATCCCATCCGTTCTTTGAATGCTTTCGGCATGCATGTCATCCGCGAAAACCCCGGTGTGGCCGAAGCTCTTGTTGCACACGGATACGCGGCGGATGAGAATGGCGGCATAAGCGGGTCCGAGCCTGGGGAGTCCACCTCGGCATCTCAGGATTCGTCTGCATCAGGTGGCCCGCATTCAGACAAACCTGCTGAAGACCATGCAGGATCTGACAGCAGGAATGATGAGAGGGCAGACTCTGGTCAGACGGACGTCACAGATGCCGGGGATAAGCCTGATTCTGACGAATCTGTTGCCGAGCAGTCCGGCGAGGAGCATACGGCATCTGATTGGGCCTATGGGTCGGCTGAGGCCAAACGTTCCAAGCGTGCTTGGTGGCGTACGCTTGGTCATGGCCGTGATCGCGCGAATGGAGGTAGTCGATGAGTGCTGAGGATCTCGACAACTACGAGACCAACGCTGAACTGGCCCTGTACCGCGAGTACCGGGACGTGATCAAGCTGTTCACCTATGTGGTCGAGACCGAGCGGCGATTTTACCTGGCCAACAAGGTGGACTTCAACGTCCGGTCCGCTGGGCAGGATGTCTACTTCGACGTCCGGCTGACCGATGCCTGGGTCTGGGATGTCTACCGGTCCAGCCGGTTCGTCAAGAATGTCCGCATCGTCACCTTTAAAGATGTCAATGTGGAGGAAGTGCAAAAGACGGATATCGACATCCCCGATACGTTGGGCTAAATATCGCTCAGGGGCGAGCATCATCACGTTTGTTCCACGCAATGGCGGGAATTCGTGTGGGAAGTCCCTCGGCAGCCTCTGGCCTGGGACGAGCCAGGTACAGTAGTGGTGATTTCATACGGTTTTCAGGAGGTTGGCATGGAGCGCAAGCAGTCCGTGATTGTCATCGGCGGAGGGCCCGCCGGCTTGACAGCGGCATGGGAACTGGTCAAGGACGGCGGCGACGAGCGCTATGACGTCACTGTTCTGGAGGCCACCGATGCCTTCGGCGGCATCTCCCGCACGGTCCGGCATAACGGCAATCGCATGGACATTGGCGGCCATCGGTTCTTCTCCAAGGATGACCGGATCATGGACTGGTGGAAGGAGGTCCTGCCTCTGCAGGGCGCGCCCTCCTATGACGATAAAAAACTTGGCCGCCACCACGACCTCGAACCCGGCGGCCCTGATCCGGAGAAGACCGACCGGGTCATGCTCAAGCGTCACCGCGTCTCCAGGATTTACTGGAATCACCACTTCTTCGACTATCCCATCTCCTTGACGCTCAACACCCTCAGGGCCATGGGCTTCAAGCTGACCATGCAGGCCGGGTTCAGCTACCTGAAGTCCGTCGTCCACAAGCTGCCTGAGGACAACCTGGAGAACTTCTATATCAACCGCTTTGGCCGCAAGCTCTACTCCATGTTCTTCGAGGGCTACACCGAAAAGCTTTGGGGTCGTCATCCCCGCGAGATCAGCGCCGACTGGGGTGCCCAGCGAGTCAAGGGGCTCAGCATCATGGGCGTGCTCAAGAACGCCTTCCAGAAGCTGCTGCCCAAGAAGCGCGATGCCCATCAGGTCGAAACCAGCCTGATCGAGGAGTTCTGGTACCCCAAGCTGGGTCCGGGTCAGCTCTGGGAGACCGTGGAGCGTCGCAATGTGGAGCACGGGGTTCACGTGATCACCGATGCCCGCGTGATCGGACTGACCCAGCATGACGGCCACATGACCGGTGTCATCTATCGCAACGCTGATGGCAAAGAAGTGACTCTGCAAGCCGACCAGATCATCTCCTCCATGCCCATCAAGGACCTGGTGGAGGCCATCGCCCACGAGGAGCCATCCACCGACAAGGAAATGGTCAGGGTGGCTCAGGGGCTGCCCTATCGCGATTTCGTGACCGTTGGCCTGCTGGTCCGCCACCTGCGCATCCGTAACACCACCTCCATCAAGACCTTGGGTGATCCGCCCATTGTTCCCGACTGCTGGATTTATGTGCAGGATCCCGGATACAAGATGGGCCGCATCCAGATTTTCAACAACTGGAGCCCCTACATGGTCAAGAACGTGGACGGAACTGTCTGGATCGGCCTGGAGTACTTCTGCAAAGAGGGTGATGACTTCTGGAGCATGAGCGATCAGCAGACGACTGACTTCGCCATCAAGGAGCTGACTCGGATGGGCATCATCAACGGGCCTGCCGACGTGCTGGATTCCCACCGGGAGCGGGTGGTCAAGGCCTACCCGGCCTACTTCGATACCTACGCCCAGATGCCGGAGCTGGTCAAATGGCTGGACTCCTTCGGCAACCTCTACTGCGTGGGTCGCAACGGGCAGCACCACTACAACAACCAGGACCACTCCATGGCCACATCCATGGAAGCCGTGGCCAACATCAAATCGGGGCGTGCCGACAAGACCAACGTCTGGAACGTCAATACCGAGAAGTCTTATCACGAGGAGAAGTAGACAAACCTCGGTTTTCGTTTCGTTTTAAGCCTCCGATCGAAAGTTCGGGGGCTTTGCCATCACGACAGGGCGATGGCCGGAGCCTTCAGGGGCAGGCCCAGCAGCTGTGAGAAGAAGGCCACACTCTCGCGGACCCGTTGGCGGACCACCTCTCTGATCTGCGGGTGGCCGGCGGCTTCTCTGCCGTTGCTGACGATGGACGAGAGCCCGTCGGCCATCAGCCAGGCCACAGTACGGGTGCCGGCCGTTTGGATCAGCGGAGTCTGCGGCAGGTCGCCCCGATCCAGCCAGCGGTCCAGCGCCTTGGTCAAAGGGTCGATAATCTGTCTGACGAAGCCCTCCATCACATTGCTATTGGTGCTCAGGTAGCTGTACCAGTTGGCCTTGTCCGCGAAGATGACGTCCATCTTCCAGATGGCCCTTATCAGATGCGGGCAGATGTCGTCCAGCGCCTCTTGAACGTTCAGGTCAGAATCATGCAGAATGTCGACCACATGATCCACGTAGGAGGCCAGGTAAGTGCGCACGCAGGCATCTATCAGATCGTCCTTGGATTTGAAGTAGTAATAGAAGACGCTCATGCCCACGCCCTTGCCGTGGTTCATGGCGTGGATTACGTCGCGCAGGGAGGTGTTTGCAGCACCTTTCCGGTCGAAGACCCGCATGGCGGTGGTTACGAATTCGCTCCGCCGTTGCTCACGCAGAGATGATCGATCATTCATATGCCCAGTCTAGAGGTTTACCCATGAATATTTGGACACGCAGGCTGTTCCTTGCACCGGTCGGGCAGTCGTTGTAGGCTTATGGAAGTTCGATAAGCCGAGTCGGCATCGAATTTTCATGAGCGGTACCCCCGCACTATTCTCAAGCTATTTGCCTAGCCTAATTAGGCATAGCGAAGGAAAGGCATTACAACAGTGGCAACAAGCCAAGATATTCATTCCATGAAGCTGCCCGAACTCAAGGAATTGGCCAGGCAGCTGGGGTTGCGCGGTATTTCCGGCATGCGCAAGCCGGTCCTGATCGAGACGATCGAGGCGGCACGCTCGGGTGGCAAGGCCCCTGAGGGAGTAACCGTTGGCAAGCCCAAGGCTGCGGCCGCCGTGGCCAAGGGAGGCCAGGCCGCCGATCAGCAGCAGCCTACAAAGCAGGAGGCGAAGTCCTCCGCGGAAGGCGGACAGGAGTCCACGGAAACCCAGGAATCCAAGGGTGATAAGGGTGACAGTCCTGTCGGAGACCTCTTCGATGTTTTGGGCATTGACGATCATAAGAGCGGTCATACCGAACACCGGAACCGCTTCCCCCATACCGTGGCCGACGAGGAAAATGTGGTCATATCCCGCCGCCGTCATCGCAGCACGGATTCATCCCGAGGCTCCCACGTCAACCGCGGCCGGAGCGAGCGTGAGCATGGTGAAGAGCGCGAAGGTTCCGGCTCAGGTTCAGTGCGCAACTTGGACGACATTCTGGCAGCATTGCCTTCACGGAATGACCGGCCCCGTCGGCGCAGCTATGAGGATCGCGGCGAGGAAGGACGCGACTACCGTCACAACGGCTATGATCGCCGAAACCGAGGCGACCGCAATGACCGCAACGATCGCAACGACCGACGCAACCGCAACAACCATCGCAGCAGCGGCCGGGATCGTGACTATGAGCCCAGGGAGAACTTCAAGCCCGAGGATCTGGTCCCCGTGGCAGGCATTGTGGATGTGTTGGACTCCTATGCTTTCGTGCGTACCTCCGGCTACCTGCCCGGCCCTAACGATGTCTACATTTCCATGGGCCAGGTCAAGAAGTACGGCCTGCGCAAGGGCGATGCCGTGCATGGCTCCATCCGTCCCCCCCGCGAGGGCGAGCATCGCAATCAGCGGCAGAAATTCGTTCCTCTTCAGGCCATTGACACCATCAACGGCATGAGCGTGGAGGACGCTGCAGGGCGCCCTCACTTCAACAAGCTGACTCCCCTCTACCCGCAGGAGCGTATGCGGATGGAGACCCAGCCCAAGAACATCACCGGTCGTCTGATCGACATCGTCGCTCCCATTGGCAAGGGTCAGCGCGGTTTGATCGTTTCGCCGCCCAAGGCCGGCAAGACCCTGACCCTGCAGTCCATAGCCAACTCCATCACCGCCAACAACCCCGAGGTGCACCTGATGGTGGTCCTGGTGGATGAGCGGCCCGAGGAGGTCACTGACATGGAGCGCACGGTTCAGGGCGAGGTCATCTCCTCCACCTTCGACCGCCCTGCCAGCGATCACACCACCGTGGCCGAGCTGGCCATCGAACGTGCCAAGCGCCTGGTGGAGCTGGGACAGGATGTGGTGGTCCTTCTGGATTCCATGACCCGTCTGGCCCGCGCCTACAACATCTCGGCTCCCGCCTCCGGACGCATCCTCTCCGGCGGCGTGGATGCTCAGGCCCTCTATCCGCCCAAGCGCTTCTTCGGTGCCGCCCGCAACATCGAGAACGGCGGCTCTTTGACCATCATCTCATCGGCCTTGGTGGAGACCGGGTCCAAGATGGATGAGGTCATTTTCGAGGAGTTCAAGGGCACCGGCAATATGGAGCTGAGGCTGACCAGGGATTTGGCCGACAAGCGCATGTTCCCCGCCATCGACATCAACGCCTCTGGCACCCGGCGCGAGGAGCTGATTACCGCACCCGAGGAGCTGGCTGTGGTCTACCGGCTGCGTCGCCTACTGGGCGGCATGGAGACCGAGCAGGCCTACCAGACCCTGGTGCCCAGGCTGAAGAAGACCGCCACCAACCGGGACTTCCTGGCGGCGATCAACCAGTCCATGCTGGCTCAGAAATAGGACTGATCCGGTAAACGTGCTTGCAACCCGGTCCAGGGTTGCAGGCTAGAGTTCGCGTTAAGCCACAGGTCAATAAGGGGCAGGATGTCGGCAATCCGACACCCTGCCCCTCTTCTGCTTCTGTGACGTCTTAGATGTCAGCGGTGAAGATACAGGCGTTTTCTGTCGACGACTTTTCTGACGGCTTCTACAATGTCTTTTGCGGTCATTCCATACTGCTGAGCCAGATAGTCCTGGTCGCCGACCTGGCCGAATCGGTCGTGCACTCCAATGAATTCGATAGGAACCGGACAGCTGCTTGCCACTGCTTCGCTGACGGCAGCACCCAGACCTGTGTTGACATTGTGGTTCTCGGCGGTCACGATAGCCCCGGTCTGTTTGGCCGCATCGATCACAGCCTGATTGTCCAATGGTTTCCAAGTGAACATGTCGAGGATGCGGACCCCTATGCCTTCATCGCTCAGGGTGCGGGCAGCTTTGATGGATTCAGCCACGCAGACGCCGCTGGCGATGATGGTTGCCTGTGCGTCGAACTGATTCATGACCTGCACGGCTTTTCCTATTTGAAAATCAGTTCCATCCCGGTAGATCTTGACGCACTGCTTGCGCACCAACCGCATGTATTGCATGCCGTAGGTTCGGGCCATCCAACCCATTATCCATTTCAGCATGGTGATGTCGGTGGCTTCCAGAACGGTCATTGTGGGGATGCCCCTCATGATCCCCATATCCTCAAAGGACATGTGGGTGCCGCCATTGGTCTTGGCGGTGATTCCCGGGTCGGAGCCAATGAGTTTGACATTGGCCTTGCTGTAGGCGCCGGAAATGAATATCTGGTCCATGGCCCTTCGGCTCATGAAGGAGGCGAAGGTGTGTGCGAACGGTATTTTGCCGGTAAGGGAGAGCCCTACCGCAGTGCCGATCATATTGGCTTCCTGGATACCGCAGTCCACTGTCCGTTCGGGGTAGGCTTCCTGGAAGGGCTTGGTGCCCATGGCACTCATCAAATCAGCATCCAGCAGAACCAGACGCTCCTCGTCGGCCGCCAGATCGAGGAGGCACTGGCAGAAGGCCTGTCGCATTTCCTGTTTCTCGTTTTCCAAAGTATGTTCTATCATTCCTGTTCCTTTTTCACCTGTCCGTGTGCAATTGGGCTCGCGCACATGGCTCTCATGCTCAGGCTGCATCCATCATTGTTTGGATTTCCGCCAAGGCCTGGTCGCGCTGCTGCTCGTTGATTGTTGTTGAATGACTCTTCGGAGTTCCGGCAATTTCGGACCATCCCAGGCCCTTGACCGTGTGAAGCACGATCATTGAAGGTCGGTCGTCGCCCTTTTCTGTCTTGCTGCGGACTGTCTCCAAAGCTTGAAGAATGGAGGGGACGTCATTGCCATCGGGAACGTCAACGACCTGCCACCCAAAAGCCTCGAACTTGGCTGCGGCATCTCCCAAGGAGCAGATGTCCTTGCAGTATCCGTCCAGTTGCAGGCCGTTATAGTCCATGAAAGCAATCAGATTGCTCAGGCGATGCTGGGCGGCGAAAAGGGCCATCTCCCAAATCTGCCCCTCCTGGCTCTCGCCGTCTCCTATGACCAGATAGACCTTGTTGTCCCGACCATCCATTTTCAGTCCCAGGGCAACGCCGGAGGCTACTGAGGCCCCCTGACCCAGGGACCCGGCGGTTACGTCCACCCCGGGAACCTTGAGTCTGTCGGCATGGCTGGGAAGGTTGGTCCCGTTGCGGTTGAGGGTATTCAACCAATCCATGGGGAAGTATCCGCGCAAGGCGAGTGTGGCGTATAGGGCCGGGGCGCAGTGGCCCTTGGACAGGACGAACCAGTCCCGGTCGGCCCACTGTGGATCCTCGGGTTTGATGTTCATCTCCTGTCCGTACAGGACGGCCAAAAGGTCGGCTATCGACAGGGATCCCCCTACGTGGCCGGTCCCAAAGGCTGAGATCTCCTTGATCGTCTCCTGTCTGATCCGACCAGCGAACTGTTTGAGTTCTCTGACCTTGTCCGCATCGGTGCTTTCGTTCATGTTGATTTCCTTACTATTCTTGTAGATTGGTCCTTATTGCGGCGGTGTTTGGTTTCCCTGATCGCTGTCCTACCTGCGTTCGGGCGCATGCCTGCCCAGACTGGCCTGGGCCGCGGCCAGTCTCGCCACCGGCACCCGGTAGGTTGAGCAGGATACATAGTCCAGGCCAACGCGCTCGCAGAATTCGATGGAGGAGGGATCCCCGCCGTGCTCGCCGCATATGCCGACCTTCAGGTTCGGACGGGTGCGTTTGCCATACTTCACCGCCATCTCAACCAGCCTGCCGACTCCCGCTTGGTCCAGATGGGAGAAGGGATCCTCCTGCAGAAGCCCCTTGTCGTAATAGTCCTGAAGGAAGGATCCGGCATCGTCCCGGCTGAGCCCGAAGGTCATCTGGGTAAGATCATTGGTGCCGAAAGAGAAGAATTCAGCGCCGGCTGCTATATCACCGGCCAGCAGTGCCGCTCTGGGGGTTTCGATCATGGTTCCGACCGAGCAGTACATGGGAAGCCCGGACTCCTTGATGACACGGTTTGCCGTCTCCTCCACAATCTGCTTGACATATTCGAATTCCGCCGGCTCGCTGACCAGAGGCACCATGATCTCTGGTGCAAGGGACCAGTCGGGGTGTCGGCGCTTGACCTGGATGGCGGCTTCCACCACGGCCCGGGTCTGCATGCGGGCGATGGCGGGGTAGGTGACTGCCAGGCGTGAGCCGCGGTGCCCCAGCATGGGATTGACTTCGGTCAGTTCGTCAGCAGTGTCTTTGATCTCCTCGGCTGTATGCCCGGTCGCCTTTGCCAGAGCTTCCACAGCCTGAGCGGTTTTGGGCAGAAATTCGTGCAGTGGCGGATCGATCAGTCTGACAGTCATCGGCCTTCCGCCCAAGGCCTCATACATGGCGGTAAAGTCCTCGCGTTGCATAGGCAGGAGGGCATCGAGGGCTTCCTGGCGTTCTTCTTCGTCTGCTGCCACTATCATCCGTCTGATGGCCTCGATGCGATCAGGCTGGAAGAACATATGCTCGGTGCGGCACAGGCCGATTCCTTCAGCACCCAGCTCCTGTGAGCGTCGGGCGTCTTGCGGCGTGTCTGCGTTGGCCCTGACCTCCTTGATGGATTCGAAGAGTTGGATGGTGGGATCGGTCGGGAACTCGCGGCCTTTCTGCTGCTTGTAGTCGTCCAGAAAACGGTGGGCCAGCCATTCCATGTCCTCGGCATCCAGGTCGTTGTCGCCGCTGATCTGTCGCTCGGCCTTGCGCTCGGAGAGGCGCTGTTCGAAGACGTCCTCGGGCACGCCCATCACCACATTGCTGTACATCTGAATGAACCGGCGGTAGGAGTCCCAGGCCCAGCGGGGGTTGTCGGTCTTACTGATCAGAGCCTGCACCACCTCTTCGTTCAGTCCCAGATTGAGGATGGTGTCCATCATGCCGGGCATGGAGAACTGAGCTCCTGATCTAACCGATACCAGCAGGGGATTAACGCCGTCCCCGAGTCGCTTGCCAGTGGCTTTCTCCAGATCGGACAGACTGCTCAGCACCTGCTCGTGGATTTCCTGGCTGATGTCATTGGATCCGGATAGATGGCTTCTGCAGGCCTGCGTGGTGATAGTGAAACCTTCGGGCACAGGCATGCCGAGTTTGGTCATCTCAGCCACGCCGGCTCCCTTGCCTCCCAGCAGATCACGCATGGAGGCATCGCCTTCAGACAGCTTGTACACGAATTGTTCTGTAGTGTTGCGCATAGCATTTCCCTCATTGGATCGAAGGCGTTGAATAGACAACACGCGCTGTGTTTGTTCGCGGCATTGGCAGAGGTAGTAAGCCTTCAGCCAGATTCAAGTCTGTCTTGGTCTTTTGCTGAGATTGGGAGTGTTCTGCCAATTTTTGTGCAGGAATCGGTACTGTTGCCATAATGGCGCCTTTCAGACCAGAAGGTTGATGACGGCGATGACTGCGAAGATATAGATTGCCGCAGTAAAGGCTTTCTGGTTGACGTGACCGGCGATCAGCCTGCCGCAGAAGACGGCGAGCAATGTGAGCGGGAGAACGCATAGGAGGGCAAGCGCGGTTTCTCTGTTGGTTGTGTTCAGTCCGACTGCGAAAGGCAGCTTCACCATATTCACCACTAAGTAGAAAGCTGCCGTGGTGCCCAGGAATTGCTTGACCGGCAACCGCTCGCTGCTGAAATAGACGGCTGTGACCGGTCCTCCGGCATTGGCCACCATGGTGGTAAAACCCGCCAGAACGCCGCAGAGCATGTGGAAGGCCACGCTTATCCACTGCTTCTGCCTGCTCTTGCTTTTGGTTTCGATTTGGAGGGCTTCATCCTTGCCGCCGTGCCGCGTTTTCAGCGCGGACCTTATGCGTGAGAGGAAGTAAAGCGAAATAAAGCAGGCAAGTATGACCCCGATGGTTTTTTTGGTCGCGTCATTGTCAGCGTGATACAAGAACCAGACACCGGCGAGGATGCCTATGGTCACAGTCGGCAGCAGTCTAAGCAGGGAAGCCAGCACGATGTCGTGTCGGTAAGCCCAGATGGCGGTCCAGTCAGCGACGACAGCCATGATCAGCGTCAGCTCGGTGGCTTCTTTGGCGGGCATCAGTGACGCCAGAGCGGCCACCGCCAGGATGGCTGAGCCTGGTATCAACGACTTGTCCAGGCCGATCAGGACAGCAGCCGCCGCCAAACCGATGATCAGCCAGAGGTTCATGTTAGGTCACTTCCTTTGTTGGCGCACGCTCTTTATAAGAAGATGTGTCGGCCGACACTGCGTCACATCAGTGTCGGCCGACATGGCAACTCCTGAGGAAACAGGCAGTTGCGTTCAGGCTTCCGCCACCAGGCGTTCTATGGTTTCACGCTGGTAGACGGACGTTTCGTGGGCGGTCTCGTCCTCGGCAAATACGTTGGAGACGATGATGGAATCCTCCCGATCCAGGAACCCGCTCTTCTTCAGGGCGGCGAACAGGGCCTTGAAGTCCACATCGCCGTCGCCCACTTTCAGGTGCTGGTGAACGCGGGCGTTGGTCCCTGGAGGATTGGCTATATAACGCAGATCATGCGAACGATGATGGTCATAGCTGTCTGAGATATAGACCGACCTGAGTCGTTTGCCGGCCAGGGCGGTGATCCCATCCACATTATTGCCGTAGTGGAAGGTATGAGGAGCCACATAGACCGCGCCGACCAGTGGGCTGTTGAGGCCTCGTGTGATCCTTAGCGCATCAATGCCGTTCTCGACGAAATCGTAGGGATGCGGGTCGAAGTTGATGCGGATGCCTTCCCGCTCAAGCAGGGGCAGTATTTCCTCCATGGTCGCGTAGAAGGCAGCCTCGGACTCCTCATAGCGCTCCGGTATGCCGCTGAATTCGCTGTTGATGACGTGCACGTCCAGCAGAGCCGCGATTTCGATGGCCCGCTTCCAATTGCGCACTGCTGTCTGCCGCTCTCGCTCGTCGGGCCAGGAGGTCCTGTAGACCGGCAGCAGCGAGCACAGCTCAACGTTCGCCTTCTTCAGAGCGGCCGCGAAGTCCTTGACCAGTTCGTCGTCCGCCTTGGGATGCACATAAAACGGCAGGAAGGCATCGTGCGGAGCCAGCTGCATGTACTTATAGCCGGCGTCCGCTACCGCCTTGGGCAGTTCCAGGAATGGCAGGTCGGGATGGAATGGTGTGGGATCCAATGCGATTTTCATATTGTCTAACCTCGTTGTCGGAACTTATGGATGCCCCTGGTTCGTCCTGTTCGTCGGCATCCTTGCTGCGAACAGGGTAGGTAGGCGCCCGGAGTTCAGAGTTTCAATCCTCCGGAGCGCTTACAGGTATGTTGCTGCTTGTTTACAGTCTTGCGATGATGTCCTGGCCGATTTGATCTGTGCTGCGTTTGCGTGAGGAATTCTCCTCAGCATCCGCTTCCACGGCGCGATCGATGCGGGCGGCTGCTTCGTCGTACCCGAAGTGCTGCAGGAGCATGGCGGCAGACAGGACCGTGGCCGAAGGGTTGGCTATACCCTTGCCCGCAATGTCGGGGGCGGAGCCGTGGATGGGCTCGAACATGGAGGGATGCTCATCGGTCACGTTGATGTTGGCTGATGCCGAATAGCCGATTCCGCCCACAACTGCGCCGGCCTCGTCAGTGATGATGTCTCCGAAGAGGTTGTCGGTCACAATCACGTCGAACCGGGAGGGATCGGTGACCAGGAAGATGGTGCAGGCATCGGCATGCAGGTAGTCATAGGTCACGTCGGGGTACTCCTTGCCGACCTTGTCCATGACCCACAGCCAGAGTTGGCCGGCGTAGTAGAGCACGTTGGTCTTGTTGACCATGGTTACGTGCTTCTTGTCTCCGCGCTTGCGAGCCAGCTCAAAGGCAAACCTCACTGCCCTCTCGATGCCGAATTCGGTGTTCATCGAGGTCTCGGTTGCTATGGCGTGTTCAGTGCCCATGCGAAGCAGACCGCCCATGCCGGAATACAGGCCTTCCGTGCCCTCTCTGATGACGACGAAGTCGATGTCGCCAGGGTCGGTCAAAGGGGATTTGACGCCGGGGTAGAGTTTGGAGGGCCGCATGTTGATGGCCTGGTCAAATGCGAAGCGGAGCTTGAGCAGCAGGCCGCGCTCCAGGATTCCTGACTTGACTCGTGGATCGCCGACAGCCCCCAGGAGTATGGCATCCTTTTGGTCCATATCCTTGAGTTGGTCATCTGTGATGAGGGTACCGTCACGAAGGTATCGGTCTGCGCCCAGATCATAGTTGGTGTAGTTAAAGGAAACGCTGTCGCCAACGGCTTCCTTGAGTACAGCTTGCGCGACTGGCACGATTTCACGGCCGATTCCGTCACCGGGGATGACCGCGATGTCCAATGTCTTCTTTGATGTTTGGGTATTCATGCCTTTCATGTTAATGATTGCCCGGCGGCATAGCAATCAGAAAACCACTAAAAAGACCGATATACGGGATTTTCATATCAATATTCGCATAATCGTGTCGAAAATTCGCCATTCCCTTGATTTACTTATCAAAGTGGGTAGAGGACTGTCCAATAGCTGCATAACATGAAAATACAGCGGATCATTCGACAGGCAGTATGCTGAATATCCGTGCCTTCTGCTGCTCCGTGTGTATCGGTCCTTGGGTGTTGCCCGGGGGAGGGGGCACAGAGCAGACAACATTTCAACAACGCAATCGAATAGAATAAAGCAATAAAAGCACAATTCATGGACCTGAACTGGCAAGGACGCGAGTAAAGGGGATCGTGGGATATGACACCTAAGGATTATAAAAAATGGATACCGACGGATGAATCCGGAATTCTCGGGAAGAAAGCCATACAGATAAATGACGCAGGAAGGCTGGCGCGCGCAGTCTTCCTCCATCCGCTGTGGGGCGGGACATACCGGGTCAATTCGGACTATTCCTGCAAACGTGAGTATATGAACTCCTTCCTCCTGTTCTTCATTGAGTCAGGCAGTCTTGATTATGTCTATGAGGGTGCTTCATTTACTGCTCATGCAGGAGACGTTGTTTTGCTGGACTGCAAAAACCATAATGATTACCGGTCAAGCGGGCTGACGCGATTCTCCTACCTGCATTTTCAGGGCAACGGCGTACAGGCATACGCTGACTATCTGCAGGATGTCAACGGTCCCCTGTTCACCGATTCTCAAGATGCCGGGGATGAACTGATCTCCATACTGGACCAGATGCGCTCCGGGGATGTGTCACTGTCGCGAAGACAATTGGACGAATTGCTCCACCGCCGTTTGGAGCATGTGCTGGTGCTGCTCACTCGCCGAGTCGATGAGAGCCTGGAGGTGCACTATGACGACAATGTACCCCCGGATCTGTCAGCGGCCATACGATACATCAATAGGCACTTCGACTCGGATGTATCCATCCATGCGCTCAGCAAGATTCTGAATACGAGCGAGTCGCAGCTCTCCCATGCTTTTAAGCGGCATTTGGATATGGGTGTGCATCAATTCGTCCTGGAGTGCCGGATTTCGCATGCCAAATACCTGCTGACGACCAGCAAGATCCCCATCGCCCAGATCACCAAGGAGTGCGGATTTACGGTGAGCTCGCACTTCTCGTCCTCTTTCAAGAAGCTTGTGGGTGTCTCGCCTTCTGAGTTCCGGCGGAATTTTTCATAATCTGCAGATTTTCTGGAATGGCGATGCTCAATATTCTGATTTCTGCAGGGAAGATAAGAAAAGATGTTTTCCCGGTCGATTGGCAGCAGTCGGGGAGTGCATGGCACCCTACGATGCAATGAGAGGGACGCAGTGCAGCTCCCTCAATAGCACAGTAATTACAGCGATAGCAATTACATCGACAAGGGAAAGTGAACGAAGATGACACTACGTATTGGAATCATCGGTGTTGGAACCATGGGCTCCGACCATGCCAAGCGTCTTTCGACCAGAATCAACGGTGCCACTCTCGCCGGCGTCTGCGATTTGATTCCGGAACGGGCTCAGAAGATGGCCGATCTGTACGGGGCCAAGGTCTATGCAACAGGCAAGGACCTGATTGACTCCCCGGACATCGACGCTGTCGTGGTGGCGACCCTGCCTCATGAGACCCATGAGCAGTTTGTTCTTGAAGCCATCAAGCAGAAGAAGTATGTGCTCAGCGAGAAGCCTTTGACCACTTCCGCTGCCGGCTGCCGTCGCGTGGTCGATGCCGAGATCGCCGGAGGTAAGCGTCTGGTCCAGGTGGGCTTCATGCGCCGCTTCGATCAGGGCTACCAGGAGATCAAGCAGGCCATTCAGAACAAGACCTACGGTGAGCCCCTGCTGATTCATTGCGCCCACCGCAATGAGGACACCCCGCTCAACTACAACTCCGATATGGCCATTGTGGAGACTGCCATCCATGAGGTGGACGTGCTGCACTGGCTGCTGGGCGAGGACTATGACTCGGTCTTCTGCTTCCTGCCCAAGAAGCAGACCCGCCACACCCACAAGGGGTTGCATGATCCGCAGATCATCGAGATGGACACCAAGTCCGGCGTCCACATCGACCTGGAGGTCTTCGTCTGCAACCACATGGGCTACGACATCAACTGCCGTGTGGTCTGCGAAGAGGGCGAGATCGCCCTGCACGCTCCGCAGAACACCGTTGTCAAGGTGGCCGAGTCCGAGCGCGAGTCCATTCCCAATGACTTCACCGTGCGTTTCAAGGAGGCTTATGACCGCGAGATGCAGGCCTTCGTCGACGGCATCAACGCCGACCAGCTGACCGGTCCCACCTCCTGGGATGGCCTCATCGCCTGCGTGACCTGCGATGCGCTCTTCGCGTCCCGTGACGAGGGCGGCGTCCGCAAGAAGATCGAGCTGCCCGAGACCCCGTCCTTCTTCCAAGAGTAGTAAGGCGCGATCATGACGAACAACAAGGGCAAGGCGCGCAATCTGAAGGATCCCCAATACTCCAAGCTGTCCATCGGTGTATGCCCGGACCAGTGGGGTGTCTGGTTCGACAATGACGACAAGCAGATTCCTCCCCGTCAGACAATGAAGGAGATGGCTGAGGCCGGATTCGAGATTCTTGAAACAGGCCCCTGGGGTTACTTCCCCAAGGATCCCAAGGAGCTCAAGGCTTGGACCGATGAATACGGCATGAAGGTGGTGGCCGGAACCAGCTGGGGAGTCCTGCACAAGCCGGAACAATGGCCGGAGACCGAGCGGCACTTCCGCGAGATCGCCGAGACCCATGCCGCTGTCGGCGCAGAGTACATTGTGCATCTGCCGCCGCTCTACCGTGATGACAAGACCTGGGAGTGGACCGATGACCGCGTCCTGTCCCCCGAGGCTTGGAACACCTACATTACCAATGCCAACAAGCTGGGCAAGATCATGAAGGAGGACTATGGGCTGAAGATGGTCCTGCATCCTCATGGCGATTCCCATATCGAAACCCCTGAGGAGATCGCCAGGATCTTCGAGAACACGGATCCTGAATATGTGAATCTGTGCCTGGATACCGGCCATATCGTGTACGGCGGCGGTGATCCTATCGAGATGGTCAAGAAGTATCCTGAAAGGATCACCTACGTTCATATCAAGGCTTTCGACCCGGCTTTGGTCAAGGAAGCCCATGAGAAGGACTGGCCCTTCGGCGAAGCGGTGGCTCGTGGCGCATCGGTGACACCCCCGGCCGGCGAGCCTGATATGCAGGAGCTGGTCGACGCCTTGGCGGCCTTGGACAAGGAGATGTATGTGATCTGCGAGCAGGATCTCTATCCTGCTGATCCCTCCTTCCCTCTGCCTAATGCGATCAAGACCCGCGAGTATCTCGCTTCCTGCGGTCTGGGTACTCTCTGATTCTCAATATGTCAACGGAACCGGTGTCTGGCGATGTGTATGCAAATACTGTCGGATACCGGTTTTCTTTTTTCAACAGGCCCAGGGGTGGAGCGGGGCAGCAACAAGTATGGCCCTCGCAGTCAGATGTTCTGGTTGAGCCGATAGCCCTCACCCCGGCCCATTTTTTGACGGTCGTCGCATGTCGTAAACCGCCAATAGCTGGCGTGCGTATGTGTTTGTCTGAAAGGGATGCAAGTCATGGAAGTCATTTACGCCACGGTTCATGTCAAGGACGAGAACATGGACGAATTCCTGAATGTGATGACCGAGCTTGCTCGTAAGTCAGCCGCTGAGCCGGAATGCGGCGGCTACCACTTTGTTCAGCGAGTGGATAATCACAACGAATTTGCCTTCATCGAGTTCTGGCCCACGCCAGACAGCCACGAAGCCCACTGCCAGAGCCAACATTTCAAGACGCTTTTCCCTAAGATGTGCGACCTGACTGAGGAGGGCGTTCAGGACATCATCAGCAGTCAGCTGGTCTGATTCTCGCCTGCTGACATTGGCGTATCAACGGATGATCTCATAGAGGACAGCCCGGTCCGGTACCAGGGGCCGGGCTGCTTGGCTGCAAGTTTCAGTAGAGCAGGCTGGCTATGGTCTGCCGGGTGAGGGCGGCCATGGTCGCCATATCCTCTTCGCTGGCTCTGTCGGAGAAGATCTCGGGGCAATACCAGCCGTCGAAGCCAGTGGATTTCACGGCATCCAGCCATTCCTGCAGGGGGATGACGCCGCCTCCGATCATGGTGTTGCGGTAGATGTCCATGTTGGCAACATCCTTGCCGGGGGTCAGAGCCAGCCCGTCAGATACGTGAACGGCCTTGATCAGATCTCCCGGCAGCGCCCGCACGTCGTCAGGAGTATCCCCGGCCGAATAGAACTGCCAGGTGTCCACGGCCAAACCGATGTTGGGTCTGGAAGCCTGATCGATGACCTCCAGTATCTGCCTGCAGCGGTTGAGCGGAGCCCAGGCCAGGGGCTCCAGATAGATGCCTAGGTTGAAGTCGGCTGCGATGTCTGCAGCCTCTTGGACGTTCTGGGCGGTAACGCGGATCATCTCTGCCTCATCGCGTCCCAGGAAGCCTCGGTATCGGGGGTCATCATCGGCGAGCCTGCCCGCAGCATAGTCCTCGACCACCTCCCACCGTCCCGGTCCTGTGCACAGTTGGATGTACTGGGCCCCCAGTTCAGAGGCCACCTGGCACATGCGTCGCACCTCGTCCATCAGATCCCTGGCAGCGGATCCCTCCCGCTCGATGTCCTGAATGGACCCGATGTCGCTGACCGCGAGCCCGTCAAGCAGAGGCAGCAGGCTCTTTGCAGTGAATCCCTTGTCCAGGTAACGGTAGAGTTTGGGTGTCTGCAGGTCAATGCCGTCGTAGCCGGCCTCCTTGGCCAGACGTATATCGGTTCGTACGTTGCCGTACATGGTCACGGTCTGATTCATGCTGATGAGAGCCATGTCACTCCTCCTGATGCTTGTATGCGTTGTTGTTTTGTGTGGCATCACTTAACGCGTTGCCGGGCCTCTGCTTCTATCTGGGCCAAGGTTTTGCCGCGTGTCTCCGGAACCAGGGCCTTGGTGAAAAGGAAGGCGCCCGCGTTGATCAGTGCGAAAACGAAGAAGGAGCCTGCACCGCCCAGTTTTTCGAGCATGACCGGAAAAATCAATGTCAGTATGAAGCTGGAGGTGTTGACGGCGATATTGGCGTATGCCATCCCCTGGCCCCTGACTGCGGTGGGGAAGATTTCGGCGATCATCAGCCAGGTGACGGGTGCCATGCTTCCTTGGGCGAAGAGCAGGTAAATCATCATGATGGCGATCAAGGTCCAGGACATAGCCTTGCTGGTGTTGCCTCCCTGAATGAAGAGGTAGCAGATGCCGATGGCAGTCAGGAATACGGTCACGCCGGCCGTGCCTATCAGCAGGTCGGTTCTGCGATCGATCTTGTCGATCAGAATCAGGCCAAATACCACGGCGGCTATGGCCGAGACCAGCATGACCGGCACCATGGCGATGACTGAATCAGTTGATCCGAATCCCAGCGTGGTCGAGAAGATGGTGGGGGCAAAGAAGTTGATGGCGTTGACTCCGGAGAACTGCTGCATGACGGCCAGGCCTATGCCAACGATGAGCACCCGCCGGAGCCAGGGCGTGGAGAAGCTCTCCTTCTTGGCGTGCTGTGAGTCTCGGCTGGAGGAGGCCAGACTGGTCTGCATGGACTCATAGGTCTGCTTGGCTTCCTGCTCATCGCGTGTGGAGAGCAGGATGCGCACAGCCTGATCGTCCATGCCATGGCGAATGAAGTAGTTGGGTGTGTCATGAATAAGAAAAGCGATGATGACCAGGCAAAGCGCGGGCACTACGCTGGCCCAGAGCATGGCATGCCAGTCGGCGACCTTGGCCAATATGGCGTTGACGCAGGTAGCCAGGAGCTGCGCAATATTGATCATTACCGAGTTGACAGACACCAAGCGGCCGCGTTTGTCCGCCGAAGCCAGCTCTCCGATGGCCATAGGCACCACGCAGGAGGTGAATCCAACACCCAGTCCGACTGAGATTCTGGCAATGAGGAAAAGGGAGAAGTCGGTCGCCAGTGCACAGGCCGCGCAAGCCAGCAGTGAGATGCAGGAACCGGTGATGATCATTTTCTTCCGGCCGTATCGGTCGGCTAACGAGCCTCCCAGGAAGGATCCCACGGCAGCGCCCAGGAGGAGCCCTGCTGTCAGGACTCCCTGTTGGAAGGCGTTGAGTCCCTGTCCGTGGAAGTTCATGGTGACCAGGGCCCCCGATAGGACCACGGTTGTGTAGCCATACAGACCGCCTCCGAAAATGCCCAGAGCGATCATGAGTCTGGAGTATCGCCGTCGGTTGGCGGCCAGCTTCTCTATGTCGAGGTTGCGGCTGATCTCCCTATAGGTGGTGGACATGGGTGTTCCTCCAAGTTGGCATGATGCCGTATCCAATGCTCCGACATCGTTATCGGCGGTGGATCTGACTGTTATAAGCCTAAGGAAAATTGAGCGTCCCAATGAGGGGGAGAGGCGTTTTCTATAAATACTGATATCAGATGTGCGCGTTTCCGAAACAACAAGAAGCGAACACCAACCAGGATATTGATGGTCGGCGCTCGCTTCTTGTAGAAGGAGGTTGGTCGGTCTTGCAGGCGATCAGGGAATAAGGAGCGTGTACTTGGTGGTCAGGTACTCGTAGATGCCTTCGCTGCCGCCCTCACGGCCCATGCCGGACTGCTTGACACCTCCGAAAGGCACTGAAGCATCGGAGAGGACACCGGAGTTGATGGCGAGCACGCCGGCTTGAGCATGGCCTTGGACCCACTCGCTGCGCTTGATCGATCTGGTGTAGGCATAGGCGGCCAGACCATAGATGGTGTCATTGGCTGCCTTCATTCCTTCTTCGTCGCTGCTGAATCGGCAGATAGGCAGCACGGGGCCGAAAATCTCCTCACGGAAGACTTCGCACTCCCGCGGCACATGGTCCAGGAGGGTGGGCTGGAAGAAACATTCGCCCAGATCGGAGCGATGGCCGCCTGCCAGCAGGTCGGCCCCGGCATCCACGGCATCTTTGACGATGCGCTCCATGCGGTCCACTGCCTTCTTGTTGATAAGCGGTCCGATATCGGTGGAGGGGTCCATGCCGTCCCCGACTTTCAGAGCGCTGACCGCCCGCTGCAGCTTGTCGACGAATTCATCGGCTATGCCGTCCTGGACGAGAATTCTGTTGGCGGAGGTGCAGGCCTGGCCGTTGTTTCGGAACTTGGCCATCATGACTCCCTGGACTGCCTGGTCGATGTCCGCATCGTCGAAGACCAGGAAGGGGGCGTTGCCGCCGAGCTCCATGGATGTGCGCAGAACCTGGTCGGCGGCCTGCTTCATCAGGGTCTTGCCAACCGTGGTGGAGCCTGTGAAACTGATCTTCCGCAGTCGGCCGTCGGCGAAGAGCGCATCGGATATTTCGGGGGAGTGCTCTGAAGTAATGACGTTGACTACTCCGTCGGGTACGCCGGCCTGGCGGAGGACCTCGACCATGGCCAAAGTTGTCAGCGGCGTCAAACCGGCGGGTTTGATAATCATGGTGTCACCGGCTGCCAGCGCAGGTCCGATTTTCCGGGTAGCCATAGCCAAGGGGAAGTTCCAGGGCGTCACCAGATAGCAGGGGCCCACGGGATCGTGGGTCACCAGGCCCTTGCGGCCGTCGGGCAGGTGGAAGGTCCGTCCGTATGAGCGCATGGCCTCTTCGGCAAACCACTTGAGGAAGCCGGCTCCATAATCGACCTCGCCCAGGGCTTCCTGGTATGTCTTGCCCATTTCCTTGGTCATGAGCTCGGCAAAGAGCTTCTTGTTGTCCATGACCGCCTCGTAGCTGCTGTCCAGCAGATTTCGGCGCTCGACGGGCGTAGAGGCTGCCCAGCCTTCGGCGCTGGAACTTGCGGCATCCAGGGCATCAATGGCATCCTCAGCTCCGGCATCGGCCAGTTCGAACAGGCGCTCGCCAGTTGATGGGTTGTCGACGGCGAATGTTCTTCCTGTCCGGGATTTCCTCCATTGCCCGTTAATAAACAGGGTGTTCGATGCCTCTGGCAGCACTGTGTCGATTTTCTTTGTCCACTTCACTGTGTGTCCTTTCTCATCAAGGCGTAAGCGGTGCTAGTTCGGTTCGGGTCTTGGCTCATGAGTCGAATTCGATGATTTGCCGCAAGGCCTGGCCCCTGTCGAGATCGTCCATGGCTTCGTTGATGTCATCAAGCCTGATGTGATTGCTGATGAGCTTTTCCACCGGCAGCTTGCCGTCCAGCCATAGTCGGGCATATCTGGGTATGTCTTGAGCGGGGACCGCCGATCCCAGGTAGCTGCCGATGACGGTTCGTGCCTCACCGGTGATGATGCTGGATGGCAGTGACGCTCTGACCGAGGGATCCGGGAACCCTACCGTGATGGTTTTGCCACCGATGTCTGTCAGTTCGAAGGCCTGGTCCAGGACTCCTGGAGCGCCGGCTGCCTCGATGACGATAGGCGCTTTGATGCCCTTGCTTAGGGCTTCGTCAACCGTGTAGACATCGGTGGCGCCCATGCCCAAGGCATCGTTGAACTTATCCTTGTTGCGGTCCACCCCTATGACCCGGCCTCTGCCCAGTGCTGCAGCCGTCAACAGGGCGCTCATGCCGACTCCGCCCAGTCCGACCACCATGACATCCTGTCCGTCCTGGGGGTCGGCGGCGTTGAGCACGGCGCCTCCGCCGGTGAGGACGGCGCAACCCAGGACGGCTGCTATGGCAGAGGGAAGTTCCTCTGGGACAGGCACAGCTGAGCGTCGATCGACGACGGCGTAGGTGGCGAAGCCGGAGACGCCTACGTGGTGGTATATCCGCTCCGGTCCCTTGTGGATGCGAATGCCACCGTTCATCAGGGTGCCGGCCTGATTGGCCTTGGAGCCAGGAGTGCAGGGCAGCCGGCCTCCGGTCAGGCAGTTGGCGCACTTGCCGCAGCGGGGCAGAAAGGCCAGGGTGACATGCTGTCCGACCTTCAAGTCCTCAACCCCAGGCCCTAAGGCCTGCACGATGCCCGTGGTCTCATGGCCCAGCAGCATCGGCATGGGCCTTGGTCTGCTGCCGTTGACGACCGACAGGTCCGAATGGCAGATGCCGGAAGCGGTGACCTTGACCAATATCTCGTCCTGCTGGGGCGGATCCAGTTCAAGGTGTTCGATAGACAGCGGTCCGGTCCGTGCATACGGGCCAGGCGTACCCATCGTCCTCAGCACAGCGCCGGTGATGTCCATATAGTGCTCTCCTTGTTGGGGTTGGAGTTGTTCTGTTGCAATAGAAATCTGCGATCCGAGCCCCTTTTAGTCGATCATGGGCAGCCGATCATTGCGGGGCTGGCTCTGCAGGGCTTGATTGATCCAGGTCTGATCGTCGCGGATGGTCACCTTCCAGTCGCGCTGTCCGCCGCCGCCCATCACATTCAGATAGTAAAGGTCGTATCCGGGGGCGGCGATGGAGGGGCCATGCCAGCCGTAGGGGATGAGCACCGTATCGCCGGGATGCACTTCGGTCATAATATTCAGAGGCCGTTCGTCGGCTGTGCTGGCACCCTGGTAGGCCAGGGGCCGGGCCTGGTCAGGGGCACCCGGCAGCGCCCTCATCTGGAAGTAGTAAATTTCCTCGAGAGCGGTCTCATGGTCATTGTTCTGGTCGTGTTTGTGGACGGGGTAGGAGGACCAGCTGCCGCTGGGGGTGATGACCTCGCACACCAACAGCCGTTCAGCTTCGATGTTGTTCATCATGCCGAAGTTTCGGGCTTGCCTGGAGGTGGGCCCGTTGCCCCTGAGGACGGTTTCATTGTCTTCCGCCTTGACCAGCTGGTCTGGGTAGTGGGTGCTGGCGGGCGCTGATGCGACGGCAACCCGTCCCCCCGATGGGCCATATATCTCCAAGGGCGTTCCCGTGCCTACATATACGACATCGGTTGGTGCAGTGAAGACGTTTTGGCGTCCGCGCAGGTGATAAAGACCATCCGGTGTTCTGACATCGAATCGCTGGAAGAGGGGGACGACCAGGCGTTCCTCATCTGCTGCAGGCAGGGTAAGAACCTGGTTTTTCCGGGGGTTGGCGACCCTGATGCCGGTGTACTGCCAACCTGGAACGGGTTGCGAGTCCGAGGCTCCCAGGCTCACCTCCCAATCACCCTTGGCTGCGCTGCCGTTTGGATATACCCATTGAGTCATCCTGTCTCCTTTATTCAATCCTTTTACTTCCGCTGTCCCAAGGCGCGTTCTTCGGCCTCGATCTCCTCCAGGCTCTTCCCTCTGGTCTCAGGAATCATGGTGATTGCAAACACCAGGCACCCGATGTTGATAAGGGCGAACAGCAGGTAGGTTCCCGAGCCTCCCAGGCCGCTGAGCAGGAGCGGGAAGATCAGTGACAAGAGGAAGTTGGCCAAATTGAGCGCTATGTTGGCGTATCCCATGCCCTTGCCACGGACGCTGGTGGGGAAGACTTCGGCCATCAAGAGCCATGTCACCGGCGCTACCATGCCCTGCACGAACACCAGATAGATCATCATCATGGCGATCATGACCCAGGAGGCAGCACGGGAACTGCTGGAGGGATCGATAAAGCGGTAGCTGATGCCGATAGCGACCAGGAAAATAATCGTGCCGACCAGGCCGACAGTCAGAATGGTCCGTCGATTGATTTTGTCGATGAAACCCAGGCCGCCTATTGTGGCAGCGATGGCGGAGACCAGAATGACAGGTACGGTGGCCAGTATGGACATGGATGGCGCAAAGCCCAAGGTTTTGGTGAAAATAGTTGGGGCGTAGTAATTGACCATATTCTGCCCGCTGAGCTGATTAATCAAAGCCAGCCCGATGCCAACTATCAGCACCCTCCGCAGCCACGGTGTCGCAAAACTGCTGTCGGAGTTGTTCTGGGCGGCGGTTCGACTGCTGTTCTCAAGGGCCTGGGAAAGTGATTTGAAGGTCTGTTCGGCCTCGGGCAGGTCCCGGGTTTCAGTCAGAAGCTGGATGGCCTGATCCTGCAGACCGTGCCGAATCAGGTAATCGGGGCTGTCCTTGATGACAAAGGCTATCAGCAGGAGCAGGATACCTGGGACGACGGCCGCCCACAGCATGGCCCTCCAGCCGATGCCCATCTGTGTCAGGATGGCGTTGACTGACACAGCCAGGAGCTGTCCGACCACGATCATGACTGAATTGACCGAGACGATGCGTCCCCTATTGGCGGCTCCGGTCATCTCCCCCAGATAAATAGGGACGATGGTCGATGTGAAGCCGATCGCCAGGCCGAGAATGACCCTGCCCAGGCACAGGATGAGAATGCTGGGCGTTACAGCGCAGATTACTGCCCCGGGGATTGCCAGTACTGCTCCGGTCAGGATCATCTTTTTCGGCCCAAGGCGGTTGTTCAGGTTGCCGCCCGCAAAGGCGCCTACCGCTGCGCTCAGCAGCATTGCCGAGGTGATGAGCCCCTGTTCGAAGTCGGTGGGGCGGCCCAGCTGGCCTGATCCTATGTTCATGGTTATCAGTGCGCCGGATAGGGCTGTCAGCGTGTATCCGTACAGCCCCCCTGCGCACAGTCCCAGGCATATCATCAGCCGGGTGTAATGGGTGCGGCGTTTGGATAGCTCAGCGGGGCTCTCGGCTTTAGCCAGCGTTTCAAATGACGACATGGCCATTCCTTTCAGCTGATACTGTCTGGCACGACTCTGTCTCCAGACATTGGTTGTTCTCCAGTTCTAGGCCACAACCTTGCATCCTCCAGGGGTGATCCCGGCAGGTCTGCAAGTATTTATAAGATTCCTAGCCATTTTCTAAGACGGCTTCATTCCGGTTCGACCTCCGCCTTGGGCTGTCGGAGGGCAGGAAGAAGGGCGTGGCATTGCGGGGTACCGGGTCGATATACAAAAAATGCAGGATAGTTATGAAATTACTTGCTCTTATACCTTGGTTGCCAAGAGCGCGGCCGTCGACGGCCATGATTGACCTATGGACCGTTAACCCTAGCGAACTAGGGCAAGCGGTGACGGTTCCCCGCAGGCCTAGTCCATGGCGGACAGCGCGGGGTTTGCATTACCCCAGTTTGAGAGGGTCACGGCGGCTAATAGGAAAGGTGTGAGGAAATGATAGGGACGAGCAAGACTGATAATACAGTCAGGCTGACTGTTGGACAGGCCGTCGTTCGCTTTCTGGAGGTCCAGAAAGTGGAAAGGGATGGGCAGGTATCCACCTTCTTCGGCGGGGCTCTGGGCATTCTGGGCCATGGCAATGTAGCCGGGGTCGGGCAGGCGCTCTTGGAGGAGATCGACCGATTCCGTTTCATCCAGGGGAAGAACGAGCAGGGCATGGCACATATAGCCGTCGGTTACGCCCGCCAGATGAACAGAATGGGAGCCATGGCTGTCACTACCTCGATAGGGCCTGGTGCAGCGAATATGATCACTGCGGCTGGCACTGCGACGGTCAACCGTCTGCCGGTCCTTTTGCTTCCCAGCGACTATTTCTCGACCCGACGGACAGGCTCGGTTCTGCAGCAGGTCGAGAATGAACAGTCCAACGATATTTCCGCCAATGACTCCTTTAAGGCCGTCAGTCGGTACTGGGACCGAATCGACCGGCCCGAGCAGCTGTCGGCCTCCCTGATGAGAGCCATGGAGACTTTGACCAACCCGGCTACCACCGGCGCTGTGACGCTTTGTCTGCCCCAGGATGTGCAGGCCGAAGCCTATGATTTCGACCTCGACCTCTTCCGTGAGCGGATTTGGCGAATCCCCAGGACCAGACCAGACAAGGAATCCCTGGCCCAGGCTGCTGAGGCCATCAAGAGTTCGAAGCGCCCGCTGATCATTGCTGGCGGAGGTGTCGTGTATTCGTCAGCCAGTAAGGTTTTGGCGGAATTCGCCGAAAGGACCGGGATTCCGGTCGGAAGCACCCAGGCAGGCAAGGGCGCCCTGCCCTATGACCATCCGATGAACTCGGGCCCCATGGGTGCTCTGGGACTGCGCTTTGCCAACCGCCTGGCCCACACTGCAGACCTGATCATCGGTGTCGGCACACGCTATACGGATTTCACCTCGGCATCCAACACGATGTTCCAGAATCCCCAGGTGCACTTCATCAATATCAACGTCCTCTCATTCGATGCGCACAAGGAGGCAGCCATTCCGGTCATTGGCGATGCCCGTGAGACGCTGAGCGAGCTGCAGGAGGTTTTGGGCGATTGGCAGGTGGACGAGGATTATCGCCGTGAGGCCGTGGCCAAGGCTGACGAGCAACGGCAGGCTGTAGACCGCATGGTCCAGCATATCCCGGGCACTGAAGGGCTGGGGCAGAAGGAGGTCATCGGCATCGTCAACGAATTCGCCCGTCCCCAGGATGTGGTCGTGAACGCCGCCGGATCCATGCCCAGTGATCTTCAGAAGCTCTGGAAGGCGGGTAGTCCGCTTGGCTACTCGGTCGAATACGGCTATTCCTGCATGGGTTATGAGATTCCTGCAGCCCTGGGTATGCGAATGGCTGATCCGAGCAGGGAGATCTTCTCCTTCATCGGCGATGCCTCCTTCATCATGTACCACCAGGATGTACTGACGGCGATTCAGGAGCGGGAGAAAATCATATTGCTGCTCTTGGATAACGGCGGCTATGGATCGATTCATTCACTGTCCATGCAGGTCGGCTCTCAAGGATTTGAGACCAAGTATTACTACCGGGGAGATAACGGCCGGCAGAATCCTAAGGAACCGCTGCAGGTCGATTTTCCCAAGATTCTTGAAGGGTACGGGGTCAAAACCTATACCGTCGAGGATGCGGACCAACTGCGTCAGGCTTTGCGAAAGGCGCTCGCCAGTGATCAAATCACCGCCATCTATGCAAAGGTGGCACCGGTGGAACGTGATGATGCAGCCGACGCTTACTGGGAGGTGGCCACTCCTGAGGTGGCGCATATCGAATCCTCGATAAAGGCCCATCAGGAATACGAGAGGATCCGCGATTTGCAGCGGAACTATCTATGACCTGCGGATTTCGGGAATGACCAAAATTTGTATTAGCAGTGCTCTGTCCTTAGACCAGGCCGTCGGAACTTTGGTGGCAGGATTACACTGTTGCCATGAGCTCTGAGAAGATGGAAACAGTGATCGATGACCAGGCGCAGAGCGGGGGACCCCAGGCCGAGGCCGCCCGCCAGGTGGAGGAACTGCGTGCCGATGTGGACACCATCGATGCCGCCATTGTCGGCATGCTGGCCGAACGGTTCAGGGTGACCCACCGCATCGGTCTGCTCAAGGCCCAGGCGGGATTCGCCTCAGCTGACCTACGTCGGGAGGCTTCACAGATAGCGGCCTTGCGAGACAAGGCTGAAGATTATGGCCTCGATCCGAATCTGGCTGAGGCTTATCTGCATCTGGTGGCTGACGCTGCTAAACAGGGCCACGAACAGTTGGCCAGTCAGCTAGGTTCGCGCTGAGGGAATCCATAGCACGCTAATGGTCGATGGCGTAGATGAACTACTATGCCATCGACCACTAGATATTAGCGATGACGGAATCGCCTGGTCAGCGAGTGCTGGCTTTAGTCTGATGAGCCGTTTCCTGGTAGTGCTGCCTTGATGCCAGGACCGTCACCGTAACGAACAGACCGACAAGCAGCATGGCGAGAAGGCCTTGGCTGCCGGTCAGGGGCAGAACATCCCTGTAGGAAAAGTCCAGGTTCTCGGTCTGAGAGCTGCCTTGGCCAATGTTCCAGGTGATGTTGACCTTTGTCGAGCCTGACTTGAACGCTGGGGTATAGAAGGTCCAGGTATTCCAGGATCCCCAGGTGTCTGCCGTGCCGTTCCGTGTCAGTTGGAGAACTGCAACGGTATCCGGGTCCGTGCCGACCGTGACCGAGCTGATGGTCAATTGCGGCGGGCAGACCAAGGTGGACGCCTTGACGGATGGGTTGTCGGAATTGGTGCCTAGCTGCCTGCCGCTGTTGTCGCCCCAGGCGTAGGCCTTGCCGTCGGAGTCGATGACCAGGACTTGGCGCTCGCCTGCAGTGATCTGTATGGTGCTGCCGTCTTTGCTCACCAGAACGGGGGATACGCTGATTGATCCGGTGATGGAGACATTGCCCAGGGCGTTTTGACCATTGCTTCCCCAGGTGTATACTTTCCCTTTATCGTCGATTCCCGTGCATAAGTATCCTCCAGCGCTGACCTCGGTGGGTTTGAATCCATCGCTGCCTCCGTCAGGATCGGCCACCAGGGTAGGTATTGCGGCATCGTTGGTGTCTCCGGTGCCCAGGCGTCCGTCGGTGTTCGTACCCCAGGCGTAGGCCTTGCCGTCTCTGCCGATGGCCAAGGAGTGTGAGCCTCCCGCACTGACCTGAGTGGCGAAGAATCCTGTCGATCCGTCTTCGTATTTCTTGGGTGACGACACCGATACGGGGCTGGCTTGTGGGGCTGTGGAATTGTTGCCCAGTCTGCCGTTGTAGCCAAATCCCCAAGCGTAGGTTTGCCCGCTTATGCCGATGATCAGCGAGTGCTGATATCCTGCACTGACCTGTCTGACTTGGAATCCAGGGCTAGTGGCGCTTGCGTTGACAGCTACTGGAGTAGGGACGTTCCCAGTCGTGCTACCGTCGCCCACCTGTCCGCCTCTGCTCCTGTCTCCCCAGGCGTAGACCTGATGATCCTTGCCGATGGCCAGGGAATGATAGCCTCCTGCGCTTACCTGGATGTAGGAGAAGTTGTCCTTGTCGGCAACACTGTCGGGCTTCTTCACTCGGACGGGTGTCTTGCTGCTATCGGTGCTGCCGTTGCCGAGCTGCCCATTGCCGTTGCCTCCCCAGGCGTAGGCGTTGCCGTCACTGCCGAGGGCCAGCGAGAATCCATAACCAGCGCTTACCTGGATGTAGGAGAAGTTGTCCTTGTCGGCAACACTGTCGGGCTTCTTCACTTGAACGGGTGTCTTGCTGCTATCGGTGCTGCCGTTGCCGAGCTGCCCATTGCCGTTGCCTCCCCAGGCGTAGGCGTTGCCGTCGCTGCCGACAGCCAGGGAATGGTTTTTGCCCGTGCTGACCTGGGCGAAACGGATGCCGCGCTGCGAGGGCGGCGTGATGGTGACCTGGTATCCGCCGGTGGATGGACTGATGGTTGGGTTGACAGTCATTGAAGATGAACGCGTCCAGTGTGCGACCAGGGTCAGCGGGCCAGTGACCGGCTTGCCGAAGTCATAGGCCACATCGGAGCTGCCGTCGGATGCTTTGATAAACCAGCCATCGAACAGGAAGCCTGCTTTGGTGACAGTCTGTCGGGGCACCAATTCGCCTTCCTTGATGTCCTTGCTTGTCCATGCAGCCCCGATGCCTCCATCGGGGTCGAGATCTATGCGCTTGTTGGTCGGATCGAAGGTGTAGTCGAACTGCTGTGTTTGCGTTGAGTCCCCGGCATCGCCGGCAATGTTCCATGTGATGGTGAAACTGGACGGGCCGTACGGGTACGCTGGCGTCACGAAGGTCCAATCCCGGTTTTTATCCCAGGTGTCTTTGCTTGTCTGGGTCAGGTTCGTGGCTGGCTTGGTGCTGCTGGCCATGGTGCCGAAGGTCACCTTGGTCAGGGTGATTTGTGGTGGCTGTGTGGTGCCGGGCGTTGATGCCGATATGTTCTGCCCCAGCTGGTTGTAGTAGTTGTATCCCCAGGTGTAGAGCAATCCGTCAGATCCGATGGCTGTCTGGTGATGGCCGGAGGTGGCTACCGCGCAGGCCTTCACCGATTGGGCCAGAGTGATGGCTTTCGGATTGGTCTGCCATGCATCGTTATTGCCGTTGCCTAGCTGGCCGTAACTCTGATTGCCCCAGGTGTAGATTCTTCCGTTGGTGTCTATGGCTTCGGATCCATCGTCGCCTGCACTGATGGCGGTGATGTTGACAACGTCGTCTCCGAAGCTGATCTTAGTGGATCCTTTCGTGCTGACATTGGTATCAGTCGAGGAGCCGATGGCGGTGCCGGAGCCCCACCCATAGACGTTATGGTCCGTATCCAGCGCCAGCACATGCTGATAGCCCGCGCTGATGGCGATATAGAACCGGGTATCAGGCTGTCCGGTGCCCAGGTCTTGGACACGTTTTGGCGTCGGATTGTTATCGATGGTGCCGTTGCCGAGCTGTCCCTTTTCGTTCTTGCCCCAGGCCCAGGCGTGGCCTTGGCTGTCCAGGGCAGTACCTGTAGTGAACCCTGCGCTGATGGCGGTGATGCCGGACAGCGCCGTGACCTTGGCAGGGGAGGCATGGCTGTTCTTGTCTGAGCTGCCGTTGCCGAGCTGGCCGACATCGTTGTTGCCCCAGGTGTAGACCGTGCCGTCCGAGGCCAGGGCCATGGCGTATGACCGTCCTGCGCTGATGGCGGTGATTTTGGCATTGCCTGTCTGTGCCTTTACTGGTTCGGCGGAGTAGGCTCCTGTGGTGCCGTTGCCGAGCTGTCCCTTGCTGTTGCTGCCCCAGGTGTAGACGGTGCCGTCCGATGCCAGGGCCATGGAGTAAGCGTCGCCGGCGCTGACGGCTATGAAGATCTTTCCTTTTATGGCGTCATTTTCGGTGATCCGTACTGGTGTAGTCGCCGTGCCTGAGGTTTTGTCGTTCCCCAGACTCCCGCTGGCCTGATTTCCCCAAGCGTATACGTGTCCGTCCGAACCTACAGCCAGGGTGTGGTAGCGCCCGGCGCTGGCCTGCGCGAACCTCACTGCCCTGGGTTTGGGAGGAGTCAGAGTAATCGTGGAGCCACCGGTGTCATCGCCATGGAGGGCGTTCGACGTTTTCCATTTGGTGTCTGGCGACGACCAATGGGCTTTCAGATTCAGCGGTCCGGTGACCGGGTTGCTGAAGTCGTAAGCCACATTGGAGCTGCCGTCGGCCGCTTTGACGAACCAGCCGTCGAACAGGAAACCTGCCTTGGTAACGCTGGGAGGTGAAGCCTGCTTGCCTGATGTGACGGACTGGTCCGAGACCGATGAACCCCCGTCCGAATCAAAGGTGACCTTTTGAGCAGTGGGTGTGAATGTATAGTCGGCGATGGCCTGGCCTTGTTGCGCTGCGCCGCCAATGGCCCATTCATTGATTTTGATCTTGGTGGTTCCGTAGGTGTGGTGCGGGGTAGTGACCGTCCATGGGGTATTCGTACTCCAAGTGTCGTCACCTGCTGAAGTTCGGTTGATTGGGCTGCCGCTGTCGGTCTTGGCAACATCAGTCTTGCCAAAGGTCACCTTGGCCAGATCTATCTGGGGTGGGCTGACCGCTGCAGGCTTGGTCTGTGAGCCGCTTTGAGGTCCGCTGCTGCCCTGTCCCAGCTTGCCGCTTTTCGCTTCCCCCCAGCTGTAGGGGAGCCCGTCCGAGCCGATGGCCAGACTGTGCCGGCAGACATCGAATGCGGCGACTGTGACGCCTGTCAGGCTCACCTCGGTCATGGTTGATTTAGGATTTGTGGTTCCGTCGCCCAGCTGGCCGCTGGAATTGCTGCCGAACATGTACAGGCTGCCCGCAGAGTCGACCATCGCAGAGGAGGAGTCCCCGGCGCTGACTGAAACAGGCGTCGCCGCTCCCGTGTCCAAGCTTACCAGACTGGGATAGAAGGAGTGAACGCTGTCGGCATTGGGGTCATTTCCTTTGATCAGGGGATAACCCCAGTAATATACCTTGCCTGAATTGCTCAGTGCCAGGACGTGCAGGTACCCTGCATCGATGTCGGTGTAGACAGTGCTGTCTGGGTTGCCGGTTGAGTCGCCGTAAATGCGCGATGGAGTGTAGACATTGGAACCACTGCTGGTGCCGTCCATGGTGCCGATGCTGAGCTGGCCGCCCTGGTTGCGTCCCCAGGCGTAGGCATGTCCTTGGCTGTCCAGCGCCGTTTGAAAATCGTATCCGGCGCTGATGGTGGTGAAGGTGACGCCGGATGAAGAGACCGCTGCTGGTGAAGCGTTGACTTTGACACCCGTGTGCCCGTTGCCGAGCTGGCCGTATTCGTTGTCTCCCCATGTGTAGATCGTCCCGTCCGAGGACAGGGCCATGGCATGCCAGTATCCGGCGCTGATGGCGGTGATGGTGACGTTGAGATTCGCCTTTACCGGTACTGAGGAATCGGGATCCGTGGTGGAACCGTTGCCGAGTTCGCCGCGACTGTTGTCGCCCCAGGTGTAGACGGTGCCGTCCGAGGCTAGGGCCATGGAGAATGTGGTTCCCGCGCTGACGGATATGAAGGTCTTTCCCTTGATGGCCTCGTTTTCGGTAATCCGCACTGGCGTGTTTTTGTTGATTGTGGTTCCATCGCCAAGCTCGCCCTTGCTGTTGTCGCCCCAGGCATAAACGTGGCCATCCGAGCCTACGGCGAGGGTGTGGTCGTGGCCGGCGCTGACCTGTGCGAATCTGACCCCTCTGGGCTTGGGGGGAGTCAGAGTGATTGAAGAGCCCCCTGTGTCGTTGCCGCTGGCGTTGGCTGTCGTCCACTGGGAGTCTTTGACTGATGACCAATGGGCTATCAGCGACTTCGCGCTGGTGCTGGTGACCGGCTTGCCGAAATCGTAGGCCACATTGGAGCTGTCGTCGGCTGCTTTGACGAACCATCCGTCAAACAGGTAGCCTGTCTTGGTGACGGCAGGAGGAGATGCCAGATGACCTGAGGCTACTGTCTGGCTCAAGGCCGGCGAGCCGGACGTCAGCGAGCCCCCATCCGAATCAAAGGTGAGGGTATATGAGGATGAATCCCTGGGCTGGGGCGACTTGTCAGTCTTTTGCTTATTGAATGGTTGGATGGACTTGAACGGCGAGGGATTATTGTTGGCCAGCGGCGATGGTGATGCGGTCGGCATCATAGCCCGTGCCTGCTCACCTGTTTTGAGCAATGAGTTCGCGCTGCTGCTGCCTGCTGTAGGTGTAGGCGCCATGTCGTCGGTGTTTGCGTATGCTCCGGTTGAAGCTACGACCAGCGCCAGTCCAATCATAGCCGTTAAGGTCAACAGTCTACGGGTGCTATGAGCATTCCCCATTTAATCTTCCTCCCCAAGCGTGCTGACTTCCCAGGTCATAGTCCCCATAACTGCGTCGACGCACACCATGTAAAATCCCTCTACTAACTCCACTTTAGCATTACAATCTTCGCAAGGTGCAGAGTGTTGTGATCAAGCTGTTCCACAGGCAAATTCGGTCTGAGCAGCTCGTAACAGGCATGCTTTCGATTGCAAAACTGCGTGAATGCTGATTGGTACTGCTTTTGCATGGGTGACGATTGTTCGTCCGGCCTTCAGGCTGTAACGCTAGTTGCACTGTAACGGCCTTGTTACGAGTGCAAACCGATGGCAACCGGGGTGGTGCCTATGGCCGAACCGCCTCGGTTACCATCGGGAATGAAACCTACTTACGAGGCTTCTTGGCCGGAGGCTCGCCCAGCTGGCTGGTGGTTACCCGGATGCCCGCTTCATCCTCGCCGGCACCCTTGGCCTCGGGCTGGTCGGTCTCCTCGACCAGATCCAGATCTCCGGTGACCCTGCCCGCTTCGGCTATGTCGTCCAAGGCGGCCTTCACGGCTTCCAGGCCCTCCGGCGCCACGCTCAAGGAGGCGGAGAGGATGGGGGTCTTCATGGAGACCTTGGCCTCGGACTTGATTCGCCGCAGTGCGGCCAAGGCCGTGCCTGCCCAGGCCAAAAGATCCGGATCCTGGCCCTGGGCAGCTGCACGGTAGGATTCTGAACGTGGCCAGGAGGCCCTGTGAACCGATCCGTCCCCTTGATGCATCCACTGCCAAGCCTCCTCGGTGGCGAAGGGCAGGAAGGGAGCCAGGAGACGATCGAGAGCGTCCAGGACCAGTCCCAGGGTTGTGCGGGCGCTCAGCACCTGTGCTTCGTCAGGGGTCCTGCCGGTGGCATCCGCGGTCCCGTAGGCCCGGTTCTTGGCCAGCTCGATGTAGTTGTCGCAGAAGTCCCAGAAGAAGGATTCGGTCACCTCCAATGCCTTGGAGTGCTCGTAGGATTCCAGGGCCTTGGTGGCCTGGTCGATCACCTGGGCAAGGCCGGCCAGGACCGCGCGATCCAGCGGGACCGTCACATCAGCCGGGTCCCAAGTGGCCTCCGCTGCCTGAGTGACCTTATGGTTCTCATCCTCACGTCCGATGGCCAGGGCGAACTTGACGGCGTTGAGGAGTTTGACGGCCAGGCGGCGGCCGATCTTCATCTGTCCTTCATCGTAGGTGGCATCCAGGCCCAGCCGGGCGCAGGATGCCCAGTAGCGCACAGCGTCAGCGCCATACTTCTTGATGGGTTCGTCGGGTACCACCACATTGCCCTTGGACTTGCTCATCTTCTTGTGGTCCGGGTCCAGAATCCACCCCGACAGGGTGGTGTCGCTCCAGGGCAGGCAGCCGTTCTCCAGATGGGCGCGGTCCATGGAGCTGAAGAGCCAGGTGCGGATGATGTCCTGGCCCTGCGGGCGCAGGTCCATGGGGAAGGTCGCCTTGAAGAGGGCCTGGTCCTGTTCGCCCGGCTCGGCCCAGTGGGTCACGATCTGAGGCGTCAGGGAGCTGGTGGCCCAGGTGTCCATGATGTCTTTCTCGGCCGTGAAGCCGCCAGGCTGGTCGCGCTGGGACTCCTCGAAGCCCTCAGGCACATCGCTGCTGGGGTCGATGGGGAGCCTGTCCTCGGCCGGGGTGATGGGATGGGCGTAGTCGGTCTCGCCGTTTTCCTTGACCGGGTACCAGAGGGGGAAGGGGACTCCGAAGAAGCGCTGGCGGGAGATCAGCCAGTCGCCGTTAAGTCCCTCGACCCAGTTGTTGTAGCGTACCCGCATGAAGTCCGGATGGAAGTTGAGCTCCTTGCCACGTTCCAGCAGCTCCTTGTTGAGTTTTTGGTCGGTGCCGCCATTGCGCAGGTACCACTGGCGGGAGGTGACGATCTCCAGGGGTTTGTCGCCCTTCTCGTAGAAGTTGGTCATGCGCTTGGTGGGCTTGGGTTCGCCGTCCAGGTCGCCGGACTCGCGCAGGGCATCCACGATGATCTTGCGGGCTGAGAAGGTGGTCTTGCCTTCGGTCTGCTCGAAGATTCGCCGTCCGCCTTCATCGGTGATCCAGTCCGGCACATCCATGACGATTCGTCCATTGCGCTGGATGATGGACCTGGTGGGCAGGTTCAGATCCCGCCACCACTGCACGTCGGTCACGTCGCCGAAGGTGCAACACATGGCAATGCCGGCGCCCTTGTCCATCTCTGCGGCGGGGTGGGCCAGGATGGGCACCTCCACTTTAAACAGGGGAGAGTAGACCTTCTGCCCGAAGTACTTCTGGTAGCGCTTGTCGTCCGGATGGGCGATCAGGGCGCCGCAGGCCGCCAGCAGCTCAGGCCTGGTGGTCTCGATGTAAATTGGCGTGCCGTCCGCAAACCGGAAGGCCACACGGTGATAGAAGCCGTCATATTCGCGCGACTCCAGCTCGGCCTGTGCCACGGCGGTCTGGAAGGTCACGTCCCAGAGCCCGGGGGCCTCTTTCTGGTAAGCCTCGCCCCGGGCCAGATTCCGCAGGAAAGCCTTCTGTGCCACCCGGCGGGGATGCTCGCCGATGGTGTGGTAGGTCTGCGACCAGTCCACCGACAAGCCCAGCGATCGCCAGAGCTGCTCGAAGAGCTTCTCGTCCTCGGCGGTCAGTTCCTCGCATAGTTCGATGAAGTTCTGCCGGGAGACGGGCACCTGGTCCTTGGCGCTGATCTTCTTGCCCTTGGTCCCGTGGAAGGGGGGCTTGAAGTCCGGATCGTACTTGAGCGAGGTGTCCACGCGGACCCCGTAATAGTTCTGGACCCGCCGCTCGGTGGGCAGACCGTTGTCGTCCCAGCCCATGGGGTAGAAGACGTCGTAGCCCTGCATCCGCTTGAACCGGGCGATCACGTCGGTATGGGTGTACGAGAAGACGTGTCCCACATGCAGATGCCCCGAGACCGTGGGCGGCGGGGTGTCGATGGAGTAGACACCGGAGCGCTCGCGGGTGTTGCGGAAGCGGTAGACGCCGGACTCATCCCAGTCGCGGCACCACTTTTCCTCCAGGCCATCCACGCCCACCCTGTCGGGCAGGGGGGTCAGATGGGCATTGACGATTCCTTGGTTTTCAGCAGACATACCAGCATTTTATGGACGAACAGTGACAAGGGGCACCGGCCTTTTCACCCCTGGATGCGCAGGTTCCACAGGGGCAGGTAGCGGTCCACCAGAGAGCTGGGCATGCCCTGCAGGCGGGGGGCGGTGAGGACCAGGGGCGTACGCTGATACAGCCAGTCGCTGGGGGAGAGGTCGCTGACCTGTCGGGCAAAGTCCTTCAGTCGCTCGGCATAGGTGTTCTGGTCGGTGCAGTCCGTCACCTGCTTCCAGGAATTCTGAATATCGACGTTGTCGAAGTGCATGGTGGATTCGGGGTCGGCGAAGCGGTCGATTTCATCATTGTCCATGACCAGCAGGGTCATGTCATAGTCGTGGCGGTTGAGCACCTGGTCGCGGAATGCAGCCTGGTCCACCATGGAGACCTGGCTGGGGATGCCCACCGCCTTCAGCTGCGTGCTGATTAGATCGCCCGCTTGGCTGCCGAATTCCTGGGGGTAGACCAGGCGCAGACCGCCGTGATAGTAGGACGGGGCGTAGTAGGAGTTTCGACGGGCCGCCTGGATGCGGTCGAAGGGGAAAGCCTGCAGACCGGGATCATAGCCGGGGCTCAACGGGTTGAGCGGCCCGCCCAATACTTTGGCTCCGCCGCCTTCCAGGTCGGCCAGCGCCTGGCGGTCCACGGCATAGCGGACGGCCTCGCGCACATGCTGGTCGGATAGCAGGCTGGATGCCTCGTTGTTGAAGGCCAGGACCACATTGTTTGTGCTGGGCGTGGCAGTCGGCGCCTTGCCGGCCTGTTTGGCGGTGGCGGGATCCATGTCCACTACAGCGTCCAGGCGTCCCTGGTCCAGATTCTTGATGGTCTCTTGCGGGCTGCCGGTATAGCTGAAGATCACCTTGTGGATGGTGGCCTTGTCCGGGCCTTGGTAGGACTTGCTGGCGGTCAGGGTCAGGCTGGTACCCGGCTGCCAGTCATCCACCTGGTAGGGGCCTGAGCCAGCTGATCGAGTGGAATAGTTGACCCGGGCCCGGCGGTCGTAGACTATGCCCGCCCGACCGCTCAGTGCGGTCAGCAGCCTGGCGTTCGGGCTCTTCAGGCCGATTACCAGTGTGGCATCATCGGGGTTGGTGACCCTGGCCAGTCCGTCTAGGTCCCGATGGCCCTGGTACTGGTGGTCGATGATCTGCTGCAGGGACCAGAGGGCATCCTCCGAGGTCAGGCGGCGTCCGTCGGCGAAGTGGGCGTCATTGCGCAGATGAAAGGTGTAGAGCAGCCCGTTTGCGGAGACCTCCCAGTTCTGGGCCAGGCCGGGCGTCGGCCGGCCTTTGGCGTCGGGCCTGGTCAGAGTCTGGTAGACGTTGCCCATCAAGGCCTGGTCTGTGGCGAATCCGGGTTCGGTGCGGATGTCAAGGGAGACGGGGGCCTGGCGGGCTCGAATGCGCACGATCTGGTCCGAGCTCCCCTGGGCCCAGGGCAGCTGCCAGCTTCCCTGACCTGTCACCAGCGGCCAGGCTATATAGGTGCCCGCAGTCAGGACCGCCAGTACCAGAAGAAAGATGATCCCGGATCTGATTTGTGTGTGTCTGCCGCGTGCCATGGTTTTGATCCTATCGAGAGGCCGGTCCGGCCAGGAGTTCGGCACTGGGACATGTTTCGGCCAAGGGGCAGTGGAGGCAGTCTGGCTTGCGGGCGTGGCAGGTGGCTCGGCCGTGGAGGATCAGCCTGTGCGACAGATTGGTCCAGTCCTCGGGCGGGAAACAGTCGCAGATCTCATGTTCGATCTTCACTGGATCGGGGTGGGTGCTGCGCCAGTCGGTCCGCCAGCGCAGACGGCCGGTGACCCGGGTGACGTGGGTGTCCACCGGGAATCCAGGGATGTTGAAGGCATTGCCGAGGACTACATTGGCGGTCTTGCGTCCCACGCCGGGCAGACTGGTCAGTTCCTCCATGGTCTGGGGGACCTTGCCGTTGTAGTCTTCGGTCAGCATCTGAGAGAGCCCCAGCAGGTGGCGGGCCTTGGCGTGGTAGAAGCCCACCGGGTGGATTATGGCCTCCAGTTCGTTCGGCTGGGCCTGGGCCATGGCTGCGGGATCGGGGTAGCGCTCGAAGAGTTCAGGGGTCACCGAGTTTACCCGCTTATCGGTGGTTTGGGCGCTCAGGACAGTGGCCACCAGCAGTTCGAAGGGGTTGTGAAAGTGCAGGGCGCAGACCGCCTCGGGAAAGACCTGGCAGAGGATGCGGTACTCCTCGTGCATGCGGGCCAGGCGGTGGGCCTTGCTTTCCCTGCCTTGGGGACGCTTTCGATTTGATGATGCATCAGTCACTATGATCGGTTTTCTTCTTCTTGGAGTCCTGGGATTGTTCTGACTGGTTGTCCTCTTGTTCGGCTGGATCTGGGTTGGCCCCGACATCCGGCTCGGGCTTGGGGGCTGAGGTCGTCCGTGCTGACGAGGGCGGGTCGAACCGGTAGCCCACATTGCGGACCGTGCCGATCAGGTGCTCGTACTCGCTGCCCAGCTTGGCCCTGAGCCGCCGCACATGCACATCAACCGTCCTGGTGCCGCCGTAGTAGTCATAGCCCCAGACCTCCTGGAGGAGCTGTGCCCTGGTGAAGACCCTGCCGGGATGCTGAACCAGGTATTTGAGCAGCTCGAACTCCTTGTAGGCCAGGTTGATGGGACGACCGTGGATTCGGGCTGTGTAGCTTTCGGTGTCCACAACCAGATCGCCCGAGCGGACCTGACCAGTGGGCACCTGGTCCTCAGCCTCTTCGGGCTGAGCATCCGGCTTGCGTATCGGGGTCACGCGTTGGCAGACCAGACGCAGCCGGGCTTCGACCTCTGCGGGGGATGCGGACTGAATGATGACGTCGGCCACGCCCCAGCTGGCATTGACCACGGTGAAGCCGCCCTCGCTCAGAACCAGGATGATGGGCGTGGACAGACCTGAGGCCCGGGTCAGGTTGCAGAGGGTCTTGGCCTCGGCCAGGTCGTCGCTGGCATCGATCAGCAGCACTGTGTCCTCGGGCATTCTTACCAGGGAGGCGGCGTCCAAAGGCAGAACGCGCACCCGATGGGAGAGCAGGGCCAAGGCTGGCAGAACCGATGCCGGGTCCTCGGCGCAGGTCATCAAGGTCAGATCCGTCACGGGGGTACCTTCTTCCCTGTCCGTTCGTCCATAGAGGGGTGGATTCGTTGAACAGTCGTCATCATTGTACAATCGGCCCGTCACAGGGCTTCGAGTTCACAGGATGGCCTTGCCCTAGGATGTGACGTATGGCTCCCCGATGGGGACAGGCAGGAGGACCCATGGCGCAGACCGTAAAAGAAACCCGGGATGGGCGCGCGCCCGCCCTGACGCAGCTGCTGGCCCTGGCGGCGCTGATCCTGCCAGGCGTGGCGGCGGGCTTGCTGGCCGCGCCTCGGGTCGCCCGATGGGTGCAGGCCGTCCTGGTTCTGATGCTGGCCTTGGCCCTGCTGGCTTCTTGGCCCTTGGTGGGTCGGGGTATTCGCCCCGGCCCAGACCGAGCCATGTTCGGTTTGCTGACCTTGGTCTGCCTGGTTCCGGCCTTGGTCGTGCAGGGGTCTGACGCCTTCAGGGTCTGGCTGTCAACTGCGGCGTTCCTGCTTGCCCTCCTGGCCGTATTCATGTTCGTTCGGCAGATGCTGCGTCGGGACAGGCGGATGGTCATCCGGGGCATTTCTGCAACAGCCATGGGCGGGGTCACTGCTGTCGCCGCCTCGGGATGGGTCTTCCTGCCAGAGCTGATCAGAGACCTGCAACCTGACCTGATGCCGATTCTGGTGGGGTTGGTGGCCTTGCTGCTGCTGATCGGGCTCATCGCCGCAGGCTATCGCTGGGCCAAAGAAGCAGCTGATCGGCACGGGGCCATTGGTCTGGCGCTGATGTCGGTGCTTCTGTCCGGAGCCATCGTGGTACTGGCGGCACTCGTCCTCCAGACGACGATCTGAGCTAGGCGTTCATCAGGTGATCCAGAAGGATCTGGATGCCCATGACTATCAAAATGATGCCGCCGGCGATTCTGGCCGGCTTGCGCCAGCGGGAACCGACAACGTATCCGATGCGCAATCCCGCTATGGAGACCGCAGCCGTCACCAACCCGATGACCAGTGCGGACAGCCAGATGTTGATGCCCAGCAGGGCCAGGCCCGCGCCCACGCCGAATGAGTCGATGCTGGTGGCTATGGCTGCAGGAAGCATTTGCCGCCAAGAGAAGCCCTCTTCGCCGTTCGCTCCTTCTTCCTTGCCGTAGACGCCCTCGCGGATCATGTTGACCCCGATGGCCGACAGAATGCCGAAGATAATCCAGTGATCCACAGCGGCCAGGGAGTCCTGCAGCATGGAGGCTGCGAAGTAGCCAAGCAGGGGCAACAGAGTCTGGAATCCACCGAACCAAAGTCCGACCAGCCAATGATGGCGGGCCCGCAGTCGGTCCACGGACAGTCCCTTGCTGATGGAGACGGCAAAAGCGTCAGAAGATACACCTAAAGCGATAAACAACAATCTTAAGAACACGGCATTCCTCGAAAGGGTTCATCCCCGGTGGGATGGGCCTCGACCAGGTCTCCTCAAACCCGCCTACGCCTCGGGAGCGTCGAGCGCGGAACTGCCGATTCGAGTCGGCTTTGAATTCGTTGAATGCCGTTCACATGCTACGCCATAACAATATGGACATAGATTTTACCTGTCAGCGCTGGAGAATCAAGCATGACAGGCTATCGGATAGGCCCATTAGTGAGCCATAGTCACTGTCAGGCTGCCTCCCGCTGCGTGGATGGCGCTGATGACCGTGCTCAGCGCCGGATCCCCCTGATTACTCAGGGCCTTGTAGATGCCCGAACGGGATCGGTCGGCATCCGAGGCGATGGCGCTCATATGCCTCTGCGCTCGCGCTACCTCGCCGAGTGCATTTGCGATGATGGCAGCTCCTTGCCGAGGGTTTTCGGCCTTGTCGGCCTCCTCCATGGCAACCTGCAGGTAGGTGACGGCCGCCTGCTCGCTATGTATATGGTCGCCTGCATGAAATTTCCTGATCTTCAACACCATCACAACCCTGTCCTTAATGTGGTCCGTTTCCTTGCCCGTTGGCTGACATCAGCTTTCCAGATATGACTTCCACAGATGTTTTGCATGGTCTATGTCCCTCTTCTGATGAGCCTTGCTGCCGCCGCAAAGCAGTAACACGACCTGTCTGTTCTTCAGGCCAAAGTAGGTGCGGTAACCAGGACCATAGTGAAAACGCATTTCGAATACGCCTTCTCCCAAAGTCTTCCAATCCCCTGACAGGTGCCCGGATAGCTTTACTTGTTCCCATCGGTGCAGGATACGTACTGCCGACTGGGTGTCTTTCATTTCATCAATCCACCGGCTGAATTCCTCAGTCTCCAGTACTTCAATGATGGACAGGGGCATGGTGCCGCTTCCCCTCCCTTATTTTCGAGAAGATGCGTCCCATTCCCCACAAGAAAAGTGTACACTGCAGTAGACATTAGAGCAATTGCTCATGACATCTAGATGTCGGGTGACTAACGGATTCCGTTGCCGGTTTTCGAGTATTGCTGGTCTTACTGGTCCTGGTAGGTGACGGCGTAGAACTCGCCGTTCTGGAAGCGTGCCATGTACACATCGCTGACCTTGTGTATGCCCTGCTTGGCCAGCTGCTCGTCGAGCCAGTCCTCGTCCCGTCCCATGGTGTCAAGAACGTCGGGATTGACCCGTCCGTCCATGACCACCGGATAGCGCACGTCCTTGTCGCCCTCGGAGATGATGGTCAGGCCGCCGTTCTGTTCGACGATGCCCCGCTTGACGTCGCGTATGTCGTTGATGCCCTTGGTGCGTAGCTTGAAGTCCACCTCCTTGGCCGTCAGGTTGACCTTGAGACAGTTTTGGACCAGCAGTTTGCCGTTCTTGATGATGGTGACCGGTTCGCCGTCGATGTACTTGCCTACCGCGTGGATGTGGGTCTTGGCATACCTAGTGATGAGGATCAGTGCCGCCCATATCAGCAGGATGACAATGTACTGGGCCATGGAGATGCTGTCGCTGTAGATGACCCCGCCGATGATGCCGCCCAGGACGTAGTTCTGCAATTGGTCCATGGGCGAGGTGGGCGCCAGGTTCCCCTTGCCGGTCACATTGATGAGCAGGGTGATGAAGAGCAGCCCGACAATCAGCTTCAGGGCCACGTTGACGTAGAAATTGATATCCATGGGTCACTCTCCGATCACGGTGATGTCTGGGTGGTACAGGTCGGCGCGCTGCAACAGGAATTCGGAGCCTGAACTGTTGAATACCAGGGTGTAGTAGCCCTTGGGGGTCTTGATGATCATGTCGTTGTTGCGCGAGGTGTCGTTGATGCTGATCTGCTCAGGATCGACCTTGAGCTTGGCGGCGGATTTGTCGATGACCGTGGTCAGCTGTCCGCTCTGCAGGCTGGCTGTGCGCAGATTGGTGTAGTCGCTGTACTGGATGGCCGCCGCCAACAGGAGCAGGGTTGCCAGGATGATGGACAGATCCTTGTACTTGTGGTTCCAACGGTGGCGGGAGTACATGAACAGGAAGAAGAGAAAGGCCAGGGCCAGAACGACGACCACGATGATCCTGATCATGGTCCAGTTGGTCTGACCGCCCTTGAGGTATTGGTACGTATAGAAAGTCATAGCCGCTCCTGCCCTTGCGCGCGCACCCGCAATTGGCAATCGTAGACGGCCAGACGCGTTTTGGGAGGATTTGGGCATGCAAAACCCCGGTTCGGGCGCTCGATTGGGCCCTTGCCGGGGTGATTGTGTCGACTGGTCGGCCTTGAGAGGTCAGTGCTGGGCGGCCAGGCGCTCGCGTGCAGCCTTGATCTGGGTCTCAGCAGCCTCGGCGTTGGTCCAGTAGTCGCCAGGCATGACCTCCTTGCCTGGTTCCAGAGCCTTGTACTGCTCGAAGAAGTGCTTGATTTCCTGCTTGTGGAAGTCGGAGACGTCGTCGATGTCCTTGATGGCATCGTAGCGGGCATCAGCAGGCACGCAGAGGACCTTGTCATCCCCGCCGGCCTCGTCGACCATGTGGTAGAGACCCACGGCGCGGCATTCGACGATGCAGCCCGGGAAGACCGAATCGGGGATCATGACCAGAGCATCCAAGGGATCGCCGTCCTCGCCCAGGGTGCCGTCGATGTAGCCGTAGTCGTCGGGGTAGCCCATAGAGGTGAAGAGGGTGCGGTCCAGCCTGATATGGCCGCTATCGTGGTCCATCTCATACTTGTTGCGGGAGCCCCGGGGGATCTCGACCAACACGTCGAATGTCTCTGCCATTGTCCTGTCTCCTTCTCGGTCTGGACAGCATAGGTATGTGTTATACACAGCATAACCGTCCCGCGGCACATTCGACCACAATCTCCCGCTCACGCACCTGTACGCCCGGCAGTCGCTCATACTCAAGGCATGGAGCGGGCGAAGAGTGAGGACGAGTATGAACAAGCATAGACGGGTCAGCCTCTTGGCGGCTCTGGTTGCCTTGGCGACCCTTGCCGGTCCGGCGGCTCCTGCCGTGGCTGGCGGAGGATCGGGTCATGCCGGTGGCGGACCTGTGCCCCCCGGCGGCGAAAATGTCCGGATTTGGCAGGGTTGGGCCTACAAGGATGACGACCAGGGCGCTTTTGGCGGTTATGAGATAGGCAGCATAGACAGGGCGTTGTCCCAGATGGGTGTGGTGGATGGGGGCAATGCCACTACGGCCCGGGTCAAGCGTCAGGCTCTGGATGAGGCTAACGGCAACTGTCAGGCGCGCTTTAACCAGGCCCATGCAGACCAATCCGGACAGGGCCACTGCCGGGTAACCGGCGTGGGAGTGGTTGCTGGCTATCGGGGATCCCAACGTATCTTTGACGGGATCTGTGTGGCTATTCACAAGCTTTGGATGGATAACTGGCGAAGCCAGGTGGCCAACAGCACCTTTAGCAACCGCGGGGTGACCTACCGAACCGGCGACCCATTCTGGGATCAGCCCGAGGACAGTCTGGACAAATTTGCTGACGAGTATGCAGGCAACGAGAATGACATTTCCCTGGTGGTGATCATGCTCAACGACTACGAGCCCAAGCCGGCAGATCTGCCGCCGGATCCCCCTGACAAGGAAGTAGATCGTGGAACAAGCGCGGATGGGATGACCAATCGCACCCGTATCGTCACTGAAACCGGTCACGGCGGGCGAGAACTGACTTTTAGCGATGTCTTTAATCCTCAGGGCAAGCAGTACCGTATAAGCGGCCAGCATGTCAGGGACCAGACCAGCGGTGAAGATTTGACTGACAAATTCATTTTCAACACCGCCGAAGGAGCTAGGCCGCCTGGTGGCCGGGCCACAGCAACCTGGAAGGGCGGTGCTCTGCCGCAGAAACACCGCTGGGTGTGGCAGCTGGATGTGACTGTCGAGCGGCCAGAGACCGGGGTGATTCTGGACCAGGGAGGAGTCCACTGGAAGGGCGCCGCCCGGCAGATTGACCAGTCGACTCCGGAACGTCGTACACCCACATGGAAGCCCAGGCCCGACAAATCCTGGATCCTGCGAGATACGACTACGGGGGTGTGGAAGAGCGTCATAGACCCGCAGTGGAGTAACGGAACTGGGGCCGACGGGCATGCCTTTCTGGATGGGGATCGAGTGGGGTCGGTGGTCAACGCCACTGTCGAAGCCCATCTGATTGAGGCACCCAAGGTTTTCGCCCTGACTGACGACTGGAGCGCTGCTGACTATCTGGTCGATCAGGACGGGGCTCGGGCCATTCGCGTCTTCGTTGCCAAGGCCAAGGCGGATGCAGACGGGCACTACCGCCGCAGCAGCATCGAGGACATTGCTGCCAAGGGCAGGGATGTGACCGACCGTTTCGAGATCAGCGTGACCGGCACACGAGCGCGGGCACAAGCCAAAAGCGGATGGCTGAACGGCTTAAAGGGGATGGAGGACCCTATGCAGGTCACCATGCTGGTTCCCTTCACGGTCCGCTTTGCCAACGGCGGCGGCGCAGCCAAGGTCCGCAAGGATATGGGTGGAGCACCTGACCAGGAGCTGACCTTTTGCCGGGCTCCTGATGGCCATGGCAGCCAAGGCGAGCCTCTGACCAACTCGGGTTCCCAGACAGTCAACACGCAGAGTGTGGAGACCAACAAGCCAGGCATTTGCGGATACCTGCCTCCGGTACGCAAGGATGTAATCTCCGAGGCTGGTCAGGGCGGGGAGCAGGCCAGCGTTGACGGCAAGGGGGTCTTCCCCGGTCAGCGACTGGAATATCAGTTGGATACCCAGCCCAGCCTGCCCGACAATCTGGCCTATCCTGTCAAATCAATCATCCTGACGGATGTGTATGACCGCTGGTTTGTGCCCGACAAGCAGACCCTTGAGGTTACTGACCTGCAGAGCGGCGATATCATCGCCAAGACCGGATACGCCACAAAGTGGAAGGACAAGGACCACAGTTTGCGGGTGGCCATTACCAACCCCGCCCGTATCAGCAAGTGGCGGGCCGGGGGCAAACCCAGAATCCGCCTGCGCTTTGAGGGCAGGGTTGATCCCAAGGCTCCAAGGGATCATCGGGTGGGCAATCAGTGGTTGCTGACGCTGAACAATTCACTGACCCCCTCCAACCAAGTGAGCAATCCACCAGCTGACTTCCATCCCTCAAAGAGCGATGTCAGCGCGCATGATCCGGGCATCAGCATCGACGGCAAGGTGCTCTTTGTGGGTGACCGGGGAGTTTATCGAATTAGTCTGGACGCCCGCCGTAAAGACACCGCCTACCCGGTCTGGCGGCTGGGCATGACGGATGCCTACGACGCTCGGCATCTGGATATCGATCCCAAGAGCATTGAGGTCCTGGGCTCCGACGGCCGCGATTACACCAAGGCTTTCAATATCCAGGTAAGAAACGGTATGGTTCTGGTCTTCGCCAAAACTGTGGACACCTATGTTCCGGCCACAGGTGCGACCCTCAAAGGAGATCCTCAGCCTCCCGATCTGGCTGCCTATGCCGCTGCCCGAGGCCATAGTCCCCTCAGGGAGCCGGCCATTGACCAAGGCTTGCTGGGGCGCACCTACGATCTGGTCCTGCCTTACACGGTCATCCGTGCAGAGCCTGGTCACGTGGTGCGCAACCAGGCGACTCAGATAGTCAACGACATGCGCAAAGCCACCAATGTGGTCGCTAATCCGGTCAAACCGCTCAATCCCGCCAAGGATGTGGTAGTGGACGTGGGCGGGGACAGCGCTCACAGCAGCAGTCTCTACCGTGGCCGGCTCTTCCTCTATCGTCTGGACTCAAGTCTGCTGCCGGCCGGACGGGCCTATCCGCAGGTGAAAACCTGGCGGATCGAGGATCGGCTGGACCCCTCTGTGGACCGGTTCACCGGCCATTGGGCCGTCTACGCCAACCAGGATCTCTACGAGAATGGGCGCATCCTGATTCATCATGGACGGATTATGGCTGGTTCGGATATGTCCGCAGATATTCATGGCGGTCCCTTGTTCACGATGACCGCAGACCCGGCAGGTCTGGTCAAAGTGGAGGCTACACCGCGATATCTGGCATTGGTCAGCGCTTCAGGCGACCGCCCGGTCGGCTGGAGGGCCTACCTGCAATGTAGACGGCTGAAGAAAGTTGAACGTCATGAGAACCGATTTACTGAGTTCTATCAGGACAAGACCATGGTCTCCAACACGGTCTGGACCAGAACGCCCGATATGACCCCGGCACTGCATATCGAGAAGTTTGATCAGGCCGGCGGTTTGCCCAAGGGTGATCGGGATCAGCCGGAACAGGCCCTTCGAACTCATGATGATGTCCCCATTGTCTTCCGGATCACCAATGATTCTCCTCGCGATCCCGGCGATGGGACCGGAGCCATCTTCCCCGCCCGGCAACTGCGTTTGGAGGATCAGACAGTCGTTGGTCAGGGGCGGGTGACTGGGATTCGCTATCCCGACAACTGGTCGACCCTGATGCTACGACCTGGCCAGTCTGTAGCCGTGCATGCCACGGTGACGGGCATATCAGGTCGGCACACCGACAGGGCCAGGGTGATCGGCAGTCCCCTGGTGCCCTGTCCGGTAGAAGAGGATGCGACCCTTCCTGAGCGGGAAGATGCCGGCAAGGCTTCTGTACGGCCTGATTCCCGGGGCGTGATGGTCGACGGCCGTCTGCTGTGTTCGGATCGGGCTGTCCGTTCCAATAGCGACGATTGGAACGCCCTTGGGGAAGCATTGCCCGGAACAGGGGCAGCTGTAGCTCTTCCTCTGGCCATCGTTGCAGCGGCAGTCATGACTGGCTCGCTCCTCTTCGGCCTGGTCAGGCGGGCGTCCAAGGGCCGTAGGGGCGGCAGTGACCGCTGATTTCACACGTCCAGCCCATGCGTGTCCCCTGGTCTGTCGTCTTTCTCGCTGGGCCACTGCTCATCCAAGGGAGGCCGTGATCCATCGCAGGACAGGTAGACACGTGCGATGCGCATGCCGGCCCGTTCCGGCTCCAAGGTCAGCACGTGCCGACCGCCGGTCAGGTGGACGGCGGCCATCTCCGACCATCCCCAGACATGCTCCGTGGCGAAGGTCATCAGTCTTCCCCCTCGGGGGAAGATGTCGTCCGGGGCCAGCGGGTCGCCGTCCAAGATCACATGGCAGGAGTCCTCCAGGTCGGAGGCGAACTGGGCTAGGAGCCAGATCCGGTAGTTGCCTGGCCTGTCAACCTGGAAGGCCAGGTTTATGCCGGGAGCTCGGCCGGGTTTGGGCCAGAGCTGTTGCCTTGGCTCGGTCCGCATGGCCAGGCCCCGGCCCCTGTGAATGGGGGCGTTGGTAGGGACCCAGCAGCCCTTCCGACGCCTGCCATTCTGTGGACCATTCTGTGACAGCCAGGCGTTTTCGTCCTGTCTTAGGCAGTCGGCGGGCTCAAGGTAGATATGCTCTGGGGTCTTGTTGGCGTCATTGTCCTGGCTGAGCTTCTGCTCATGCTGATGCCCGGCAGGCCAGACCAGCTTCGGCCGTGTATACAAACCGCCGTGAAGCCAGTAGTCCTGATCGAAGTAGGGTACAGGTTCTTCCGGGGTGTGGTCCGGATCGATTCCGTAATCACTGATGGCCAGGTTCCGTAAGGGGCGGTCCAAGACCTCGGCCGTGGGCGTTGGCTGATGGTCCGTAATCTGATTGCCGGTCTGAGCCTTGTCTTTATGAAATGTGTGAGAGCTCCGGTTGTCGGTCTGTTTGGAGGGCTGTCTACCTGTCACCCAGGTACTGAAGGCCGGTCCCAGTCGGCTGGGCCGTTCCCGGCCGGTGTTGATCACGACTTTGTCGATGCCGAAGGAGTCGTCCACGGCGATCAGCTGCAGCCGGTGGGGTCCGGCCTTCAAATAGGGCAGGATCATGGCCAGCTGTTCGGCGTTGTATACGATGGTCTCCTGCCAGTTGCCACGGAACTCGTCAGTGGTGGAAGATTCCAGGATTTCGCCCTGGTCGCCATCCAGGCTGACACGCAGGCGAATTCGCCCACGTGAGTTTAGAGTGGGCAGCCGGTGAACCTCCAGACGATGGCGGCCGGGAGTCTTCAGCCAGAAGTCCAGACTCAGACAGGCCCCGCTTCCTGCTTCCGGGTCGCTCCAGCCCTTGGTCTGCATCAGGCTTGGGCCAAAACGTCCCAGGTCTTGCGTCGCTAGCCAAGCGGTGGCCTGAGTGAGGTCGGGGTTGACGCGTCCGCGTGAGGGATCCATGCTGATGTGGCCATCCGCCTCGACGTAGCCGGTGAATCCTTGTCTGAGGCCAGGATTCTCGCCTACTAGAACATCGACCCTGATCGGGGTAGACCAGGCTTTTTCAGTTGTCTCCGGCTTGCTGGGACGGGTGATGATGGTTAGAGTACCCTGGCGACCCGCATGTGTTGAGGCGTTTTCGACCTGGACATGGATTCGCCATTCATCCCTGACAATTCGTCGTTCCACTGGCAGACGGATCCAGTCCTGATCGGCGCTGATGCACACTTCCTGTGCAGGGCTTCCCATAAGGTCCAGGTCAATCCAACGGTCGGTGATGCCATAGGGATCGAAGACCAGCTTGGCGTGATTGCCATCGCCCGGGACTATGACGCCCTCCTGTGCTCCCTGTGGCGTCAGGATCAGTCCCTGGTTTGGTTGAACCCTCACCGGCCTGCAAGCCGGGTACTGAGGCAGCGTGGGAGGAGGGAACCTGTTGGGAGTGAGGATGCCGTCCCAACCGCCTTGTGCCAGCTCCTTGTTGTACCAATGGAGCAGAGCCCGGATCATCCCCTGGAAGAGATGGGAGATCTTCATCTGCCTGTCGGCGGCTGGCAAGGCGCTTCTGGCGGCCTCAAGGCGGCTGCGGTCCGCATGGTAGAACTGGGCGTTCACGTAGTAGGCCATGGCGATCTTCAGGTCCACCAGCGATCGATAGGCTTCGCGAAACTCTGGCTTCATGCTCCTGCCAAGATTGTGCGAGCGCTCAGCGAGTTCCCGTAAGGCTGCAAGGCGGCCGCCGGCCTCGTCGTCGTAACCTGTCTGGGTGAAGGAGTCCTCGTGCAGGTGCTCGATTTTGGTCTGATTGTTGATCCGGTAGTAGCTCATGCACAGGTCGGCCACCTCAGAGCCGCGATCGTCGGCGAAGGTCTGGTCGAACCAGGCGGCCACGAAGTCCCGGGCCGACAGACTGTGGTGATCCTCGTCTGCATTCCAGGCCAGGTGGAGGAAGTAGGATCCCTCCAGCTCCAGGCGCTTGATGGCTCCCAGATTATCTATCCATACCCGGCGGATGCCCCGATCCCAGCACTTGCCCAGCTGGTCGTTCATCAGAGCCAGGGGAGTGGATGAGGTGCAGCGGTAACTGGTCCTCGGTGGCGCCCAGTAGGAGCTGTGGTAGTAGACCCCATTGCCTCCGCTGCGTGTCCGTTCGGCCTGATTGGGGAAGCGACGCATATACCCGTAGTTGTCATTGACCCACATGATGGTCACGTCTTCGGGCAGGTCCAGGCCCGCGTCGTAGAGGGGCAGCACCTCCTTGTAGGGAATGAAGAGCTGGGGTACCTCCTGTGGAGGTCGACCCAGGTGCTGACGCAGGATGTCCCTCTGGTCGCGAATGATCCGACCGAGCAGATCGACCCGCGCTCGCAGGCGACCCTCCTGGTCCAGGTTCGGATCCTCGTCGATGGCGCGCGTGGTCAGGCCTGTGTCGTGTATGCCGCGCATGCCCAGGGTCCAGGTGACCTCGTAGTTCCGGTTCATGTCCACGCTCTGCGACCAGTAGCGCCGAATCATATCCCGGTTGTGTCCGGGCAACGAATAGTCATAGTCCACATGCGTGCCCTGCGAGGCCACCCAGGGGTCCCACTCATGCTGGTTGCTCCGCAGGAGCATGTCGCAGTGGCTGCTTCCGATGACAATCCCCATGCTCTGGGCAAGCCTGCCGTTACGCGGATCAGCATTGAAGGCGTTGACGTGCATGGCCGGCCACAGATAGTTGCCGCCCAGCCGCAGAATCAGGTCAAAGACTTTTTCGTAGGTCGTCGGCCCGATGGTTCCGTCGGGAGTGTGCAGGCGAGCCCAGTCGTCCAGCTCCTCTTCGTCGTTGATGAAGAAGCCCCGGTATTTGACCGAGGGCCAGTCGAAGACGCGCAGATCGTCGGGCAGGCATATCCGTTCATGGTGACGTGCCGGCACGTTCCCCCACCAGTGCAAGGGTGAGATGCCGATGGCCCGGCTGAGAGCGTAGATCCCGTAGACGGTTCCGCGCCGATCAGTCCCGGCGATATAGAGGGTGCCGTCGATGACCTGCAAGGTGAAACCTTCCCATCGATATTCTCCTTGGGGGTCCTTGAGCGGGGTCAGATCGAGCTGGTCGGAGCAGACAGCCGAGTCGATCCAACTGGAATGGCCCAGGGTGCCCAGGCAGATGGTCGGGCTGCTCTCGTCGATCAGATTGGTCGGTCTCTGGGTCCGGCCCGTGACGGTCGCAAAATCCCTCATCAGGTTGCTTGCCGCAATTTGCACGGCCGAATCCTCACCATGATCAAGCAGCCAATTAGGCTGGACCCCTGAATCGGCCAGAACTGCGCCCGACCCGGCATTCACTGGGATGGTTCCGGGCTGGGGATGAAACAAGGTGACCATGGTGGCGCTCCCACTGTCTGCTGATCAGGCGGATGCTCCGCCGCCTGTGTTCGGACACCCATAGGCTAACACCTGATTAGGAAAATTTTCAATAAGCAAAAAGATGAACGCGGCTGGCAGTGCTCGATGGCCGCCTCTCTCCATTACCATAGTTGGAGACGCTCACAGTCCAGCAGAGCCGGGAGGCGATCCGATGAGCAAGAAAGTGACGCTGGCCGACGTGGCTGCCAAGGCGGGGGTTGCGGTGTCCACAGCCTCCAAGGCGCTACGCAACAGCGCACAGGTCAGCGGTCCGACAAGGGCCAAGGTGTTCAAGGCCGCGGCGGAGCTCTCCTTTTCGCTCAATGAGCGTCAGAAACAGTCCCAACCTCCCAGCCTGCCAAAGTCGGTGGGGCTGGTCACTTCGGACCTGGACGGTCAGTTTTCCATGCCCATCCTGATCGGCGCGGAAAGTTACTTCGGAGTCGAGTCCATTCCGGTTTTTCTCTGCAACGCAGGCAGGGATCCGGCTCTTGAACAGCACCATATAGATAATCTGCTGGCCTATGGCGTCAAAGGGCTGCTGATGGTCGGATGGCGTACCGATCCGCGGCCAGCGCTGACCAGCTGCCCGGTGCCGGTTGTCTATGCCAATCAGGCGTCTCTGGATCCCCATGACTGCTCGGTTATCACTGACAACGAGGATATCGGGCGGCTGATGGTACGGCATCTGGTCGAGGGTGGATCCAAAAAAATCGTGCTGATTGCTGGCGATCCAGCCTTCCAGTCCTCGGTCAGGCGACTCAAGGGCGAGATGGCCGAACTGGATAGCCGTGGGCTGGCTGCTGTGCGTACAGTTCGGTATGGGGGCTGGAACGAAGAGACCGGACGTCGCACCATGATTGGCTTGCTGGATGAGGGCATCGACTTCGACGGCGTGGCTTGTGGCAACGACGAGATAGCCCGGGGGTGTCTGGATATCCTGCATGATCGGCATATTGCCGTTCCGGATAGGGTATCGGTGGTTGGGGTTGACAATCGGTCGGTCATTGTCGGCAACTCGCGTCCTCCGCTGACCAGCGTCGACCTGAATCTTAAGGCCATCGGCACCAGGGCAGCCAGCTGCCTTGCTGATATGCTGGACGGCCGAGGTCACCAAGGTATCGAATGCGTCAAGGGCACGCTGGTCCAGCGCGCCTCTACCAGAATGCCGCTCTAAAGCCGTTTGCCGCTCAATTTCGGATATCACTGCAATCGCAATTTCACCGCCATAAGCGAGTCTTTCGCCCTTTAATCTTAAGAAACTTTTTCATTTGACAAACTTTTCTTTCCTTCTTATCATGACCAGTGTCGGAGTTGCCGATAGGCATTAGGGCCGCAGGTCGTCTGGTCCGGTTTCAAGTGCAATCGAGGTTGATCCTTTCGGCTCCTGCGCATCCCACTCGATGAAGAAGGGACATGTCATGACCTCGCACAAGGATGCATTGAACTCAGAGCGCGGATCATCCCGCTTCCGGCGGAAACAGACCTCGAACAGGCGTGGGCGCCGTCGGGAGAGCTTCGCTGAATATGCGCATCGTTGCTGGCCCCTGTGGGTGATGGTGCTTCCTGCCATCGTTTTTGTGGCCATATTCCGTTACGGCCCCATGTACGGCATCCAGCTGGCCTTCCGCGATTTCGACTTCACCAAGGGTCTGACCGGTGGCAAATGGGTGGGCTTCCACTACTTCCGTCAGTTCTTCGCCTCGCCCATGTTCAAGCCACTGATGATCAACACGGTCCGCATCAGTCTGTGGACCCTGGTCATGGGTTTCATCGCACCCATCATTCTGGCCCTGCTCATCAACCAGATCCATTCCGGCAAGGTCAAGGGATTTGTGCAGACCATCACCTATATGCCCCACTTCATCTCCACCGTCGTCATTGTGGCAATGATCAATCTCTTCCTTACTCCCTCCTCAGGCCTGCTGACCCGTTTTTTGGCTTTCCTGCATGTGGTCAATCCGAATTTCATGGGTGATCCCGCAGCCTTCACCCCTATCTACTGGATCAGCGAAGTCTGGCAGCATATGGGGTGGAATTCAATCATCTATCTGGCGGCTCTGAGCTCTGTGGATACGGCCCTCTATGAGGCGGCCAGAATGGATGGCGCCGGCCGCTTCCAGCTGATCCGCTACATCGACATTCCCGCCATCCTGCCTACTGCCGGCATCCTGCTCATCCTCAACATGGGAGGTGTGCTCAACGTGGGCTTCGAGAAGGTCTTCCTCATGCAAAATACTCTGAATCTGCCGGCCTCCGAGGTCATCAGTACATACACCTACAAAATCGGCATTTTGCAGAATCAGTTCTCCTACTCGACGGCTATAGGCCTGTTCAATACGGTGATCAATCTGATCTTCCTGGTCACCGCCAATCAAATCTCGAAGCGCATCTCCGACACCAGCATTTTCTGAATCCGGAAGGAAGCCGACATGAGCATCAACCATGGCATCAAGAGCAGCGGTATCCGGCGGCTGACCCATCCTCAGAGCTGGAAGGACCGATTTGCCGATCTGGTCATCGTCATTCTCCTCCTGGCGGTGGTCGCCAGCATCATCTACCCCATATGGTTCATCATCATCGCCTCGGTCTCCGACCAGACCATGGTCAATACCGGGCAGGTCAACTGGCTGCCCAAGGGTTTCTCCCTGTATGGATTCCGGCAGATCCTCGGCGACGGACGCATTTGGAATGGCTACAGGAACACCCTGTTGTACACGGTTGTCGGCACTGCCCTGAATCTGGTGGTCACCATGCCTGCGGCCTTTGCCCTTTCGCGCCGCGAGCTGCGAGGTCGCCGTCTGATCATGCTCTTCTTCACTGTGACCATGTTCATCAACGGCGGGCTGATTCCCACCTACCTGCTCTACAAGCAGATGGACCTGCTGGATTCCTGGGCCGTCTTCGTCATCCCCGGAGTGGTCAGCGTCTACAATCTGATCATCGCCCGGTCCTTCTTCGAGACCAGCATTCCCGAGGATCTGCATGACGCGGCCCAGATCGACGGCGCGGGCTGGTTCCGTTATCTCACTCGCGTGGTGCTGCCCCTATCCAGTGCCATCGTTGCGGTCATCGGGCTCTATTACATGGTGGGACACTGGAACGACTTCTTCACCGGCTTGGTCTACATCCGCACCTATGACAAGCAGCCCCTGCAGATAGTGCTCAGGGACATCCTCCTGTCGAATCAGGCTTTCCAGGGCGGATCGGGGGTCACTTCCGGGGCTGGATACGGCCAGGAATACGCCGACCAGATCAAGTATGGGGTCATCATCGTTTCTACCCTGCCCCTGCTGGTCATCTATCCATTTATCCAGAAGTACTTCAACAAAGGTGTCATGATCGGGGCCATCAAGGGCTGACCGGTCCCTGCTTCGTCGTTGCAGCAATGCATAGCCGTGATCAAACAAATCATCAGCCGAGAGAAAGGAAACATGATGAAAAACCATGAACCAAGGGGCATTCGCACCCATTTGGCTGCCGTGGGCGCGGGCATAGTCGCCCTGTCCATGCTGCTGGCAGGGTGTGGCGGCTCATCAAGCAAGCCCAAAACCAATGCCGAGGGCAAGCCCATCGTCACCATAGCTGTGGCTAAGCACCCCTTGACGCAGAAGATGTCCAAGATGGCCTGGCCCAAGCAGGTTGAGAAGGAATGCGGCTGCGAGATCCACTGGCAGGAGGCGAGCTCCGACTGGGATCAGAAGAAACAGGCCATGTTCGCAGCCGGGGACGTGCCGGATCTGATCCTAAAGGGCGTTACTCTGGCCGATCTGGCCACCTACAGCACCCTGTTCGAGGATCTGAGCAAGGACTTGGACAAGATGCCCAACGTCAAGAAGATGTTCACTACTGATCCTGCCGCCAAGCGATCGGTCACCATGAAGGACGGAGCCATATACATCCTGCCCTCAGTGGCCAAGGGGATCATGCCGGCCGATGCCAGCCACACATTCATCAACAAGCAGTGGCTGGACAAGCTGGGATTGCAGGTACCGACCACCTGGGACGAGCTGGAGAATGTGCTCAAGGCCTTCAAGACCCAGGATCCCAACGGGAATGGCGAGGCTGACGAGGTGCCTTTCGACTTCTACTCGCCTTCCCCGGCCGGATTCGGCAAGAACGAGCCCGTACTCTTTCTTAATAGCCTGGGAATCGTAACATCATTGGGAAGCGCTCAAGGGTATTACGTGGACAAGGGTCAGGTCAAGTCCTTCTTCACTGATCCCAGGTACAAGCAGGTCGTGCAGTTTATGAACAGGCTCTGGCAGGACGGGGTCATCGCCAAGGATGCCTTCACCCACGATTACTCCACGGCGCAATCCACCGCCCGCGGCCAGGGCGACAACGCCAAGGTAGGCTTCACCTGGGGCTGGACTGCTACTGATCGGTTCGGCGCTCAGCTGGCCAAGCAGTACGTGACCATGTCGACGCTCAAGGCCAAGCCTGATCAGAATCCTGACGAGCTGGTCTACGACCACGTAGGAGACAAGTACGATTACAATGAATCAGCCTTGGCCATGTCAGCCAAACCTTCGAACAAGGATGCTGTGCTCAAGGTGGTCAACGCCCTCTACGGCCAGGAAGTGTCTCTTCAGCAGTTCTGGGGCGACATGGGCAAGGATATCCAGAAGATCGGTGAGAAGTCCTATAAGATTCTGCCGCCTGCAGATTCCACCAAGGATCCCTCGACATGGAAGTGGTCGCAGACCCTGGCCGATGGTTCGCCATACTGGATTCGCCCGGACCTGAAGATCGAGCTGCCGGCGGATGTGCAGGAGGCCCATAGCCAGGTCAAGACCTTGGAACCCATCCTCAGCCATGTCGATCCCAAGCGTGACATCCTACCCGGCGGGTTCAAATTCTCTTCGGCTGACAACAGCACCTTGCAGAACAACAACACGACCATACTCAATACGGCCATGACCAAGTTTGCGCAATGGACCACCAAGGGGGGAGTGGATGCCGAATGGGATCAGTACCTGGACGCCCTCAAGAAGGCCAATCTGGACCAGAACATCAAGTTGGAGCAGAAGGCCTATGACGAGTACTACGCAAAGTAAACATCTGGTCAAGCGAATGATTGGGCTGTTCGTATTTGTTTGAAAAGCATCCAACGGTCGAGGCGGGCGATCCTTTAGTGGACCGCCCGCCTTATGTTTGGCCCCACTGCCGCCAGTTCTGCGTTACGTCTGAATCTTCGTATAGCTGGGGATATCGGCTTCGAAGCATATGCCGCAGAAGTTCTGACGCGAAGGGTGACGGTGTCAATTCTCCTCAGCGTCCAGCAGCACCACTCCCTGGGGCGGATTACTGTCGATGGCTCCCACGGTCTCGTGCGGCAGGTAGGGCTCCTCCATGGAGGCGATCTCCTCAGGGGTGAGCTTCAAATCCAGCGCAGCCGCTGCGTCGTCAAGATGCCGGGCCTTCGTGGCGCCGATGATTGGTGAAGCGACACCTTTGGCCCACTGCCAGGCAATGGCTACCCGGGCCATAGGAACGCTGTGTCGCTCTGCCACCTTTTGTACACGGTCGATAATGGCCAGGTCGTTGTCTTCGGCCCGGTCGTACTTGCCACGCGAGACCTTGTCGGTGGCGCTGCGCAGAGTGTCGGCTGTCCAGGTGGGACGTGTCAGATGGCCGGCGGCCAGAGGGCTGTAGGGCATGAGCGAGACACCCGTCTTTTTGCAGAAGGGTATCAGGTCCTTCTCGTCCTCCCGGTAGAGCAGGTTGTAATGGTTCTCCATGGCGCTGAAGGGGGTCCAACCGTTGTCTTGGGCGACTTTCTGCATGTCCTGAAATTGGCTGGTATACATGGCTGAGGCCCCCAGCGCCCGCACCTTGCCGGCCTGAACCAGATCGTTCAGTGCTTCCATGGTCTCTTCGATGGGAGTTTCATAGTCGAATCTGTGGATGATATAGAGGTCCAGGTAGTCGGTGCCCAGCCGCTTGAGCGTCCCCTCGATCTCCCGATGGATGGCCTTGGACGAAAGGCGCCCCTCATTGAAATAGACCTTGGATGCAATGACCACCCGGTCGCGGCTTGTATGCTTTCTAAGCGCCTTTCCCAAATACTCCTCACTGGTTCCAGCAGAGTAGCCGTTGGCCGTATCGAAGAAGGTGATGCCCAGATCGAGTGCGTGCGCAACGACCGCGTCAGTCCCCTCCTCGTTCGGTGTCCAGTCATGCATGGTGCCTGGTTTGCCGAAGCTCATGCACCCCACGCAGATCTTCGATATATTGATGCCCGTTTCGCCCAGTCGTGTGTACTGCATTTAAGCCCCCTTGGCCTTCCTTGGTGCAGACGCAATCATGCTAGCAAGTTCGAGTCGGTGGAGGTCTACTTCTTTGGTTTGGGCAGTTAGCAAATACAGAGAAAAGGTCGTCTGAGCCTTTTATCGATGACCTGTTATGAACCGTAACAAGCAGTATAAGAAGGTAAAGAGCTTGAATGTGAGTGAATGCAGTCATTATTGATGGCAAGGGTTGGGCTTTGGGCTTGATACTTGCCCAGTTGAATGTGTGTAATGACCTTTTGGGCGAGCGAAGTCGAGTGGACACTGCCTTGGGATCCTCTGCGCTTCCGTCATTGAGTTGGAACAAAAAGTATTGCCGACCGAAGGTCATTGGGATTAAAAAACCGAATGTATAGCTTCAAAGGGATTCATCTGCACTTTGGTCCTTTGCACCTTTGAAGAGCTCACGAATACTGTTTAGAGGTGATTCCTTCATATTGCCTTTTGTTAAGGTTCGAGGTTTTTACGCTATGTCCGGTTGTTTTGTTCAGTGCCCCAGAATGCGTCGATACCGGTTGCTTTATTTTCTGGGAGTAGTTTTGGGGTCAGCCAGTCCTCAACCTTGCAGTCTCGAGTCTTGTTAACGGTGAAATTGAATACCAAATATAACTGCCTCGACAGGTCGTGACTGATGTTCATTTATGCACGTGGGTCATATACGTACTTTGTTCTTTGGAATAGGTACGATCCGAGCAATGCGGGCAGGCTAGTCGCCAACTGGATATGTCATTATTCTCCGTTGATATAATTGATGTAACAGTTGAAGCTAACCTTTAACGAAGAGGGCTCACGTGGCAAGAAGAACTGATATGAGCTGCGTTGCTTTTTCGCATTTGTTGCGTTTCAAACGCTCGCATTATCCTTATTCCGATAGGTACCTTAGCGAGGTAAACAATTCGCCGGACACGCATGCAAGAACAGAAAAACAGCATATGGTGCACTGGTTTGCAGACAACGCGACCCATGGATCAGGCGCCTATTCCCGGCAGAAGCCGAATAACAGCGCCAAAAGATGTTTCAACAAATTGGAGAACGCTGCGTCCTTGTTGTGGATTGCCGAGGCGGTTGGCATTGAAGAGCCAGTTGTAGCAGCAGCTTTCGAGGCTGCAAGGCAGGCGGGAGACTATCGCCGGGCTTGTGGCGCGATCCGCAAGATTATTACCTGGTCCATGATTATCGAATCCTTGTAATGATATCGACGTAGATCAAATATAGTTTTTATTAAGTGCCATAGGTACTCGGTTTTCAATGCAGACTGCTTAGAGCAAGGGTAGTTTTTAACACAGGTTTGGAAAGAAAGGGTTGCATATGCCCGAAATTAAATGTCCCAAATGCGGAACCGTATTCACTGCCGAAGAGGCCGGATATGCCGACATTCTGAAGCAGGTTCGTGACAAGGATTTTGACAAGCAGCTTCATGAACGGCTTGAGCAGGCTGAACGCGAGAATAGCAAGATCCGCGAACTGGACCAGGCGCAGGCCGAGCAGACGTTGCAGAAGACCAAAAGCGCAAAGGATGCCCAGATACAGGAGCTGCAGGCAAAGCTGGAATCCGAACAGGCTGCAAAGAAATTGGCTGTTTCAGAAGCCTTGAGGAAGGTCGAGAAAGAGAAAGACGATCTGAGCGCCAAGCTGGACAAGGCCGAGTCGGAGAAGCGGCAGGCGCTCGATCTGGCAGAGGCCAATTCCAAGAGCGAAATGCAGAAGGCGGCTGCGGGCAAAGATGCCGAGATCGTCAAATTGCAGAATCAGTTGGATGCTTTTGAGTTGCAGAAGAGGCAGGAGCTTGCTCAGGCTTTGAGTCCGGTGGAGAAGGAGCGGGATGATTTCAAGGGCAGGCTTGAGAGGCTGAAGCTTGAGAAGGAGTCGGAGGAGAAGCTCTCCAAGGAGCAGCTGAAGTCGCAGCTGCAGGCGGTCGTCGCAGATAAGGATTCCGAGATAGCCAAGCTGAAAAGCAGCCTGGACAAGGCGGAGCTGCAGAGCAAGGTCGAGGCCAAGTCCCTCAAGGAGCGTTACGAGGTCCAGATCCAGGATCGTGACGAGCAGATTGAGCGGCTGCGTGATCTGAAGGCGAAGCTGTCCACCAAGATGGTGGGGGAGACGCTTGAGCAGCATTGTCAGATCGAGTTCAACAAGCTGCGATCCACGGCTTTTCCCAATGCCTACTTCGAGAAGGACAACGATGCCAGGACGGGCAGCAAGGGCGACTTCATCTTCCGTGACTGGGACGATTCCGGCACGGAGATCGTGTCCATCATGTTCGAGATGAAGAACGAGACGGACACCACATCCACCAAGCACAAGAACGAGGACTTTTTCAAGGAGCTCGACAAGGACAGGCATGAGAAGCACTGCGAATACGCCATTATGGTCTCCCTGCTGGAGCCTGACAGCGACCTGTACAACACGGGTATAGTGGACGTCTCCTATCGCTACCCGAAAATGTATGTTGTTCGTCCGCAGTTCTTCATTCCGATAATCACCCTGCTTCGTGATGCCGCCAAGAACTCTCTGCAATACAAGAATGAACTTGAAGAGGTGAAGGCACAGAACATCGATATAACGCATTTCGAGGAAGAGCTGGACTCCTTCAAGAGTGCTTTTGGACGCAACTACGATATCGCCTCAAAAAAGTTCAAGACCGCAGTGGAGGAGATCGACAAATCCATCAACCACCTGAACAAGATAAAGGACGCGCTGCTAGGTTCCGAGAATCAGCTTCGCCTGGCCAACAACAAGGCGCAGGATGTGACCATACGAAGACTGACCAGAAACAATGAGACGATGAAAGCCAAATTCGACGAACTAAATAAGTCGAAGGCGTTAGAATCCTGAGACTATGAACGATGCAGTCATGTGAGGTGATGGACCTAAACGGCTATCTCTGATTTTGTGGTTGGGTCGTCCATCGTCCGTCCATATTTGACTGCACCACACTGGCCAATGTTCCGAACGGCCGCAAATATGCTGAGATAGAAAAACAGGATAGAGAAATAAAGGCTCGGAATCCAAACGGTTCCGAGCCTTATTGGTAGCGGGGTCAGGATTTGAACCTGAGACCTCTGGGTTATGAGCCCAGCGAGCTACCGAACTGCTCCACCCCGCGTCGGCTGTTCAACACAGCAGTTATCTATGTTACGGATTCCAGCGCGCTTGTCAAGTCCGTGTGTGGGAAGGCCTACGCTGGGCCATAATGGAGTCATGCCTATCACCATCCCCACCGGATTGCCGGCCAGATCCATCCTCGACTCGGAGCGTATCTTCGCCTTGGAGAGCCACGAGGCGGAGCGCCAGGAGATGCGTCCGCTCAGGCTGGTCATCCTCAATCTGATGCCTACCAAGGTGGAGACAGAAACCCAGCTACTGCGGCTGATCTCCAAGTCACCGCTTCAGGTGGAGATCGACTTCATGAAGACTTCCACTCATCAGGCCGTGCACACCAGCATGGATCACCTGGTCAAGTTCTACGAGAATCTGGATTCCTTCAAAGACAACTGCTATGACGGTCTTGTCGTGACGGGCGCCCCAGTGGAGCAGATGGACTTCGAGCAAGTCGACTACTGGGAGGAGCTGACCCGCATTCTGGACTGGTCGTCTACTCATGTTTTCTCAACCATGTACTTGTGCTGGGGGGCCATGGCCGGGCTCTACTACCGTCATGGCATCGCCAAGCGCAACCTGGATCGCAAGGTCTTCGGGGTTTTCCCCCAGTACCTGCAAGACGAGTACTGCTTCATCACCAATGGCTTCGACGAGATTGCCCTGCAGCCCCACTCCCGCTGGGCCGGGGTGGACGAGGACCAAGTGCGGGCCTGCCCGGATCTGCAGGTGCTGACCTGGGGTCCTCAGTCAGGTCCAGGGCTTATCAGCACCCAGGATTTCTCAGAGATCTTCGTGCTGGGCCACTGGGAGTATGACCGTGACACTCTCGCTCACGAGTACCAGCGTGACATGGCCAAGGGTCTGGACCAGGTGCCTTTTCCGGTCAACTACTACCCCCATGACGATCCCGCACTGGAGCCGGTCTTCTCCTGGCGGGCCCACGCCAACCTGCTCTGGCGCAACTGGCTGAACTGGGTATACGAGACCACTCCTTATGATCTGGACCAGGTGCCGACTCTGCGGGCGGCGGGCCAACTAGGCACCGACCGAACCATCAGACACGCTCCTGGATGTCCACGCGCCGATGGGTATCGTCCCTTGGCTGGTGACGGATATGGGCTTATTCCTGGCGTTGTTAATAGTTAATGACGTTTGGATTAAATTCGTTATCAACCCGTCCACACCGCGGGGCGGATTCGACCTGTGGCCGCTATCTGTGACACACTGGATGAATCCATGGTTACCGTGGCTCTTGGTGTGGGCTACACTACCGATACGGTGCAGCCATGAGCCGCATACGCGCTATAGTGTTCACTGTGTCGTTCAGGAGGCGATAGATGCTAGAGGCAATGGGAAGTGCTTTCAGTCTGGCCATGGCCAAGCCGAGCGAGCTACCCACCATCGAAGATTTCCTGCCTCCTGAGATTCTCTTCCAGGGAACGCCCTTCGCCATGAACAGGATCATTCTGATCAGGTTCGTGGCTATGGTCATTATCCTTCTGGTGCTGGGAATCACTGCCGCCAGGGCTAAGCTGATCCCCTCCCGCTGGCAGGGGGCTATTGAATGGGTCATTGAGTTCATCCGCGACTCGGTCGTCTACGACACCCTGGGCGAGATTCGGGGCAAGCGCTACGTGCCCATGATCACGACCATCTTCCTGACCATTCTGGTCTTCAACCTCTGCGGCATCGTGCCAGGCATGAACATCGCGGCCACTGCGACCATCACCATGCCTTTGGTATTCGCCATCTGGACTTTCTGCCAGTACATGGTGACGGGATTCCGGGAGCAGGGCGTCTGGGGCTATTTCAAGTCTGAGCTCTTCCCAGCTGGGGTGCCTTGGCCTCTCTATATCATTCTGACGCCCATCCAGCTGCTGGAGATGGTCATCGTCAAGCCGGCCTCCCTGACCATTCGACTCTTTGCCAACATGATCGCCGGCCATCTGCTGGTGGCTGTCAGCCTGGCCTTCACCCAGTTCTACATCATTGAGGCCAGCAACAAGCTCCTGGCCCTGGCTGGTGTGGGCTGGTTCGTTCTGGGCTTCGCCCTGACGGCCTTTGAAATCTTTGTGGCGGCCCTTCAGGCCTATATCTTCGCCATCCTGACCACGGTCTACATCTCCATGAGTTACCCTGAGGAAGGTTGAGCGAAAAAGAAAAGCCGCGGTCGGCGCTTCAGGCGGTCGCAGCCCACATATTCGTCGGTTCCGACCAGTAGACGGGGGTCGGGGCCGAACCACAATCCAAGAACCGGCAACGGTGGAGGAAAGGAAAATAAATGGACATCATCACACTTGCTGAGGTCTCCGGCAATCTGAGCATCCTGGGATACGGCATCGCAGCTCTCGGCCCCGCACTGGGTCTGGGCATCGCCGTCGGTAAGACCGTCGAGAGCATGGCTCGCCAGCCCGAGATCAGCGGACAGCTGCGTACTACCATGTTCATCGGTCTGGCTCTGATTGAGGTGCTGGCCCTACTGGGCTTCGTGGCGCTCTTCATCGCCTGAGCCGTGCGATTCCTGCATGATCCGGCTTCGATAAGGGAAAGGAGGAGCCAATGTACGCTCTAGCGGCAGGCAAGGGGATTCAGCTATTCATTCCCCAGATTTATGACATTGTGTGGTCGCTGGTCATCCTGGTCATCCTGGCCGTCTTCTTCTACAAGTTCTTCATGCCCAAGTTCCAGGCCATCTTCGATGAGCGATCGTCCAAGATCGAGGGCAACATCCAGAAGGCCGCCAAGGCTCGTGAAGAGGCGGATCAGGCCCGCAAGCAGTATCAGGATCAGCTGAGCAAGGCTCGTGTGGAAGCTTCCCAGATCCGGGATGACGCCCGAGCCGAGGCCTCCAGGATCGTGGCGGATGCCAGGACCCGGGCAGAGACCGAGGCCAACCAGATCACCGAGAACGCCCAGCGATCACTCAAGTCCCAGCAGCAGCAGGCGCTGGTCTCGCTCAAGGGCGAGGTGGGTACGCTGGCTACGGCTCTTGCCGGCAAAATCCTGGGTTCGCAGCTTCAGGATGATGCCGTGCAGTCCTCCATGATCGACTCGATCATCGAGGACCAGGGCGGACAGTCCTCGGACAAGCGGCAGGCATGATGACTGATTGGCGGACGATGGGTACGTCGATTCCGCGAAAGGGGAGGTGACATGCGAGGAGAGACTTCGCTGAGCTCCGACAAGGAGACCAGGGCCAAGTATGCCCCTTTACTGAAGAGCAAGGGAAAGGATGCCCTCCGCGTGGCCATGGAGCTCTATACCTTCGTGGCCCTGCTCGATGCCAACAGGCCCCTGGAGCGTGCGCTGACCGACCCCTCCCGTCCGGCTGAGGACAAGTGGCAGGTGATTGACACCATCCTGGCCGACAAGGCCGACCCGCTGACCGTGGATATCCTCCATGATCTGACTGATCATCAGTGGAGCCGTGTGGTGCACATCGCCAACGCGGCCGAGGACATGTCGGTGGATGCCACCGCTTATTATGCCGATGCTTTGGGCATCACCAACCAGGTGGCCGGCGAGCTGGCTGAGATTCATTCGGCCCTGCTGGGTATGCCTCTTGTGCTCTTCCGGCTCTCGGATGAGTACAGCGATTCCAGAGCTCGAGCCGACCTGCTCAGGGCGCTCCTGGCTGGGCAGCATATGCATCCGGTCACCGAGCAGATGGCCCTGAACGCCACCGTTGATCTGCGCGGACGACGCTTCCCTGACACCATCGTTTGGTTGGTGGATCGCTTCTCCGAGCACATGGACCAGGTCATGGTCACCGTCACCACGGCGGTTTCCATGAAGGACGAACAGGTCAGTCGCCTGCAAAAGGTCTACGGGCGCAAGCTGGGCAAGCCGGTCCACATCAACTCGGTGGTCGATCCCTCGGTCCTAGGCGGCATGAAGGTCCAGTACGGCTCGGTCTCCACCGACGGCACGGTGGCCACCCAGCTGAAGCACCTGAGGCGGCGGATGGCCGTCGCAGGATGAGCGGGGAACCGACAGACTTGAACAAGAACAGAAATAAGGAGTGATCATGGCAGAAATGACCATTGATCCCACCGTGGTGCGCAAGGCGCTCGACCAGTTCGTCGAGTCCTACAAGCCGACGGACACCCCCACCCAGGAGGTGGGTTACGTCCGTACGGCAGGTGACGGCATTGCGCACGTGGAGGGACTGCCTGGTTGCATGGCCAACGAGCTGCTGACCTTCGAGGACGGCACGCTGGGTCTGGCCTTCAACCTGGACGCCCGAGAGATCGGCGTGGTCATCCTGGGCGACTTCGCAGGTGTCGAAGAGGGCCAGGAAGTCCACAGGACCGGTGAGGTGCTTTCAGTACCCGTCGGTGACGGCTATCTGGGGCGTACGGTCAACCCTCTGGGCGAGCCCATCGACGGCCTGGGCGAAATCAAGAGCGAGGGCCGCAGAATCCTGGAGGCTCAGGCCCCCGACGTCATGCACCGGCATCCCGTCGACGAGCCCCTGGCCACCGGTATCAAGGCCATCGACGCCATGACTCCAATCGGCCGCGGTCAGCGTCAGCTGATTATCGGCGACCGGCAGACCGGCAAGACGGCCATCGCCATCGACACCATCATCAACCAGAAGCGCAACTGGGAGTCCGGAGACCCCAAGAAGCAGGTGCGGTGCATCTATGTGGCCATCGGCCAGAAGGGCACCACCATTGCAGCGGTCCGTTCCTCCCTGGAAGAGGCCGGCGCCATGGAGTACACCACCATCGTGGCCTCCCCGGCTTCCGACTCTGCAGGCTTCAAGTACATAGCCCCCTACACTGGTTCGGCCATCGGCCAGCACTGGATGTACAACGGCAAGCACGTCCTGATCGTCTTTGACGACCTGAGCAAGCAGGCCGAGGCCTACCGGTCCATCTCCCTGCTGCTGCGTCGTCCGCCGGGGCGTGAGGCTTACCCTGGCGATGTCTTCTACCTGCATTCGCGTCTGCTGGAGCGCTGCGCGAAGCTCTCCGATGACTTGGGCGGCGGATCCATGACCGGTCTGCCCATCATCGAGACCAAGGCCAACGATGTTTCGGCCTACATTCCGACCAACGTGATCTCCATCACCGACGGCCAGATCTTCCTGCAGTCCGATCTGTTCAACGCCAACCAGCGTCCCGCCGTGGACGTGGGCATCTCGGTCTCCCGCGTGGGCGGTGCCGCACAGACCAAGGCTCTGAAGAAGGTCTCCTCGACTCTGAAGATCTCCCTGGCCCAGTACCGCTCCCTGCAGTCCTTCGCTATGTTCGCCTCGGATCTGGATGCGGCCTCCAAGGCCCAGCTGACCCGTGGCGCCAGGCTGACAGAGCTGCTCAAGCAGCCCCAATTCACGCCTTACTCCATGGAGAAGCAGGTCGTCTCGGTCTGGGTGGGGACCCATGGCAAGCTGGATGATTTGGATCTGGAGGACGTGCTGCCCTTCGAGTCCGGGCTCCTGGATTACCTGGACCACAACACCGACATCCTCAAGACCATCCGCGACACGGAGGACTTCACCGACGATACCGAAAAGGCCCTGGACAAGGCCGTGGACGAGTTCGCCAAGACCTTTGTGACCCACAAGGGTCAGACTCTGGACGGCCACAAGGCCGATCAGGATCAGGAGCAGCCGGTGGCCGTCCAGCAGGAGAAGCTGGTGGCCGACGGCAAGAGCGGCAGCAAGGCCGGGAAGCGGTAGACCATGGCCTCACAACTCGCATTCAAGTCAAGGATCGCCTCCACTTCGGCATTGGAGAAGATCTTCAATGCCCAGGAGATGATAGCCTCCTCGCATATCGCCAAGGCCAGGACCGTGGCCATGGAAGCGAAGCCTTACTCCGATGCGATCTTCGATGCAGTCCAAGCCCTGGTGGCCCACACGGACGACATCCGCCATCCCATTGTCAGGAAGGACGAGAAGAATCCGCGCGTGGCTGTGCTGGCTCTGACGGCCGATCGCGGCATGGCCGGAGCCTATACCTCCTCGGTCATCCGAGAGACGGAATCTCTGCTGGCCCGACTGGACCAGCAGGGCCGACAGCCCCAGCTCTTCGTCTACGGTCGCCGTGGCGTCTCCTACTACCGTTACCGAAACCGCAGCATCGTCAAGACCTGGGAAGGCGACAGCGATCGGCCCGGTGTGGATGTAGCCAGGGAGATCTCCCAGGCGCTGCTGGAAACCTACATGACTCCAGCGGCCAAGGGGGGCGTTTCCGAGCTCTACATCGTCTTCACTGAATTCATCAACATGGTGGTGCAGGAGGTTCGGGTGCTGCGCATGCTGCCCCTTGAGCTGATCAGGCCTGACCAGGAGCAGCCTGAGGAGGCCATTGATGCCCCCGTGCCGGACGACGAGCATGGACGCCAGGGCGACCGCTATGCGGCCCTTTATGACTTCGAGCCCAGCGCCCAGGAGGTGCTGGATGCCGTTTTACCCAAGTACATTCAGTCGCGCATCCATGAATGCCTGCTCACCTCGGCCGCCTCGGAGACCGCCAGCAGACAGAACGCCATGCACACCGCCACCGATAACGCCAAGGGGCTGATCGACGACCTGACGCGCAAGCTCAATGCCACCCGTCAGGCGGCCATCACGCAGGAACTTACCGAGATCGTCGGCAGCGCCGATGCGCTCAACAAAGAGGAAGAGTAGGAACGCCAATGGTTGCACAGCAAGAACAGCCGACCACAGCGAGCCACAAGCCGGATTCGGCCTCCAAGGGGCGCGTCACCCGAGTCCAGGGTTCGGTCATCGATGTGGAGTTCCCGGCAGGTCACCTGCCGGACATCTACAATGCCCTGACCGTGAATCTGAGCAAGTCCTCGGACACCGAGGGCGAGTCACTGACCACCATCATGCTGGAGGTGGAGCAGCACCTGGGCGATTCCACGGTTCGCACCGTGGCCTTGAAGCCCACCGACGGCCTGGTCCGCGGCGCCACCGTAACCGACACGGGCGGGCCCATCACGGTGCCCGTGGGCGACGTGACCAAGGGGCACGTCTTCGACGTGGCCGGCAATATCCTCAACAAGAAGGAGGGCGAGCAGATCAAGGTCACCGAGCGGTGGCCCATTCATCGCAACCCGCCTGCCTTCGACCAACTGGAGTCCAAGACCCAGATGTTCGAAACCGGCATCAAGGTCATCGACCTGCTGACTCCCTACGTGGAGGGTGGCAAGATCGGCTTGTTCGGCGGCGCAGGCGTGGGCAAGACCGTGCTCATCCAGGAGATGATCCAGCGCGTGGCGCAGAACCACGGCGGTGTCTCCGTCTTCGCAGGCGTCGGCGAGCGTACCCGTGAGGGCAACGATCTGATCGGCGAGATGGACGAGGCCGGCGTGCTGGAGAAGACCGCACTGGTCTTCGGACAGATGGATGAGCCCCCGGGGACCCGTCTGCGCGTGCCTCTGACCGCCCTGACCATGTCGGAGTACTTCCGCGACGTGGAGAATCAGGATGTGCTGCTCTTCATCGACAACATCTTCCGATTCACCCAGGCCGGCTCCGAGGTCTCCACCCTGCTGGGCCGCATGCCTTCGGCCGTGGGCTACCAGCCCAATCTGGCCGACGAGATGGGTGCCCTGCAGGAGAGGATTACCTCCACTCGTGGTCATTCGATCACCTCCCTGCAGGCCATCTACGTGCCGGCCGATGATTACACTGACCCGGCCCCGGCCACCACTTTCGCCCACTTGGACGCCACCACCGAGCTCAGCCGTGACATCGCCTCCCAGGGCATCTACCCGGCTGTGGACCCGCTGGCATCCACCTCCAGGATTCTGGACCCGCGCTATGTGGGACAGGCCCACTACGACTGCGCCAACCGGGTCAAGGCCATCCTGCAGAGGAACAAGGAGCTTCAGGACATCATCGCTCTGATCGGCATCGACGAGCTGGGCGAGGAAGACAAGACCACCGTCAACCGCGCCCGCAAGATCGAGCAGTTCCTGGGCCAGAACTTCTATGTGGCCGAAAAGTTCACCGGCCGCAAGGGTTCCTACGTGCCTGCGGACGAGACCATCGAGGCCTTCACCCGGATCTGTGACGGCGCCTACGACGACGTGCCCGAGCAGGCATTCTCCGGCATCGGCGGCATCGACGACCTTGAACACAAGTGGCACGATATGCAGAAGGAATACCGGTAGTCATGGCGGACACGGGCAAGGCCTCCATGCAGGTCAACATCGTCTCGGCAGACAGGCCCATCTGGTCGGGCCAGGCACGGTCGGTCACCGTGCCTGGCACCCAGGGGTCCATGGGCATCATGCCTGACCACGAGCCGGTGCTGGCCCTGTTGCAGGAGGGCAACATCCGGGTTCAGGCCACCGATGGCGGTCGTCAGTCTTTCCATGTGGACAGCGGATTCGCCTCCTTCGACAGCAACAAGCTGACTGTGGCCGTGGACCACTACCTGGAGGACGCTGATCAGGGCCAAAAGTCCTGATTTCCTCTCTCTTCCGCCCGGCTGGTGCACTTGCATCGGTCGGGCTTTTTTCTACTTCGATTGGAACGGCGACTGATATATTGGCATCTGTGCGAATCATTGTTGCCGACTGCTCCGCCGAATACTCCGGGCGTCTCAATGCCAGCCTGCCGCCGGCCAGACGTGTCCTGCTGATCAAGGCCGACATGAGCTGCCTGATCTTTTCGGAGCTGGGCTCCTACAAGCCACTGAACTGGATGTGCGCCCCCTGTACCATCAGGGAAATCGAACCCGAAGAGGCAAGCCAGGACGGCGTGAGCGTCAAGTCTGGTTCCGTGGCTGGAACCGGTCCGGATGAGGTAGCTGAAGCCGCCGCGCCCGATGCGCTGATTGCCCAGGAGCAGGATCAGGACCAGTCTCGGCATGTACGCAAGGTTTTGCGCGTTTCGGCTGTCAAATCCAGCGATGTGCTCACCATCAGGCTCTACCAGGTATATGCCGACGACAGCTACGACCTGGGAGAGGATCCGGGATTGGTCAAGGATGGCGTGGAAGCGCATCTGCAGCGGTATCTGGCCGAACAGATCGACCGGATTGGTCCAGGAGCTACTCTGGTGCGCCGGGAGTATCCCACGCCCATCGGCCCGGTGGACATCATGGCCGTGGACGGCCAGGGACGGCATGTAGCCATCGAGATTAAGCGGCATGGCGGCATTGACGGGGTGGAACAGCTGACCCGCTACTGCCGCCTGCTCAACCGCGACCCCCTGCTGGCCCCGGTCCGCGGGATCTTCGCTGCTCAGACCATCACCCCCCAGGCCAGGGTTCTTGCCGAGGACAGGGGATTCGAGTGCCTAATCCTGGACTACGAGGCCATGAAGGGCGCTGACAGCGACGAACTGACCCTCTTCTAAGCCAGTTTTCGGTCTTAAACAACATGTATGTAAGATAGCTCACATATATTCTCGTTTAGATCTGCAGGACTTGAAAGGCTACTAGATATTGGGGTTTATGGCCTGACACGCCACTACAGGTGGTATTGTGCCAGCGCCTGGGAGTGTGTAGAGTGCAATCATCAGGTTCCGAGTAGAGGGCTATAGAGCTTGGAACACCACGGCTACATTTAAGGGAGAGGCGATCATGTCCATCACGGTCTACACCAAGGCGCACTGTCCCCAGTGTGATGCCACCAAGCGTCAGTTGACCAAGCAGGGGCTGGAGTTCGAGCAGGTGGATTTGACCGAGGATCAGACCTTGATTGACCAGTTCATCGCCCAGGGATTCAAGCAGACCCCTATCGTAGTCACTGACCAGGAAACGTGGAGCGGGTATCGCCCCGATCTGATCAGGAAGATAGCACAGAGCGCCAAGGTCTTTGCCTGATCAAAGCACTCGGAGCCCGGTTCACGAATATGTGGACCGGGCTTTTTTGATAGTTTGGCGAGCAGTCGGGGCAGTGAAAATCACCTTGTATGCCTACTTGGTTAGTAGATGCTGGGTAGGTGAGTAATTGGCTGATTATTGTTCTGCAAGTGCTTAATGAGTTGGCCTTGTTTGATTTGGCACTGTTCGGTTGATAGGTATTCCAATGACAGAGCGATCATCTGTCGTCTGTGGAGTGTACTGGTCGATCAGCCTTTGCGGGCTAAGGCCATCTCATTCCTGCCGTTCGGCTGCGGCATGGATACGAATCACCGTTCAGGTTGCTGTGAGAGCGGATGATAACGCGGTATCCGGTATTCGTATATCGAAAAGCAAAGGAAAACGGTTCGTCTTCTCTAGGATTGGCGACTATATGCCGCAGTCGGCGGGAAGCGAGCGGAAAGCAGTGAAGAGGAGACGATGAACAGGACTCAAGCAAGTAGGGGGGTGAGGGCATGAATTGGACTTTCATGGCGCAGAATCTGCACTTCTTCGTCAATGCAGCCTATGTAACGGTCTTCATCTCCTTCTTTGGCGTGGTGTTTTCCATGCTGATCGGGCTGGTCTGCGCCGGGCTGGAGGTCTTCAGGGTCCCTCTGCTCTCGCAGGTGGCCAGGATATACATCGAACTGTCGAGAAACACCCCGCTCCTGGTTCAGCTCTACTTCCTCTACTTCGGGTTGCCCAAGCTCGGGGTCAATTGGAGCGCCCAGACCTGCGCCATCGTCGGGCTGGCCTTCCTGGGCGGCTCCTATATGGCCGAAGCCATGCGTGGGGGACTGGAGGCGGTGCCTCGAGTGCAGATCGAGTCGGCCCGCGTTCTGGGATTCACCCGAGGCCAGACCCTGTCCAGGATCGTGCTGCCCCAGGCCTTGAGCAGCGCCATACCGGGCGTGGTGGCCAACATCATCTTCCTGATCAAGGAATCATCGGTGGTCTCGGCCATCGCTTTGGCCGATGTCATGTATGTCACCAAGGATCTGATGGGTACCTCATACGACACCTACGAGTCGTTGACCCTGCTTATCGTCACCTATCTGGTCATACTGCTGCCTATCTCCGTCATCGGAACAATTCTTGAGCGGAGGTTCGACTATGCACGGCGTTGAGGTGCTCTTCCAGCCAGGGGTCATGCCCAGGCTCTTTCAGGGGCTCTGGGTGACCGTTTGGATAGCCGGCGTCTCGGTTCTACTCTCCCTGCCCTTGGGGTTGGTGGTCGGATGGCTGATGACCCTGCGCAACCCCCTGATTCGCTTCCTGATGAGGGTCTATCTGGACTTCATCCGCATCATGCCCCAGCTGGCCCTGCTCTTCATCGCCTTCTATGGGCTGTCCAGGGCATGGAACCTGAATCTTGACGCCACCGGTGCCTGCCTGCTGGTCTTTGTGCTTTGGGGCGGGGCCGAGCTGGGCGATCTGGTCCGCGGGGCCCTGGAGTCCATTCCCCGTACCCAGGTGGAGTCGGCCTACGTGCTGGGACTGGGGTCCTGGCAGACCTTCTCTAGGATCATCCTTCCGCAGGCCCTGCGCCGACTGTTGCCGGCAAGTGTCAACCTGGCCACCAGGATCGTCAAGACCACCTCTCTGGCTGCCCTGCTGGGCGTCGTTGAGGTCATCAAGGTCGGCCAGCAGATCATCGATGCCAACCGATTCGCTTATCCTCAAGCGACCTTGTGGATTTACGGGGTGATCTTCTTCATGTATTTCTTCATCTGCTGGCCCCTGTCTCTGGCAGCCCGGCATCTGGAAAAGAGGTGGGCCCATGACTGAGGGGCAAACGACGGCGAACCAGCCACAGGATGACCAGGAGGAACGGGCGGTGCTGACCGTGGAGCATCTGGTCAAGCAGTATCCGCAGGCGCAGACCCCTGTGCTCAATGACATTTCATTCCAGGTGTCCAAGGGGAAGGTCTTTGTGGTCCTGGGCCCCTCGGGTTCAGGCAAGTCCACCCTGCTGCGGACCATAGCCGGACTGGAGCCCATACAGGGCGGCCGGATTCTCCTGGACGGTCAGGTGGTGGAGACCGGCCACCCCCTGGGCAAGCGCAGCGGAGGTCCTGGCGGCCTTATGTCGGGCAGTCGCAGCTCCGACTTGCGTACCAGGATCGGCATGGTCTTTCAGAGCTACGATCTTTTTCCCAATAGGACCGTTCTGGATAACGTGACCTTGGCGCCCGTCTTGGTCCAGAAGCGCAAGCGGGACCAGGCACGTCAGGAGGCTCTGGAATTGCTGGACCGGGTAGGTCTGGCCGACCGCCGGGATGCCTGGCCCAGCCAGCTTTCGGGCGGCCAGCGGCAGCGGGTGGCCATCTGCCGGGCGCTGATTCTCCATCCCGAGATCATGCTCTTCGATGAGGTGACGGCTGCTCTGGATCCTGAGATGGTACGCGAGGTCCTCCAGGTCATTCTGGAACTGGCCGACCAGGGGCTGACCATGATGATCGTCACCCACGAGATGGCTTTCGCCAGGGGCATCGCCGACCACATCGTCCTCCTGGATGGAGGCTCACTGGTTGAACAGTCCGACGATCCGGAGGCCTTCTTCACTCACCCGGCCAGTGACCGGGCGCAACGTTTCCTGTCCACCTTCACCTATGAGCGCAGGCGGGATCAGGACCAGGATCAGGAGTCCTGATGAGGACTTCGCATATTCGTCCGGTGGTATTCGCCGGAACCGCCTCCAGGGGCGGCCATAGGAAAGATAAGAGGAAAAGAGGGATCATGACCGCAAGGGTAGTGAACCGATTGATACGGGCGACGCTGGCCACGGGGGCGACGATCGCGATGATGTCTTCCATGGCGGCCTGCGGCCCTTCGGCGGCCGCTCCCAGTGACGCTGGAAGCGGCTCAGCAAGCAGCTCCGGCTCCTCGGCAGCATCCGGGTCTGCACGCACCCCGGAGCAGATCACCAAGTCCGGAAAACTCAAGGTGGCGGTCTTCACTGACAAGGCCCCCTTCGGCTACGTGGACAAGGACGGCAAGAACCAGGGCTACGATGTGGTCCTGGCCGAGCGCCTGGCCAAGGATCTGGGCGTCAAGCCCGAATACACCTCGGTGGACCCGGCCGCCCGTGTGGATGTGCTGTCCAGCAACAAGGTGGACGTGGTTCTGGCCAACTTCACCGTCACCGATGATCGCGCTCGCAAGGTGGACTTCGCCAAGCCTTATATGAAGGTCTTCCTGGGCGTGGTCTCCCCGGATTCGGCGCCGATCAAAGATGTCAAGGAGTTGAACGGCAAGACTCTGATCATCGCCAAGGGGACCACGGCTGAGCCCTACTTCGAGCAGCACTACCCGGAAGTCAAGCTGCAGAAGTACGACCAGTACGCCGATGCCTACAATGCACTGCTGGATCACCGTGGCGACGCCATGAGTACGGACAACACCGAGGTGCTGGCCTGGGCCAAGGCCAACAAGGGATTCTCGGTGGGCATCACCAAGCTTGGAGACGAGGCGGTCATCGCCCCGGCCGTGCGCAAGGGGAACAAGCCTTTGCTGGACTACATCAACAAGGAGCTGGTCAAACTGGGCCAGGAGCGGTTCTTCCATGAGGACTACCGCAAGACTCTGGAGCCGGTCTATGGAAGTGAGGCCAACCCCGACGAGATTGTGGTCGAGGGCGGCAAGGACTGACCTGGCCGTCTGGCTTATGACAGGGCCCGCACCCATCCGAATGCGACTGGATGGGTGCGGGCCCTGTCATCTGACTCGATGGATTGCCGAATCAGTAGGCGGCCAGGATGTCAACCACAAAGATCAGGGTTGAATTGGCCGGGATGCTTTGCTGTTTCTGGCTGCCGTAGCCCAGGTCGGGCGGAATGACCAGAAGAACCTGGGAGCCCACCGTCTGGCCTGCCAGACCCTGCTGCCAGCCCTTGACCACTTGGTCCAGGCTGAAATCGCTGGGCTGTCCCCGGTCCCAGGAGGAGTCGAACTGCTTGCCGTTGGAAGCCAGCCAGCCGGTGTAATTGGCGCTGACGCTCTGATGCTGGCCGACCTTGGCCCCCTTGCCCTTGATCAGGGGCTGGACGACCAATCCTGCCTCGGGCTTGTATCCGTTGAGATCCAGGGAGGGCTTGCCCTTGTCGTCCAGGCTGATCTTGGGCAGGTCGTTGGGCAGGTCGGTCACCTTCTGGCCCTGGGCGCGGGTCAGGTTCTTGGACCGGGAGACGAAGGTCAGGGCCATGATATAGGAGTCGGTCGCCTGGCTGCTGCCGGAGCCTGACTCATCGATGCCCACGGCCACGGTGGAGTTGACCTTGAGGCCCTTGAAGGTGTCGTAGTATGCCGGGATGGATTTCTTGCTGATGACGATCGAGCACTCCGGACTGCTCTTGTCCCAGGTGGAGTTGAGCACCTTGCCGGTCTTGGCATCCAGGGCCAGGCTCCTTGTGCATACACGATCCCCGTCGCGGATGACCTCGCCGTTGCCCTCCTGGATGACCTGATGAGCCTGGTTCTCGACCTTGAAGGGGGTCTTGAAGCTGATGTCGGGCTTGCTGCCAAGTTTGCCACTGGCTGATACGCCCTGCATGGTGTCGCCCGCGTGCGCGTCCCCGTCAGATTTCCCGCTGCAGGCTGACAGCCCAAGACATAGGGCCAGAGCCGTCATGGCGCCCAGCAGACGCTTGCTGCCTGATTTCCTTGCGATGATGGTCATAGAAGAACAGTTTAGGGCTTATGGGTGATTTCCCTGTGCTTGGAACCAGATCATAGGGAGCCGACGGTAGAATGTCGATAATATGGAGCGAGTACCCGAGGAAAAAGATGAGATGACGCGGCCTGAAAAGCCTTCGCGTCATAGCACGATCATGCGCGGCATCGTCACCCCCATCTTCGGACTGCTGGCTGTAACGGCCATTGTGCTGGGTATTTTCAACGCCACGGTCTGGAAGCCTTCGGCTCATGTGGATGCGCATGCGCGTACGAAGGCAGCCTATGTGGTGACCGATCCAGGCGTGCTTCCCCTGGTGGACAGCAAAGTGACCATGCGAGTGGATGTAACATCGAATGGAACTGCCGCGTCCGCAGATTCGAATTCACAGAAGCCTACCGTCTGTATGGCCCTGACCACGGCCAAGGATGCAGCTGGTTGGACGGCCGGGCAAGATGTGGCACGTGTGAGAGGTTTGGATGATTGGCACACCCTGTCCGTCGGCAGGGACACCAGCCCCGGTAAGGCCGTCAAAAGTAATCAGGGCGTGGCTTTTCAGGATTCGGACATGTGGAAACAGGTCACCTGCTCCGACAACGACGTGTCCATGTCCCTGAAGACCGACGACCCGCAGGCCGTCCTGCTGGTGGCGGTCCCTCAGGGTTCCCATTCCTTGGGTCTGGAAATGCTCTGGCAGCGGGACAGGCTGCCCAACTTCGCCATGCCCTTCTATTTTGCCGGCGGGCTGCTGGCCCTGCTGGCCGTTCTTTCAGCAACAGTCTTCGCTATGGATCCGGTCAAGCGCCGCAAGCAGACCGAACCTGAACAAGAGGCTGAAGAGACTCCCGAGGTCAGTGTGGCTCAGGCCCTGGGCAGCGCCATTCTGCCTGGTCTCGGAAATCGGCATAGCTCGGTTTCAGGCCGACGCCTGCGTCACGCTCGCGGACAGGCACGGCAGGGGGATCCAGGACCCCCGCCCAGGCCACCCGTGGTGATTGATCCGCGCAATCGGAACCTGGTCGCTGACCAACAGGAGGATGGCGACGGCCGTACCGTCAGCGGCGATCGGGGAGCCGATGATATGTCGTCTACCAGGGTCATCAGCAGCCAGGAGATGGCCTCCTACCTGGCCAGGCTTGCCCACGAGGGGGAGGAGGAGCGCCAATGAGTATGAACAAACCGATGAACAGGGTAGGGGTTGCAGCGGCGCTGGCCTTGTCCCTGGGCCTTCTGCCGGGGCTGTCTGCCTGTGAGGGGCAGGTTCCCCAGGCCAGCCGGACCGAGCCTCAGAGCACTGCAACCACTGCTCCTGCGCCCAACCTGACCCCGGCCCAGGAGGCCCGCATCCGCAAGAGCATCGGGGCTGTTCTGGACCAGGCCAACGAGGCCAGGGACCCGGCCGGGTTGGACCGGCGAGTCAGCGGACCCCAGCTGGAGATCCGCACCAGCGAGCTGACCATAGCCCGGGCCACCGGGCAGCTGGATCCCAAGACGACCATTCCCACCACCATCGCCCAGACAGTCATTCCCGGCGATCCGGGGTGGCCACGTTCGGTCTTCTCGATTACCACCACCACGCAGGATCAGCAGTCCAAGCGCCTCCTGGTTCTGGATCAGGAGTCCGCCCATGAGAACTACAAGCTCTGGGGTGTGGCACGGCTCTTCCAAGGAGCCCAGCTGCCCAAGTTCCCGGTGGCCACCATCGGTGCCAGGATGGGGCAGGGCGACGATCAGGGTCTCAAGGCCACGCCGGTGGAGGCCGTGCGCCGCTATGCCGACCTCCTGCAGAATCCCCAGGGCAGCAAATATGCCAAGGAGTTCGCCCAGGATGACTTCCGCAACTCTCTGGGTACGCTGACTCAGGTGGTTCAGCAGGGAATCGAAGCCAACAAGGGCAGCCAGTCGCAGATCTTCACCCCGGCACAGGGGCAGCTGCGGGTCATGCACTCTTCCGATGGGGGCGACCTGGTCGTGGCCCGGATTGATTCGGTCTGGACCAGGCAGGCGGGTGAGGGCCGCGAGTCCTCGCCCGCCTCGGATGCCGAGAAGGCCCTCTTTGGACAGGGCAAGCCCACCAGCACTATGAAGGTCACCTATGTCAACGTGATCGCCCTCTACGTGCCCTCGGCGGATTCGCACGAGCCCATCAGGGCCGTGGGCGCCGAGCGCGAGCCCATCAAGGTGGAAGCGGTCTGAACGGCGGGATTGCGCTAGGTGAAAGCCCGGACTTTAGACTAGATTGGCTTCCAGGAGTTTGCATTCGAGGGCGGACCGAAGCTGCAGTCGGCGGCCGCCAGGTTAAGGAGGACTGACATGGCGAACAAAAACGGGCAGGGGCAGCCGGGCGTCTCGCTGGCAGGAGCAGTCGACCTGGGCGCGCTCAAGCACCAGGTTGACGCCGAGCCAGGCCAGCAGGGAGGGGCGCCTGCTGCCGGCGGCTATGTTATCGATACAACCGAGGCCAGTTTCCAGGCCATGGTTCAGACCTCTGCCACCTTCCCCATTCTGATTCTGCTCTGGGTGCCCACCGATGACCGCCTCTTCCCCCTGGCCACACGCCTGGCCCAGGCCGTCAACGCCCTGGAGGGGCGCATTCAGCTCTCCCGTATCGACATCGCGACCAATCCGCAGATCGCCCAGACCTTCCAGGTGCAGGATGCCCCGGCCCTCTTTGCCCTGTTGGCCGGCAGGCCCATGCCCATCCTGCAAGGACTGCCCACCGATGAGGAAATGAACCAGATCACCGATCAGCTCATCCCACAGGTGGTCCAGATGGCGCAGAAGACCGGTATCACTGGCAGCGCCCCCTACCAGGAGACCAACGACCAGGGGCAGGACGAGCAGGCTGGACAAGCAGCGGCTGATGCCATCCCGCCTGCCCATCAGGAGGCCCACCGACTGGCCCAAGAGGGCGACTATGCAGCTGCAGCCGAGGCTTATGACAAGCTGGTTCAGGCCGACTCGACCGACGACCTGGCCAAGCGTGAACAGGCCAAGTGCCTGCTTATGGCCCGGTCGGCCCAGGCCGATGTCCGTAAGGTCCGTCAGGCGGCTGCAGATGCCCCTGACGACCTGCAGGCCCAGTTGGATGTGGCCGATGTGGACATGATCGGCGGCCAGATCCAGGATGCCTTTGATCGCCTGCTGGACTTTCTGGCCGGGCACCGGGATCAGACCGATCCCATCCGTCGTCGTCTGCTGGAGTACTTCGTTATTCCTGAACCGACCGATCCTCGGCTGGCCAAGGCCCGTCGCCGTTTGTCCACGCTAATGTACTGATCAGGTTGCCGCGTATCGGCCTGAACCGATCCTGGGTCAGGACTCGTGGTTCCCGTCGAAGTTGGTCAGGAAGCGCGGTCCACTGGCCTTCAACTCTCGGTCGAAGTCGGTTGCCCAGTCGCCAAATGGGTGGTCAGCCAGCCCGTCGTTGGAGAACCGCGGGTCGTCGGTGATCTCCGTGGCGCAGAAGTCGGGGATGGTCAGGTCGGTCACCGGGCCGGTCCGCTCCACCTCGGCCACCACCAGGGGAGCGTTGCCGTCTCCGAAGACATCCAGGTTCCACCAGTCCTCGTCCAGCCAGACCCCATACCGGTTCTTGACGATGGGAATGCCGCCGCGCAGGATCAGTTCCAGGGCGATTCCCGGATCGATGGCCCGTTCGGCCTCGTAGCGGGTGCCGCCGACGGAGGGCCCCTTGGCCGTCATTGAGGCAGCGTCGAAGTGGTCGCCTTCCTCAAGCAGAGTGTGGAGGGCATCGGTCCGGGCCGTCATGGGCACCACCGGATCCACCTGGCCCTGCAGACGCACACGAAGGGCGAAGTTGTCCTCATGCACGTAGTAGCTCTGCACAATCAGGGTCGGTCGGCTCTCCCCGAGCAGCTCCCGAGGAAGGTCCCGGCAAAAGAATCTACGCTCGAACTCGAAATCGTCCTCGTCCTCATTCATGGCCATGCTTCCCATGGTACGGTAGGCGGGTTGAGGCCACCATTTGCTGTCCATGGCCGTTTCAAAGTCCAGGTATGTGAAGGCGGCTTGTGATGGCCGGGTGAAGGAACTACAGTATAAATTATCCCGAGAGAAGATCATCCGGGAATGTTGGCGGCTTCGCGCCACCGCATGAGGATGCAATGGCGCAACCGGGGCGGTGGCACGAGGCCTTGCCATCACGATACCTACGAAACGCCTGGAATCCTGCGGCAACACGCCGAGAGTGGCTGGAGCCGGACCGACACGTCAGGACGCGCATGGGTGCGAAAATGCATAAAATGTCCTAGTATGGTCTCTGTTGTCCACTGGAAAGTGGCTGTCGGGTTCGTAGCTCAGCGGATAGAGCGTCTGTCTCCGGAACAGAAGGTCGAGGGTTCGAATCCCTTCGAGCCCACCAAGATACAATCCCTGTAGTCAGGAAGATCGCTGGGATTTTTCTTCAGACGATGTCTTCTGCCATGATGTCTGAGATTACGGCATCCACTTGATGGGATAAGCGCACCCATGTGTCACGATATGTGTGGTGAATCACTAAGCTTTTGAGGAACATGGCCCTTGGCCCGCTTGTGTCCTCGTTCTCAGGTGCCATAGTGAAAGAGTAAGACCGAACGTCGGGGAGGACTGACGCTTCCGCGTTGTGGCGGAGCATCCTTTCCCCGGTGAAGCAAAGGAGTTCACATGGCCAATCGAATCAATGCAGGGGATGCTGTCCTTCACGTCCTGGAGCAGTGGGGGGTGCCGCGCATCTATGGCCTGCCCGGCGGTTCCTTCGACTCTATGATGAACGCCATCCACAACGAACGCGAGCGCATCGACTTCATCCAGGTCCGTCATGAGGAGGCCGGAGCCCTGGCTGCTGCCGGAGAGGCCAAGCTGACTGGCCGGATTGGTGTCTGCTTCGGCTCGTCTGGCCCTGGTGCGGTCCATCTGCTCAACGGCCTCTACGATGCCCGTGAGGACGGCGTGCCGGTGCTGGCCCTGGTGGGTGAGGTGCCCCAGGCCTTTATGAACATGGACTTCTTCCAGGCCATGGATGAGGTGCCTATCTTTACCGATGTGGCCGTATTCGCCCGGGCCGCCACCAACGCCCAAGGCCTGCCGGCCCTGGTGGACGAGGCCATCCGCCGCGCCTATGCCAGCCATGGGGTCTCCGTGGTCATCATCCCCAAGGATCTGGCCTGGGCCGAGATCGACGACCGCCCGGTGGCATCTGCGCCTAACTTCCGCAAGCCGGAGCCGCTGAAGCCTGCGGCCGACCAGGTCAGCAAGGCGGTTGAGATCATTCAGTCCGCCAAGGCGCCGCTGCTCTACTTCGGCCAGGGTGCTGCCGGGGCCCGCGATGAACTGGTCGCCATGTCCGAGCGTTTCAAGATGCCCATGGTGTCCACATTCCCGGCCAAGGGGATTGTGGAGGACACCTATCCTGCCTACCTGCAGTCGGCCGGCCGTGTGGCCACCAAGACCGCCACGGAGGCCATCTACACTTCGGATCTGACGGTCTGGGTGGGTTCGGACAACCCCTTCGGGTCCATGTTCGTCACTCCCAACACCAAGGTCATCCAGATCGACCTGAACCCTGTCAAGCTGGGCAAGCGCTTCCAGGCCAACGTGGTCCTGGCCATCCAGGCCGATGCCCGCGAGGCCCTCAAGGCGATAACCGCCGCCGGCCAGGACCAGGAGGAATCCGTCTTCTACAGGGCCTGCCTGCGCAGCAAGGAGAACTGGGACCAGTGGCTGGCCTCCTTCAACGAAGACACCCGCACGCCCCTAAGGCCCGAGCCCGTCTACCACATCATCGATCAGCAGCTTGAGGACAATGACATTGTCATCCCCGACGTGGGTAATGTGGACATCGACTTCCTGCGTCTGCTGCACCTGAAGCCCACCAACCGCTGGACCGTCTCCGGCAAGCACGCCACCATGGGCTATGCCGTGCCGGCCGCCTTGGCTGCCAAGCTGGAGCATCCGGAATCGACCGTCTACTCCCTGAGCGGCGACGGCGGATTCGCCATGCTCGGCGAGGAGGTGCTGGCCCAGCTCAAGTACCATGCCCCGGTCATCAACGTGGTCTTCTCCAACCAATCCTTGGGCTACATCGAGGCCGAGCAGCGCGATGACAGCCATCAGCCTCTGAGCGGGGTGGACCTGCCCGACACCGACTGGGCCAAGGTCGGCGAGGGCATGGGTGCCTTGGGCTTCACTGTGCGCACGGTGGCCGACGCGCGCCACGCTTTCTCCGAGGCTCGCAAGGCTGACAGATCTTCGGTCATCGACATCAAGCTGACAGGAGCCAGCCCTCTGGACACCCGCTATATGCGGTTCCCGGAGACCTGCTCGGATCCGGACCAGGTCGAGAAATTCGTCAAGACCTACGAGGCCGGCGACCTGCGCTCCCTGGCCTACTGGATGGGTCAGGAGGCTCGCAAGGGCTGAGACTGGTACCGCTTCTGCTGGGCGGGCACTCCTATAGTGGACGGTGTCCGCCCGGGGCTTCGGCCCGGCATGGGTGCGGCGGACCTGAAGAAAGGACGGACTCATGGAAGATGGACCGGAAGAGATCGGCACGCCATATGCGCCTCAGGCTTTGGGGGCTTACAGCCAGGCTGTGAAGGCCGGGGGCTTTGTCTTTGTCTCCGGACAGCTGGGCATCGACCCGGACACCGGCGAGCTGGTGGAGGGCACTGCGGCTGACCAGGCTACCCAGGCTCTGAAGAACGTCAAGAACATCTTGGATGCAGCCGGCACCGGCATGGAAAAGGTGGTTAAGGCCACCATCCTTATGCGGCGTGTGGAGGATTTCACCGAGGTGAATCAGGCCTACTCCCAGGTTTTCATCGGCTCGGTGCGGCCGGCCCGCGTGGCGTTCGGTGGCGCGGACATCCCCAAGGGGGCCCTGGTCGAGATCGAGGTCGTGGCCCTGGCCTGAGACAGGTCGGTTGCTGGTCCCCGCCGTCGCTAGACTTGAGGGCATGAGTCCTGAAGCACTTGCCCGTATCATCTCTTCGACCGCCGTCCAGATGGCCCAGTCGGGCCGCCTGGGAAACCTGGAGCCTGACATGGTTCCTGATGCCGACCATCTGGCGGTTATGCGTCCCAAGGACCGCTCCCACGGGGACTGGTCCACCAACATCGCCATGCAGCTGACCAAGAAGGCTGGCATGAGGCCTGCCGAATTGGGGCAGGCCTTGGCTGAGGCCCTGCGAAAGGCCGATGGGATCGCCCAGGTGGATGTGGCCGGGCCCGGCTTCATCAACATAACCTTGGATTCGGCCTCGGCGGCTGCTGTGGTTGATGCGGTCCTGGATGCGGGATCCGCCTTCGGAAGCAACGATCATCTGAGTGGACGCACGCTCAATTTGGAATTCGTCTCGGCAAACCCTACGGGCCCCATCCATATCGGCGGCACACGCTGGGCGGCTGTGGGCGACTCCATGGCCCGGGTCCTGGAGGCCAACGGTGCCAAGGTGGTCAGGGAGTACTACTTCAACGATCACGGCACGCAGATCGACCGCTTCTCCCGCTCGCTGGTGGCGGCGGCCCATGGTGAGCCCGTGCCTGCTGACGGCTACAAGGGTTCGTATATTGACGAGATTGCCTCGCGGGTAGTCAAGGAAGCCGCCGACCAGGGGCAGGACATCCTGGCTATGCCCAGGGTGCAGGACGAGGACGGCGCCGAAGGTGACAGCCCCCAGCGCGAGGCCTTCCGCACCCGGGCCGTGCCCATGATGTTCGCCGAGATTCAGCAGTCCATGCGTGACTTCCGGGTCAACTTCGATGTCTGGTTCCATGAGAACAGCCTGTATGAGTCCGGCCAGGTGGACCGGGCCATTGATGAGCTGCGGGCCAAGGGCGACATCTTCGAGAAGGACGGGGCTACCTGGTTCCGCTCCACCACCTACGGCGACGACAAGGACCGGGTGATTATCAAGTCCGACGGCCACGCAGCCTATGTGGCGGCCGACATCGCCTACTACCTGAACAAGCGACGCAGGCCCAAGGATCCCTGCGACGAGGCCATCTACATGCTGGGCGCCGACCATCACGGCTACATCGGCCGGATGATGGCCATCTGCGCAGCCTTCGGGGACACCCCAGGCGTGAACATGCAGATCCTGATCGGCCAGATGGTCAACGTCATCAAGGACGGTCAGGCCGTGCGCATGAGCAAGCGGGCAGGCAACGTGGTCACCATTGACGATCTGGTGGATGCCGTGGGTGTGGATGCCGCCCGGTACTCCCTGGCCCGTACTGACTACAACCAGAGCGTGGACATCGACCTGGACCTGCTGGCTTCGCACACCAACGACAACCCCGTCTACTACGTGCAGTACGCGCACGCCCGCTCCAGGAATGTGGATCGGAACGCAGCCCAGGCGGGCATCGACCGGTCCGGCGCCGACCTGTCCCTGTTGGACACCGCTGCCGACAACGATGTTCTGGGCGTCCTGGCCCTCTATCCCAATGTGGTTCAGACTGCAGGCGACCAGAAGGCTCCCCACCGGGTGGCCCACTACCTGGAGCAGCTGGCTGGGGTCTATCACCGCTGGTACAACCTGGAGCGCGTGGTGCCCATGGAACCCACCGGCCGTAAGGATCTGGACCAGGACGAGGACAGGAATCCACAGCCAGCCCGTGCGTCGGCACGTCTACGGCTCAATGACGCTGTGCAGCAGGTCATCGCCAATGGTCTGGATCTGCTGGGTGTCCAGGCCCCTGACCGTATGTAAGCCTGAAGGTTACCGGGAGGTCGTTAATGGAGACAGGGATGTGCGGGTTGGGGTCCGATGGGTTCTGGCCCGAGGCTCTGCAGCAGGACCATGAGGGCATGCTGAGCATGCACGGGTGCTCTATGGAAGATCTGGCCAAGCGTTACGGCACCCCCATGTATCTGATGGACACCGCGATGATGGCGGAACGGGCCTCGGCCTTCCGCCAGGCGGCTCTGCGAGACCTGGGCGGTGCGACCACCAGGGTCAGTTACGCGGGCAAGGCCTTCCTTAGCAAGGAGACCGTGCGGATCATGCTGCGCCAGGGGTTGGATATTGATACCTGCTCCCTGGGCGAGATGCTGATCGCTCAGGCTGCCGGTGCCCCTGGCCGCCGTCTGGTCCTGCACGGCAACAACAAGTCTGACCAGGAGATCGACCTGGCTGTGAGGGAGGGCTATAGGGCCATCGTTATCGATGCGCCCGACGAGCCTGCCCGAATCGCCGCTGCTGCAAGGGCACAGGGTCGTCGCGCCAAGGTCATGCTCCGGGTGACCGTGGGGGTGCACGCCGGCGGTCACGAGTACATTTCCACCGCACACGAGGATCAGAAGTTTGGCATCCCCCTGCTGCCCCAGGGCACCGACGTGAGTCTGCTGGACCTGGGCGCTGAGCCTGGGTCCTCAGGGCAGGCTGGGACAGCGACTCCGGCGGCCACGAAGAATGACAGCTCTTCGGCTCCTGGTGATTCTGTGGTCTCCCCGTCGTCTTCGGCACTGTATTCGGTTGCCAACGAGCCTGCTGAACCTGCCGATCCTGCCCGGATCAAAGCCATGTCCGCTCTGGCCGACGGACCGGCTATCGCCCTGCTCAAGGAGATTCGTTCCCACGAGCGGGAACTGGAGTTGGTGGGCATCCATACCCATATCGGCTCTCAGATCCATGACTCTTCGGCCTTCATCGAGGCCGCCCGGCGCATGATGCTGCTGCGGCATACCTTCTGGGCCACCGACGGATACCTGATGCCTGAGGTTGATCTGGGGGGCGGCTTCTCCGTGCCCTACACTCCAGATGAGGATCGGATGGACCTGGACGAGACCTTGACCAGCCTGGGGGCTGACATGGCCGCCATCAACCGCCGCTTGGGCATGCCCATGCCGGTCATCGCCTTCGAGCCCGGCCGCTGGATCGTGGCCCCATGCGGCATGAGCCTGTACCGGGTGGGCACCGTCAAGCCCGTTCCCCTGTCTGACGGAAGTGTGCGCACCTACGTTTCGGTTGACGGCGGCATGAGTGACAACATTCGTCCGGCTCTGTATGGGGCCGAGTACACTGCCGTCCTTGCCAACCGACATGGCAGCGTGGACCGGATTCAGGCCCGTGTGGTGGGCAAGCACTGTGAATCTGGGGATATCCTGGTGCAGGATGTGCCTCTGCCTGCGGACATTCGCCGGGGTGATTTGCTTTTGGTACCGGTGACCGGCGCCTACGGACGGACCATGGCCAGCAACTACAACCAGGCTCTGATCCCTCCCGTGGTGGGCCTGGACCAGTCTGGTGCCCAGCTGATGCTACGGCGGCAGACCATGGATGATCTGCTGGCCTTGGACCAGGGATGAGCCTCGCCCTCGGATGGAGCCAGCCGCTGGGGTAGGGGTGTCGGATTGGCTTTCTAAGATGGAGCAACACCCGGAGACAGGCCCCGTTGGGGCGGATGGAGGACCATATGCCTGAACGCATGCAGCAGCAGGAGGCCGTCAGGCCCATCCGCGTAGCACTTCTGGGGGCCGGGACCGTGGGCTCCCAGACTGCCCGCCTCTTGGTGGAGCAGAGCCAGGATCTAGCCAGTCGAGTGGGCCGCCCCCTGCAGCTGGTAGGTATCGCCGTCCTCCATCCTGACAAGGTCAAGGCTGATTGGATTGATCAGTCCCTGCTGACCACAGACTCAGCCGACTTAGTCACTAAAGCGGATATCGTCATCGAACTGATCGGCGGGATCGAGCCGGCCCGCACCCTGCTGCTCAAGGCCATCGAGTCCGGCGCCAGCGTGGTCACCGCCAACAAGGCCTTGCTGGCCCAGCACGGCCCTGAGCTCTACCGGGCCGCCGAAGAACGGGGCGTCGACATCTACTTCGAAGCGGCTGTGGGCGGGGCCATCCCCATCGTGCGGCCCCTGCGCGAATCTCTGGTGGGCGACGGAATCACCAGCTTGGTGGGTATCGTCAACGGGACCACCAACTACATTCTGGATGAGATGACCACCAAGGGTCTTCAATTCGATCAGGCCCTGCGCGATGCCCAGGCCAAGGGCTTCGCTGAGGCGGATCCCACTGCCGATGTGGACGGGCTGGATGCGGCCGCTAAGGCCGCCATCATGGCCACGCTGGCCTTCCATACCGATGTGCGCCTGGACGACGTCCCCGTGGAGGGCATCCGCGCCATCACCGCCGACGATATTGCGGCCGCACAGACCGAGCACCGGGTCATCAAGCTTCTGGCCGTGGCCGAACGCGGCGAACAGGGCATCTCCGCCCGGGTCTACCCGGCGTTGATTCCCGACAGCCACCCCCTGGCCTCGGTCCATGGCAGCTTCAACGCGGTTTTCGTCACAGCCAAGGCCGCCGACGATCTCATGTTCTACGGCCGGGGTGCCGGCGGAGCGCCCACAGCATCAGCCGTTGTGGGGGACGTGGTCACCGAGGCACGCCACATCGTCCAGCATGGCATGGGTCCGGGAATCCCCATGTACGCCAACATCCCCATGGCTCCGCTGGATGCATCCCGGGCCGCCTTTGCTGTCCGCTTCCTGATCCACGACAAGCCTGGCGTGCTGGCGGCCATCGCCCAGGTCTTCTCCGAGGCAGGCATCTCCATCAACGGAGTCAACCAGGACATCAAGCCCACCCTGCATGACCCGGGTTACAGCGGCGAGATCCAGCAGTTGCGCGTGGTCACCCATCTGTGCGACGAGGTGACCCTGCGACAGGTGGTCAAGCGGATCTCCACCTTCGACTCAGTCACCGGTCAGGCCTCTATCCTGCGCGTCTTCGATCGGCAGGCCCAATGATGGCCGTTGCTGCAGAAGGCCCGTCTACTGTTCGGGTGCGTGTGCCAGCCACCAGTGCCAACCTGGGATCAGGTTTCGATGCGGTCGGTCTGGCGCTGGACTACCATGACGAGATCGTCTTCACCCGTTCCGTGGACCAGGACGACACCACCGCCTATGTGGTAATCAAGGGCGAGGGGGAGCGGACTCTGCCCCGAGACGAGACCCACCTAGTCGTCTCAGCCTTCCGGCGGGCCTGCCAGGTCTTCGGACTGCCAAGGTTCGGCTTCATCATGCGCGCGGTCAACCGTATCCCCCAGGCCAGGGGTTTGGGTTCCAGCGCCGAGGCCATCGTAGCCGGTATCGCGGCGGCTGCGGCCTTCGCCCATGCCGGCCCTCTGCGTCGTGATGCCGTCTTTGCGTTGGCCGCCCAGATTGAGGGGCATCCCGACAACGTGGCGCCTGCTGTCTACGGGGGGTTGACCGTCTCCTATGATCTGGCCACTGGCGAGGGAGTGGGTTCTCTGCCCATAGCCGGGGGTGCGCCCTTGGAGGGCGGCTACCACACCCTGCGATACAAGGTGGACCCGGCCATCAAGGCCACAGTCTTCGTTCCCGGCGTTCATCTGTCCACACAGAAGGCACGACAGGCCCTGCCCAACCGGGTGCCTTACGCGGATGCTGTTCATAACCTGTCGCGGGCGGCCCTGATTCCTGGCGCTCTGAACCCAGGGTCACTGGATGACTTGGGAGCTGATGCAGCCGAGCAGGCTGCCAGGGCCAATGCCATGCTCTTTGTAGCTACCCAGGATCGACTCCATCAGCCATACCGGGCCGGGCTCATGCCGTCCTCCACCAAGCTCCTGCAGCTCCTTCGTCGTCAGGGCTATGCGGCGGCCGTCTCTGGGGCTGGACCATGCATTATCGTCCTGCACTACGGGGATGCCGAAAATGAGCTGCGGACCCTTGCCAGGGACTATCTGGATTCCGGTCGCTGGCGGATCCTGTCCTTGGACGTGGACTGCCAGGGGGTCCAGGTGGAACGGGACCAGGAAGGCAATCGTGAACACTGAAGACAGGCATATCCCGCTCATCCTGGCCTCATCCTCCCCCTCCAGGCGTCGGCTTCTGGTCCAGGCGGGCATCGACCCCATCATTCGACCCTCAAAGGTCGATGAGCCGGCTGTGCTTGCGGAACAGGCCCGTAAACTGGGTTGTCGCCTGGATGACCTGGATGTGCGCGAACGGGTCAGCGTCTTGGCTGAGGCCAAGGCTTCGGCTGTCCAAGCGACCATGGATGCCGTCAAGGATGCCGAAAGACGTTCCCGGGGCGATCTGGTCACGTTCAGGCCTCTGAGCCAGGGTGATTCAGGTGCATCCTCCCGGGATCCCATGAGCCGGGTCATTGGGGCCTGGGGCGGGATGCTCGGCGCCGGGCGTGGGCCCCTCCTGCTGGGGTGCGACTCGCTGTTCAGCATGGACGGTGCTGTCATGGGCAAGCCTCACCAGCCGGAGCGTGCTTTGGAGCGGCTGATGGCCATGCGCGGCCAAACCGGCACCCTGGTAACCGGCCACTGTCTGATCGATCTGGCCACCGGCCGACGTGCCCGAGCGGTCAGCAGCGCTCAAGTGACCTTCGGAGACTATGACAGGGCCGTCATGCAGGCCTATGTGGCCACCGGCGAACCCCTGGAGGTGGCAGGATCCTTCACCTTGGAGGGATTGGGCAGCGCCTTCATCCAGGGCATTCGAGGCGATCCCAGCGGGGTGATGGGATTGAGCATGCCCACCCTGCGCGCCCTGGCTCAGGAGCTGGGCGTCTCCTGGCCTGACCTGTGGGCCCAACGGGTCCTGCCCGAGCGGCAGCAGACGGACGGATCAACGCATGGTCCTGAGGGACTGGTCGCTCCCGTGGAGAATGTCCATCAGCCCGGCGACGGGTGGGTGGACTGCGCCTGCGGCAAGCGGCACTGGGGGCTCAACGGGGCTGCCGGCGTTTTGTTGGTCCGGCGTGATGCCCGCACAGGTGTGCCGGTCAGTGTGCTTCTGCAGCACCGGGCCCGCTGGAGCGCTGAGGGCGGCACCTGGGGTGTGCCGGGCGGCGCCATCTCCGACGGGGAGAACCCCTTGGAGGGCGGCCTGCGCGAGAGCTATGAGGAGGCCAACATCCGTCCGGAGGACATTCAGGTGGTGGGTTCCTACTTGGAGGACCACGGCCCCTGGGGTTACACGACCATACTGGCCTTTGAGCGTCCCGGCCACCAGGTCGATCCCCGCATGAATGACGATGAGAGCATTGCCCTGGAATGGGTGGACCTGGACAAGGTCGCGGACCTGCCCCTTCTGAAGGCCTTCGGACGGGACTGGCCGCACTTTAGACAACGCTTGGAGGTTCTGGCAGCCGAAGGCTGAGTAGGCAGCTTGCCTGGGCACATCAGCTCAGGAGCAGAGCAACCAGAGCGATGATCACGGGCGAGGTGATCGTGCTCAACAGGATGCCGTCCCTGGCGAAGGTGGTTCCCACCTCGTACCGGGCGGCGTAGTTGTAGACGTTCTGGCCGGTGGGCAGGGCCGCCAGAACCACGCACCCGTACAGCTCCGCCCCGCTGAAGCCCATCATGAACCGGGCCAGCAGGTAAGCGATCATGGGCATGACCAGATTCTTCAGGATCACCGCACAAAGGGTGGCACGACGGTCAGTGCCCCGGCCCATGGGTCGCGAACCCCGCAGGGACATGCCGAAGGCCATGAGGATCATGGGCACGGCCGACTGTCCGATCATGTCGATGGGCTTGTAGACGAAGTCAGGGATGACGAAATGGCCGGCCTGGGCGCTGATAGCCGATATCACTATGCCGCCTATGGAGCCGATGAGGATCGGCTGCTTCAGAGGCTGTTTGAGGATGGTCTTGACCGAAAGCTTGCCAGAGGTGGTCGCGTCCAGAACGGTCAGCCCGATTGGGGTGAAAAGGGCCTGTTGCATGACCAGGATAGGGGCCACCAGTGTGGGATTGCCCAGAATATAGGTGGCTACAGGCAGCCCGATGTTATTGGAGTTCAAATACAGGGAGTCGAGAGCGCCGATGGTGGCTTCGGCGGCCGGCAGGTGGAAGCTGGCCGCATTCAGGGCCACGAAAAGCAGACCCACGGCCGCCGCCGACAGGAAGGCCACGATGATGCTGGGGTGGAAGATTACCGATAGCTTCTGCTTGGAGAGGATGGCGAACATCAGGCAGGGCGTTGACACAAAGAATGAGTATTTGTTCAGCACCAGCTGGGCTGTGGGACCGCCTACATGGAAGCGGGCGGCCACATAGCCCACGGCGATGACCACGCCGATGATGAAGAACCCCTCCATGGCGCTGAGCAGTCCAGGCACTCCGGCATCCTCCTCGTCTCGCATGGTGGACGGCGGCCTCCCAGGCGGAGTGCCACCGCTTCCGTCGCCCCCATTGTGCCACTAGGACCTCATGCTTGCGGCTGCAGGTCCATCTGCGATTCCCGGCCCGCTAGCATGGCACTATGGCCAAGAACACACAGACGGATATTGATCTTCTCTCCGGCACCCGGGGGGTTGAACCTTCCCAGGCCTTGGCAAGGATACTGGAGTCCATGACCGCCCTGCCTTCGGTCAGCGGCCAGGAGGGCGCCCTGGCTGATGCCGTCCAGAGGACCCTGTCCTCACGAGCCGACCTCTTGGTCCAACGGTTGGGAGATACGGTCGTGGCCTCCACCCAGCTGGGCCGTCCCCACCGCATCGTTCTTGCCGGGCATCTGGACACCGTACCCGTGGATGGGAACCTCCCCCCGCGCTGGCTGGAGCCCGGCGACCCGGACATCCGCGCCGACCTGGCCGCCGCCCACCCTGGATCCCGGGTGCTGTACGGCAGGGGCTCCGCCGACATGAAGGCCTCGGATGCCGTCTTTCTTCACCTGGCGCTCACCATGCAGGAGCCGGTCTATGACCTGACCTTTGTCTTCTACGACCATGAGGAGGTCCAGGCCGACCTGAACGGGCTGGGCCGGGTGGTGGCCGCCCACCCTGACTGGGTGCAAGGTGATTTCGCCATCATCGGCGAGCCAACCGACTGCACCATCGAGGCCGGCTGCAATGGAACCATGCGCTTCGATCTGATCACCCACGGCACGGCGGCCCACTCCGCCCGGGCCTGGATGGGTAGCAACGCCATCCACGCGGCCGCGCCCATTCTGGACCGGCTGGAGCAGTACCGTCCGGCCACGGTGCGGGTGGATGGCCTGGACTACCGGGAGGGACTCAACGCCACCATGATCGAGGGCGGCCTGGGCACCAACGTCATTCCCGACCGCTGCCGGGTGCATGTCAACTACCGTTTCGCCCCCGACAAGAGTCTGGCTCAGGCCAAGGAGTTGATGATGGGTCAAGGGACAGGCGCTGAGCTGGGCAATGGCGAGCATATGGCCCGCGGCGGGGTCTTCCAGGGATTCTCGGTGCGCATGTGTGACGAATCGCCAGCGGCCCGTCCGGGTCTGGATTCGCCCTGGGCGCGTTCACTAGCGGACCTGGTTGCCCGGACCACGGGCCAGCAGCCTCGTGCCAAGTTGGGGTGGACCGATGTGGCCCGATTTTCAGCCCTTGGCCTACCAGCCGTCAACCTGGGCGCAGGGGACCCCCTGCTGGCCCACAAGGCCGACGAACAGGTGCCCCTGGATGACCTGGTCCGGCTGGAAGCAATACTGGTCGAATGGCTCAATGGACCTGAAGACCGCTGATCTGTGACATACTAGATGACGGTGGTTCTGCCTGACCACTTGCAGCGTAGGCGTTGATCCCCCCGGACGGAGACCCAGTGACCCGTGTGGGCGTCGGTGTCCGCCTGCGTCAGGAAGACTTTTTGCCAAGGCGTTTCGATCGGGCGCACGCAGGTGCGCGGTTGCAGTGAGAGTGCAGCGTGAGGACGGATCGGGACCGTGAGAGCGGCGCGAGGCGGCGTGCCGCAAGGAGCATTGTGCCCGAAAATACGAATGAGGATACCAAGGATAATCGGTCCGCCATCAGTGATGGGCAGGGGCGGCAGGTTGAAGAGACTGCAAGTCCCGGCACTCGTCGCCGCTCCGGACGGCGTGTGGTCAGGGTGGCCGGCGCGGCCGGTGCCGACGTGCCTGTGAAGGTCGAGGCCGAGAAGCGCAAGACCTCCCGTAAGGCCAAGGAGGAGGAGGACGAGTCCAAGCCCTCCGCCACCCGTCGCCGTCGCACTCGCAAGTCCAAGGAGAATCAGGCTGCCGATCAGAGCGCGCAGGACCATTCCAGCCAAGATGCTCAGGGGGATGAGAGCGAGTCCAAGCCAACCAGGACGACTACTCGTCGTCGCAGCCGTACTACTGCCCGCCGACGCACCGAGGAGCATGCCCAGGAGGGCGAACCTGATCAAGACCGTCAGGAACGTGCCCTTGAGGCTGTGGAGGCTCTGACCTCGGGGCTCAGCCAGAGGACAGACCGGAAGGCTGAGGAGCAGGATGAGCGTCCGCGTGCCGCCCGCACCGCCCGTCCCCGTCCTATGACGTCGTTGCTCTTCCAGGAGCCCGTTATACCCGTCTCCAGGCCTGAGCAGAATGAGCGCGACGAACGGGATGAGGAGGACGAGGATGCCGAACAGTCATCCAAGCCCTCCCGCCGAAGCAAATCCAGGAGCACCTCGGAGGGCGGTTCACGCCGTTCCCGCAGGCTCAATGCCGAGGAGCGCAGGGCCGCCGACGAGGTGGAGCGCATCGAGGAGGATCTGGATCACGAGGGCATAACCTTCGTAGTTGACGAGGATCAGGATCAGGATCAGGACGAGGACCAGAATGAGTCCGGCACTCGCACTCGTCGTCGCCGCCGTGCCAAGAGCGATGATGAGGGCTCTGAGAAGCCCGTTTCCACTCGCCGCCGTCGCGGGCACGAGCAGGAGAAGGACAAGGATGACGAGGACGAGGCCCCGCTGACCCGTCGCCGCCGCCGTCGCAGAGGCTCCAAGTCCGCTGAGGGCGAGTCAGAGGAGTCCAGTACCCGCCGTTCGCGCAAACAGCAATATATTGACGAGATCACCGACGTGGAGGGCTCCACCCGCTTGGAGGCCAAAAAGCAGCGCCGGCGGGACAACCGCCGCGAACGCTCGCGTCAGTCCCAACTGGTCGAGCAGGACTTCCTGGCCCGCCGTGAAAACGTCAACCGCCTGATGGTGGTGCGCGAGAAGGAGCACCACACCCAGATCTCGGTCATCGAGGACGATATCCTGGTCGAGCACTACGTCTCCGACATCCAGGAGGTCTCCACTGTAGGCAACATCTACCTGGGCCGGGTTCAGAACGTCCTGCCCAGCATGGAGGCCGCCTTCGTGGACATCGGCCAGGCCCGCAACGGCGTGCTCTATGCCGGCGAGGTCAACTGGGACTCCACCCGTCTGGAGGGTCAGCCCCGCCGGATCGAACTGGCCTTCAAATCCGGTGACCCTGTGCTGGTCCAGGTCACCAAGGACCCCATTGGCCACAAGGGTGCACGGCTGACCTCGCAGGTCACGCTGGCCGGCCGTTTCCTGGTCCTGGTGCCTTCGGGCGGCATGACCGGCGTCAGTCGCAAGCTGCCCGACCGCGAGCGTTCCCGTCTCAAGAGCATCGTCTCCAAGGTGGCCCCCAAGGACATGGGCGTCATCATTCGCACCGCGGCAGAGGGGGCCAGCGAGGAGGCCCTGACCAAGGACCTGGAGAACCTGCAGCGTCAGTGGGGCAAGATCGAGGACAAGCGCAAGGAGTTCCTGCACGGCAAGCGTCCCAAGCTTCTGCAGGGCGAGCCGGACGTGGCTATCCGTGTGGTTCGAGACATCTTCAACGACGACTTCGCCAAGCTGGTGGTCCAGGGCGAGGGGGTCTACGAGAGGGTCCGCAACTACCTGGAGACCATGGCCCCCGACCTGGAGGAGAAACTTGAGCACTGGGACCCGGCCGAGCACCAGGGCAAGGATGTTTTCGATCGCTGGAGCATCGACAGCCAACTGCGCAAGGGCATGGAGCGCCAGGTCTACCTGCCCTCCGGCGGCTCCCTGGTCATCGACCGCACTGAGGCTATGACCACCATCGACGTGAACACGGGCCGCTTCATCGGCAAGGGCAAGTCGCTGGAGGAGACGGTGACCCGTTGCAACCTGGAGGCTTCCGAGGAGATCGCCCGCCAGCTGCGCCTGCGCGACATCGGCGGCATGATCATGATCGACTACGTGGATATGGTCATGCCGGCTAATCGCGACCTGGTCCTGCGCCGCTTGGTCGAGTGCCTGGCCCGGGACCGCACCAAGCACCAGGTGGCCGAGGTCACCTCCCTGGGCCTGGTGCAGATGACCCGCAAGCGGGTGGGCCAGGGTCTGGTCGAGGCCTTCTCCGAGGAGTGCCCCACCTGCCATGGCCGAGGCTTCATCCTTCACGACAAGCCGACCATCTCAGCCTCCTATGCCGACCCATACGCAGTCAAGGGCGGCGACCCCTTCGTCAAGACCAACAAGCATGGGCACGGCTCCTCTTCCAAGGAGACCTTGTCCACAGGCTCGACCCCTGCAGTCAAGGCCAAGCTGGCCAGGATCGCTGCGGCGGCCCAGGCGGCGTCGGACGAGGATGATGCCCAGGCTGAGACGGCGGATGTCGCCAAGGAGTCATAAACTGAATTCGTTTTGTCGGCGGAGCAGGCACATTTGACGACGCGGTGTGTTTGCTTCTATACTGGTTAGCTGGTGTCTGGACGGGTCCGTCAATCGCATGGCGAGACCCGGATGCCGGGCGCATACAGCTTTGGACAACAGGCAAGGTAGGGCTATGTACGCGATTGTGAAGGCCGGAGGCCATCAGGAGAAGGTCGAGGTCGGTGACCAGATCACGGTCAACCGTCTGGCTGCCAGGAAGGGCGAGTCGGTCGAGTTTCCGGTCGCGCTGGTCGTCGATGGATCCAAGGTGACCATGGCCGCCAAGGATCTGGCCAAGATCTCTGTCAAGGGCGAGGTCGTGGACGACGAGGCCAAGGGCCCCAAGATCAACATCCAGAAGTTCAAGAACAAGACCGGCGTGGCGCGCCGCAAGGGCCACCGTCAGAAGCAGACCGTGGTCAAGATCACGGCCATCGCCTGAAGGCCTAGGTCGAGGTAGGAAAGGAACCAGACATGGCACATAAGAAGGGCGCGTCCAGCTCACGCAACGGGCGCGATTCGAATGCACAGTACCTGGGCGTCAAGAAGTTCGGCGGCGAGGCCGTAGTGGCCGGCAACATCATTGTTCGCCAGCGTGGCACCAAGTTCCATCCCGGCCAGAATGTCGGTCTGGGTAAGGATCACACCCTCTTCGCCCTGACGGACGGAACGGTTCGGTTCGCCAACCGGCGTGACCGCAAGGTCGTTGACGTGCTTACCGCCTGATTGCCCTTTATCGGCATCAGCCAAGGCCATCCCTGTCGTGGGGGTGGCCTTTTTGCATATATGTATGAAGATGCAGGGCATTCAGCTCTCAGGGGCCGCATGTCAGGCCGGATTGAGTACCATGGGCCCCTATGAGCGCATTTGTGGATCAGGTCACCGTCCATGTCAAGGGTGGCGACGGCGGCAATGGAGCGTCCTCCATCCGCCGCGAGAAGTACAAGCCCCTGGCCGGGCCTGATGGAGGCGACGGCGGCCAGGGCGGCTCGGTCATTCTTCAGGCCGATGCCAACGCCACCAGCCTGCTGGACTACCGCTTCCTGCCGCACCGCCAGGCCGAATCAGGCACCATGGGTCTGGGCGGCGACAAGGACGGCAGCCGTGGCCAGGATCTGATTCTGCCGGTGCCGGTGGGCACCGTGGTCTTCACCGCCAAAGGAGGCCAAGGCGAGCGCAAGCAGCCTGGTGAGCGACTGGCCGACCTGGCCCACGTGGGAGACCGGTTCGTTGCAGCCCAAGGCGGCGTGGGCGGTCTGGGCAACCGCTCCCTGGCCACCAAGGCCAGGCGGGCTCCTGGCTTCGCGTTGCTAGGGGATGCCGGGCAGGAGCGCGACCTGGTGCTGGAGCTCAAATCCATCGCCGACGTGGCCCTGGTGGGTTTCCCTAGCGCGGGCAAATCCAGCCTGGTGGCGGCCATGAGCGCGGCCCGGCCCAAGATCGCCGACTATCCATTCACTACCCTGGTGCCCAACCTGGGCGTGGTCCAGGCAGGGGAAAGCCGCTTTACTATGGCCGATGTGCCAGGGCTGATTCCAGGAGCCTCCCAAGGCAAGGGTCTTGGGCTGGAGTTTCTGCGGCACATCGAGCGTACCGAGATTATCGCCCACGTCATCGATTGTGCCACCTTGGAGCCTGATCGGGACCCCATGAGCGACTACCGGGCCCTGGAAGAGGAGCTTTCCCATTATGCCGACCGCCTGGAGCTTCCTCTGGGAGTCATCCCCATGGCCGAGCGGCCCAGGGTGATCATCCTCAACAAGGCTGACCTGCCGGAAGCTCGCGAACTGGCCGAATTTGTTAGGCCTGACTTCGAGGCCCTGGGTCTCAAGGTCTTTGTGGTCTCCACAGCCTCGCATCAGGGGCTTAAGGAACTGGGTTACTACTTGGCCGGTCTGGTGGACCGCCTGCGCGGGCAGCTGCGTCAGCGGGAAGAGGCCAGGCAGGAGGAGCGCGTGGTTATCCGCCCCTTGGAGCGGCGGCGCAGGAGCGGCGACCAGTCCGGGGACTTCACCCTTGAGCGGCATCAGACCCGTTCCGGACAGACCTGGTTCAGGGTCTGCGGAGCCAAGCCCGAGCGTTGGGTCCGCCAGACCAACTTCGACAACGAGGAGGCCGTGGGCTATCTGGCTGACTGCCTGGCCCGGATGGGTGTGGAGGATGCTCTGCGCAAGGCCGGAGCCAGGCCAGGTGACGAGGTCCGCATCGGTCCTGGCGACGATGCGGTGGCCTTCGACTGGGATCCGAGTGTGGCGGCCGGCGCCGAAATGCTGGATGGCACCCCCCAGGTGGCCCGGGGTCGTGACCTGCGCCTGGAGGAGAGCCAGGGGCTCAACCGTCGCCGCACCAACAGCGAACGCCGCCGCCAGTACCACCAGATGATGGATGCCCGGCAGGCGGTGCGACAGGTCATGGAGCAGGAACGGCGCCAGGGGCACTGGGCCGACCCCTCCGTGGACGACGATCCCCACGACAGGCAGGGCCTGCTGGGGCGCGGGGACGCGGATGCTGCCAGTTCGGAGGAGGCTGGGCAATGACCGAACGGGAAGGATCTGCTGAGGCTGAGATCCGCTCCCGAGTGGCTCAGGCCCGTACCATGGTGGTCAAGGTAGGATCCAGCTCTCTGACCGATCTCCATGGGCACTTGGACCTTGGCCGCCTGCGTTCGCTGGTGGGCGCCCTGGCCTCGGCTGCCGTGAATGGCGCTCGCCTGGTCCTGGTCACTTCCGGGGCTATTGCAGCTGGTTTTGGCACCCTGGGATTCGACGAACGCCCCGGTGATGTGGCCACCCAGCAGGCTACGGCCTCAGTGGGCCAGGGTCTGCTCATGGCTCAGTACGAGACCGCCTTCGCCCGCTATGACCTACGGGTTGGCCAGATCCTGATCACCGCTCGTGACACCACCCATGCAGTCCAGTACCGCAACGCCCGGCGCACCCTCTGCCGTCTGTTGGATCTGGGGGTCATCCCCATCGTCAATGAGAACGATGCCCTGGCCAGCAACGAGATCCGTTTCGGCGACAACGACCATCTTTCGGCCCTGATCGCCAACATTGTCAGTGCCGATGCCCTGGTCCTGCTGACTGATGTGGATGCCCTCTACACTGAACCCCCGTCCCAGCCAGGGGCTCACAGGATCGGCTTTGTGCCGGACGTGGCGGCCATTATGGACCAAGTGGATGCCCAGGGGTCCGTCTCTGGGCTGGGAACCGGGGGCATGTCCACCAAGCTGGAGGCGGCGCGGATTGCTGCGGCCTCCGGCATGCCCGTGGTCTTGACCTGCGCCGATCTTGCAGGTCCTGCCCTGGCCGGCGACCGGGTGGGCACCCTCTTCGCCCCCATCCGTCCGCGGGGCTCCTCGCACCGGCTCTGGATCAAGTTCGCATCCCGTCCCCGGGGCGGCTATCTGGTGGATCAGGGGGCCGTCAAAGCTCTGCGCGGTGGTCGGGCCAGCCTGCTGGCAGCTGGTGCCAGATCGGTCCAGGGCGAGTTCTCGGCCGGGGATCCGGTCTGGATTCATGATGAGTCCGGTCACCAGGTGGCCAAGGGTCTGTCCGGCTACGATTCCGAGGAGGCTCAGGACATGCTGGGCCTAAACACCAAGGAGCTCCGCCGCCGACTGGGCGCTCACTATGCCCACCCGCTGGTGCATCGGGACTCTCTGGTCCTTGTCTGAGCGCAGCCCTGGGGGTGGCGGGCGGTAGCATGACAGCATGACTATGGCGCAATGGCAGACCCTGAGCAGACGCGTAGATGCGGTGGCCCCCAGTGCCACTCTGGCCGTGGATTCGAAAGCCAAGGCCATGAAGGCCCAGGGCATGAATGTGATCAGCTTCGGTGCCGGCGAACCCAACTTTCCCACGCCTGACCACATCGTGCAGGCAGCGGCCCGAGCCTGCCTGGATCCGAGCAACCATCGCTATACGCCCACGGCGGGCCTGCCCCAACTTAAACAGGCCATCGCCGACAAGACCCTGCGCGACTCGGGTTACCAGATCGACCCGGATCAGGTGGTGGTTACCAACGGTGGCAAGCAGGCCGTCTATGAGACTTTTCAGATCCTGTTGAATCCTGGCGATGAGGTCATCATCCCTGCACCCTACTGGACCAGTTATCCACAGATGGTTCTGCTGGCCGGCGGCCGGCCGGTCCCCGTGCTCAGCGGAGCCGACCAGGGCTATATCCCCAGCCTGGAGCAGCTGGAGGCGGCCCGGACCGAGCGCACGCGCGCCATCATTCTCAACGTGCCTGCCAACCCAACCGGGACGGTCTGGGACGACGACCTGGTGGCAGCCGTGGGCCGTTGGGCTGTGGAGCACCAGATCTGGGTGATCAGCGACGAGATCTACGAGCATTTGACCTACCAGGAAGCGCACACCCCCTATCCGGGCGCTCTGGTGCCCCAGGTGCGCGATCAGCTGATTGTGGTCAACGGTGTGGCCAAGACCTATGCCATGACCGGCTGGCGGGTGGGCTGGCTGATTGCCCCCCTGCTGGTGGCCAAGGCGGCCGCCAAGCTTCAGGGACATATGACCTCCAACGTGGCCAACGTCTCCCAGCAGGCGGCCCTGGCGGCCCTGACCGGCGGTTTGGAGGACGTGGAGGCCATGCGGTCGGCCTTCGCCCTGCGTCGGCGGGCCATCGTGGATGCTTTGAACGCCATGCAGGGTGTGACCTGCCCTGAACCCCTAGGCGCCTTCTATGCCTTTGCCGACGTGACTGGCCTGCTGAATCAGCCAGTGGGTCCACAAGGTACGGTCTGTGCCACCTCGGGTGAGCTGGCCGAGGTCATCCTGGAGCAGATCCAGGTGGCGGCCGTGCCAGGCGAGGCCTTCGGCGCGCCCGGCTGCCTACGCTTCTCCTATGCGCTGGCCGATGACGACCTGGCCGAGGGCATGCGGCGCCTTGGGGACTGGATCAGCGCCTGATCCGGCTCCTGAGCGAAATGCTATGGTGGCAACACGGTTGGACGCAATCCATCCTTTAGGCTAGACTTGCCATTTGGCGGTTTTTCCTCCCTGTCGAGTAGGCTGGTGGGAAGTTCCGATAGGGAAGTGGCGCAATTGGTAGCGCAACGGTCTCCAAAACCGTAGGTTGTGGGTTCGAGTCCCGCCTTCCCTGCCAAGGCTTGCAGCAGATGATGCAGAACAAACGAAGGATGGATGACCATGGCACAGAAGGATGGGGCTGAGGAAGCCAAGCCGAACTTCTTCATGCGTATCGGGCTCTTCATCAAGCAGGTCATCGACGAGATCCGCAAGGTCGTGACCCCCACGGGCAAGGAACTGGTGGGCTGGTCCGTGGCCGTCTTCATCTTTGTGCTCCTGCTGATGATCTTCGTGACTGCGATGGACTTCGGGCTGGGCAAACTAGCCCTCCTGATATTCGGCTGAGCCGTGACAAGGTAGAAGGTGGAGTGATCCATGAGTGATGATCTGACCAGAGAGGGACTGGACCCCGATCAGGCAACTGAGTCGGTCCCGTCGGCATCCGTCGACGCCCCCGCGCAGGAGGATGCCCAGGTCCAGGATCAGCAGCTCGGAACCTCTTCGGAGCAGGCTGAGCAGGACAAGGCATCCGCCGAATCTGCCCAGGCCAAGGATACCCAGGTAGATTCTTCCGATTCCGACGACCAGGCTGACCAGGAGGATCCGGGTCAGCGTGCCGTGGACGAGTTCTCCAAGAAGCTGCGCACTCTTGAGGGCAAGTGGTACGTTCTGCACACTTACTCCGGCTACGAGAAGCGCGTCAAGGCCAATGTGGAGTCCCGCGTGGCCTCCTTCGGCTTGGAGGACAAGGTCTTCCAGGTGGAGATTCCCATGGAGGAGGTCGAAAAGCACACCGACAAGGGCAAGAAGGTCGTCACCCGCGTGCGTGTGCCCGGCTATGTGCTGATTCGCATGTGGCCAGATGAGAACGCCCGCCGCATCATCCGCGACACCGAGGGTGTCACCGGGTTCGTCGGTCCCAGCAAGGAGCCGGCTCCGCTGACCCGCAAGGAGGTCGTCCAGATGATGGCCCCCATGATTGCTTCCGAGGCCTTAAAGGCCGCTGGAGACAAACCCGAGGCTGCCAAGAAGCGCACCGTGGAGGTCTCCTACGCCGTCGGCGATCAGGTCACCGTCACTGAAGGACCCTTCGCCACCATGGCCGCCGTAGTCTCTGATGTCGAGCCCACCACGCAGAAGTTGACCGTTCTGGTCTCCATCTTTGGCAGGGACACCCCTGTTGAGTTGGGCTTCGACCAGGTCGAAAAGATCGTCTGAGCACCGTCGGCCGGTCCCCGGTCGATGAGATAATCGTCAAGCTTGTGCTCCCTTGTGGAGAGCATTTGGAAAGAACAGGTTGCGGGAGGGGACCTATGGTCTCCGACATCACCGCTTCGTAGAAAGAAGAACCAGCATATGGCTGCAAAGAAGAAAGTCACCGCGCTGATCAAGGTGCAGATAGAGGCCGGCAAGGCCAACCCCGCGCCCCCGCTGGGCCCCGCACTGGGTTCCCATGGCGTGAACATCATGGACTTCTGCAAGCAGTACAACGATGCCACCAAGGACAAGATGGGCCAGGTCATTCCCTGCATCATCACTGTCTACGAGGATCGTTCCTTCACCTTCATCACCAAGACCCCGCCGGCAGCAGACCTGCTGCGCAAGGCGGCCGGCGTCTCCAAGGGTGCCGGCAACCCGCTGACCACCAAGGTGGGATCCGTCACCAAGGCCCAGGTCCGCGAGATCGCCCAGACCAAGATGGAGGATCTGTCGGCCCGTGACGTCGAGGCCGGAATGAAGATCATCGAAGGCACCGCCCGATCCATGGGCATCACCGTCACCGACTGAAATTTTTGTTGTGAGCGGTAGGGCATACGCTTGCCCGCACCGCGACTGCTGATAGGAGAAGCAGATGACCAAGCGTTCCAAGAAGTACCGCGAAGCGGCCGAGAAGGTCGATCGCACTAACCTGTACACCCCCGAGGAGGGCATCGCCCTGCTCAAGAGCATGCCTAAGCGTGGGTTTGACGAGACCGTGGAGGCCGTCTACCGCCTGAACGTCGATCCCCGCAAGGCCGACCAGCTGGTCCGCGGCACCGTCAGCCTGCCCAACGGCACTGGCAAGACCGTGCGCGTCCTGGTCTTCGCCCGTGGTCCTCAGGCGACTGCAGCCGCTGAGGCCGGAGCTGACGAGGTTGGCGACGACGAGCTGGTAACCAAGGTCGCCGGCGGCTATCTGGACTTTGATGCCGTGGTGGCCACCCCCGACATGATGGGCAAGGTCGGTCGCCTGGGCCGCGTGTTGGGTCCCCGTGGCCTCATGCCCAACCCCAAGACAGGCACCGTGACCATGGATGTGGCCAAGGCGGTCACCGAGATCAAGGCCGGACGTATCGAGTTCCGTGTGGACAAGAACGGCAACCTGAGCTTCCCGGTGGGCAAGGTTTCCTTCGAGCAGCAGGCTCTGGAGGAGAACTTCCACGCGGTCGACGAGGAGATCAAGCGTCTGAAGCCGGCCACGGTCAAGGGCCGCTACATCACCAAGGCCACCGTCACCACCACCATGGGCCCGGGCGTTCCTCTGGACACCGCGGTGCTCTGAGTCAGTTCGACTGTATACTTCCAGGGCGGGAGACCTTCGGGTTCCCGCCCTTTTTATATCTTGGCCTTACGGCAGTTGGTCCGGCACCAGTCAGTCGGCGCCCGGATGCGATCTGCGGATTCTGCCGATAATCAGGGCCGCCCGGAGGACGAAGGATTCTCGCGGGTCCATAGCATCCCAGCCAGTCACCTCCACACAGCGCCTCAGCCGGTAGCGCACGGTGTTGGGATGGATGCCTAGCTTCTTGGCGGTGACCTCCAGCGAGTTGCCCGAGCGCAGAAAGGTGAGCAGCGTGGTCGGCAGGGGCCCGTCCGGATCCTGTCCGGCCAGGCTCATATAGATCTCTTGATAGAGCTGGTCGGCAGCGTCCGTGTCTCCGTTCAGAGCTCGTTCGGGCAGAAGATCGTCGGCGTGCAGTGGTCTGGGTAGGGCGGCAGTGATGGGGTCAGCCACTGCTGGAGCCGCCGCATGCGTGCTCAGGGCAGCTCGGATGGAGTCTTCCGCACCGGAGATTCCATGGCGGAGAGGTCCCAGGCAGACAGCTGATTCGTCGGTGAAGAACCGCAGGATGGATGCGCAGAAGTCGGCTGGGGTGCCTGACCGGTCGGGATTGATCAGGACCACCATGAGCCCCTCGCTCTCGCCCACCAGAGCCCTGCCACCTTGACGGACCACCGTGGTGTGTATGGGCTGGCGGGCGTTCTCCATGCCCTGCCCGTCATCGTTGCCCTGGGCCTCGCCGACGACAGCGAAGCAGTCGAATTCGGTCGGCCAGCCTAAACGGGCCAGATCATCCACCGTCCGTGTGTCTGCCGTTTTCTCGATCAGATGCCGAATGATCCTCGACTCCGTTACTGCCTTGCGGCCGCTCCGCGTCTCTGCCAGGTCGGCGTAGAGCTCGGCTGCTGCGGTGGCGGCTTGGCGGGTGTAGACCAGTGTGGCTCGTTCCCCTTCGGCTCCCATGGTCCGGCCAGCCTCCTCAAGCATGTCCAGAATGACCTGGGTCAGCTCCATGGCTCTGTGCGGACCCAGGCTCCGGGAGAGCTCGGCTGGTACGGGTGAGGGGACTTCGCTGTCTTCTGTGCCCTGGGAATCAAGTCGGGACAGCAGGTCGTTCAGAGCCGTTTGAATGGCCCCCTCCAAGGTTCTGCGCCCATCAGCGGGCACGGACCTGGCCCAGGGCAACGCCTCCTGCAGATGATCCAGTGTCTTCAAGAGAATCTGCTCCATGGCGGCATCGGAGGCAGTAGATGACCGGTGAGCTTGCTGCGCCTCGGCAGGTTCATCGTCCTTCGGTCTGGACCGCTTCGACTTGCCGATCATGTCGGCCGGTCCATCAGGTTTTCGGCGCGGGCACGGCGGCTCTGCCGGACCATGTCCAGGATCAGGAAGGGCACTGCCATGTCCACCGGCAGCATGTGCCGTTCGAAGTTGTTGGCTGGGGCAGTGATCATGACCCCCATGATCAGCAGGAGGGGGAACCAGCACAGGGCCCCGCGCCAGTGGCCGGCAGACAGGCGGGCGACAATCAGCAGCAGGGCGGCCACCACCCAGAAGTTGGCACGTGCCACCAGGCCCAGCAGGGGGGTATCGGCCCAGGTTCTGACGAATCCCGTCACCCCGTTGCGCCAGTCATGGCACCAGGCCGCCAGCCAGGAGCCCGAGTTCTGCACGTAGCCGTTGTTGAGGTAGTAGGACATGGCCACGTAGGCAGGGTCGCCGGGGTCGAAGTAGCCGTAGGACTCGGCCATGAAGGCATCCAGGTAGATCACCGGGTTGCGCAGTCCCACCTGGAGCCAGGCCCGATTCAGCCGGGAAAGCTGCTCGGGCGTGACGGTTCTCCATCGATAGACGATCAGTTTGGGCTGGTTGCCCGAGGACTTGACCCGGTCTGCCTCCCAGGGGGTGTACTGGATGGCGGCATTGTCCAGGTCCATGATGGGCTCAAGGTCGGCCCTTGCCTGGGCCGGAATCCCCTGAGGGTTGCGCTGGGCCACCCGGGCGATCTGCTGTAGCTGGATGCTGCGGCTCTCCACTGGGTCGCCCTTAATGACCGTCCCTGTGGCCATCATGGCCCCGGTCACCCCTGTGAACAGGACCAGGGGCAGCAGGAGACCTATCAGGATGGTGGCCCACTGGCGACGGTGGATGATCAGGGCCAGGACCAGCTGGGCCAGGACGATGTAAAGGCCATACTTTGCGCTGATCAGCATGGTTAGGGTGCTCAAGGCGAGGGCAGGTCGCAGTCGGGCTGCCTGGCTTGCGTACAGTGGCGAGTTCTTGTCCGCTGACTCCAGCTGGTGGCAGATGCCGAACCACCAGACGAAGGCGAAGGCGAAGAGTGGGGATTTGGTCAGGCTGAAGGTGCTGAAGACCACAAAGGGGGAGAAGAGAAAGAAGAGCATGACCAGGGTGCGGGCCAGCGCCCCGACATGTTCAGTTTCGCTGCCGCGCAGGAAGCGGTCGGCAGTGACGGCGCAGCAGAAGGCCGCAAAGATCACCTGCAGCCCCGATAGGAGCACAATGCCCGCGTCATAGGATCCGGTCAGATGGTTGGAGGCCATGATGGTCATCCCGTAAAACAGGGTCAGCACTATGTTGTGCTGATCGGTCAGGAAGGCCGGGTGACCCGGCCACAGGTAATGACCGATGGGATAGACATCCATCTGGGTGAAGGCATTGCCGCCGTAGGGGGGCTGATCGCCCTGCAGCTGGGCCAGGAAGTTGGCACATTCCTGGGCCTGTGCATACAGGTCGGCCCCGTAGGCGGCCAGCAGGGTAAGAAAGGCCCAGGCCCAGCCCAGCAGGAGCAGACGCATGATGGGTCGCCAGCCGCTGGTTTGTCTGGTGATGAAGGCCGCGTAGGCACGCATCCGTGGGCGCTGTGCCAGGGCCGTCAGCCGCTGCGGCATCCTGAGGGGTCTGCAACCCAGCAGAATCCGGCGGCAGACCAGGACCAGTGCCAGGCAGATGGCCAGGGTTCCCAGCATGATCAGCATCTGGGGCAGGCCCACCTGTGTCAGCGAACCCTGCTGCCGGTAGATGGGGCCCAGTCCAGTGCAGAAGGCAATCCAGAGGCAGGCCAGCAAGGCCAGGACCAGGCCGACGGTCCGGGATGCACGAGACCCAGGTCTCCCGGTCTGCAAGGCAGATGTCTGCACAGGTTGTTCGCCCGCCTCTCTCGCTTGCACCCGTCCGCTGTCTGCGCTCAAAAGAACCCCTTTCGCGGGTCATGCCTGGTGTACGGCTTCCCTATTTTATCCAGTGCCCATCCGAGGATGCGCTCTGAGCTATCCAAGGGTCTCCTGTGAAAAGATACAAAAACCGGCCGTCGCTTTTGTGGGTGGTTCGCTACCGGGGCTGACCCCTTGTGCCGTATAGTGGAACGCGTGCCTCATCAGAATATCAAGTGGCAGCCATCGGCATCGCTGGACAGTGGCGTACTCTCCTCGATCGTGGTGCTCGACACCGTCGATTCGACCAATACGCTCGTGGCTCATGCTCTGGAAGCCTCGACGTATTCGGATGCGCGCGACCGGGTCGAGCGGCTGTTTGGGGGCGGTGAATCGACAACGAGCACGGAGACCGTGAAGGGACTGGCCTCTGGCACAAGGGGAAAAGCCGAAGATACGCCTCGAAAAAATGCCCGTCAGGGTGTTTCTACGACTACACGGTACGAGGGAAGAGTCGCAAGTAGGGGTATTCGGCGATGGCCGGGCGCCGGGAAGAGCACCATGCCGCTGAGCGTAGCGGTTGCCGATGCGCAATCCCGGTGCCGCGGTCGTCTTGCCCGAACCTGGGTCAATCAGGCCCGATGCTCCCTGCTGGCCACTTGGGCCCTGCCGCTGCCCACCGGACTGCTGACTGGACCCTTTGGCGGATGGATGCCCATGGTGGCGGGGCTGGCTGCTCTGGAAGGCCTGCAGGATGTGCTTGAGTACCACGGCTGCCCGCTGGCTGACGGCGGCGACCCTGAAAGGGTCCTGACCCTCAAATGGCCCAATGATCTGTTTTGCCGCGGGGCCAAGCTGGGGGGTATCCTCTGCGAACTGGTCCGGGTGGATCAGGACTGGTCGGCCTTGGTTGTCGGCATCGGCATCAACCTGTTCCTGCCACGGCAGGCGCTGCCCATTGCGGAGTCCACATCTTTGCAGCTGCACTACCAGGACCTGCCCGACTATCAGACCCTTCGCGACGACCTGGTCGATGCCATCAGCTGGCACCTGAGCGGGGAGATGGCCCCCCTTGGCTTTGGCGGGTCGCTGGATAGGACCTTGAACGGACCCCAGGGTCTGCGCTCGCGGATTGCCGCGCTTAGCTGGACGCTGGGCAAGCGGGTCAGGGTTGTCCCCGTGGCCGGTGAGCCCGTGGAGGGCCGTGCTTTGGAGATCAACCCGGATGCCTCCCTGCGGGTGCAGCTGACGGATGGCGACCAGGTTGAGGTATCTACGGCAGACGTGGGTGTCCTGCCTGAAGTGGCAGCTGTGGGGGCCTAATCCCCACCCTGTTCATGCTTTCCGTCAATCCAATCACCCTTGATCAACCAGTGAGGAGAGGGGAATGAAAAAACTGCTGATCGCCAACCGCGGCGAGATAGCCCTGCGGGTTGTGCGCACAGCCCAGGAGATGGGGATCGCTACCGTGGCGGTCTATGCCGACCAGGATCGTGATGCCCCCTATGCCCAGATGGCGGACGAGGCCTACCTCTTGCCCGGGGACACCAACATGGAGACCTACCTGAACGAGGATCTGATCGTCTCCATCGCCCGCCGGGCCGGCGCTGATGCCCTTCACCCGGGATACGGCTTCCTGTCCGAGTTCTCCTCTTTCGCCCGCAAGGTGCTTGATGCGGGCATCACCTGGGTGGGGCCGGATCCAGAGGTCCTGGACGAGCTGGGCGACAAAATCACCGCCTGCAAGGTGGCCGAGCGGGCCAGGGTGCCTGTGGTGCCGGGCCTGAGCGAGCCCGTCACCGATATGCGCCCCCTGCTGGACTTCGCCGACGAGCACGGCTATCCGGTCATGATGAAGAAGGCTGACGGCGGCGGCGGCCGGGGGATAACCCTGATCAATGACAGCGACGAGCTGCGCACCTTCTACATGAACCATGATGCTCTTCAGGGCGGCGACCTGGGCGACTACTTCATCGAGAAGTTCGTGGACCGCGCCCGACATGTGGAGACCCAGTCCGGCAGGGACAGCCACGGCCAGTTCACCGTCTATTCCACCAGGGACTGCTCGGTTCAGCGCCGCAACCAGAAGCTGGTGGAGGAGGCCCCGGCTCCCTTCCTGTCCGACGATGTGATCGCCCAGCTTGAGGGGTTCTCCCGCCGTCTGTTCGATACGGTGGGCTATGTGGGCCTGGGCACCTGCGAGTTTCTGGTCACCCCCAGGGACGACGTCTACTTCATGGAGGTCAACCCCCGGCTGCAGGTGGAGCATACGGTCAGCGAGCAGGTCTGCGGACTGGACCTGGTCCGCGAGCAGCTACGGATCGCCGACGGCGGTTCCCTGAACGTGGCGCCCCCGCCCCGCGGTCACAGCTTCGAGCTGCGCATCACCAGCGAGGACCCGGCCACCAACCTGACCCCCAGCTCAGGGACCATCGAGTCGATTCAGTGGCCTTCCGGCCCCGGCATCCGCGTGGACTCGGGCGTCGAAGTGGGCGACACGGTCTCGCCCAGGGACGACTCCATGATGGGCAAGCTGATTGTGACCGCCCAGGACCGCCCGGCCGCCGTGGCCAGGGTTCGCCGGGCCCTGCGCGAGATGAGCATCAGCGGGGTCCCCACCCCGGCCGGCCTCTTCCAGAAGATCTTCACCAACCCCGAGTTCACCGCCGAGGACGGGCACTCCTTCGATGTGTCCACCAAGTGGCTGGAACGGGTTTACCTGAATGTGGAGCCTGCCTCCAACGGCAGCGGCCAGCCAGCCTCGGTCTCCGGCGCCTCCGCCCAGGAACAGGACCGGGACAGCGATCCCATGGAGACCTACAACGTGGAGATCGACGACAAGCGGGTCAGGTTGGCCCTGCCCCAGTCACTGCTGGGAGGCATGGGCGGCGTCGGCGGCCATGGCGGCATTTCCCGGCCCCGGCAGCCCCTGCGCGGGCGCGGGCTGCGCGATCAGGAGCCTGGCGCCCCCCGGCAGGATGCGGCCCGGTCCGGCATCATCGTAGCCACCATGCAGGCTGTGGTCACCCGCATCAACGTGGCCCCCGACCAGGAGGTGGACAAGGGCGACCTGCTGGTGGTTCTGGAGTCCATGAAGATGGAGAACTACGTCTATGCCCCGGCCAAGGGGCGTGTGAGGACCATCGATGTGTCCGTGGCACAAGGGGTGGATCCGGGCCAGACCCTGGTCACCCTGGATCTGGGCGGGGAGGAGCAGGCATGAGCGTCACCGAATCCACCTTGGGCTCCCAGCCGGTGCGCCAGGGCATCCACCGGGCCGCCGCCCTGGCCAAGCAGGCTGAGGAGCACGCCCGCGACCGTCAGCATGCCAAGGGCAAGCAGACCGCCCGGGAGCGCCTGGATCTGCTCTTCGACAAGGACACCTTCGAGGAGGTGGGCCGCTTCGCCGGCGGCGACATCGCCGGGGACCGGGCGGGCTCTGCGGTCATCACCGGCTTCGGCCTGGTCTACGGGCGCAAGGTCGGCGTCTACGCCCAGGACTTCTCCGTTAGGGGCGGTACCCTGGGCCGGGCCGAGGGCGAGAAGATCTGCCGGCTCATGGACATGGCCCTGCGGATCAAGGTCCCCATCGTGGCCATGATCGACTCGGGGGGCGCCCGCATCCAGGAGGGTGTGGCTGCCCTGACCCAGTACGGACGCATCTTTCGCAAGACCTGCCAGGCCAGCGGCTTCGTCCCGCAGATTTCCCTGATCCTGGGGCCCTGCGCAGGCGGTGCCGTCTACTGCCCGGCCCTGACCGACCTGATCATCATGACCAAGGAGAACTCAGACATGTTCGTCACTGGTCCTGATGTGGTCAAGGCGGCCACCGGCGAGACCATCAGCATGGACCAGCTGGGCGGCGGCTACGTGCACAACACCCGTTCCGGCGTGGCCCACTACCTGGGTGAGGACGAGGCCGACGCCATCGACTACGCCAGGACCGTCCTGGCCTACCTGCCTGCCAACAGCGGACAGGAGCCTCCCCGGTACGCCTTCATCTCCGGCCATGCCGAGCGCCAGGCCGCCAAACGCCTGGCCACGGTCATCCCCGAGAACGACCGGCAGCCCTACGACGTGCTGGACGTCATCCACGCCATCGTCGACTACGGCGAGCTGGTTCAGGTCCAGGAGCTCTACGCCAGGGCCATCGTGGTGGGCTTCGCCTGCCTGGAGGGCAGGCCGGTGGGGATCGTGGCCAACCAGCCCATGGTGGACGCAGGCAGCCTGGATGTGGAGTCCTCCGAGAAACTGGCCCGCTTCGTCCGCCTCTGCGACGCCTTCAACCTGCCGGTCATCACCCTGGTGGACACCCCTGGCTACAAGCCGGGTTCGGACCAGGAGCACGCCGGAATCATCCGCCGGGGTGCCAAGGTCATCTACGCCTATGCCAACGCCCAGGTGCCCATGGTCACCATTGTGCTGCGCAAGGCCTTTGGCGGCTCCTACATCGTCATGGGCTCCAAGGCCATCGGCGCGGACCTCAACTATGCCTGGCCCTCCTCGCAGATCGCCGTGCTGGGAGCCCAGGGCGCGGTCAACATCATCCACCGGCGCGACCTGCAGGAGGCCAAGGAGGCCGGCCGGGACGTGGATGAGCTGCGAAACAGGCTGGCCCAGGAGTACGAAACCAGCACCGTCAACGCCAATCTCTCCCTGGAGATGGGCGAGCTGGACGGCATGATCGACCCCGAGCAGACCAGACCGGTCCTGGTTCAGGCCATGGACCTCCTGGCAGACAAGCAACGCGTCAGGGTCAACGACAAGCACCACGGCAACCAGCCTCTATGAGCTTCCCTTCGTCATTATCAGCAATTCCCAACTCTCTATGAATAGGACATCATGACCAGTACATTCTTCATCAACCGTCTCGCTGAGCAGCCGCACGCGCTCATGTTTGCCGGCCAGTCCAACCCCTGGACCGTGGCCCTGGCCGATCTGCAGGGCGATCCCGACATCGACAAGGCCCTGAAGGAGCGCATGGCGGCGGCCACCGACCTGCTCAGGGCAGTCAAGCCCGACCTGCTGGCCACCAACGGTCGTCAGCTGGATATGTTCGGCTACAGGCCCGACCCGGTCAGGCTGGGGCCGGCCGCCGACGCGGCGGTCAGCGTGCCCGGCATCGCCCTGGTGCAGCTGGGTGCCCTCATGGATATGGACCAGCTGGGCTACGACGCGGCCCAGGCCCGTCCGGTGGCCCTGCTGGGGCACTCTCAGGGCATCATCGGCGTTCACATGGTTCAGGAGATTCAGGCTGCCGGATCCCTCAAGGCTGCTCAGGGTGCCATTGACCAGATTCTGGCCACCGCCATGCTGATTGGAACGGCTGGCACTCGTCAGGCCCGTCGTCTGGGTATCCACCGCCAGGGTGAGGCCACCCCTATGCTTTCGGTGCGCGGGGCCACCCGCCATCAGGTGGAGGTTCTGGTCGACCGGGTGCCTGGCGCTCGCGGCCCCATCAGCGTGGCCGTGACCAACTCGGATCGCAACCTGGTCCTGTCCGGCTATCCGGAGGATCTGGCCGCTTTTGCCATCGAGGCTGGCAAGGAGAGCGAGCATCAGCGCCAACTGCGCGAAGACAAGGTCCGTGGCGGAACCGCCTTCTCGCCGGTTCTGGAGTACCTGGATGTGACCCTGCCCTTCCACTCCCCGCTCATGAAGGAAGCCGTGGATCTGAGCGTGGAATGGGCCTCCCGCTGCGGTCTGGACACCGAGCGTGCCCGGGTTCTGGCTGAGGAGGTCCTGCTCAACCATGCCGACTGGGCCGGCCGAATCGCCGAGGTCATGGACCAGCAGGATGCCGCCTCCCTCTGGCTGGTGGATCTGGGCCCGGGCGAGACCCTGGGCAAGCTGGTGGACAACCTGGTCCAGGGCACCGGTGTTGGTGTGGTCGAGGCCTCCAACCAGGCCCGGCGCGCGCAGCTGTCCACCATGGAGGAGGATCCGGCCCGAACCCAGGACTGGTCCAAGCTGGCCCCCCGTCTGCTTGAGACCCCGGCTGGCCCCCGGGTGGAGACTGCTTTCAGCCGGTTGACCGGCAAGCCCCCGGTCATGCTGGCCGGCATGACCCCGACCACTGTGGAGCCTGAAATCGTGGCTGCAGCCGCCAACGCAGGCTACTGGGCCGAACTTGCCGGCGGCGGTCAGGTGACCGCCGAGGTCTTCGACCGCCATGTGTCCCAGCTGGAGGACCAGCTGCAGGAGGGCCGCACGGTCGAGTTCAACGCCATGTTCATGGACCGCTACCTGTGGAACCTCCAGTTCGGCAGCCAGCACATCGTGCCAAAGAAGCGCGCCTCCGGCACCCCCATCGACGGTGTGGTCATCTCTGCCGGCATCCCCGAGCTGGACGAGGCCGTGACCCTGATCCGTCAGCTCAACGAGGAAGGCTTCCCCTACGTGGCCTTCAAGCCCGGTACGGTGGACCAGATCCGTCAGGTCGTGGCCATCGCCCGCAAGGTCGCACCCACCCACATTTTGATGGAGGTCGAGGGCGGGGCCGCAGGAGGCCACCACTCCTGGGAGTCCCTGGACGACCTGCTCTCGACCACCTATGCCGAGGTTCGTGCCTGCCCCAACATCGTGCTCGTGGCTGGCGGCGGCATCGGCACCCCTGAGCGGGCGGCCGACTACATCAGTGGTCAGTGGTCCCGTGCCTACCACCTGCCGGACATGCCCGTGGACGGCGTCATGATCGGCACAGCGGCCATGACCGCCAAGGAGGCCCACACCAATCCTGAGATCAAGCGGGCTCTGGTGGCCACCCCTGGCATCGACAGCTCCACCCCCGATCCGGACCCCTTCGCCCCCATGGGTGAGAAGTGGGTGCCCAGCGGCAAGTCTGTGGGAGGTGTGGGCTCCGGCCTGAGCCATCTGCACGCCGACATCTACGAGATGGAGAACTCCTCAGCCGAGTGCGGCCGCCTGCTGGTCCGGGTTATGAAGCACCCCGAGGAGCTGGAGACCCGTCGCGCAGAGATCATCGAGGCCCTGAACAAGACCGCCAAGCCCTACTTCGGCGATCTGGAGACCATGACCTACCAGGACTGGGCCCAACGTTTCGCCGACCTGGCCTACCCCTGGGCCGACGACACCTACATCGACCGCTTCCTGCACCTGCTGCGGCGCATCGAGGCCCGTGTCTGCGAGCGTCAGAGCGGCGAGTTCGACTCCATCTTCGCCTCCAGGCAGGATGTTGCCGAGCCCGAGCAGGCGCTTCGACGGCTGCACGAGGCCTATCCCCAGGCAGCCGAGCTCAAGGTGGTGCCCACCGACGTGGCCTGGTTCCCCGTCCTGGTGCGCGAGTACCCCAAGCCCATGCCCTTCGTGCCGGTCATCGACAACGATCTGCTGCGCTGGTGGGGTCAGGACCAGCTCTGGCAGTCCGAGGATCCCCGCTACGGTGCCGACTCGGTCAGGGCCATCCCCGGACCCATCTCCGTGGCGGGCATCACCACGGTGGACGAGCCGGTGGCCTCCATTCTGGGACGATTCGAGCAGGCGGCCATAGATCGGGTGCGTGGCCTGGACAGCGGTCCCGCCAAGGCTTACAGCCAGCTGGCAGGCGCCGCTGACGCACAGGAGTTCATCCGCCGCAGCCCCAACATCTCCTGGGTGGGACACCTGATGGCCAATCCGGCCTACGGCACGGCCATGGACGACCCCAATTACACCATCACCGCCACCGGCCAGGACGACCAGGGCGAGCACTACGATCTGGACATCCATCTGGACACCTACTGGGACGACGATCCCGACGGCGGTCTGGACCGGCATGCGGTGCGTGACATCGTCGTGCCTCTGACCCTCAAGAGCGACCAGGTCGGCCTCTTCCCGGTGGTTGACCGCAGCCGCCTGCCCAAGGACGTCTACGCCATGCTGGCCGACACAGCCGGCATCGGCAATACCTCCATCACCGGCGACAAGCTGGAGGCCATGCCTGTCATCGAGAAGGATGATGACGACCAGGACCACCCCTTCGGTTTGGCCCACAGCGGCTACACACTGGCGGCCAACCTGGGCTTCGACCATGAGGCGGCCACCGGAGGTGCCCTGCCCGATGCACTGATCCCCTCCGGCTTCGCTCCCGACGCTCTGGTGGGTCCGGCCTGGCCGGCCATCTACGCAGCCCTGGGATCCGTCTATGTGGATGGCTTCCCCATCATCGAGGGACTGCTCAACGCGGTCCATCTGGACCATCTGATCGAGTTGGAGGTCAGCGAGAAGCGCCTGCTGGAGCACACCGGCCAGCGGATTGAACTGACCAGCTGGGCCGAGCCCTACCAGGAGTCAGCCTCCGGTCGGGTGGTGACCATCCATGTGGTCCACGCCGCCCAGGACGGAACCGTGCTGGCCCGCGAGGTCGAGCGTTTCGCCATCCGTGGCCGCGCCTACAGCGACCAGCTGCCCCAGGAGGCTCCCGAATATGGCGGCATCCGCGCCGACACGGTGGACACACCCCGTAGGCTGTTGCGTCGCGTCACCGTCACCGCCCCCAAGGACATGACCGCTTTCGCACGCACTTCCGGTGACTTCAATCCCATCCACACGTCCAAGCGAGGAGCGGCGGTCTCCGGTCTGTCTGCGCCGCTGGTGCACGGCATGTGGCTGTCGGCCACCGCCCAGTACGCGGCCCAGGCCACTGACGAGCAGGGCGTCCACTACGAGATCGCCGGATGGACCTACAACATGTACGGCATGGTCCAGCTGGGCGACAAGGTGGAGATCAGCCTGGAGCGTGTGGGCAAGGTTCGCCATGGCGGCCTGGTCCTGGAGGTCACCTGCAGGATCGACGGCCAGCTGGTCTCCCGCGGCACGGCAATAGCTCGGGCCCCGAGGACCGCCTACGTCTACCCAGGCCAGGGGATCCAGCAGCAGGGCATGGTCCTGGATGAGCGTGCCAAGTCCCCGGCCGCCCGTGAGACCTGGGAGCGGGCCGATGCCCTGACCCGTAGCAAGCTGGGGTTCTCCATCCTGGCCGTGGTGCGTGACAACCCGCATACCCTTACAGCCAAGGGGGTCACCTACCACCATCCTGAGGGTCTGCTCAACCTGACCCAGTTCACCCAGGTGGCCCTGGCCACCGTGGCCTTCGCCCAGACCGCCCGCCTGCGCGAGTCCGGCATGGACATCTGGCCCGCCTACTTCGCCGGCCACTCCCTGGGCGAGTACAACGCCCTGAGCTCCTTCGCCGGGGTCATGTCCCTGGAGACGGTTCTGGAGCTGGTCTTTCACCGTGGGTCCACCATGCACTCCCTGATCGAACGCGACGACCAGGGGCGCAGCAACTACCGGATGGGCGCCCTGCGTCCAAACCAGTTCGGCGTGGGCGACTCCGGCGTCAAGCAGTATGTGGCGTCCGTATCTAAGGAGTGCGGCGAATTCCTGGAGATCGTCAACTACAACCTGGCCGGCCAGCAGTACGCCGTGGCCGGGACCATCGCCGGTCTGGAGTATCTGCGTGCCGATGCCAACCGTCGGGCCAAGGAGGCGGGCGGCAAGCCGGCCTTCATGTACGTGCCCGGCATCGACGTGCCCTTCCACTCCACCCTGCTGCGCAAGGGGGTGCCCGAGTTCCGCGATACCCTGGACGCCCTGCTGCCCGAGCACATTGACTACTCCCGCCTGGAGGGTCGCTACATACCCAACCTGGTTGCACGGCCCTTCCAGATGACCAAGGAGTTCGCGGCCTCCATCCTGGAGGTGGTTCCCTCCGAGCGCATCAAGCAGGCTCTGGGCGATCCCCAGGTTTGGGACCAGTATGCGGCTGACGACCAGAAGCTGGGTCGTCTGCTGCTGACTGAGCTGCTCTCCTGGCAGTTCGCCTCTCCTGTGCGGTGGATCGAGACCCAGGCGATCATGTTCGACGCCCCTGAACAGGGCGGCCTGGGCGTGGAGCAGCTGATTGAGGTGGGACTGGGCCATTCACCCACCCTGGCCAACCTGGGCACCAAGACCCTGAAGCTGCCTGACTTCCGCGAGCGTCACGTGAGCGTCTACAACCTGGGCAGGGACGAGAGCCGGGTCTATCTGACCGACACCGATCCCATGGCCACAGTGGAGGAGGAGCCCGCAGCTCCGGCCCACGACTCCAGTACTGAACTTGCTCAGGCTGCTGCTCCCGCCCCGGCATCGAATCCGGATCCAGCTTCGGCTCCTGCCCCTGCAGCAGCCGAGGATTCGGCTCCTGCTCCGGCCCCGGCGACCGCTGGTCCGTCGGGTGCCGATGTGGCCGACCTGCCCTTCAAGGCATCGGACGCCATCGCCGTCCTGCTGGCCTACTCCACCAAGATTCGACCCGAGCAGATCGGGCAGACCGATACCACCGACACCCTGACCAATGGCGTCTCCTCCAGGCGCAACCAGCTGCTGATGGACATCAGCTCGGAGCTGGGTGTGGCCAGCGTGGATGGTGCAGCCGAGGCCAGCATGACCGACCTGAGCGCCCTGGTGAACAAGGTGGCTCCTAACTATCGGCCCTTTGGCCCGGTGCTCTCCGACATCGTGCGTGAGCGCATCCGCGACCTCTTCGGCCCCTCCGGCCTCAAGCTGCAGCAGGTTGAACAGCGGGTCTCCGATGTCTGGCAGCTGGGTGCGGGCTGGGTTTCGGCCACCGTGGCCAGTCTGGTCCTGGACACCCGTGAGGGTGCCTCCTCGCGTGGCGGTGATCTGGCGCTCCTGCCCACTGAAGCCGTCTCCACAGTGCCTGCGGCCAACGCGCTGATTGACCAGGCCGTTCAGCAGGTGGCCCAGCGTCACGGTGTCACGGTCTCCATGCCCTCTGCAGGTGGTGCCGCTGGCGGTGCCGTGGTCGACTCCGCTGCCCTTGATGCCTTCGCGGCTCAGGTGACCGGCTCTGAGGGCGTGCTGGCCTCCACCGCCCGCTTCCTCCTGGACAAGCTGGGGCTTGAACCCCCGGCCGTCCAGCCTGGCGAGAATGAGGATGCTGCCGTTGTGGCCGCCGTCAATGCCGAGCTGGGCAGCGACTGGCCCGAGCAGGTGGAACCACGGTTCGAGGCTTCGCGCGCCGTCCTCTTCGACGACCGCTGGGCCAGCGCCCGAGAGGATCTGGCTCACATCTACCACGAGCATGATGATGACCGCAGCCGCCTGAGCTTCGTAGGAGCCGGACGTGAGGTGCACGATCAGGCCGTCTGGTACGCCGAGCAGGCAGACAAACGCGGCGAGCAGGATTTGGCCCGGGTCTTCAGCGGCATCGCCGATCAGGCCATGACCCCTGCCGACTCGGACCAGACCGCAGCACAGTTCGCCAAGGACGTGGCCGTGGTCACCGGCGTGGCCCCCAAGTCCATCGCAGGATCTCTGACTGCGGGCCTCTTGGAGGGTGGGGCGACGGTCATCGCTGTCTTCCACTCCTTGAAGCCGCAGACTGTCATCTGGGCCCGTGACCTCTACCGTCGCCATGCCGTGGGCGGTGCTCGTCTCTGGATCGTTCCTGCCAACCTGTCCAGCTACCGGGATGTGGACGCTTTGGTCGACTGGGTGGGCAATGAGCAGCGCAAGACCACGGGGGCCACGACCACCGTGCTCAAGCCCGCCTACGAGCCCACCCTGCTGTTGCCCTTCGCAGCACCCGCCATGCACGGGACCATGGCCGACTCGGGCCGGCTTTTCGAGTCCCAGGCCCGGCTCATGCTCTGGAGCCTGGAACGCCAGATTGCCGGGTTCGCCGGCATCGGGGCGGACACCGACGTCGACCACCGTCTGCATGTGGTTCTGCCAGGCTCGCCCAACCGTGGCATGTTCGGCGGCGACGGAGCCTACGGGGAGGTCAAGGCCGCACTGGATGCTATCGTCAACCGGTCCCGCCCCGAACAGGACTGGTCCGGCCGTGTAACCTTCGCCCACCCGCTGATCGGCTGGGTCCGGGGCACCGGGCTCATGGGCGGCAATGATCCGCTGGTCCAGGTGGTGGAGCGTCACGGCATTCACACATACTCAACCAGGCAGATGGCCGATTCCCTGCTGGAGTTGTGCACTGTGCAGGCCCGCCAGCAGGCTCTCCAGGCCCCGCTTAAGGCAGACCTGACCGGTGGCCTGGGCTCCAGCCCGCTGGACCTCAAGGCCCTGAAGGCCGAGGCTGCCCAGGACGGCGATTCGTCGACACCGGCTCCAACCGGGAAGTCCGGAGATGCTCCCGCAGATGCAGACAAGGATCCGGGCCGGGTCATCAAGGCTCTGCCCACACCCCGGGTGCCCGCCCAGGCCCCGGTGGACCTGCAGGATTGGCAGGGCGTGACCGCTCGTCCCGAGGATCAGATCGTCATCGTCTCCATCGGTGAGATGGGTCCCTGGGGCTCCGGCCGCACCCGCTTCGAGGCCGAGATGGGCATCCATTCGGATGGTCAGGTCGACCTGAGTGCCGCGGCCGTCCTCGAACTGGCCTGGAACATGGGTCTGGTCGAGTGGCAGGACAGCCCCAAGCCGGGCTGGTACGACACCGACGGCGAGCTGGTGCCCGAGCAGGACATTGCCGAGCGCTACCACGACCAGGTGGTGGCCCGCTCCGGCATCCGTCCCTTCGACGACGGCATGGGTTCCGACTACCGACAGGGCACCAACGAAGAGGAGGTCGACGTCTTCCTGGATCACGACGTGGCCTTCTCGGTGCCCACCAAGGATATGGCTCAGGAGTACGTGGCCCAGGATCCGGACCACACCAGCGTCGCCCGCGACGAGCAGTCCGGCGAGTGGACCGTCACCCGTCTGCCCGGCTCCCGCATCCGCGTGCCGCGTCGGGCCACCATGTCCAGGACCGTGGGCGGCCAGTTCCCCCAGGGCTTCGACCCGGTCAAGTGGGGCATTCCCGCCTCCATGGTCGGGGACGTGGACGAGATCGCCCTCTGGAACATCGTGACCACCGTGGATGCCTACCTGTCGGCCGGATTCACCCCTGTGGAGATCCTACAGGCTGTCCATCCATCCAAGGTGGCCTCCACCCAGGGGACCGGCTTCGGCGGCATGGCCTCCATGCGCAAGCTTTATCTGGACCGCTTCCTAGGCAAGGAGATCCCCACAGACATCCTCCAGGAGGCTCTGCCCAACGTGGTGGCCGCGCACGTCATGCAGTCCTACATCGGCGGATACGGCAACATGGTCCAGCCGGTCTCGGCCTGCGCCACGGCTGCGGTCTCTCTTGAGGAGGGCGCGGACAAGATCGCCCTAGGCAAGGCTGACTTCGTGGTCACGGGCGCTATTGACGACATCGGCGTGGAGTCGGTCATCGGTTTCGGCAACATGAACGCCACCGCCGATTCCGCTGAGATGTACGCCAAGGGCATTCAGCCCAGGTTCTTCTCCCGGGCCAATGACCGTCGGCGCGGGGGCTTCCTGGAGTCCCAGGGCGGCGGGACCATCCTGCTGACCCGCGGCGACATTGCCCTGCGCATGGGTCTGCCCGTGGCTGGCGTGGTCGGGTACATCCACTCCTTCGCGGACGGTGCCCACACCTCCATCCCCGCACCCGGGCTGGGGGCTCTGGCCGCCGGCATGGGCGGCAGGGACTCGGACCTGGTGCGCTCGCTGGCCAAGCTGGGCGTGGACCCCGACGACATCGCCGTGGTCTCCAAGCATGACACCTCCACCAACGCCAACGACCCCAACGAGTCCGAGCTGCACAACACCCTGGCCCATGCCATCGGGCGGACGGACGGCAACCCGCTCTACGTCATCTCCCAGAAGAGCCTGACCGGCCATGCCAAGGGCGGCGCCTGCATCTTCCAGATCAACGGGCTCACCCAGCTCTTCCGGTCCGGTGTCATCCCGGCCAATGCCTCCCTGGATTGCGTGGATCCGGTCCTGAGGCGCGACGACCATCTGGTCTGGCTGGAGCAGCCTCTGAAGGTGGGCAGGGTCAAGGCTGGACTGGTCACATCCCTGGGCTTCGGCCATGTCTCCGGCATAGGGGTTATCGTCAGCCCTGGAGCCTTCGAAGCTGCTGTGCTCCAGACCTCCGGCCAGGAGGCCCTGGACGAGTGGCGTCGTCGGGCCAATGACCGTCTAGCCGCTGGCCAGCGTCGCCTGGAGGAGGGCCGCATGGGTAGGGCCCCGCTCTACGAGCCCATAGACAACCGTCGCTTCCATGAGGACGGCCACGGGTATGTGGGTCATGAGGTCGAGAAGGCCATGCTGCTGGATCCCCAGGCCCGCCTGGGTGCCGACGGCTACTACGACCGGGGCTGAGAGCAGCGTGAATTGGTCGGTTTCCTATTCTTTTCAGTGGGAGATGGGAAATCGGTAAGAGCTCAAACACTGCGCTGATCAGGGAGGTGAGCCAAACGGCTCACCTCCCCTTTTGTTATGGGGCGGATGCTCATCAGCTGCTCGTACTCGGGTGATCGCTTTCTTCGCGGGATAGTGGATGAAATGTCCCTGGGTACGTCAGTCTTGACTATGACCATCCCTTGTCTTGCTTCAATGCTGTTTGAGGGGCAGGCGGCCTTTACGACCTGACGGTGTTTGGCTCCTGCTCATGAAAAGGTATAAAAAAGTAGATGGGTGGCCCAGGTTTTACTTGGGGTTATTGCTGGGCCACCCGAATGGCCGGACTTGTCTTTGGGGAGTCGTCCGACCGCTTACTCGTACGAAGTGTTGGTGTTAGTGGCCGCTGTTGTGGAATTCCTGCGGCTGCGGTTTGTTGTCATGATACTCATGGCGAGAAGCCCGATCATCATAGCCACGCCGATATTTTCCCCTTCAGCTGTGGGCAGGATTCCATGTTGTACAAGGCTTTGCCCAGTGACAAGGCTTTGCCAAGTGATGCCTACATAGGTTTATCACTGAGTAAAACCACGCAGTGATTAATTGACCGCATGTTCCGGCTGGGCCATGTGCTATGCTGTTTACCGAGCCAACGGCTTCGCGGGCGTAGCTCAATGGTAGAGCCTCAGTCTTCCAAACTGATTACGCGGGTTCGATTCCCGCCGCCCGCTCCACTTAGACGTAGGATTCGATAAGTCGGCGTTTGCGTTAGCCTGTTGGAATTCAACGGTAGCCTGTATCGCATTTTTTCTTAGTGAATTGCGCGTGTTGCATTGAATGCGCTAACGAGCGTGAGATTAAGACTGCTTCACAAGGTGGCGCGGTGAAGTTGTATGAATCTGATGATGCACGGTCTGAGAGATTACTAGCGAGTTGGTCAGTTATTGCCCAAGTCCCAGACCTCCGGTCTGCTTTGGTCCTAATACTGACGTGTCAGTCGTTCTTCTTCCAGCCGTGCAGCGCCGGGTCGAGACCCTATATGGTATGGCGAGCACCCCAGTACGAGGAAGCTTTTGACCAAACATAAGACCTTGGTAAGGAGAAATCGGCATCTTGAAAGGCTTGGGTCAACGTCTCGCTTGATATGCCGCCAAGCAAGCCGCCGCGTTGACAGACAACCATCGCTCATTTTATGGGGCGTGGATTGAAATGGTTTTTTGTGTACGGTTGGCCCCGCCCGCTGCCCTCCAAGCAGGGTTGTAGGAATTCAGGGCCACGGGTGTGCTCGGACATGCAGCAGGTCAAAGATATCGAGCAGATAGCCGTTCACCAACCCTCTCCCGGAGTAGTGGCTAAAATGCTAACGTCAAGGACAATATCAATGAACTACTCAAGGATGAGTCCCATGAAGAAACGATATTTAACCGTGATTATCTTCGTGACGTTCTTGGGCCCGATGCTGTTGATAGGGCTTATAGTCTCCGCAGATCAGGCATCTGTGCAGCCTGCATCGGGAAATGCAGCAGCAGGCCAGCCAGTCTCAATTGATGTAACGACCGTTTCTTCTTCACAATCATCGTCTCAAGACATCGACGTTGCAGAATACTGGGCAGAAGAGAGGATGCGCTCTGCTCGTCCTGCGGAAGAACTGGTATCTGAGACAAGTCAAAGTTTCCGATTCGACTAGCCGAGCAATCTAGCAAGATGAAAGTTACAGAAAGCTTCTCGCATCCTATCCGCCTAAGCCATTGCCGGATCATCAGACCGGGAATACAGTTGCTCTTGAGATGACTGGGATGGTGTTCTTCAATTCCGCTGAAGAAGGCGTTGGTACATGGTCCGTCTTACACAATAAATCGAAGGGCACCGACTACGCCACATGAGACACGGCAGAGTCTCAACCTATCTGTTCACTTTCATACCTTCCCGTCTTGCTAGCCACTTGTTCCTTCTGGTTTTATTCCCTTTCTAGGGCCATTTGTGCAAGATTGCAGTGATCGTCGATTAGGCCCAGAGGTTGTGTGGTTTATGAGTTCCTGACCGGATGATTTGCTGCAGGGGCTGATGAAGGGCATACTCGGGCCTATGAATGATGCCGGGTTTGGACAAGTGCTGGGGTTGGGACATGACCTAGTCGACCTGAAGGAGTTTGGCCGGCAGCTGGCTATGCCTGGCACGCGTATGACAAGCTTGTTTTCGCCTCGGGAGCGGCGGCAGGCCCAGCAGCGGGCCCTGCTCAAGCATGACGACACAGCGGCACACTTGGCCGTGCGCTGGGCCGGCAAGGAGTCGGTGCTCAAGGCATGGTCGCAGGCGCTGGGACCTAAGCCATCGCCCTATGGATTGGATGATTTCCCCTGGAGCGGGGTGGAGATCCTGGATGATGGCCGGGGTCGGCCGAGTATCAATCTAGAGCCTTCCGTAGAAGCCAGGCTTTACGATTCCTTACCTCTAACCGGTGGTCAGGTCAATCGAGTGCAGTTATGCTGGCACATTGCTCTCAGCCATGATGGGCCGATGGCTTCGGCGGTCGTGATTTTGTGCAGGTGTGCCTGAATCTGAACCATTCGGAATCGCCTAATCAGCACATCAGGCTCTGATCATGGTGAAGGTTGTACTGCCTGACCACAGTCATTTATATGGCATGTTGGCCAGGTTGATGAAGAATCAACAACCTAGATATTTATGAGCGGCTTTGATTGGCATAGCTACGAAAAGTCTACCTATATAATTCATGGACAATCGAGATGAAATTTTATTCTGCTTTAGAAAAATTGACATGATATAGAAAAAATGACAAATGAATATATGCTGCAACTATGCCGATTTGCGTGCTTAATGTCATTGGTGCATAATGAAAACCGACAATAGTGGAAACGACCAAGTCATGGTGACTTCATGGCCTGGCCGTGCCTCGGGCATTGCCTCTTACCAAGGAGGGTAAGTGATGATGAAACGCAGTATGAAAGCTCTGGCAGTAATAGGGGCGGCGGCGTTGCTGTTCCCACTGGCGGCATGCGGAGCCGGGTCAACGAGCAGCGGGAAGGAGATCACTTTCTTCGCCAACAATACTAAGGAAGCCTATAAGCCTGTGTTGGATGGCTTTGCCAAAGCTAACCCGGATATCAAAATCAAATTCACCACCACCAACGGAGCACAAGCTGGTTATCAACAGACCTTGCAGACCCGTATCTCAGGAGGGCAGTTGGCAGATGTGTTCGTGGCGCCTCCAGAACAACTGTCTGTGCTCGTCAAAAACAAGGTTGTCAAGGATTTGACCAATGAGTCATTTATGAAGAATATCGGCGACACAAACAAGCAGCAGTCCACGGTCGACGGAAAGATATGGTCTATGTCGACCACGGCTTGGTCGAATGCCTTTGCTTATAACAAGGATCTCCTGCGCAAGGCTGGGTATGACAATATTCCTGAGACATGGGATGAGTTCTTGGTAATGCTCAAGAAGCTGAAAGACGCAGGAGTCCAGAAACCCTACCTTGAGCCTAAGTCAGGACTAGGTGCTCCGGTAGAGGCTTGGATTGGGAACGATTCCTCTGGACAATCGAAGACAATAGACCAACAAATCGGCGATCACGAAAGCAGCTTCGCAGATTCCTACACCAAGTACTACGAGCAATGGCAAAAGCTCTTTGCTCAGAATGTCATGAGTTCGGATGTGACTGGTCTGGGTGATGATCAGGTGCGTTCAGAATTCGCCTCCGGACGTTTGGCCGTCATGCCTTCGGGTTACTGGGATGTCAAGCCATTTAAGCAGGCTGGAATCAATTTTGCCTTCGGGCGCATTCCCATGCTGCATAAAGGTGACGAATCTTGGGCCCCAGGATCTGCTGATTCCGGATATGCCATTAATGCCAAGATCAGCGGCGACAAGCTGGCCTCCGCTGAAAAGTTCCTGACCTATCTTGCTTCTGATCAGGGCCTCAAGGCCATACAGGATGGTGCAGGATTAATTCCTTCGACTAAGACCTTCACGGCTGCCATCGATCCGACTTTCAAAGAACCCTACGATTTGTATTTTAAGACCGGCCATGTCTATCTGAATAGTCTTGGATGGCCAGTCACTGGACGTTCCACTCTGCGAGGCGAAACATACTCACAGCTGCAGAAGGTTGCTCTTGGGCAGATTACCCCTGCCGCAGCTGCCAAGAATCTGGATGCCAAGCTCAAAACTCTCTCTTGAAATTCCATGATGAAATCACTGTCCGGTCTGCCCACAATTGGGCAGACCTGGCGGATCAACCCCTTACTAATGCAATTGAAAAAATGAAGGAAGCGTCGTCATGACTGCAGTTGCCAGGTCGGTTTCTCCGGCTTATCAGGCTGATGAGGAGAGGCATAGAAGGGAACGAAAAAAGCGCAATCTGGCGGATAATCTTGTATCCCTGCGATTTCTGCTTCCCCTCTTGGCTGTATATATTGTCATCATTCTCATTCCCTTTTTCCAGAGTTTGGTTTTCAGCTTCACTGATTATGGAGGATATGATTTCGCCCTGGCTAAGTTCGTTGGTCTGGCCAACTATCGAATGATTTTCCAGGATCAAACGCTGCTTGCTGGTCTGGGATTCACCCTTGTTTATACCGTTCTGACCACAGCTTTTACCACGGTACTGGCTCTTCCGCTGGCAGTTATCCTCAACCGGCAGTTCTTTGGTAGAAACTTTGCTCGCTCGCTGTTCTTCTTCCTCTCCGTGCCATCTATGGTTGTGCTCGGTCTGGTTTGGCAGTATATCTTTTCTCCACTGGGCAATGGCGCTGTCAATATGGTGCTTGGAAAGATGGGTATCGATCCGGTTCCATGGCTCAGTGATTCGAAGCTGGCATGCTTCTGCATTATTTTCATTGCTGTCTGGGCTCAGACTGGTTGGCATGCCACCCTCTATCTGGCTTACCTACAGGCCGTTCCGGCAGATCTTTACGAGCAGGCATCGGTTGATGGTGCCTCTGGATTTCAGCAGTTCGTACATATCACACTGCCGCAGATGGTGCCGGCCATCAGCGTATCTGTTTTTATGCTGCTCACTGGTGGCCTGAAAGTGTACGACCTGCCATTCGCCCTAACAGGAGGAGGGCCTGGAAACGCGACTTATACGGTGACACAATCCATTATCGTCACCGGCATTGGATCGGGCAGGTATGGTGTGGGTTCGGCCTTGGGAGTTCTGTTCTTCATCTGCTGTCTGTTGCTAGTCGCCTTGCAGCAGCTCTTGTCCCGCTTGTTTGAAAAGAGGCTGTCATGACAATCACGAGGCGCAGACGAATTCGCACAACAATACTGTCGGTTGTGGTCATAGCCCTGGCGCTTATTTGTGCTTCACCGCTCTATGTCGTCGTCGTCAACACTTTCAAGTCTTCCGGCGAGATGATGTCGAATCCCTTTGGCCTACCCTCGAAGTTTTCTCTTGAAAATTACCGACATGCCTTCGAGAGTCTGCCTATTTTCAGGGCGTTGGCGAACACGGTCATCGTGACGGTGGCCGGCGTGGCATTGCAAGTCATCATCGGTGCTTTGGCCGCCTACGGCATGGTTCAAAAGCGCAGTAGATTCACGGCCGGCATCGGTGCATTCCTACTTCTCTCCTTTGTGCTGCCGGGGCAGACTCTGCTCATCCCGCAGTATAAGATGGAAGCCGGCTTAGGCTTGGTGGATACCTTGACTGGCCTGGTTGTGCTGTACTTGGCCGGCTCCACTTTCTGCTACTTCCTTGTGGTGCAGTACATGATGAAACTGCCTCAGGAGTTATTTGAAGCCGCACGCATCGACGGTGCGGGACCCTTGCGGATATTCTGGCAGATTGTACTGCCACTGATCCGGCCAATACTGATTACGGTGATTGTTTTTCAGACCATGGGGACATGGAATGATTTCATGACACCCAACATCTACATTTCATCACCGGAAAAGCAGACCATCGTGCTGCAGGTGTTCACTGCCATGGGTCAGTTCACCACTAACTGGCCTCTCTTCATGACCATTACCACTATCGCCTTGATACCGGTCTTCATCTTCTTCATCCTCTGTCAGAAGTGGATAGTGGCGGGCTTGGTCGCCGGTTCAGTTAAGGAATAGGCAGGAATGATTCCCTGGCTTCATTTGACAATGAGCAGGTGGGTTCGGGGATTAAGGAATACAAAAGGACACAAAATTAGGAACGGGGACCTGAATGACCATTAACATCAATCTGAGAGCCACAAGCTCAAAGAAACATCATGATCTGCCCATCACCGTCCAAGGAGACGATGTAGATCCTCAAGGCAAACACATAGCCATCAATGATTACTTTATAAGCATGGATGGCAAACCTTGGTACGGGGTATGCGGGGAGTTCCACTACTCACGGGTAGATGCAGACCGGTGGGACGAGGAACTGGCCAAGATGGCCATGAACGGCATCAACATTGTGTCGACATACGTTTTCTGGAATCACCATGAGGAGCGTGAGGGGCATTGGAATTTTACGGGTAACAGGAATCTGCGTGAATTTGTCCGTCTCTGCGCTCGCAATCACTTGTACGTCATTGTTCGTCTTGGACCCTTTGCCCATGGTGAGGCACGCAATGGCGGACTGCCGGATTGGCTCTATGGAAAGCCGTATGATGTCAGATCACTGGATCCTGGATTCCTGGCAGCGGTACGCGATCTCTATAATCATGAAGCCGAGCAGTTACGAGGCCTTTACTATGCTGATGGTGGACCGATTATTGCCGCTCAGCTCGACAATGAATATATGCATTCGGCAGCACCCTGGGAATTGACCACGGGGGTTTCCAATGAGTGGATACCCGGAGGTCATGATGGCGAGGCCTATCTGCAGGCGCTGCGTACTATGGCGACACAGGCGGGTATCCGTGTGCCGTTCTTTACTTCCACGGGGTGGGGAGGTTCACCTGTGCCTTCAGATGTACTGCCCCTTTGGGGAGGATATGCTTATCGTCCTTGGCTTTTCTATGCTCATGGTGGTGAGCATCCCAAGACAGATGAGTATCTCTACCGGAATTACCATGCCGATGACTGCAAGCGAACAGAGGAATTCGATCCTGCGTATCCGCCTTCCTCGCTTCCCTATGCCTGTTGCGAGATGGGAGGCGGGATGTTTTCGTCCTATCGCTACCGGTTCCAGCTGCCGATGAAATCAGTAGATGCTATGGCCAACATCAAATTGGGGTCTGGATGCAACATGCTTGGGTATTACATGTTTCATGGTGGAACCAATCCCCAGGGGGACGGGATCTATCTCAATGAGAGCCAGACCCCGAAGCGATCCTATGACTTCCAGGCGGCGATCGGTCAATATGGCCAGGTCCGTGAATCCTGTAAAAGACTGAAGGCTATTCATAGTCTGGTTCAGGATTTTTCTGAGCAGATTACCCCTCTTGAGGTTTATCTGCCATCGGGCCAGGACTCTATAGATCCGGCTGATTCTGACTCTTTACGTTGGAGTCTTCGTACGGATGGACTTCGTGGATTTGTCTTTCTTAACAATTTTCAGGACCATGCCGAGATGAATCCTCAGAAGAATCAAAGCATTGCATTGACTTTGGCGGATGGGCGGCGGTTGACCATTGATGGCATCGGTCTGGAGAATCAGGAGAACTGCATCCTGCCCTTCAATATGGACCTGGACGGGATCACACTTGTGTGTGCAACTGTGCAGCCGGTAGCGCGGTTGCTGCCTCGTAGCGGGAATCGACCGACCTTTGTGTTCATGAAACCGGATGGCATGTCTCGTTATTACATGCGCTTCCAAGAGGGCGCAGTCATGTCAGAAGAAGTTGATGCCGATGCACAGCGGCAATTGATCACCGTTACCTGTGGAGACAAGACCATCAATGTTGTAGTAGTCAATAGGAATCAGTCGAACGCCATGTATGTGGTCGATCATGACAGTCTTGTCTTTGTGGATGACGACTCAAATCTGTTCATGCCAAATCCAGGAAGTGCGGTGCTGGAGTCGTCGAGTGCTCACCCTGTTATCGAGTCGTGGCCACCTTTTTCAGCAGTGCTCAATTCGGAACCTGTGGCTTTGCCGCATCAGGATGTTCGAGTTGAGGAGGCCGGAACCATGAAGTACATCCTGCATTTGCCCTCTCTGGCAATGGATGCATTAGGACACCATGGGGTTACGGATATGCTGTTGCGTATCCGGTATTCCGGTGATATCGCTTGGCTTTGGGCTGGGTCGTCTCTATTGGATGATAACTTTGCCAATGGTTCCACCTGGGATGTGGGACTCAGGGACTATCGACGAGAGTTGCGGGACAATGACAATACCTTGGTTCTTGGTCTGACTCCACTGAAAAAGGGATCTTTTGTCAACGTGGATTCGGCAATGGCTGCCCGTACTGAACAGGTGGAGCAATCAGTCGGCAGGCTTATCTCAGTTGAGTTGACCCCTATTTATGCCTATGAGCTTCAGATAAGATGATTCTTGCGTGGTAAAGGTTATGTCTGTTAGCGGGTGTCTATTGGTATTGTGCTCATCTGCTGTCGCAGGGTTAGGATGAAACGGGTATAGGGACATCTCAGTGTGACGGGCGAGGGAGGCGGGTTTTTGGATTCTGCGGAAAAGCACATCTGGGGCGGTAGTTTCGACTATTACACCTATACTCCTAGCCTCAATGCCAAGAAAGTTTTGCTTTATCCTCTGGAAACCGGGTTCTTCCATATGCTCGACGGCCATTGCACCGAGCGTGACACTTATCCCAGTTTTCAAATCATGTATTTGAAATCAGGCGAGCTCACACTGCGTACCAATGCTATGCAGGGCGTTGCCCACGGTGGTCAGTTTGTACTTTTGGATTGTTACCAATACCATCGCTACCAGTCTGTGGGGCCGACAGAGATGCTTTGGATGCATTTCGATGGTCAGGCGGCCCGGTTTTATTATCAGCAGATAATTGCCAAGCGAGGGCCGATCTTCGCCCTGGAGCAGGATGAAAAGGCATTGCATCCGTTAAAGACCATTTACAACATATTTCGGTCCGGCACCTATTTATCCGAAACAATGCTTGCGAAATATGTGACGGACATACTGACCTGGTTCGTTGATGCGCCGATCGGACAGGGTGACGTTGACAGGAGCGGCCATGACATTCAAATGGTGATGACATATATTGCCAATCATCTGGATGAGCCCCTCGATCTTCATCAGCTTGCCGCTATGACTGGCCTGGGGGAGCGCAGCTTCATTAGGGTATTCAAAAAGGCAACCGGTTATACGCCTCATGCCTATGTTATGGACGCGCGCATCAATTCGGCTCGAAGCATGCTCAGCAATTCCTCCAAGCCTGTCGAGCAGATAGCTCTGAATTGCGGGTATTCCAAGCTGTCCGTCTTTTGCAGCGCTTTTAAGTCAAAAGTAGGTATGTCTCCTATGGAGTACCGCCGCCGTACTTTGTAAATATTGTAAATGATGGATTAAATCGATGACCGCGTCAAGTACATATTCCGTAATGAAGAGTATCTTGGTGAAGTCCGTTATGTTTCATAGTCCAGCTGTAGTTAAGAGACTCCTATGGATAATTGCATCTGGTCTGTATAGTATGTGCTCTGTAGATGAGATTGGCATAACATGCATAGACGGATTAAGTCGCCATGAGGCGAGGGTTGAAATGGTCTTCTGACCGTTCTTATAAAAGGGCTCATCAGTATTGACTGATGGGCCTTTTGTTTTACCTTTTAATATGCTGCGCTTAAACTTTCAGCTATTAATACGTGTACGCAGTATCTCTTTAGAACGGTCAGAGACCGAATTGACATTATCGGATAAAGGTATTATCTTCGATTAAAAGAACGAAGTTGTTCGCCCATACGAGGGAGAAGGGTTGATGGTTAAGATGGTTGTGCTCAGATTCGAAGATGCCTACCTGCCTAAGTGGGTCTTTGGTTTGCGCTTGGCAAACGATACCCAAAGTAATTGCGATCTATCCTCTGGCAGGATGTTTAGATGACGACCGAAGGCAATGAGATAGACGAATATCTGGCCCGCACCTCGAAAGATCATGGTTTTGAAGTCTGCGTGCAGCATCTGGTGATGACGGGATGTCTTGATGCAGCCTTCGCTGGCCGACTGGCCGGTTATCCGTATGACCAGGATCAGGCTGATATGGGCCTGGACACAGGCCTTCTTCATGACATAGGCAAGTATTCGGATGAATTCCAGAGGATGATCAGGGAGGCCTATGATGAGCAGTAATGTCAACCACTCTTCATACGGGATGAAAGTAGCGTATAAGCTTCATCTTCAAGAAGCCATGTTTGCCATCGCAGGACATCATGCTGGTTTGCCGGATTTTGGCAATCGTATTGATACCGAGAATTCAAGCACCTTGGTCGGCAGAATGAAGCGTCCCAACCCTGATGCCTCGCATTGGAAGGATGAGATTACCCTTCCCGAAGTCAAGCCGCTCGCTTCTTTGGGCTCACATTTCTCGGACATGATGCGTATCCGTATGCACGAATCAGCACTAGTGGATGCGGATCGGCTGGATGCTGAGTTCTTTGTCAATGGCAAAGTAGAGCGCGATGAATCGCCATTTCTCGAGCAGCTGCTTCAGGATCTCGGTCCTGATCGTCTGTCCAGCTCTATTATGCCGCCTCCACAGGAATTACGCGAAATAAGCAAAGCGCTAGCTGGGCAGCTGCGTGAGCATCAGTCGATCAGAATCATGGCGCTTGCTGAAATCATGGAACGCAGGGCTGAGTCCTTCCTGTCGGCGAAGGCGAGTACGTCGTTGAATGAAAAGCGTAATGCCATATTGCGTGACTGTCTTACTCACGGAGCCGATCCTGAATGGAAACCAGGTCTATACACGCTGACCGCTCCCACAGGCGGCGGCAAGACTGATTCCTCGCTTACGTTCGCGCTTGAACATGCCAAAACACACCATATGGATAGGGTTATTTACGTCGTGCCCTACACGTCAATCATCGACCAGACGGTAAAGGAATTCGAAACCCTCCTTGGGCCAGATGCGGTTCTGCCGCACTATGCAGATGCTGCTTTCCAATTAAAAGAGGAAGACGAGCTTACAGCAAACGATTTGCATCGCAGTTTTGCGGCCGAGAACTGGAACATGCCGGTTATCGTAACCACTGCTGTGCAGTTTTTCGAAAGCCTGTTCGCCAACAAGGCCTCTAAACTCAGGAAGATTCACAACATAGCTAACTCTGTTGTGATCTTCGATGAGGCCCAGACCTTGCCCTTGCCTCAGCTAAAACCGTGTGTACAGGCCATTGCTGAGCTGGTTACCAATTATCACGTCACTGCGGTACTGTGTACAGCCACACAGCCGGCCTTGCAGGATCTGTTTGCCCAGGCTCTTCGACTTCCAACTCTGGCAATTCCAGAAATTGCGCCATTGAGCGAAAAAGAGCGCTCGGAATTCCGGCGCAACCGAATCGTCGATGACGGTCATAAGAACATGGATGAGATGGCTGAAGCAGTAGAAGGTCATAATCAGGTTCTGTGCGTGGTCAACACACGTAAGGAAGCGCAGTACATCTCCGGAATGGTGCGAAAGCATGGCTTTGAAGACGGCACTTTCTGCCTGACTACACTGCAATGTGCCTATGACAGGGAACGTTTGCTGAAGCAGATACGGGATCGCCTCGCCCAAGGAGAATCTTGCAGGGTCGTATCCACGTCTCTAATAGAGGCCGGAGTGGATGTCGATTTTCCTGAGGCGTATAGGGAACAGACTGGTCTTGATTCGATTCTTCAGACAGCTGGCCGTTGCAATAGAGAAGGTCGACGTGATGCGGATGCCTCATTGGTCCATGTTTTTTCCACTGATGAGGGGCAAGTTTCATTTTTGAAACAGAATATGCTGGCTTTCGATTTGGTGCGGGAAGGCAATGCTGACCTGGCATCGTCAAAAGCGATTCATGAATACTTCACCAGGCTCTTTGGAATGCGTGGGGACGAGAGTCTCGATCAACGTCAGATTCTAAAGGCTCATGAGCGTGGAATATCAGGATGCCGTATGCCGTTCGCTCAGATTGCTGAGCTTTTCAAGCTGATTGATACGCCAACTGTTCCCGTCTATATACCAGTCAATGAAGAAGCGAGCGCCCTGTGTGCCCAGCTGACTGATCCTCGTTGCTATACGCGAGGGCTGTTCCGCAGATTGGGCCGGTACGCGGTCAATGTCTGGCCTAGACAGCTGGACAGACTCAAAGAGGCTGGGAAGATATCCGCTCTGGCTGAGCATGGTGCCAGGTCGGATGACGATGCATTTGTTCTGCTGGACATGGGCATGTACGACAGTGCTACAGGTCTGCAAGTCGATGAAGATCAGTTGCCTCAAAACGGTCTGCTGTATTGATAACTGAATCGTAATTGGCAATACCGCCAACAGGAAAGGAGACCAATGACAGTACAACTTGAGGTCTGGGGTCCGTACGCCCTCTTCACCAGACCAGAAATGAAAGTAGAGAGGGTCTCGTACGACGTGATGACGCCATCGGCGGCACGGGGGATTCTGGAGGCTGTGTTCTGGCATCCGGGCATGGTCTGGCGGATTGACAGGATCGTGGTTATGAATCCGATCAGGTTCACCAGTGTTCGTCGCAATGAGGTCAGCAGCGTGATTTCGGCCGATACTATCAGGTCGATGATCAATGATCCGTCCAAAGACAGCGCGATCTATGCTTCCTCAGACATTCAGCAGCGTGCTTCCACCATTTTGCGGGATGTTCACTATGTGATTGAGGCGCACTTTGATATGAATAGTAAAGCTGCCGCTGGGGATACGCCGGCTAAGTTCATCAGCATGTTCAATAGGCGGGCTCAGAACGGGCAATACTATCATCACCCTTATTTTGGAACCCGGGAGTTCCCTGTCGATTTTCGGCTTTGGGATGTCGATAAGGGCCAGCCCAAGGGATTCGAAAACGGTCGTCGGGATCTGGGGTACATGTTATATGACATGGACTATCGAGACCCTGCGGACCCGCAACCTATGTTTTTCAGGGCTGAGCTGATTAACGGTGTGCTGGATGCAACTGATCCGAAGGTGAGCTCATGATCGGCGAACTAGTTAGACTTTACGATCGGCTGGTGGAGGCTGGCCAGGCACCGCGGTATGGATACAGCGTTGAAAATGTTCCGTGGGGACTGGACATAGCGGATGATGGGACTATAACGCACGTCATTCCGTTTGGGACATTGACAAAGAACAAGCAGTTCAGACGTATGATGTCTGTCCCAGCACATGCATTGCGGACAGTGAAGATTCAGGCCAATTTCCTCTGTGACAACTCCTCTTACCTGCTTGGTGCAGATGCCAACGGTGCAACAAACAAAGCAGCCAAACGCTTTGCAGCTGCTGCTGAATTGCATCGACAAGTGCTCGCAAATGCCGATGAAGCTGAAGCCCGTGCAGTACTCGCTTTCTTCTCCCGTACGCCTCAAGCGGCAGTTGTAGAGGAGAATTTGGGTGAAGGGGACTGGAAGAAGGCCTTAACCGGTAATTTTGTCCTCTGCTTTAACGGCTTACCTTTATCTAAAAACCGAACCATGCAGAAATACTGGGATTCATGGTTCTCTTCGGATGACGAGGACAGTGGTGAAACGGCCGCTGGTTCTGAAACCATGCAAAGTGTTGTTTCAGGCCAAGCTGTCGTCCCTGCTCTTACTCATCCAAATATCAGAGGCGTCCGCAACGCACAATCCAGTGGATCAGCACTAGTGTCTTTTAACGCGCCAGCATATCTTTCCTACAACAAAAAGCAGGATCAAAATGCTCCTATGAGCAAACGTGAAGCCTTTGCTTATACTACAGCCTTAAATACTGTGCTGAAAGACGATCAGTATACAAGAACTGTAAATGATGGTTCCTTGACGATTGTTTCCTGGGCAGAGTCAGGACAGGCTGAGTACTCAGCTGAGATGAACTTGTGCATTGAAGGCGCTGCAGGGGTTGACCAACAGGATTTAATAGCCACTGTCACGGCCTTATCTAAAGGGAACCCCGTTGATTTCAATGGTGTCAGGCTTAATCCAGATGAGCATTTTTACATCCTTGGGCTTGCCCCTAATGCGGCCAGGCTTTCGGTGTCCTTCTTCTTGAAGGACACTTATGGCAGTTACATGGAACATGTACGTCGTCATTATGCAGATTTGGATATCGAACGACCGAAATTTGATAAACGTCACGATCTACCTGTGTGGATGCTCCTTGCGCAAACTGTGCCATCTGCCGCTGGTGGGAAAAAGAGGATTCCAGCTTCCCCCCGTACAGTTTCCGACCTATTTAAGGCCATTCTTACAGGTGCGCCCTATCCTACGTCGCTCCTGACTGCTGTCGAGAACCGCATTGGCGTTGAGCATGAAGTGCCCCGCGCCAAGGCGGCAATCATCAAAGCGTATTTTCTTCGTCATCAAAACAACCAATGCCCTAAGGAGGTATTGCAAGTGTCCATCAACAAAGAAAGCACCAATGTGCCCTATGTCCTAGGACGGCTGTTCGCCCTGTACGAGGACATACAACATGCTGCGAATCCTGGTATCAATACCACGATTGGTGACCGGTTCTTTACTAATGCATCGACCATGCCCGCCGTGGTTTTCCCGCACTTGGGCGATTTGGCGAAAAAGCACCTGCGAAAACTGTCGACGGGAACGCGCATTTACTATACCAAGCGTATTGCAGATCTGATGACCAGAATCGGCGAGAACTTCCCGACAAGGTTATCGCTGCCTGAACAGGGTGCTTTCCAGCTCGGATATTATTTCGAGACTCAGGAGCGCTACAAGGGCAAGAACAAGGACGACAATAAGGAAACTAACAAGGAAGAAGGAATTGTAAATGAGTGAGCAAACTGCCAAGGCTATCCAAAATAGGTACGATTTCTCCATTCTCTATGATGTTGAGAATGGCAATCCCAACGGAGATCCGGAATCAGGCAATATGCCACGAACCGATAGTGAGACAGGGATTGGAATTGTTACTGATGTTTGCCTGAAGAGGAAGATACGTAACTATGTGCAGTTAATTAACGGGGATAAGGCGCCCTGGCGTATTTATATCAAGCAGCAGGTTCCGCTGAACCGCCTCGATGCTGAGGCGCTAAAAGCGGTTGGCGTCAATGGGGATCCCGATATGGACAGTATCGGGAAGGCTTTAAAAAAGGCCAAGAAAGAAAATGGCGAGCTGGATAGATTAATCCTCGATTACATGTGCTCCAATTTCTTCGATATCAGAACGTTTGGCGCGGTGATGACCACCTTCGTCAAGGGCGGGTTGGCCTGTGGCCAGGTGCGTGGTCCTGTGCAACTTGGATTCTCGAGATCTATCGATCCGATTTTCCCGCAGTCTGTCACCATCACCAGGGTGGCCATTACTACGGAAAAAGACCAAGAGAACAAGAACAACGAGATGGGCAACAAGTCAATTGTTCCTTATGGTTTATACCGTGCTGATGGCTATGTGAATGCCAAGCTTGCACAAAAGACCACCGGGTTTAGCGAGGAAGACCTGGCCATGCTTTGGCAGGCCATTCTCAATATGTTCGAGTTTGATCATTCTGCAGCTAGGGGCAAGATGGCCGTTCGCAAGCTCTACGTCTTCAAGCACAGCAACGATCTTGGCGATGCTCCTTCCTATAAGCTGTTCGATAGCATTCATGTGGCTCATAAGCCTGAGGTCGAGACCCCGCGCAGCTTCTCGGATTACGATGTGACCGTCGATACTTCAGCTATTCCGCAGTCGGTTGAACTGACTGAAATGGTGGATGGCTGAGAATACTGCAATGAGTGATAATTCCATGGACTTGTCCATGGCCACAGGGCCGGCCGAATATCCTGAGGATGAATGGCTGGCCCTGTCTGGCATTCAGCATTTTGAGTTCTGCAAGCGCCAATGGGCATTGATCCACATAGAGGAGCAATGGCGTGACAACACCAGAACATATGCAGGAGACTTCGAACACCGACGTGCTCACGACTATCACGCTTCTGAAAAACGCGGCGACACCTTGATACTGCGCGATCTGCGTGTATTCTCCCGAAAGTTGGGAGTCGTCGGCGATTGTGACATCGTCGAATTTCACGCAGCTCAGGATGGAGTTTCGTTGATAGGCAGGAGAGGACGTTGGAAACCCTATCCTGTTGAGTACAAGCATGGTTCCAGCAAGGTCAATAATGCTGATCGTTTGCAATTGTGTGGCGAAGCTATGTGTTTGGAAGAAATGCTCTCTTGCAGCATCAGCCAGGGGGCATTGTTCTATCAGCGGACCAAGCGTCGTGAATTGGTCGAGCTCAATGATGATCTTCGCGCTCAGGTAGTCCATGATCTGGCACAGATGCGGGACCTTTATCGGCGAGGTCATACTCCCAAGGTGAAGCCAAAGACGGGGTGCCGGTCATGCTCATTGAAAGATATCTGCCTGCCTGAACTTGTGCATAAGTCATCCGCTGCTGGCTACATTCGAAAGACCTTGAAAGAGTTGTAGGGGTAACTTGGGCAATGAGAGTTTATTGAGGAAAAGCGCCGGAGGGAAGCGATGATCCATTGAGACAGATGTTAAACACCTTGTTTGTCACTACAGAGGATGCCTACCTTTCCCTAGAGCAGGAGAACGTTGTGGTGAATGAGGACGATCGCGTCATGGGACGGATACCACTGCGTGCCTTGGAGTCTATTCTTTGCTTCAGTTACAAGGGTGCTTCGCCAGCCTTGCTGGGAAAGTGTAATGAATTTGGTGTCTCGTTCGCCTTCTACTCCCCTCAGGGCAAATACTATGGGTCAGTGCTTGGAGAGGCTAACAGAAATGTGCTTTTGCGACGCCGTCAATATCACATGGCCGATGACGATAACGAGGTCTGTTCGATTGCAGCCTCGTTCGTCATGGGCAAGATATTCAATGCGCGACAGGTGCTGGAGCGTGCTACCCGAGACCACGCCTTACGGATCAATGTGCCTCGTGTCAAAGAGCAGAGTGCCCGTCTGTTGGCAGCCTTGCAGGAATTGAATGGCTGCCAAACGCCAGATTCGGTTCGTGGTGTGGAGGGAGAAGCGGCGAGGTGCTACTTTTATGCCTTTGACGATCTCATCCTCACGAATAAGGATGATTTCTACTTCGAGCAGCGTAGCCGAAGGCCACCGATGGATAGGATGAATGCCTTGCTCTCATTTATCTACGTGTTACTCTCTGGAGATTGTCGTTCTGCACTTCAAGGTGTCGGCCTTGATCCTTACGTCGGGTTCTTGCATACAGACAGGCCAGGTAGATCTTCGCTGGCTTTGGACCTTGTTGAGGAATTGCGTCCAATCTTTGCGGATCGGCTGGCTTTGTCTCTGGTCAACACCCATGTGGTTAAGGCTGAAGATTTTGAGGTTCGAGAGAACGGAGGAACTTATCTTAACGACAAGGGGAGGAAGCAGGTGCTTTCAGCCTGGCAGAAGCGCAAGAATGAGCAAATCATGCACCCCTTCCTTAAGGAGAAAGTGCCGTGGGGGTTGGTGCCATATGTACAGGCATTATTGCTGGCTAGATATATACGCGGGGATATGGATGCCTATCCGCCAATGTTTTGGAAGTAGGGTGAAACAATAATGATGGTGGTTGTTGCCTATGATGTCGACACCTGTGAGGCGGCCGGCCGGAGACGGCTGCGACAGGTCGGCCATGAGTGCATGAAGTTTGGGCAGCGTGTGCAAAATAGTGTGTTCGAATGCGTGGTCACTCCCGCCGACCGTGAGCTGTTAAAACAGCGGCTGATGACGTTGATCAATCCTCAGGAAGACAGCTTGATCTTGTATGACCTGGGTGCCAGATACTCGCGCAGAATCCATTACTACGGGGTGAGGCGTCATATCCCTGTTGATCAAGTGATGATGTTATAGAATTGTGTGACTTTGATTTTACTGTTTTGTTTGAGCCGCGGAAATTAGACGATAGCTAGATGGCTGGTGTAATTCTGTAAACAGTGCAGTATGTTGACTGTTGTTGTGGATCATCGTTGGCGCGAAACGCTAGCAATCATGTATTCACCAGATTCTTCGCGCCGCAAAACTTTACTTCATGACGATATACGGTCTTAATTTCACATGTTTTTGAGCTGAGTTCTTTTCGCATTTCAAATCAGACAGCTATTCATACGAAGGAAGCTAGAATTTTAGTGAATCGGATGAACAGTTGTTTGATAACTGAATAGTGATGTTATCAACTTGAAGCATCATCTCAATTGCTCGACTAGAAACAGAATCTGGGTACCTGGTTTGGGCTGTTAGGAGTCGTCAGCCATTTAAAGCTGATCGTATATTGGTCATCGGATGTATCATTGTGCTGTCGCTCCCTTCACGGGAGCGTGGATTGAAATTGCCAAAAATGGATAACTGTTCAGGCTTAAAAGTGTCGCTCCCTTCACGGGAGCGTGGATTGAAATACCAGGCCGACGACTCTGGACATGTCACTATCCTTGTCGCTCCCTTCACGGGAGCGTGGATTGAAATGTGGACGAAAACGAACATATGGAGGATGTGTTCAAGTCGCTCCCTTCACGGGAGCGTGGATTGAAATGGCTCAGGTGAGGTATCAACTCAGTATGGTATCTGGTCGCTCCCTTCACGGGAGCGTGGATTGAAATACCATGAGCCAAGGCGACCCGACTACTCTCGACGGTCGCTCCCTTCACGGGAGCGTGGATTGAAATCGAAAGTCACGTATTAGCCGGCCTGCAAAGGGCATGTCGCTCCCTTCACGGGAGCGTGGATTGAAATTTCGTGGAGCCTCTGGCGAAGACCGGGGCCAGCGAGTCGCTCCCTTCACGGGAGCGTGGATTGAAATCAAGCTGTTTTGAGCGCGAGCCCGTGGGGCGTGGGTCGCTCCCTTCACGGGAGCGTGGATTGAAATATCTTCTGGTGTGATGGATCTCTTGCCGCTCTCGTGTCGCTCCCTTCACGGGAGCGTGGATTGAAATACGCCCTATCGGTATCCAAAAAACCGTGACAGTGGGTCGCTCCCTTCACGGGAGCGTGGATTGAAATATCCAGCACCAGGCTTCTGCCCGAATCGTCTGTGAGTCGCTCCCTTCACGGGAGCGTGGATTGAAATGATAGCGTCGTCATAGCTGGGCCATCCTGACCAGTCGCTCCCTTCACGGGAGCGTGGATTGAAATTGCTGGTTTATCCACAGTTTTGTCCACAGATGTGTCGCTCCCTTCACGGGAGCGTGGATTGAAATTGGTGGGTAGTGGTGTCACCCCGTGCCCGTGAAACGTCGCTCCCTTCACGGGAGCGTGGATTGAAATAATGCTTTATCAGTGAGCGAGTACGTATCACGCTTGTCGCTCCCTTCACGGGAGCGTGGATTGAAATCCGTCATGCTCACCGGGGCGACCCTCAAGCCGGAGTCGCTCCCTTCACGGGAGCGTGGATTGAAATGCCTATCGTGGCGGGCTGGGACACGTAATACCCACGTCGCTCCCTTCACGGGAGCGTGGATTGAAATATGTATTCCGACACCGATTCCATACACCTATCCGAGTCGCTCCCTTCACGGGAGCGTGGATTGAAATATGGCGTGCCTGCTGGCGCCGCTGGCCGTGTCGGGTCGCTCCCTTCACGGGAGCGTGGATTGAAATGCAGTAGGAGACCCCGCTGACCGTGGTCACCACGCGTCGCTCCCTTCACGGGAGCGTGGATTGAAATTGGGCCGTGTCGTTGGCGCCACCGGCAATGAGGGTCGCTCCCTTCACGGGAGCGTGGATTGAAATACATTGCGCGGTACACCGGCCAGACCTCGACACGTCGCTCCCTTCACGGGAGCGTGGATTGAAATCTCGACGTCCTGCGCGGCAACTGGTCCGGCGCTTGGTCGCTCCCTTCACGGGAGCGTGGATTGAAATCGACTGGTGGGATGCCAAATGGCAGGCGATATCCGGTCGCTCCCTTCACGGGAGCGTGGATTGAAATGCGATGGCTGGATCTGCCGTTCGACCTGCCCTGGTCGCTCCCTTCACGGGAGCGTGGATTGAAATATGATTGTTTCACCTTTAGTTTTGGGATTGTAATAGTCGCTCCCTTCACGGGAGCGTGGATTGAAATTTCAAAGTCGGAACTGAATAAGGCCAAAGAGTTGGTCGCTCCCTTCACGGGAGCGTGGATTGAAATCCTGGCCCGCAACCCTCGAGCGGCGCGCATCCAGTCGCTCCCTTCACGGGAGCGTGGATTGAAATCGGAAAACCCGTTTGTCTGCCCGATCTTCGTTTGGTCGCTCCCTTCACGGGAGCGTGGATTGAAATATGTAGGAAATCGATCAGCCCGATGTGCTGTGTCGTCGCTCCCTTCACGGGAGCGTGGATTGAAATTCATGCGTCCAAGCTCCCGCAGGATTCCAGCCGTGTCGCTCCCTTCACGGGAGCGTGGATTGAAATACATTACTGACAGCATGAAGCAACGAGGCTATAGTCGCTCCCTTCATGGGAGCGTGGATTGAAATAGCAGGTCGGTGAGCTTCTGGAGGCAAGCTCTGGTCGCTCCCTTCACGGGAGCGTGGATTGAAATAGTCCGGACGGCAGGCATGTGAGCCTGGCCGCCTGTCGCTCCCTTCACGGGAGCGTGGATTGAAATTTGACAAGAAAGACATGGGGGTGGCCGCATGAGCGTCGCTCCCTTCACGGGAGCGTGGATTGAAATAGATTATCTTTTTGCTGATGTAACTCGCGCGAGGTCGCTCCCTTCACGGGAGCGTGGATTGAAATAGCCCCAAGGACGCGCAGGAAGTCGAAGGCAGAAGTCGCTCCCTTCACGGGAGCGTGGATTGAAATCTGCCCGCGCTGACGGGAGTGCTGAAATGGTTTGTGTCGCTCCCTTCACGGGAGCGTGGATTGAAATTCGCGCAGCCCAGTGGCGCTGATGGGCAGGTGCAAGTCGCTCCCTTCACGGGAGCGTGGATTGAAATAAGGAGGCCCAGCAAGCTACTACCTTGGCTCAAGTCGCTCCCTTCACGGGAGCGTGGATTGAAATACCGATATATCCTTGGGTTTGTTGGACGAAAAAGTCGCTCCCTTCACGGGAGCGTGGATTGAAATTTAACAGCGTCTACGGCACTCGAAAATCCCCGGGTCGCTCCCTTCACGGGAGCGTGGATTGAAATACTGCGACCGATCTGCCGACTTAACGCCCTTCCTGTCGCTCCCTTCACGGGAGCGTGGATTGAAATGCGATGGAATACAAAAATAGGGTGTCCGGGCGTGTGTCGCTCCCTTCACGGGAGCGTGGATTGAAATTTGCTTCTGAGCTGACATCGGCGGCGTGGGATCGGGGTCGCTCCCTTCACGGGAGCGTGGATTGAAATGCTGCTCTTGGTATCTACCCTGACCCTGATGATGGTCGCTCCCTTCACGGGAGCGTGGATTGAAATACCGTGTCAGACGTAGTGTCAATATCCGAAGTCGTCGCTCCCTTCACGGGAGCGTGGATTGAAATAGCATCAGCATGGAGACAGGCACGGTGGTGGAGGTCGCTCCCTTCACGGGAGCGTGGATTGAAATCGTCTCGGCTGGCCATCGGTATAGTAGCCGACCGGTCGCTCCCTTCACGGGAGCGTGGATTGAAATGCCAGGGAGTGGGATTGAAATGGTTTGTTGCTATTGTCGCTCCCTTCACGGGAGCGTGGATTGAAATTCGTTCGCCTTCTCCTGTCCGGGGAAGGATTTCAGTCGCTCCCTTCACGGGAGCGTGGATTGAAATCAGAACACCAGCTACACGACCGGCATCAGCACCGGTCGCTCCCTTCACGGGAGCGTGAATTGAAATAGAAGCAGAACCGCTATCTGATGGCCAAGGTGCAGGTCGCTCCCTTCACGGGAGCGTGGATTGAAATTCTTATGCTCGCTATCCCAAAGGCGCCATTTGCCGTCGCTCCCTTCACGGGAGCGTGGATTGAAATTTCCGGTATCGTCATACTAAGCTCAGACATCATTGTCGCTCCCTTCACGGGAGCGTGGATTGAAATCCGGCGTTGGCTATCGCCGTTGCGCCGTCAACGGTCGCTCCCTTCACGGGAGCGTGGATTGAAATCCGATATAACCCCGGGTGTTGGTAACGAAAAAAGTCGCTCCCTTCACGGGAGCGTGGATTGAAATTATTGCACCCTTGTCAGTGATGATGAAAAATCTGTCGCTCCCTTCACGGGAGCGTGGATTGAAATAAGGAAAGAACACATTATAGGGAAAGGCAATATGGTCGCTCCCTTCACGGGAGCGTGGATTGAAATCGCCCTACAGTTCCTACCAGCCGGACCGTGGATGTCGCTCCCTTCACGGGAGCGTGGATTGAAATTGGCCGGGGTAGACGACCTTGCCGTCCACGCTGGTCGCTCCCTTCACGGGAGCGTGGATTGAAATACCTGGTCGATGGCCGCCTGCAAGGCGTTCGCCGGTCGCTCCCTTCACGGGAGCGTGGATTGAAATACGCTGACTAGTATCTATTCGTCAGGCGGTTATGCGTCGCTCCCTTCACGGGAGCGTGGATTGAAATATGGACCCGAGCATCACCATCATCAAGGCAGAGGTCGCTCCCTTCACGGGAGCGTGGATTGAAATCGTTATCGTGACCCGCTTGGTGATACGGTCGAAAGTCGCTCCCTTCACGGGAGCGTGGATTGAAATCTGGGTGCCGTGACTGCCGCGCATACCATTACCAAGTCGCTCCCTTCACGGGAGCGTGGATTGAAATTATGCGCCGTCTGACAGTCATTTCCGGACTACTCGTCGCTCCCTTCACGGGAGCGTGGATTGAAATATGGGGAGCACTACCTGGTCGCTTTTGCCAAAATGTCGCTCCCTTCACGGGAGCGTGGATTGAAATAGCCTGGCCTTCGCGTCCCGGTAGTTCCCGCTCCGTCGCTCCCTTCACGGGAGCGTGGATTGAAATCGTTGATATGATAGCCAGGAACTTCGATACGAAGGTCGCTCCCTTCACGGGAGCGTGGATTGAAATCCTGACCATGCGGTATATGCACACATCATCGAAGTCGCTCCCTTCACGGGAGCGTGGATTGAAATCGCGCACAGCTACGTAAATTAAAGGCCCAGCACGGTCGCTCCCTTCACGGGAGCGTGGATTGAAATTCTGAGATACGGGTACTCTGTCCAAAGGTTTGCCAGTCGCTCCCTTCACGGGAGCGTGGATTGAAATGAGGTCAAGCAGTGAGGATAAGACACAATCCAAGGTCGCTCCCTTCACGGGAGCGTGGATTGAAATGACTCAGGTATATGGTGACCGAATGCTCATATAGTCGCTCCCTTCACGGGAGCGTGGATTGAAATATAGGCTATAACGCGGTCTGTGCCGCGTGTGGGGGTCGCTCCCTTCACGGGAGCGTGGATTGAAATACCGGCCCGGCGTGGGTGTCCCGGCTGTCGGGGGTCGCTCCCTTCACGGGAGCGTGGATTGAAATAACCGGCCCCGCTCATCGGCGGGGCTATTCCATGTCGCTCCCTTCACGGGAGCGTGGATTGAAATTGTTCTTCGCGGCTCATGAGGCTGCCGATGGCCTGTCGCTCCCTTCACGGGAGCGTGGATTGAAATCCCAACGTTCGCTACATTATATTTGACGAAATTTGTCGCTCCCTTCACGGGAGCGTGGATTGAAATTGTATTACACCGAGAGAAAGAGGCCCATTATGGGGGTCGCTCCCTTCACGGGAGCGTGGATTGAAATACGCTGATCCTGTACGCGCCCGACCCTCACAAGTGTCGCTCCCTTCACGGGAGCGTGGATTGAAATCCATGGGAGCCGAACGCCCTGCATCCGACGCAGAAGTCGCTCCCTTCACGGGAGCGTGGATTGAAATCCGGTCTTTGGGTCGTCATGCTCGCCTGGGTCCAGGTCGCTCCCTTCACGGGAGCGTGGATTGAAATTGCTGGCTGCGGCTGTGCTGCTTGCCTGGATGGGAGTCGCTCCCTTCACGGGAGCGTGGATTGAAATACGATGTTCTGCTGTTGTGCATAATCAATCAGCGTCGCTCCCTTCACGGGAGCGTGGATTGAAATATCCACAATCCGTACTTTTCCTACTACGGAGTGAGTCGCTCCCTTCACGGGAGCGTGGATTGAAATATCAAATCCGTCACGACCATGGTGGATCAGGGTGGTCGCTCCCTTCACGGGAGCGTGGATTGAAATCTTTCATCCATGTATCTTTCTTGATACACCTTTAATGTCGCTCCCTTCACGGGAGCGTGGATTGAAATATCGGGGTGCCCGCCAGGTTGTTGATGGTGGTTGTCGCTCCCTTCACGGGAGCGTGGATTGAAATTATATCTGTTCTCGCGCAGCCCGTCCTTGGTGGTGTCGCTCCCTTCACGGGAGCGTGGATTGAAATCTTGGCGTGGAGCCGGAGCTGTTCCGGGATAAGGGTCGCTCCCTTCACGGGAGCGTGGATTGAAATTCGCATATCAGTATGTACAACGGTTTGAATCAATGTCGCTCCCTTCACGGGAGCGTGGATTGAAATCTGACCGGTGCGCTAGTGCGATACATCCGGCCGGGTCGCTCCCTTCACGGGAGCGTGGATTGAAATAGCGGTGCCGGTGGTTGGTTTGCTGGGGTCTTTAGTCGCTCCCTTCACGGGAGCGTGGATTGAAATGCTTATACTTTCAAATATGGTAAGAATGCTCTACGTCGCTCCCTTCACGGGAGCGTGGATTGAAATAAGGTGGTGCCCCGCAACGCGGCTTCGGACGGGGGTCGCTCCCTTCACGGGAGCGTGGATTGAAATACCAGGACATTGAACCCTCTTTTGGCCAGGGAGGTCGCTCCCTTCACGGGAGCGTGGATTGAAATTTTCAACACGAAGGCAAACGGCTTATAGAGCAGGTCGCTCCCTTCACGGGAGCGTGGATTGAAATTGGGAGGCCTACATATGATCGAGGATTACCAGTGGCCACTCCTTTCGTGGGGGCGTGGATTGAAATATCAATGCAAAGGCAAAGTTTTCACCATCCATGGGTCGCTTCCTTCACGAGGAGTGTGGATTGAAATGCCCAGTCTTGGGCCCACTAAGGCAATGAGAACGGACGCTCTCTTCGTGGGAGTGTGGATTGGGAATACTGTTACGAACGGCTCTCTGCCTGCGGCAAATGCATTGCCTCCTACGTGGAAGCCTAAAACGGAAAACTAATCGCGCTACTTTGAATTAACCAGACAGCACTGCCTCTTAGCTGGAATATGTATTAAATCAGTTCTTCCCTAAGAACTCTTTTATAAATTCTGCTCCTCAAAAACATAAGTATGAGTTGCTGCTTTGGTATAGTACCGATCATTTTCATGCCATTCTCTCATTCCTAGGCGCGGGTGTGCCGCCCGGTATAAGCTTGTATGCGATGTGTCCACGAGTAGCGGACTTGGAGGTGTGGTCGCCGATGGAGCAATTCGACGATGCAGGTGGCGCGGAATCTGGCAGAAGCGCTTCAGCCGATTCTGCATCTGTGCCATTGCACCTGGATGATGCGACTGCTGTGAACAAGGTTTCGGCCCACCCTGAAGCGACTATTCCGGATTCGGAATATTCTCTGGCTGAGATTGAGCAGCGCCGTGCCCGCCCGGTCCGTTGGGTCGTCTTCGCGCTGGCGGTCCTCTTGGCCATCGTCATTCCATATGGATACGGGCGCTCGCTGGCCATCAACCACACCCAGGGCGTGCTCCACTATGCCTCGGTCCTGGACCCGCGCGGCATAGCCCTGATTGCCTGGACGGTGACCGTGCTGACCTTTATGGGGATCGGCATGTCCATCATCGAGTCGTCCTCCTGGTTCTGGCGGGTGGTCTTCGTGCTGGGCCTGGCCGCCGAACAGCTGATCGCCGGCCTCTGCCTGCTCAAGATGAACTTCTGGTACAGCACCTTCGTGGTCTACCAGCATCAGGCCATCCTGGCCAACGCGGCCAATCTGGGCATCATCGCCGCTGGCCTGGGCGTGGCGGTCTTTGCGGTCGTCTTCGTAGCCATCCTGGTCTGTGTGCGCAAGGATTCCCCCTGGAACACGTTGACCCACAGCTGGTCCGCCCTCTCCTTATTCTTCATCATCGAGCTGGCGGCCATCGCCATCGTCCTCTTCGGAGGCCTGATCACCGCGGCCTGACCTCATCACCGAGTTCGTCGGGGATGAATCCATTCCTCCTTCCATTTCCGCCTCCGGTCCCATCGCTGTGTATAATGGATTTTTGGCGTGTTTCGCCCGCGGATCGAGAGCGCTTCAGCATAGGGCTGGTGCACCGCGTAACGGAAGAATGCAAGAGGAGGAGCCGTGGCTCTTACGAGTGAGCAGAAGCAGGCAATCGTCAAGGAATACGCGACCCACGAGGGCGATACCGGTTCCCCCGAGGTCCAGGTGGCTCTGCTGAGCAAGCGAATCTCCGACCTGACAGAGCACCTCAAGCAGCATCAGCACGATCATCATTCACGTCGTGGTCTGCTGCTCATGGTCGGTCATCGTCGTCGGTTGCTGGATTACCTCAAGAAGGTGGATATCAACCGCTACCGTTCCCTGGTGGAGCGTCTTGGACTGCGCCACTGATATGCATGCTTTCGCCCGGGCCTAGCGCTCGGGCGCTTTTGCATGACTGAACCAGGTACCGTCGATCCCGGGATGGGGTTGCAGAAGATGGTGCCGAATTGAAATGCAAGGCTGGTCCGCAAGGAATGAAAATCGCCGGACATGGGGTTCGGCAGGACCAGACCGAAGTACAAGGATCTCCGGCAGTTAAGCGACGCCGAGCATCCTGACCTCAGGTAGTAAACAAGCAGTAAACAAAAGGAGGAACCCTATGGAGGGTCCCGAAATCACGGCTGTAGAAGCCACGATCGATAACGGATCATATGGCAAGCGCACGTTGCGCTTCGAGACGGGTCGTCTCGCCCAGCAGGCGGATGGGGCAGTAGCCGCCTATCTTGATGACGATTCCATGGTGCTGTCCACCACCACCGCCGGGTCAAGCCCCAAGGAGAACTACGACTTCTTCCCGCTGACCGTCGATGTGGAAGAGAAGATGTATGCCGCGGGCAAGATTCCCGGCTCCTTCTTCCGTCGCGAGGGTCGGCCCTCAAACGAGGCCATCCTGGCCTGCCGGCTGATTGATCGCCCCCTGCGCCCCCTCTTCCCGCACACCCTGCGCAACGAGGTCCAGGTCGTGGAGACCATCCTGGCCGTCAACCCCGAGGATGCCTACGATGTGCTGGCCCTGAACGCGGCCTCCGCATCCACCCTGATCTCAGGTCTGCCCTTCGAGGGTCCGGTCTCGGGTCTGCGCCTGGCCCTGATCGATGGCCAGTGGGTGGCCTTCCCGCGCTGGAGCGAGCGCGAGCGCGCCGTTTTCGAGCTGGTCGTGGCCGGTCGTGTGGTCGAGGGCGGGGACGTCGCCATCGCCATGATCGAGGCCGGTGCCGGCAAGAACGCCTGGAGCCTGATTTATGACGAGGGCCAGATCAAGCCCGACGAAGAGGTTGTCGCCCAGGGTCTTGAGGCTGCCAAGCCCTTCATCAAGGTTCTGTGCGAGGCCCAGAGTGAGCTCAAGGCCAAGGCCGCCAAGCCCACCAAGGACTTCCAGCTCTTCCCCGAGTACACTGACGAGCTTTATGCCCGCATTGACCAGGTGGCTCATGCCGACCTGGACCAGGCCCTGTCCATCGCAGAGAAGCTGCCCCGCCAGGATCGAATCCACGAGATCAAGGAGAAGGTCCGCGAGGCTCTGGCCGACGAGTTCACCGACATGGACGAGGCCGAAAAGGACAAGGAGCTGGGCAATGCCTTCAAGGAGCTTCAGCGCCAGATTGTCCGCCGTCGCATCCTGACCCAGGACTACCGCATTGATGGCCGTGGCCTGCGCGACATCCGCACCCTGTCCGCTGAGGTGGACGTGGTGCCCCGTGTGCACGGTTCCGCCCTCTTCCAGCGCGGCGAGACCCAGGTGCTGGGCGTTACGACTCTGAACATGCTGAAGATGGAGCAGACCATCGATGCCCTGTCCGGCCCCACCACCAAGCGCTACATGCACAACTACGAGATGCCGCCCTATTCGACCGGCGAGACCGGCCGCGTGGGTTCGCCCAAGCGCCGCGAAGTGGGCCATGGCAACCTGGCCGAGCGCGCTCTGATTCCGGTTCTGCCCAGCCGCGAGGAGTTCCCCTACGCCATCCGTCAGGTCTCCGAGGCCATTGGCTCCAACGGGTCCACCTCCATGGGCTCCGTCTGCGCCTCCACCCTGTCCCTGCTGGCTGCCGGCGTGCCCCTGAAGGCCCCTGTGGCGGGCATCGCCATGGGCTTGGTCACGGGCGAGGTCGACGGTCGGCCCACCTACAAGACCCTGACTGACATTCTGGGTGCCGAGGATGCCTTCGGCGATATGGACTTCAAGGTGGCCGGCACCTCCGAGTTCATCACCTCCCTGCAGCTGGACACCAAGCTGGACGGCATTCCCGCCGACATCCTGGCCGCCGCCCTGCAGCAGGCCAAGGAAGCCCGGGCCACCATCCTGGATGTCATCAACGAGTGCATCGACGGGCCCGCCGAGATGAGCCCCTATGCGCCGCGCATCATCACCACTCAGGTTCCTGTTGACAAGATCGGCGAGGTCATCGGCCCCAAGGGCAAGATGATCAACCAGATCCAGGAGGACACCGGCGCCGACGTCTCCATCGAGGACGACGGCACGGTCTACATCGCCTCCGAAGGCGGCGAGGCTGCAGCCAAGGCCAAGGAGGTCATCGACCAGATCGCCAACCCACACGTGCCCGAGGCGGGGGAGACCTTCAACGGCAAGGTGGTCAAGATCACCAGCTTCGGCGCTTTCGTCAACCTGACACCGGGCACCGACGGACTTCTGCACATCTCGCAGATCCGCAACCTGGCCAACGGCGAGCGCATCGACTCCGTGGAGGACGTCCTCAAGGAGGGCGACACCGTCGAGGTTATCGTCCAGGGTGTGGATGACCGCGGCAAGATCTCCCTGGCCGTTCCCGGCTTCGAGGACCAGGAGTCCGCAGGAGGCCGTGATCGCGGAGGCCGCACAGACCGTCGTGACCGTGGCGGTGATCGCCGTGATCGCAGTGGTCGTGGCGACCGTGATCGTCGTGATCGCCGCAGCCGTTCCTCCGAGCGCGAGGATCGGTATGAGGCACCGCGCCGCTCTCGCTCAGATCATGATGATCGCTACTACGACGACGAGGACCAGGAGGATCGTCCCCGGCACCGTCGTCAGAGCCGCGACCGCGACTATGAGGATGGCGGAGACTGGTTCGAGGACGAGGACCGTGGCTCCCGTCGCGATCGTCGTCGGGTCTCCCGCGACGATGACGAGGATCGTGGCGGCCGGGGCCGTGGCGAGCGTCGCAGCCGTGGCAGCCGTGCCGAGCGTGAAGACCGTGGTGATCGCGGCGGCCGTCATGAGCGTCGCTCTTCCGGACGTGGCGGCTATCGTGGCCGCAGGGAGAATCCGCGCTATGCGGCCGACGAGCACTACGACGAGTACCGGGCCGACAGGGAGGAGCGTTCCGAGCGTCCCCGTCGCCGGGTGCGCAGGGACTTCGACCCCTTCGACAGTGAGGACTGATTCCTGCTGATACCGGGACCCCGTTCCATTGGGCGGGGTCCCGTTTTTGTCTCCTCTGAATTTAGTGAGAGAATGAGGGCATGTCCGTATCACTGATCGTGCTTATCGTCATTGTCCTGCTGGTCGTGTTGCTGGTCATCTGGGGCATCGGGGCTTACAACGGTTTGGTCAATCTGCGCAACCGAGTAGCCAATGGCTGGGCCCAGATTGACGTCCAGCTCAAGCAGCGTGCCGACCTGGTGCCCAATCTGGTCCAGACGGTCAAGGGCTACGCCTCACACGAGTCCTCCGTCCTGGAGGAGGTGACCAAGGCCCGCGCCGACGTGGCCCAGGCCCAGACAGCTGGCGGGGACCAGATGCAGGCCCGTGCCGATGCCGAGCAGCGGCTGGGCCAATCCTTGGTCACTCTGATGGCTCGGGCGGAGGCCTACCCTGAGCTCAAGGCCAACCAGAACTTCCTGGACTTGCAGCGTCAGCTCAAGGACCTGGAGGACAAGATCGCCTACGCCAGGCAGTTCTACAATGATGTGGTTCAGAAGTTCAACACCCGCATCGAGACGGTCCCCTCAAACATCATCGCATCCCTTTTCCACTTCCGTCAGGCCCAGTATTTCCAGGCTGACGAGGGTAGCCGCCAGGCGCCCGTAGTGGACTTCGGACAGTGAACGCCCCAGTGGCCTCCTCTGGGAAACCGGTCTCAGGCCATCCCTCCTGGAGCACTTCCCGCTTTTTCCGAGCCTTGGCACTGGCTTTGGTGGCAGCCTTGGTGACGTGCATAGTCGCTGCTCTGCTTATCTTCAACAAGAATTGGCCGGACCTGGTATACGATTCAGTGGACTATGATGTCCAGGTCCTGGATAACGGCGATTTGCGCATCAGTCAGGACCTGACCGTAACCATGAACTCCCGTGAGGACGACAACGGCGACAAACGTCCCTGGAGGGAGCTCTACCAGCGTTATCAGATCAAGCCTGACCGGCTGACGGGCATCAGTGACATAAGCGTGCGCGACCTGACCAATGGCTCTACATATAGGCAAGCCGATCCGCCGACGGATCCTGATAACCTCGATCAGGTTCCCGACTGGGATAAGACCATGGCTGGCACCTGGTATATGGGCACAGTCTCGGACTCAGGATTGGAATCCTACAAGCCGGGCGACTCGGACCAAGGATCCGCCTGCGGCGCCCAGGGGGACCGGTGTCAGGTGGAGCTGGGTTGGAACATTCCGCAGATTGCCGAGGATTCAGGTCGGCGCTTCCGCATCGACATGACCTTCCACGGTGTCACTACTGCCCATCCCGATGTGGCTGAATTCCAATGGGAGCCCGTGGGCGACACCAACCAGATTTCCGTCGAGCATATGAGCGCTGATGTCAGGCTTCCCAAGCTTATAGGAACAGAGAAGGACAAGGATGCCAAGGCCTGGCTCCATTTCGCTGGCAAGGGTTCCTACCAGGTGGACGATGACAGCAGTATCCACTTTTCAGCTGACCGGATCGGGCCAGGTCAGCATCTGGATTTGGTGGCTCTCTTCGATGCGAAGAGGGTTTCCTCGGTGGTCAGGACTGACTCTCAACCGGCGCGTGATCGCATCATCAAGCAGGAGCGCCAGCAGTATGAGCACTGGCACGCCGAGCAGACCAGACGGGCGCGGATCGGACTTTTGGCTGGTGTACTGACTGTCCTAGCTGCTATCGCGCTGATTGTAGTGATGCTCTGGCAGGCCTTCCGCACCTATGGAGACTCTCAGTACCGAGGCGATATTATCTACTACCGTCAGCCTCCTGATCTGTCACCGGCCGTGGCCGCTGTTATCAACGATTTGATGCTGACCCGAGAATCCCCTATTGGCAGGCAATTGTCAGCCACCATTCTCTCCCTGGCCTCCAAGCGGGCCATCGCTCTGATTCCGGTCAAGTATGAGGACCGGGCGAATTCCGGCGGAGGTTCCCTGACTAAGGTGATGCGCTCGCTGTTCCACAAAGGCAAACGGCAGTCCATGGAGGTGGTCATTAATCCGGTCTGCAGTCAGGATCGAGCCTCCCTGGCCCTGTCCTTAAGCGAGGAAGCCTGCCTGACCATGTTGGAAGGTGCTTCCGCTCTGATGGGCTCCAAGGATGAACGTTTCGACCTGTACGAGATGATTGCTCTCTTCTCCAGCACCGAAGCTAATCATGGCAAGGTCTATCTGGAGGCTTTCGACAAGGCCGTCAAGTATGAGACCAACAATGCTGACCTGCGTGCCTATCGTCATGGTATACAGATCTTGCCCTTCCTGGCCGTGCTCTTGGCCGCTTTCATCCTGCTGGCTGGATTCCTGCCGGGCACCGTGCTGGTACGTGCGCCATTGGCCGTGCTTCTGGTGGCTGTTGCAGCATTCTCCATTCGTTATGGTAGTTGGCAAGTGCTCAGCAGGAATGGACAGCTCATGGCTGGTCAGGTGTCAGGGCTTCGGCGCTATCTGCTGGACTTCAGCGATTTTAGCCACCGGGGCGTGGAGGACCTGGTGCTCTGGGACCGCTACCTGGTTTACGCTGCGGCCTTCGGTATAAGTGACCGGGTTGTCGCTCAGCTGGCACAGGCCAGCCCTGAACTGACCGACTTCGACTGGCTGAATAATAATGCGCGCGGGAGCCTGCTCTACTGTACCTTCCTGCCTTACAGCCAGAATGTTCCGGTGGCTTCCTCCGTGAGTGGCCCTGAAGCATTGGCTGCAAATTCAATGCTTGGCCAAGGCGGGGTGGTTGATCTGGGTACTCAGTTGACCCAGGGACTCGAACAGATCGGCGGCCTGATCGGCCAGGCCAGCGGCAACAGTTCTGGCAGTGGTATTGGTGGGTTTGGCTCCGGTGGTGGTTCCTTCGGTGGCTCCGGTGGCGGCTCCGGTGGTGGTTCCTTCGGCGGTCGTTGATACTGGGCCACAAGCTAAGCTCGATAGGAAGCCGGCGGCATTGAAGCTGGCATCAATCTACAAGACGGGAGTACATGTATGACATCGTCGATGCGGGCCTTGGGGCCCTTTACTACGACAGCGGTCGGACTGGGTTGCATGGGATTGTCCATCGAGGGCAAGCCGGACCAGGCAACGGCCATCGACGTTATCCATCAGGCTTTGGATGCTGGTTGCCGACATCTGGATACTGCCTGGTCCTACTACGAGTCAGGTGGTCCTGAGCAGACCAATGAACGACTGGTTCGCCAGGCTTTGGACTCCTGGAAGGGACCCCGTCAGGATGTGCTGGTGGCCACCAAGGTTGGGCACTACCGCAACTTCACCGATGGTCGGCCAACCTGGGCTGTGGACGGTCGACCGGAGAGCCTGATCCGGCACGCCAAGGAGTCCGCTCAGGCCCTGGGTGTGGACACCATCGATTTGCTCTACATGCACCGGCCTGATCCGCAGGTGCCCTATCAGGAGTCCTTGGAGGCCATGGCTGAGCTGGTCAAACAGGGCGTGGCCCGGACCCTAGGCGTCTCCAACGTAGACATTGAGCGGATGGACCTGGCTCGTCAGATTCTGGGCGATGACCTCGTGGCCGTGCAGAACCAGTTCTCGCCCACCTTCACCAGCTCCCGCCAGGAGTTGGACCATGCGGCCGAGCTGGGTCTGGCCTTCGTCTGCTGGAGCCCCTTGGGAGGCTTCCGAGCGCCCAAGGACGAAACCCGTTATGACACCTTCCGTCAGGTGGCCCAGGAGCGCGGTGTCTCCCACCAGCGTGTGGTCCTGGCCTGGGAGCTGTCCCAGAACCGCAACGTCTTCGTGGTTCCCGGGGCCCACAGGGCGGCCACCATTCTGGACTCCCTGCAGGCGGCCGACATGGAGCTGAGCGAAGAGGAGATGGACCGTCTGAACCAGGCGGCGACTGCATGAGCCTCAAGCCTCAACCAAACGAGCAGAACTCCCAGAGTGTTCAGGGAGAAGCCTGGGATCGGGAACGGACCCTGCTGGACAGCAGCCCCCTATCGTCGCTGGATGATCAGGGTCGGCCAATCCCAGTCACCATTCCCATCGCCCTGGCGTCAGGGATCAAAGTGGTCTACACCACCAGATTGGGCGGGGTTTCCTCGGGCGATTATGCCCAGCTGAATCTGGGCGGCAAGGGAGGCGATGACCCGCAGGCGGTTGCCGCCAACCGTCAGGCTCTGGGTCGCCAGCTGAACCGCCCCATGGTCCTGGTGGATCAGGTTCACTCAGCCCAGGTCTGGGATGCCGACCAAGGTCAGCCCCAGGGGCGTTGCGAGGCCGATGCTCAGGTGACCACCCGTCGCGACTTGGCCTTGGGCATCTTTGCCGCTGATTGTCTTCCCGTGCTGCTGGCCGACCCTCAGGCCGGCGTGATGGGGGCAGCCCACTGCGGCCGTCGGGGTCTGGTGGCTGGAGTCATTCCGTCAACAGTCCAGGCTATGGCCGACAAGGGTGCTGACCCGTCCAGGATCGTGGCAACCCTTGGGCCTCGCATCTGCGCGGACTGCTATCAGGTGGGTTCGGACCTGGCCGATGACTTCGAGAAGCGTTTCCCTGGCGCATCTGGACCGTGCAGGTTCGGCGGAATCGCCATCGACATCGCCACTGCTGCCATCATGGAACTGAAGGCGGCAGGAGTGACCAATATCGTAGACTCCGCCCCCCGGATCGGTGCCGCGACCAGCTATCTGCGTCAGGACCCGGACCTGGAAGAGCTGTGCAGCCAGGACAGTGAGGGTCCCTCCCTACCAAAGCGTCTTGAGGATCTGCACCGATCGCTGTGCACCCTGGAGAACCCACTCTGGTATTCCCACCGCCGGGCCTCGCTGGCCAACAAGGCTGGGGAGGGGCGCATGCTGGCCCTTATTCTGGCCGATGACTGAAGCCGTGAGATTGATCGATCCGGTTTCTGGCGGCCGGAGCAGGCCTCGGGTGCAGATGTTCGGTGCAGATAGCGCCGGGTCTGCGCCCTTCCTTGTCCTCGCGTGAGTACCGTTGGGTGTATGAGTGAGAGCAGAGCATCAGCAGCCCCGTCCGAGGCCAGTCAGGATAACGCAGAGCCGGAGGAGCAGATTCAGCCAGTTGTAGCGGTGATTCTTGCGGCTGGGCTGGGCGTTCGGTTTGACGAGAACAACCCCAAGCAGCTGGTGCAGGTGGGCGGCAAACCCATCATCACCTGGTCAATTGACGCCTTCCAGTCCAATGCCCGCGTCACCGACATTCTGGTCGTGGTCAACGATCGGGTTCGGGAGTCTGTCGAGGCCATCGTGGGTGCTGACACCTACGACAAGGTCCGCATGGTCATCCAGGGCGGCGTCGAGCGCATGGACAGCACCGAGGCGGCCCTGCAGACCCTGGCTGATGCGGAGATTCCCCAGGATGCCAAGCTGCTCATCCACGATGCGGTACGCCCCTTCGTCAGCCAGGAGTCCATCAATGGCTGCATCGATGCCTTGGATACATTCAACGCCGCAACCGTGGCCGTGGCCTCGAGTGACACCATGCTGATAGCCGGCGACCTGGGCGAGCGCAAGGTGGTGCGTCAGGTGCCCGACCGCGACAACATGTTCCGGGCTCAGACCCCGCAGGCCTTCCGCTTCGGCACCCTCCGCAAGGCCTACGACCTGGCCGCTGCGGACCCCGACTTCCATCCCACTGATGACACCAGGGTTGTGGTGGACCACTTGCCTGAGGAGCCGGTGGCCATCGTGGCCGGCAGCGTGACCAACATGAAGATCACCCTGCCCTCGGACGTGCCCATGGCTGAATGGATAGCGGGCTCCCTGGCCGGGTGAAGCCCTGTGTACCATGGGGCACATGGAGCAGATCAAGGTCATCGTCGCCGGATACGACCATTACGAGGGTGTTGACGTCAACCCCTCCAGCCAGGTCTCACAAGCTCTGGCCGAGCATGGAATGGAGGGCATGCGAAAGGTCGGTCCAACCGAGGAAGATCCCCTGGAGGGCGTGGACTTGACTATTTCCTCCGTCATCATGCCCGTCAGCTTCGCCAAGGCCTGGCCCATACTGCATGAGGCCATAGAGCGGGTGCACCCCGATATCATCATCGCCACAGGGCTCAAGCGTCGGGCTCGTGGCATCGCCATGGAGCGTTGCGCTGTCAATCTTAAGGAGGACGACGCGAGCGACCGTGACAACCTAGGTGAGAAGGAGTCCCAGGATGCCGTCCGTCGGACCAGCCGTCTGCCCATCGATCCCCAGGGTCCTGCCGCTTACTGGACCCGTCTGCCGCTGAGGGCCATCCTGCACGACTTTGGCACCTGCGGCATCCCGGCCACACTCAGCTCGGACGCGGGCACCTATGTCTGCAACGCGCTTTTCTACAACCTGCTGGCATGGGCTGCAGGGCACAAGGATGTCCTGGCCGGGTTCGTCAGCCTTCCCCTGGTCAACGAAAGCGGCGGACAGGAGTGCGGTCTGCCCCTGGATCAGCAGATACAGGCTGTGCGCGAGGTAGTCAATGAAACCATTCGCTATTACCGGAGGCCCTCCTCCAGCCCTATTCTGATTGCCTGAGCCCCGTATGTAAGGTCAGTGTGTCGGCAGCTTGTCAGACAGCAAATTTCGGCCTGGCATGGGGTAGAGTCGAGGTAAATCCACCGGACCGAAGACATCTTTGTCACGGGCCGGCATGTCTTGGTGGCGAAGAGGAGTGTTTCCATGGCCGAAGATCAGTTTCCCGTTGTCCTGCGAGGCTATGACAAGGAGCGGGTCGACCAGGCCCTGGCGGCCTCGCGGAGCAATTTGGCCCGGCTGCGTCAGCAGATCAAGGCCGATGACGATCGCATTCTGAAGCTGGAGGCGGAACTCCAGGAGGCCAAGTCCCGCAAGGTCGAGCAGCCTCGCAACTCCTTCGCCTCCCTTGGAGCCAACGCCCAGCAGCTGCTGGCTTCGGCCGAACAGACCAGCACCGAGCTGCTCAACCGCGCCAAGCAGGATGCGGCATCCACCAAGACCTCCGCCCAGGAGAAGGCGACGACCCTGGTCAACGAGGCCCAGCTTGAAGCCAAGCACATCGTGGACGAGGCCAACGCCAAGGCCAAGTCCATCGTCGAGGCCGCCAACGACGAAGCCAGGACCGTCACCACCACCGCCAAGCAGCAGAGCGAACAGAGCAAGTCCGCGGCTGACAAGGTGGTGGCCGAACGTCGCCAGGCCCTGGATCTGGAGCTGCAGAACTCCCGCGAAGAGCATGAGAAGCGGCTGGCCACCAACAAGGCCACCCAGGACAAGGAGCTGTCCGAGCAGAAGGCCAAGGCCGCCAAGGAGATCGCCGACAAGCGACGCAAGAGCGACGAGGAGATCGCCAAGCTCAAGAAGGATGCCAACGATCAGATTCAGAAAGCCCTGGCCGATGCCAACAAGAAGCTGGCCGACGTGCGCGAGCAGGTCTCCAAGAGCCTGAATGACGCCCGCAGGCAAGCTTCTGAGATCACTGACAAGGCCAAGTCGGAAGCCCAGCAGATTGTGGACGATTCCAAGGTCACCAGCGCCGAGACCATGGCCAAGGTCAACGCCGAGGCCGAGCAGGTGCGCTCCGACATCGCCGCCCAGCAGGAGGATGCCACCAAGAAGGTGGGCGAGCTGCTCAAGAGCCTGGAGGAGCGGCGGGTCAAGACCGAGAAGGAGACCCAGGAGCTGATTGAGCAGGCCAAGGCCACCCGCAAGGATGCCGATTCGTTCGCCTCCTTCAAGCGCGAGGAGTCCGAGCGCAAGGCCAGCCAGCTGCTGGAGGAGGCCAAGCAGCGCGCCCAGGCCGAGGTCGAGGCTCAACGCAAGGCCGCACAGGCTGAGCTGGACGGGCTCAAGGACCACATCACCAAGCTGCAGCACCGGGAAGCCACCATTACCTCTCGGGTCGATGAGTTGCGGAACATCTTCTCCAAGTCCTTCGGCAACTTCGACGGCTTCCATGATGAGACTGTGGTCAATGACCAGGACGAGGGGCAGGCGCCAAGCGTGCCCGTGGTCAACGCGGTGCCTGCCGCTGATCCATTGCCGGCCCCAGCGACGAAGGCTGAAAGCGAGGATGATGGTGTAGGCCAGCCCCTTGCCGACACCCAGGAAGAAACCCCTCAGGCATTGGACGATCCGGTCGCAGCGAGTCAGCCAGCCGATGACCTGGCAACTGATGACGTGGCAGCTGATTCAGCCGGCAATTCCGAAGATGAGACCAGCGCGGCTGTGACTGTCCGATCCTCGGCCAATATGCCGACTCAGGTCCTGCCCTCCCCGGCACCGAGCGCCCTGCCCGATGCATCCGACCAGACCGGTGATGCGCCGGCCCAAGCCAAGGGTGAACAGGTGGAGAAGGCGGTCACTGACCAGGAGACCACGGTCATTCCGCCCGTTAACGATGGCATGACCCCGACCGATCGGGACTGATCAGCGAACTTCACTGTTCGTAAGGGCCGGATTGCAAGCATGATCTGCAACCCGGCTTTTTCTTGCCTTGAAGTTGCCTGATCTCATGTCGAAACCGGCATGGGCGTCAATCTCGATCCGAACCCTTGCTCTGGCCTAGAGTCAGTGGTGAAGGGCGCAGGCCATGGGGTCCACAGGGTTGGGAGAGCATCATGCAGCAACCAAATCACTCATTATCAGAGTCACCCGCCACAGATTCGACCGATGCGGATACGGGCAGACAGGGCGGATCGAGCGCATCTCCAGGGCCCCCACGCTCGTGGAGCGCCCAGGTGCGTCGGGGGGTGGACCTGCAATCCCTCTACGCCCTGGTGTATCTGGTGGTGGCCAACTTGATCGCAGGGGTTCTGAATCTGCCATCAGTGGCTGCAGCCCTGGGCATTGCCCGTCAGCCGGGGCTAGGTGATCTGCTGGGCGATCTGGTCATGCTGATCTTCCTCTTCGGCACCCGCGGCCAGGACCTGCTCGGCCGCGGCTCCAACCCGGTGCGGTACAAGGCTCAAGCCAACCCTGGTCCGGCCGTACTGGTCGGGGCCATCCTGCTGATCATGCTGGCCAGCAGCATCGAAACCGGCTTCACATGGGTGGTCAACCAGGGCTCCCAGGCACTGGGGCTGGTTTACCATTCCACCACTTCGCAGATCGCTGCGGGTCAGCATGGGTTCCTGTCGCCACTGGACACGGCTATCCTGGTCCCCGTCGTCGAGGAGTTCCTGCTGCGCGGCGTGGTCATGGGCAGGCTCAGACCCTACGGGCGAACCTTCGCCATCGTCACCTCCTCCTTTATCTTTGCCTGCCTGCACGGGGACATCACCCAGAGTCTGTTCACCTTCCTGTTGGGTCTGGTTCTGGGTTTCATCGCCATGGAATACTCCATCCTCTGGTCCATGGCTTTGCATATCTTCAACAACCTGGTCCTGGCCGACGCCATGATGTGGCTGACCCAGACGGTGCCGGCCCGCACCGGCACGCTGATCAACCAGGGGATGACCCTTCTGGGCCTGGTTGGGGGACTGGTCGTCCTCTGGCTGATTCGGGGACAGCTGGCAGACCGCCTGCGCGCCAACAGCTCACGCCCTGGCACCTATAAGGGCTGGATCTCCCTTGGGCTGGCTGTCCTGGTGGTCCTGGCCGTGGTCAATGCGGCCCAGCGCTTCTCCCTGGCTTGATAGCCGCAGCTGTCCACATCCTCCTCCAGACGAACCCACGATGACCGATTCCCGCTATGCTGGATGCAGGGATGCAGATACATCCGCATGAAAGGAAACAAGGACAGACCGTATGACATCAGCACTGACACCACTGGATCAGACCCGTTTGGAGGGCCTGCGCACCGCCTTCGACGAGCGTGAGGCCAACCACGTCGCCATGAACGCCGTCACCCAGGTAGGCATCGACGAAGTAGCCCACAACTATAATCGCTCCCGCCTGCTGCAGCACCGATTTTCGGTTAGCATCGACAACGGCACGGTCACCTCGCAGGCGCATTCCGGCCGCTGCTGGCTCTTCAGCTCCTTGAACGTGGCACGATTCGTGGCCCGCAAGGCTCTGAACATTGATGACGAAAGCACCGCCAACCCCATGGGCGACTTCGAGCTGTCCCAGAACTACGCCATGTACTACGACAAGCTCGAGCGCGTCAACTACTTCCTGCGCGACGTAGCGGCTCTGGTGCGTGCAGGCGAGCCCGTCGACTCCCAGCTCATGCGCTTCCTGATGGGCGATGTCATGGGCGATGGCGGCCAGTGGATCATGGCCATGAACATCTATAAGAAGTACGGCGCAGTACCCAAGCAGTTCTACCCCGAGACCGCCTCCTCCCAGGACACCGGCCAGATGAACGATCAGCTGCGTCGTCTGCTCCACCAGGCCACGGCTCACATGGTGGCCAACCCAGACGGCATCGACGAGATCATCGATAGGACCCTGGAGGCCGGTCATCGTATGCTGACCATTCATCTGGGCACCCCGCCCACCAGTTTCGACTGGGAGTGGACCGACAAGGATGGCGTCTTCCACCGGGATGGGCGGATTACCCCGCAGGAGTTCTGGAAGCGCTACGTGAATGCCGGACTTGAGGACTATGTCTGCCTGGTCGACGATCCGCGCCCCGAGCACCCCAAGGGCCGCAAGATCGGCATTGAGCACCTGGGCAACGTGGCTGGCGGCGATCCCACCGAGTATCTGAACGTTCCGGTGGAGGTCATGAAGGACTGCGCCCGTCGTCTGATGAGCGAGCAGGGCCTGCCGGTATGGTTCGGCGCCGACTGCCACCCCATGATGGACCGCAAGGCCGGTCAGTGGGCCACCGACCTGTTCGAGTATGGCCGGGTCTACGGAGTGGACTTCGACATGGACAAGGAGCAGCGGGTGCGCTTCGGCGACTCGGCCCAGAACCACGCCATGGCATTCGTGGGCGTGGACGTGGCCGATGACGGCCGGACCACCAACCGCTGGCGGGTGGAGAACTCCTGGGGCGAAGAGATCGCCAACAAGGGCTACTTCACCATGAGCGACGACTGGTTCAGCCAGTATGTCTACGAGGTGGCCGTACCCAAGTCCATGCTGTCCGAGGAGTATCGTCAGGCCTTCGACCAGGATGCCATCATGCTGCCCGCCTGGGACCCCATGGGTGCCCTGGCCTGAGCAACAGCACTAATTCATCCACTTTTATCCATCAAACTGTTCGTTCCCGTGGTCTATAAGGATCCCGGGAACGGACTGTCCACATTGGCCCGGATGTGGGCGGTCATAAGGAATTCGGGCGTAATCGTCGCAGTACGACAGAGAGGAGAGCGACCGTGGCATTCGTCAAGGAACCGGATATCATCCCGGAAGAGGAGCGGCAGTATTTTGCCGATACGGCCGTCTTTCCCGAAACAGTGGATGTCAACATTCGTCAGCTGGACCCAATCCCGGCCCCGAGGGTTTTTCTGCGCTCGCGACCCTTGGACCCGGAGCGGATGAGTCTGGTAAGGGACTCCCGCCAGGCCATTCGCGAAGTTCTGCATGGACGGGACGACAGGCTGCTGGTCATCACCGGCCCTTGTTCCATCCACGACCCGGAGGCTGCTCTGGAGTACGCCCGACGTCTGTCGGCCGTCAATGAGCGGTTGAAGGATCGGCTGCTGATCGTCATGAGGGTCTACTTCGAGAAGCCTCGGACCACGATCGGCTGGAAGGGGCTGATCAACGACCCCGACTTGGATGGAACATTCAACATCCGCAAGGGGATTCGCCTGGCCCGCCAGGTGCTTTGGCAGGTCCTGGGCCAGGGGATTCCGGCGGCCACAGAATGGCTGGACCCCATCACCCCACAATATCTTTCCGACGCGGTCAGCTGGGGGGCCATCGGGGCTCGGAACACGGAGAGCCAGGTCCACAGGGAGCTGGCCAGCGGCATGTCCATGCCCATGGGCTTCAAGAACTCGACCGATGGCAGCGTAGAGGCTGCGGTCGATTCCTGCCTGGCTGCGGCATCCGAACATCACTTCCTGTCCATCAACCTGGACGGCCATGTCATCGCTGCCGAGACCAGGGGAAACCCTGACTGCCACATCATTCTGCGCGGTTCTGGTCATGGTCCCAACTACGATGCGGAATCCGTCCGATCCGCCCTGGAGGCCATACATCAGGCGCCGTTGGGCCCTGGCGCCTGCAGAGGTCTGATTGTGGACGCAGCTCACGGCAACTGCGGCAAGGACCCCGTACGTGAGGCCCAGGTGGTCGAGGAGCTGGCAGACCGTCTCGCCAAGGGCGAGCAGGGCCTGTCAGGCATCATGATGGAGAGTTTCCTTGAGGGCGGTCACCAGAAACCGGCCCCACTGGATCAGTTGGTCTTCGGCAGGTCCGTCACCGATGCTTGCATTTCCTGGGACAGGACCGAGGAACTGTTGCAGATCCTGGCCGATGCCGTGCAAGCTCGTCGGGAAAGGAAGAAGGCATGAGTCGGATGAAGGATGAGCCACAGGAGCCCCTACCCCGACCCAGCAAGGCCTACGAGGTCGAACTGGTGCACAAGGCGCTGGCGGCGGGCGTCAACCCCCTGCAGACCGGGAACGTGCCCAGGTGGGAGGACGAGGTAGGCATAGGGCGGATCGTCAACAGGCGGGTCTTTGAGCTTGACCGCCTGCCTTCACCCGCGCAGATGCTGACCCGATACCCCTTGGATGGGCCGGCCAAGGATCTGGTCATCCGCTCCCGGCAGGAGATTGTGGACTGTTTGCATGGGCGGGACGACCGGTTGCTGGTCATTGTGGGTCCCTGCTCCATCCATGACCCTGATGCCGCTCTGGACTATGCTCGTCGTCTGTCGGCCGTCAATGAGCGGTTGAAGGATCGGCTGCTGATTGTCATGCGGGTCTACTTCGAGAAGCCTCGGACGACGGTCGGCTGGAAAGGCCTGATCAACGACCCCGATCTGGATGGCAGCCACAACATCCAAAAGGGCCTGGTCCTGGCACGGCGCATCCTGCTGGGTGTGCTGGAGACGGGGCTTCCGGCGGCCACGGAATTCCTGGAACCAACATCGCCCCAGTACATCTCTGATGCGGTCAGCTGGGGGGCCATCGGTGCTCGGAACACGGAGAGCCAGGTCCATCGCCAACTGGCCAGCGGCATGTCCATGCCCATCGGCTTCAAAAACGCTACGGACGGCAGCGTGGATGTGGCTATTGATTCCTGCTATGCGGCCTCTCAGCGTCACACTTTCTTCGGGATAGACCACGAAGGTCAGGCCGCAGCCGTAGCGACCATGGGCAATCCCGACTGCCATTTGGTTCTTCGCGGCTCCAAGTCCGGCCCCAACTACGATCAGGACTCGGTGCGGGCGGCCCTTGCCGTGCTGCGCCAGCGCATGCCCAAGGACAGCGCGGCTGCCCACGGACTGATCATCGATGCCTCCCACGGCAATTCCGGCAAGGATGAGCGGCGCCAGATCCAGGTTGTCCATGAGTTGGCCCAGCGAATAGGCGATGGCGAGGAGGGCTTTACCGGGCTGATGATGGAGAGTTTCATACGTGGTGGCAATCAGAAGCCGGCTCCGCTGGACCAACTGGTTTACGGGTGTTCGATCACCGACCGCTGCATCTCGTGGCCTGATACTCAGGACCTGCTGGAGGAGCTGGCGGAGGCAGTGGAACGTCGTCGCGGCACGGCTCGTTGACTTGCGGTCTGCAGTAGGCTGGTCGGGCCGCAGTTGCGGGTGAAATCATGGGTAAGGAGTCAGATATGAGTGAAGCAGGCGATTCCATGGAGGGCGAAGATCAGCGGCCGGTTGCCATCATAGGAGCCATGGATGAGGAGGTGGCTCTGATCGGCCAAGGCCTGAAACAGGCGGATCAGGATTCCCATGCCGGCGATGCCGGATTAAAGGTCATAAGCGGCACCCTTGATGGATCACACGGCCTGGTTCGGCTGGCCGCCACCGTGGGCGGCATGGGCACCGTCAACATTGCCGCCACCACACAGTATCTGATCGATGCCTTCCATCCCAAGGCCGTCATCTTCTCCGGCATCGCCGGCAACCTGAACAAGGACCTGCACATCAATGACGTGGTTCTTGGAGGCACCCTGCGCTACCTGGATACCGACATGCGATTGGTGGCCCAGTCAGCCCCCGGCACGGAGGAGTTCCACTCAGACCCTCACCTGCTGGATCTGGCTGATCGGACCTTGGATGCCATGGGGATCAAGCATATCGTCGGCACAATTGCGACCGGTAACTACTTTGTGGACAGCCCGGAGAAGATCGCTCAAGTCAAGGAGCAGACCGGGGCCGACGCAGTCGAGATGGAGGGTGCGGCCGTCTGCCACGTGGCGGCCCGTAACAAGGTGCCGGCACTGGTTATCCGCGCTCTGAGCGACAACGCCGACACCGACTACGAGGTTTTCCGGGAGTTCGACATCTCCGAATATGCGGACACGGCCGCCAGGCTGGTGCTGGGCATCGTGCGCGAGCTCTGAGTGCTGACAGCAAGGATTCCCTGCTTTAGGGCCTTTTGCCTATTGAAGGCTGTTGACTGGGGCTTGACGGCCTTCGCTTGTGCATTCGTTGGCTGATTATTCATCAACTACATGGTTATTGCGGCCACTCTGGTCTTGACCGGTTCATGGAGCAGCTGGTTGTCAGTTGCTCCATGCAGACCCTAAGCAGATGATGTCTACTTGTCAGCCATATCGGCAACTGATCCCCTGTCAATGAGTGCGGGCTCGATGTAGACGTGCTCGATACGCTGGTCCGGATCTTGTATCCGCCGCACCTGGAGGCGCAGGGCAGCGGACGCCAGATCCTGGGCCGAGGATCGCAAGACGGTCAGGCGCTTGGTGTAGCCGTCGATAGTGATCATGGATAGATCATTGGGAATGTGGCACCCCCGTCTTTCCAGGGCCTGGACCAGAGCGATGGACAGGTAGTCTGGATGGACCAGGACAGCCGTGGTTTGTGTCTCCAGAATCGTCTGGACGATCAGCTCGACATCCTCGGCCACATATGGCTGCTTGTCCTTGAGCAGGAAGGTCTGTTCAAGCCCGCCTCCTTCTTTCATCATCAACCGCCAGCCCAGCTCGATATCGCCTGCGGTGGGGGTGCTGCCCAGAGCCAGTCCCACACGGTGGTGGCCGTGCTGACGGAAATGTTGCAGTCCTCGGCGGACTCCGGCTGGATGGTCAGTATGAACCGAGTCGAAGAATCCGGGCAGCCATTGTGGCGGATGGCGTTCCAGAATGGTTACAGGCAGTTGGCACTCGGTCAGCCACTGCCAGGTTTCCGGTGCGACATCCGGTTCAATGCTGGGGGCCATGATCAGTCCAAGCATCTGTGGATCAGCAGCCAGATCATCCAGGATATCTACCTCGGGAAAGGTCTCGTAGGAAGTTTCCTTGGCCACGATCTCCAGGTCGAATTGTTCAGCTGCCATACGTCTAATCGCATCGGTCACTGAGGGCCAGATGAAGCTGGGTTCGGGTAGGGCTACACCGATTCGGCTTCGACGAACGACAGTAGTTCCATCCTGGCTGGAGGCATTATCCATGGTAAGGCTTGACACGTTAGCACTGGTTTTGCCGTCGGTGTTTCCGCTGCTGGTTCTTGCTTCTTTATTGAGTCTTCTGGCTTTCTTTTTCGAGGCGACTTTCGTTCCGACAGATGACTTTGGTATTCCAGTCAAGGCCAGGCCAGAATCGTAAGAGGAAGAGACTGTAAACGTTTCGGCTGATTGGCCTTGGGGATCCAGGGATTTGACGGCCAGGGCACCTCCGCGCACTCGTCTGACGAGACCAGCTCTGGCCAGATTGTTCAAATCCCTTCTGATGGTTATTTCAGTGGTGCCCATCATCTGCGCCAGGTAGGGCACTCTGACTACGCTGTCTCTAAGAAGTGCGTTGAGAATCAGCTCTCGTCTTTGAGCCGGGAGCCATCCTGCCGCCGGGGGCTTTGGAAAGGACCCATCGGCGGGGTCCTGTTTTTTACTTCCTGCCCCTGATTCTCTTTGATTCATGCTCCGGCCTCGATGCTTTACTACGATGCTGATGAGGGCAGTCACGACGGCCAACATCCCTGATTTTCTAACTTGCCTAGCCTTCATAGTGTATACCAGAGTTATCTCCTAAGAGTGATGGAAACAGACTGCAACAAACTCTTCAGGTCATTTTCCGACCATTTAGTCTGGTTTTGTTCGTTCGGAATCATCATGGGCAGGTAAGCCAACAAGGGTTCACCTAGGGACTGTGACGAATCTGGAACGAGAGAGGGGTCGGCCACATCCGGCCTCTTCCCCGGCATTGTCGCCGAAGGAAAGGGATGACCATGAACGTGAAAACTGTAACCAAGGCTCTGGCGGTGACTACTGCGGGCATCATGCTGCTGGCTGGCTGCGGCGGTGGTGGCTCAAGCAAGCAAGCCTCCTCAGGCAGTGACGGATTCGACAGCAAGGCCAAAACAGCCATCACCTTCGCAGGGTGGTCTTTGGACATGACCCCCGAGTTCAAGACTCTGGCTAACGGCTTCCATAAAGCCCACCCCAACGTGACTGTCAACGTCAAGCAGTACTCCGCTGATGACTATGACAAGCAGCTGACGGCGGACATCTCCTCTGGCGCCCAGCCCGATGTCTTCCCCATCAAGAACATGCTCAAGTACGTCACCTATTCAGACTCACAGGGACTGGCGGATATCTCCGACATCGCCAAGGGTTACCAGGGCAACAAGCACATTGATCTGAACGGCTATGAGCACAATGGCAAGTACTTCGCCCTGCCCTACCGCAGTGATACCTGGGTCCTCTTCTATAACAAGGACATGTTCAAGAAGGCCGGGGTTGAAGAGCCGAACGCCAAGTGGACCTGGGATGATTACACCAAGGCTGCCAAGGAACTCAAGGAGAAGCTGCCGGCAGCAGGTTACGATGCCAACAGCGTCTACCCCATGTACATGCACAATTGGCAGTCCGTGGTGCAGTCCTTCGCTCTGGCACAGTGCGGCAAGTCGGCAGACAGCACCTTCCTCAAGGCCGACTTCTCATACATGGAGCCCTTCTACAAGAGGGCCTTGGAGTGGCAGAAGGACAAGTATACGATCGACTGGAACACCTCATTCACCAACAAGGTTCAGTATCAGGCGCAGTTCGGCACTCAGAAGGCCGCTATGATGCCCATGGGCACTTGGTACGCCGCCACCCTTGTCAGCCAGCAACAGTCTGGTGAAGCCGAGAAATTCAGCTGGGGCATGGCTCCGGCTCCCCAGAACCCCGACAAGAAGCTGCCCAAGACCCCGATCACCTTCGGCAGCCCCACCAGCCTGGCAGTCTCTTCCAAGGCCACCGGCCAGAAACTGGCTGCTGCCAAGGAGTTCGTGAAGTGGGCCAGTGGCCAAGGCGGCGCTCTTGAGTTGGCCAAGCTCTCCACCACCCCCGCTTACATCGACGACAAGGTGACCGAGATTTTCTTCTCTCCTGAGGGCATGGCCTCCGACCAGGCCTCCAAGGATGCATGGAGCAAGCACGACATGAAGATGGAAGCCCCCGTGGCCACGGCCACGGACACCATCAACTCCCTCCTCAAGGACACCCACTCCTCGATCATGACCGGCGCCAAGTCCCCGTCCGATGGGCTCAAGGAAGCAACCCAGAACGTCAAGGACCAGGGCGTGCTGGACGAGTAGTTCCTGGTGACGGATGAGGAGGCTTCAGGATGCATACAGGTCCTGAAGCCTCCTACTGAGCCAGTTGGAGTAAGGGCGGCCGTGGACTGCCCGAACCCATGACGCATGATGGTAGTAAGGAGAGGCACAGATGTCAGAAGAAATCGGTGTGATCGACGATCGACAGGCGGTCGCTGATCACAAAACAGGGTCTCATAGGCCCGGCGGCGGACGCCGAGCCCCGAGTGCCAAGCAGGGCAAGTTCAATGCTAAGGCGATTTCACGAAGGAACCTGCGCAATGGTTTGATATTCATATCACCGAATTTCATAGGTTTTATCTGCCTGACTCTCCTGCCCACTCTTACGCTCTTTTATATAGCTTTTACCAAGTGGTCGGCCTTCGGCAACCCCGTCTTGAACGGCGTGAAGAACTGGGTCAGGCTATCCCACGACAAGATTTTCATGACCTCGGTGTGGAATACCATCTACTATTCGATAGTCCACATCCCCCTGACCCTGGTCCTGGCCTTCGCTCTGGCCGTCCTGCTCAATTCCAAGCTGCGCGGACGCGCTTTCTTCAGAACGGTGGCCTTCTTCCCCTACATCACTTCCATAGTGGCTGCGGCCCAGGTTTGGGGCATGCTCTTCGACCCCAAGTCCGGCCCTATAAACTCCTTCCTGCGGCTTTTCATCAGCAATCCCCCCGGGTGGCTGGGCTCGACGACCTGGGCCATGCCTGCGGTCATCGTCGTGGGTACCTGGCGAGAGGTCGGCTACTATATGATCCTGCTCCTGGCAGGTCTGCAGACCATCCCCTCCGAGCTCTATGAGGCTGCTGAGCTCGATGGCACAAACGGATGGCAGCGCTTCTGGCATGTGACCGTTCCCATGATGCGCCCCACGCTTTTCTTCGTCATGGTCACCCTGACCATCGGATCCTTCAAGATTCTTGATCTGACACTGGTTATGACCGATGGCGGACCCGGCACCAGCACCCTGGTTCTGGCGCAGTACATCTACCGTGTGGCCTTCGAGCGTGGTGACTTCGGCTATGCTTCGACCGTCTCCCTGGTTCTTCTGGCCATATGCATGGTAGTCACGCTCTTCCAGTTCTGGTACAACAACCTGAAGGAGGACTGAGATCATGTCCACCAATACAGTCTCTGCAGACATTCCTTGGAACAAGAAGCAGGTCTCCCCGGCCAAGATCGTCGGCACCGTCATCGGGTATCTGGCCATGATTGCTGTATCCGCCTTCGTGCTCCTGCCCTTCTTCTGGATGTTCCTCTCCTCCCTCAAACCCAACAATGAGGTCTATGCCATCCCCATCAAGTGGTTCCCATCGGTCTGGCACTGGGAGAATTACGCAGCCATCTGGACCAAGTCGGATATGACGACTTGGTTGCTCAACACCATCTTCTTCGCTGTGATTGTGACCCTCCTGCAGGTCTTCACCGGGTCCTTCGCCGCCTATGGCTTCTCGAAGATCCCCTTCAGGGGACGTACCACCCTCTTCCTGATCTACATCGCCACCATGGCCGTTCCCTGGCAGGCCTACATGATTCCGCAGTTCAAGCTGGTTTCCGCCGTCGGTCTCTCCGATACCAGATGGTCTATCATCCTTCTGCAAGCCTTTGGAGCCTTCGGTGTTTTCATGATGAAGCAGTTCTACGACACCATACCTGAGGATCTGTCTGAGGCGGGCCGATTGGATGGGCTCAGTGAGTTTGGCATCTACTGGCGCATTATGCTTCCCCTGTCGGGACCGTCCCTAGCGGCCTTGGCCATCATTACTTTCACCAATACGTGGAACGATTATATGGGTCCGCTGATTTACTTGCGTTCCCAGAAGCTCTACACGATCCAGCTGGGCCTCAAGCTCTTTATCTCCCAGTACAATGCTGATTTTGCCATGATTATGACCGGCTCGGTTCTTTCGGTCCTGCCCATTCTGATCGTCTTCCTCATCGGTCAGAAGCAGTTCATCGCCGGCATTGCGACATCCGGTATGAAAGGCTGAATCTTGGCTGGAAGCGATGGCGACCAGGGGCGTCCCGCCAAGGGCTACGCCATGCGGGCCCTCTTGGGGATCACCAACTCCATTGCTGTGGTGCTGGGTGCTGGGTGCTGCTCCCTGCTGGGGATGCTGCCTATGGCTGCTGTACTGATCTTTCTGAGAGATCTGCAGTACTTCCCGACTTATCTGCTGTCAGTCGTACTGTCCGCGCCTGGTCTGGCTGCCCTCTTTGCCATCTATCGCGATCATCCAGGCCTGTCATCGGCCTCTGCCCGGGCCAGGCGGCAGGCCGTGGATTCCATGACAGAGCATGGGCAGTCTCTGCCGGATTGGATAGCGAAACCCTATGTGGATTCGGGTACGGTCTATGGATTCTTCCGTGCATACTGGCGGGCCTACAAGGTTCTGGCCCTGAGGTCATGGGCGACTTGGCTGCCTCTGGGGCTCATCGCCTTCGCGCTGATCTATGATCTGCAGATTGCATCGCAGCTCTCATGGGGCCAGATTCTGTTCCTCCCCATCCTGGTATGCCTGCTGCTCCTGGTTCAGACCGCCTTGGTCTCTCTGGTACTGCTGGTGGAATATCCTCGGGCGCGCATCCGCAAGGTGTTGGTCAATGGCCTCCTCCTGTCGGTGCGCCGTTGGTACATGATGGTTCTGTCGCTGGCGGTCCTCGCTGGATATGCCTGGGGGCTGATGCGCTCGCCCATCCTGGTGGCTCTTCTGGCCACAGGTCTAATCTGGTATCTGGTCTGGGCGGCTGTGCGGTGGCAGGCCGATCCCTTCTTCCAACAGATGGCCCGTGAGAGCGGGGACCCGGGTGTCCAGGCCATGTATGGACTGCCTGACGCTGGAGCCAAGGGCTCCTCCTTCACTGCGCTGCAGGACTACCGGCAATAGCGGTTCATGAAGAACAGTTGTATTTAAAAGCAGGCTCAAGGAGGATTCGCTGGAATGGGCTGTGAGCCTTTGCAGGTGCTGATCGAGGACCGGGACCGTCCTGTGGATATCGAGCCGGGGACCAGGCCCACGGTCAGGTGGAGGCTGGATCCTTTGCCGTCCTGGGCGGATAAAGTCCGTTTCGCTAGGGTACGAGTCTTCGAACAACCTAAGGGGCGGATACTTGCAGACACTGGCATCCAACCTGCGGACGAGCTTAATGGAAGCCGTCTGCCTGGACCTGATATGGATCCTTCGCGACGGTATTGGCTGACCGTTCTTCTGCTGGATGCACAGGGCCGTCGGTTGATAGGGTCTGAACCCATCACCTTTGGCACGGGGCCTGGCCTGGTCTGGCACGCTCGAGCCATTTGGTCCGAAGAGGACGAAAAGAACTCCTCAGGTCCTCAGGGCAATGCCAAAGGTTGGGCGCTGATGCGTGGTGTGATCCGGCTGCCCCCGGGGCCGATCCTCTGGGCTAGTCTGTACGCGACCGCTGACAGCACCGTACCTGCGCGTCAGTTTGTCTACCGACTATGGCTCAATGGGCGCTTTCTGGGCTGTGGACCGGTATTTCCCTTGGATGGAGAGGATCGTTACAGGGGCTACGATGTCACCGGCCTCTTGCGTCCGGGAGCGGAGAATGTTCTGGGCGTGGTGGCCTATGCCATGGAAGGCCGACGCTTTCAGGCCCAGTTGGATGTGGGCCGGCCTGACGGCAGTGTGGAGCACTACGGCACGGACGCCGAATGGAAGGCTATTAGCGGTGCCAAGGCCTTTCCTGACAGCGCGTCCATCGGCACAACCTACTATCAGGCTCCGGCTGAGGACATCGACCTGTCCCGATATCCTTGGGGTTTTTCTCGGCCGGGCTTTGACGACTCTGCCTGGCGGAAGATTCGGATTCGGCCCTCATTCTCCAAGTGCCTTGCCGCTCCTGCGGATGGCACCAGACTGACTCGGGTGAAAGCTCATAGGGTTTTGGCGGCTGCTCCTGGCCATCTTCTGCTGGACTTCGGCTCCGTGCGGTTGGGCGGCATCGGGCTTCGGGTGGATCTGTCGCAACATTTGGATCTGACCGTCCGCTACGGGGAGGTCCTGGACGGCCAAGGAGGCGTTCGTTACCGTCTGGCCACCTCCAACGTCTATCAGGATCGCTGGCGGCTGCAACCTGGCAGCAACCGGGCACAGACTTGGGGGATCCGGGTCTTTCGATATCTGGAGCTGATCTGGCCTGCGGAATCTGACCCTGAAGGGTTGCTGGCGAGCCTGTCTGACGGGGGCCTGTGGGCAGAGTGCCTTGAGTCTCCCGTATATGACGACCACGCCAGGTTCCATTGCGACAGGCCTCTGTTGGATGAGGTCTGGCAGCTGGGGCGGAACACCATCAGGGGACTCAACGCTGACATCTACGTAGATTCCTGGACTCGGGAACGGGCTCCCTATGAGGCTGATGCCTGGATCCAGCAGCGGGCTCATATGGTGCTGGATGATGCGCCCGCCCTGGGCCGTTACAGTGTGGACTATCTCATCGCCAACAGAACCTGGCCCACCGAGTGGCCCCTCTACAGCATTTTGGCTGTGCACGATGCCTGGATGCACACCGGGGATCTGACCCAGGCGGCGGCCCAGTACGAACGGCTGATGAGACTGCTGCCAGACAAATATCTGGACCAAGACAGCGGATTGATCGTCAAGGACCCCGGCACTTCCAGCCAGATGGATGGCGACCTGGTCGACTGGCCGCCCGTTGAACGCGATGGATATGTCTTCGGCCGTGTCAATACGGTCATCAACGCACTGGCCAGTGCTGCTTATAAAGCCATGGCTCGTCTGTCGCGGGCCTTGGGCCGTCGCAGCAGAGCTGCCCGTCTGGCAGAGGTGTCCCGAAAAATGCAGGAGGCCTTGAATGAGCGGCTCTACGATCCAGCGGTCGGCGCCTACCGGGATGGCCTGCTAGACGGTCCCGACGGCCCGCCCATCGATCACTGTGCCATGCATGCCTCGGCCTTTGTCCTGGCTTTTGCGCCTCCCTCTGATCCCGCTCGTCTGGAGGCGGTCGGTGCCTATCTGCGTCGTAGAGGGATGGCCTGCAGCGCCTATGCGGCCGCCGTGCTTTTGGATGGACTTTATCGATCGGGTCTAGGGGCTGATGCCTTGGCTCTGCTTTCGGCAGGTGACGGTATCCGCACCTGGAAGCATATGCTGGACCAGGGTGCTGGAGGCACCATGGAGGCCTGGGACCCATCGATCAAATCCAACACCACCTATTCGCACCCATGGGGGGCCTCACCTGTCTGGCTGATTTCCAGCGGGCTGATGGGGCTGCGGCCTTTGAAACCCGGGTACCGAGAATTCGTTGTCGCGCTCCAACCTGGAGGTCTGGGCAGGGCCGAGCTGACCATGCCCGTGCCCACTGGGGACATCCATATCTCCTATAGGATTACAGGAAAAGCGGATAGCAGGCCAGGGTTTGTCCCCCTGCCGGATATCGATCTGGACCTGGTGGTGCCGCAGGGCTGTCGGGGTCATTTGGTCCTCCCGCCTATATGTGGTGTCAGGCCAGGGGGTCAGGTCGAGGCATTGCTGGACGGGTCGCCAATCATGCTGAAGGCCTTGGATGCCGACAATCGGGTGGCCGGCATTCGTTGCAGAGCGGGATCGTTGCTTGCGGATGCGCTGCCCTGCGGCCATCACCATCTGGTGCTGCCGCACGCGCAGGCTTGACAGTCTTTTCTGATCTGTGTATTGTTAGCCCTTGCATACCAAAGACCGTTGGTCGGGACCCTTGGGTCTCCTAAGTTCGGTTGATCGAGCCAGCACAGGTTGAGTTTCAAATCGGTCCTTGCGACCTGTTTTCCGCTCTGCCTGTCGGCAGGGCTTTCTTTTTGCCCGCCATGCTCAGTCGTCCGGCTCCCTCCAGAGGTCTGTCTAGGAAGGAACGCCATGAAAAGGCCCGAAAAGGAAGAGGCTGTCGCCAGGCTGACGGACAAGTTCCGTGACGCCGATGCCATCATCCTCACCGAGTACCGCGGGCTCAGTGTTCCGCAGGTCGCCGATCTGCGAAACAAGCTAGGCCGCGATACTTCCTACAACGTGGCGAAGAACACGCTAGCCCGGATTGCGGCCAAAGAGGCTGGAATCGAGGGTCTCGATGAGATGCTTGCCGGCCCCTGCGCCATCACCTTCGTCAAGGGTGATTACGTCAATGCCGCCAAGACGCTGCGTGATTTCGCCAAGGACAACCCGGCACTGATCGTCAAGGGCGGCTTCATCGATGGAGCCGTTGCTGACGCGGATGCCATGGAGAAAATCGCGGATCTGGAATCCCGCGATGTTCTGCTCTCCCGGATGGCCGGCGCGCTCAAGGGCACCATGTCCAAGGCCGCCAACCTGTTCGTCGCTGTGCCTACCAAGGCCGTGCGCACGTTCGACGCCCTGCGCGAGAAGCAGGAAAAGGCCGCCTGAGTCCACGGCCATTGGCCCGGATTCATACGGTAAACACAAAAAAAGATGTTCGGTGATCGGCCTACCAGTCAATGCCGGTCGCCACAAATGAAAGGAAGCCATTATGGCCAAGCTCTCCGCTGACGAGCTCATCGACGCGTTCAAGGAAATGACTCTGGTCGAGCTGTCCGACTTCGTCAAGAAGTTCGAGGACGAGTTCGACGTCGAGGCCTCCGCCCCTGTGGCCGTGGCCGCTGCCGCCCCCGGTGCCGCTGCTCCGGCCGAGGAGGAGAAGACCGAGTTCGACGTCGTCCTCTCCGCCATCGGCGACAAGAAGATTCAGGTCATCAAGGCCGTCAAGGCCATCACCAACCTGGGTCTGGCCGACGCCAAGGCTCTGGTTGACGGTGCTCCCAAGGCCGTCCTGGAAGGCGCCAAGAAGGAAGACGCCGACAAGGCCAAGGCTCAGCTGGAAGAGGCCGGCGCCACCGTCGAGCTCAAGTAGTCATCGGCTCTTCTGAGCCCTTGCATGTTAAAAAGCCCCAAACCGTTAATGACGGTGCGGGGCTTTTTCTTATACATCCTGTCGGCTGTGCGCGCGGGGTGAATAGGCTGCTCTGAGCCAATCTGCACCCGATGTGTATGGGCACATGCGCTTTGCAGTCGTGACCTTAGTTTTCGCTACTCAGAAGCATAGAGATGACCTTGCAAACGTAATGATCGAAGTTGATCGAAACAGTTTGTTTGTGATTGTGTTCGCTGCTAAGCTAAGCCCTGTCCTATCGACCACGACGCCGATGCCCAGATATGACAACGAGAGAGCAATCATGACCATCACCTTCACCAACCAGTTCTGGACCGTGACCTCTGGTGACCTGACCGATCGCCGCCGGCCTCTGCAAGCCCCTCCAATGGGAGAGAAGCCCAAGGACGCCAGGCCCATCGTCATCGATCCCTGCCAGCGCCATCAGCCCTGGATCGGGGCCGGAGCCGCCATCACTGATGCCGCGGCATCGCTGATTTGGGGCAGTCAATCCGCGCAGCAGAGACATGCTCTTCTGGACGATATGTTCAACCCTGACAAGGGCGGCTTTTCGGTCATCCGCATTCCGCTGGGCTCCTGCGAGCCGTCCTCCCAGCCCTACTACACCTATGACGACATCCCCTTCGGCGAGCAGGACAGGGATCTGGTCAGGTTCTCTCTGGGCGAGGGTGAGCCCGGTGCCCCGGACGCCACCAAGGACTACAAGTACATCATCCCCGTCGTGCAAGAGATACTGTCCATCAATCCTGCCGTGAAGATCATCGCATCCCCTTGGACTGCACCAGCCTGGATGAAGAATACCGGCCACCTGTGTATGGGTGGCCATCTTCGTTTCAATGAGTGGACAGGCAACGGCTATGATCCGTTGGAGGACTCTGTCGAAGGGGCCTATGCTCGTTACTTCGCCCGCTACATCGACGAGATGGAGGCCATAGGCATCCCCATCTGGGCGGTCACTGTACAGAACGAGCCCTCCAATGCAGCTCCATGGCCGGCCATGCTCTGGACGCTGGCCCAGCAGGCCGACTTTGCCCACCGCTTCTTGAGGCCTGCGTTGGATCGTCGGCACGCCCAGGTGCGCATTTTCATCAACGATGACTCGGGACACTGCCTGACCGGACCGGTCGACAAGGATGTCACCGCAGAACAGGCCCGGTCCATCGACGGTCTTACCTTGCATACCTATGACAACGACTACCCGCATCTGGATTATGCCAACCGGGTCTATCCGCAGTGGCTCTATGGCATGACCGAGCGTCGCTGCATGCTGAACCAGACCCCGGAGGATGCCGCACACATCATGTCTGGCGTCATCGGCAACTGGCTGGTCCGGCATGGCTCCTCCTTCATTACCCTGTGGAACATGGCCCTGGACGAGCGGGGGCTGCCCAACCAGATCGGTGCCGATGGCAGGCGCGGCGTGGTCACCATCGACCATGGCAGCGGCAAGGTCCGCAGGAATTTGGAGTATTTCATGCTCCGCAGCTTCGGCCAGGACGTGGAGCCGGGCTCAGTGGTGATCGACTCCAGCAACTACACCCCGGACGGCTGGAGTGGTTCGTTGGGCTCCGTGGCCTTCCTGGCACCGGACGGATCCATCGCCGCCCACATCTACAACCCCACAGGCAAGCCTATCAAGGCGGCCATTACCGTCAACGGCTGGGGGGACCGCTGGCAGAGCGTGACCGTGCCCGCCTGGGGGACCGTGACCATGCACGCGACGACGAGTGAGCGGATCAACGATTCGGCCGTGCCCGAGGATGAGGACTTCGCTCTGCAGCTGCCTGCGCATACTGTGGACGACAAGGCTCCAGGACAGGACTGAGGCTCGGATTCTGCAAACCGGGAAAGAGCCCGGCGGAAGGAGAAATACGATTATGAAGGAGATTTGGACCGCGACGGCAGGGGATCTGTCCCAGCGGCGAGAACCTATAGCGACCCCTGAGACGACGACTAGGCCCGAGGCAGCCGTTCCCATTGTCGTTGATCCCACCAGACGCTACCAGTACTGGGAGGGGGTCGGCGCTGCTCTGACGGACTCCAGCGCCTACCTGTTCATGACGGCCATGAATGCTGACCAACGTCATCGGATTCTGACCGAGCTCTTCGATCCGGCTCAGGCAGGCCTGTCCACCTTGAGGATCTCCATGGGGTCCTGCGACTTCTCCAGCCAGCGCTACTACTCCTATGATGACCTGCCCGAGGGAGTACTGTCGGATGCGGGTATGTCCTACTTCTCCATTGGGCAGGGGAAGCCAGGCTCGCCCGAAGCTACCAGGGACATGAAGTACGTGGTCCCCGTCCTTCAGGAGATCATGGCCATCAACCCGGGCGTGCGGATTCTGGCCTCTCCCTGGAGCGCACCCGCCTGGATGAAGGACAGCGGTCGGCTGGACGGGGCTGGTCGTCTGCGGCTGGGGCAATACTGCGGCAACGGCTATCGTCGACAGGACACGGTCGATGCGGCCTATGCCCGCTATTTTGTCCGCTTTATCGAGGCCTACCAGAAGCTCGGGATTCCCATTGCAGCAGTGACCATGCAGAACGAGCCCTCAAACAATCCACCCTGGCCTATGACGATTTGGACCCCTGAGGAGCTGGTGCGCTGGGGTGTGGACTACCTGCGTCCGGCTCTGGATCGCAGCTTCCCCGAGGTGGAGATCTTCTTCGGTGATGACGGTCTGAGGTTCTTCAGCCGTCCGGTCAGCGACTATATGACCCCTGTCGAAGCCCAGAGCTTTGCCGGTACGGCTATGCATACATATTCCGGCCTGCCCAAGTGGGTCGTGAATGCCACCAGGCAGTTCCCCGGATGGCGCTCGGTCATGAGTGAGCGGCGCTGCATGCTGGACGAGCAGGTGGACGAGGCCAGCCATGTCATGTTCGGAGAGATCGGCATCGGACTGGTCCGCCAGGGCGTGGGCATGATTGACCTGTGGAATCTGGCTCTGGATGAGCAGGGTCTGCCCAGCTGGGCGCGGACTATGGGCCGGCGCGGGGTCATCACCATCGATTCCCAAACTGGCGGTGTCAAGCGCAATCTGGAATACTTCATGCTCCGTAATTTCGGGCAGGATGTGCCGATCGGCGCTCGCAGGGTGGCCTCCACCAGCTATACCCGCGACGGAAGGACAGGCGGTCTGGGCTCGGTTGCCTTCGTTCGCGACGACGGCGAGCTCAGCGTTATCCTCTACAACCCGACCGGAGAGCCTATCCGGGCAGTCCTGACCGTCAATGGCTGGGGCGCCAGCTGGCGACCGGTGAGTGTACCGGCTTTTGGGACGGTCTCCTGTCATGTGTCAGACTCCGACCACGTAAACCGCAGTAGGGTGCCGGAGGATGACCAATTCGTTGTCCATATGACTCCGCACCCAGCTGATGACCACGATGAGGGAGAGGACGACCAGGGCTGATTCGATGATGGCGGCCGCTGATGGACTCTGATGGTTTTATCCGGAGCCAGGGCGGCCGCCATTTTATGCGGTTCACTTCGATGCCCAAGCCTTGCCTGCAGGGAAGGCTCACTGCTCCGGCATGTCTGCCAGTCCTTCATGTGTCCTTTATCAGTTAATTCGGCACGCAATCAATCCTATCTCTGGGTTTCATGACAGAATAGGCGATAGTACCGAGTGAAGGCGGCTGCAGATTTGGGAGGTCGAAAACGTGAGTGACGATCGGCGACCGGGGCAGGTGTGGATAATCAAGTTCAATGGGGTGGAAGAGACCCGGCTCAAGCCTGGCGAGACCGTCGAGATCGGCCGCAAGCCTCTGCGTCCGCTGCCCGATGACGGCCGGCGTCGTCTGGAGGTGACCGATCAGACTAAATCCATGTCAAAACGACATGCCATTTTCACCGTCGATCAGGACGGTTTGGCCACCCTGCGCGACATGGGTTCCACCAACGGGTCCTATCTGATTCAGTCTGACGGATCACTGGTCAGGCTGCCTGTGGATGCCGCTTACCCCCTGTCCAGCACCTCGGCTCGTTTCCAGTTCGGTGATGTTCCTGTCGATTTCGTGCGCATCAGCAATCCCGAAGAAGACCAAACCGATCCCTCGCTCCGGGTACCTGACCTCTTCTCATACTCCACACAGCCCCGCGGCACGGTGGAGCCTGATGCAGCTGACATGTCCGTTGACGACATTCTGGACATGCGCGCCGGCGAGCCCACCGGCATCTTCAAGGCCGACGGGGTCCGCAACCGGGTCACCGCCCTTCATGATATGGCCCTGGGTGCCGCCAGGACAGCCGATTCTTCCCAAGAGGCGGACGGAATTTCACAAGATCGTCCCAGGTCTGCCTCAGTTGCTCGCGACTCGGAGGATAGCGCGTCGCCGCCTTTCTCCGGAAGATCAGCGTCTGCGAATACGCGTGACTCGCAAGCGCGGTATTATGACGATCCTGATTCAGCAGAGCGTGGCCAGACTGACAAGGGATCGGCAGGTACTGGCTCGGCAGATGGTCAGGTAGCTGACCCTCGCAGAGCCTATGCTGACCAGCCGGATGACAAAGAATTCGAAGGCCGCGAGGGTGGCCGGCGTGAAGGGGACTTCCAGGCTCAGGACTCTCGTGACGAAGACCGCCGACCCCTGCCGTGGCAGGAGGACGAATCCGAGCAGGGTCTGCCGCTGGTCGGCACCCAGGAGGAGGACAGGCAGCCGGTCGACCGTGACCTTTTCGCTGATGCTCGTCGCTCGCGTTCCGCTGAATCCGCTCATGACCAGGAACGCTATGACCAGAATGCTAGTGATGATCGTGGTCAACAAGATGAAAGCGTCTCTTCCGACTACAAAGGCCATGCAGACGGCCAGTCCAGACAAGGCCGGGGGGGCGAATCAGGCTCAGCCCAGGGGTTCACCCCGCTGGGAGCTGTGGAGCTGGCCCGCCTGTCCAAGGAGGAACCGGATCAGTCCCGGCTTCCTGATCCAGCGGAAAAGCCGGATGATGACCATCAATACCAGCCGGCCTTTGAGCCCGGATCCGTCTTCGAACGGGTTTCCAAGGGCGACTATGACCGTGGCCAGGAAGCCATAGAGGTGGACGGGATGAGTTCTGATGATGCCAAGCGAACCGGGGACTTCGCCCTGCAGTTCGCCATGGCCAAGCATCGGCAGCTGCTGCCTTTCCTGGCCATGAACCCGGCCCTTTACGATGATCTTTACGCCTGGTTGGAGGCCCAGGGCGACCGGGACATCGATGCGGCCCTGCAAAACAATGAGGGGTATCACGAATATCTGAACGCCGTGCGGAAGTGAGTAGACGGATGAGCGAGACGGTAATGAGCACCGGGGGATCGGAACAGGGCAAACGTACCGAGGATGCACAGGCATCAGCGGCCGAATCCTCCCCCGACCGTGCGGTAGAAGAGGTCAAAGCTCCGCTGACTCCTCTGGATCGAATTCGAGGATGGCGCCAGGAATACCAGAACCAGGTGGGATTGACTCCTCTGGAGAGTGTATCGCAGCTGGCTGCGCAGATGGACCTGTCACATGCGCATCCTTCAGGCATTGCACAGCTTTTCGCCAGCGGCCAGGTCCATCTGGATGCGCTCTTCCGAGACCGGGGCATGCTGCGCGCGGCCCACCGGCGCATGGAGCGGGTTCTGGACGATCAGGCCGCCAAGGAGCGTGCCAGCGGCTTTGCCCAGCTCTCCATGGTGGTAGGAGTGGCTGCCTGGCAGGGGCGCGACATGCCTGTTCTGCTCTACCCTGTGCGTATTGATGAGAGCACACAGGGAACCTCCAGAGCCTCCATCAGATTCACAGGCAAGGTGGATCTTAATCCTGCCTTGATATCGGCCATGCGCGAGCGAGGCATCACCCTGGATCCTGACCGCCTGTTTTCCGCCTCCCATTATCAGGGCGGCACGCCAGAAACTTCATCGCTGTTCAAGGACATGACGGCCCTGATCACGCCGCATATCAGCGACTTCACCATCGAACGGAAAATTGTCCTAGGGTGTTTCATCGAGCCATCGGCCCAGCTGCTTGGTGAAAGCCTCCGGATTCTGGACCGGATGACTGTCGGGTCCACCGGTAACGATCTGCTGGATGCTTTGGCAGGCGACCAGGCGGCTTCCGAGCGGCTCAAGGGCGGATCCGTGCCCGACTACAGTCCCTTCGATGCGGATCCTCACAGCGAATTCGAGTCCGGAGATGTGGCCAACCGGGTCCGTTATGCAGCCCAGCTGGTGGCGACCGGGCATAGCGTGCTTGTGGATGAACAGACCGGCCGCCACAGCGCCGACGATGCTTTGGCCATTGCCTCGCGTTGCGTCACCGCAGGCAGGACAGTGCTCTATGTGCCCTGTGTGGTGGAGGAGAAGCGGCGCTTCCAACACCGTCTGGAAGCTGCCGGGATGGCTGGCATGGCCCTTGACCTGACCGACGACCAACTGGGCCGCGTCCTGGATCAGCGTTTGATCGATGCGGTAGGCTTCAAACCCGGCAAGGCCAGCGAGCATTTTGATCAGGTGGCTGACGAGCTTGTGGGTGTCCGTTCCCGGCTGACCCGTTACCTGGGCGATCTTCATGGAGTGGATTCGGGCTGGGGAGTTTCGGCCTACCAGACGATTCAGAATCTGGCCAACATTGCCAACATGCCTACGCATCCTGCCACCCGTGTCCGTTTGGGTGCGGCCACGGCCCACAACCTGCAGCCCGAGTTGGATGCCTGGGCGGACAAGCTGGAGAGGGCTGCCGAGCTGGGCGAATTCGTCATCGGCCCCCAAGACACTCCCTGGTTCGGTGCCACACTGATCAACGATAACGAGGCCGTGGATGCTTACTCCCGTGTGGTTCGTCTTCTGCAGCGGCTTCTGCCGGACACCCGTGAGCAGGTCAAATCTACTGTAGAGACCTGTGGATTCCCCGTGCCGGCCACCGTCAAGGATTGGGGACGGCAGGTGGTGGTCCTCAAGAACCTGCGCCGTGTTCTGGATGTCTTCCAGCCCTCCATCTTCGAGCGCGACATTCCCGCCATGATCGAGGCCACCAAGTCCAAGGCCGATCGCAAGGCTGATGGCACCAATCTGGGGTTCTGGGAGCGTCGACGTCTTGTCAAGGAGGCTAAGAGCCTGCTCAGGCCTGGTGCGCAGGTCGAGGATCTGCACGAGTCGCTGGTGGTGGTCTCAAAGCAGGCCGAGCAGTGGCGGACCTTCGTCCCCCACGGCGGCTGGCCGGTCCTGCCGCCCAAGCTGGACGTCATCATTGACACTCAGGAATCTCTGATTCGTGACATGACAGCTCTGGACACCGTCCTGGACTCAACTCCGGCTGGCGGTGATCTGGAGACCATGGACCTCAACAAGGTGGAGGAGCGGCTCAAGGCCCTCTTTGACGACCATACAGCCCTGGATACTTTGCCTGAACGCTGCGCTTTGGAGGGTGAATTCAACAAGGCGGGTCTGGATGGCCTGGTCCAGGATCTGCGCAACCGACAGGTTGAAGGTAAGGCGGTACGGGCCGAACTGCAGCTGGCGTGGTGGACCACGGTCTTTGACGACATCATGCGTTCCTCGCAGATCATCTCCAACCAGGACGGTTCCGCCTTATCCAACGCGGCCGACCGCTTTAGCCAGGTGGATGCACAGCACGTGGCCAGCATAGGGCCCATGGTTGCCCAGGAGAGCGAAAAGCGTCTGTCCGAGCTGCTCTTCTCGCGCACACAGGAGGCCAATCAGCTGCACACCATGCTGGCAGGCAACCCTGGTGCCTCCCTTCCGGTCTTCCAACAGGCCCATCCCAGCATACTGTCGGCGGCCAAGCCCATCATCATCGCGACTCCTGCTACGCTGGCGACCAGAACCAATCCGACACAGCTGGCCGATACGGTCATCATCGACGCCGGGGCCCATATGCCTTCCATCCAGGTCCTGACTGTGCTGGCTCGAGCCCGGCAGGTGGCAGTCATCGCCCACCGGCCGACCGTAACCTCGGATGGCCTGTTGCAGCTGATCGACCGTCTGGTTCCGGTCACTGTCAAAGCCCGGCCTTCGCGCCGCTCGATTCGTCTGGACGCCTTCCTGAAGGATCACGGCTATGGGGATTTGTCGGCGCCTGTGCCCGATTGCCGGGAGCCTGGCAGGGTGACCCTGACCAGGGTGGAGGGTGCTGGCGTCCCGGTCATGGCCACCGGTCTGGTCGAGTCCAGCCAGCAGGAGGTCGCTGCTATCGTCGATATGCTCAAGCGCAAGGCCGGATCTTTTTCCCTGGTACCGAACAGTTACCTGCTGACTGTGGTCACTCTGTCAGCTACCCATCGCTCGCGGCTGGGCGCTGAACTCAAGTCGGCAGCCGCCAAGGACAGGGTTTTCGCCAAGTTCCTGCGGCACGTACGCATTGTCGGCATTGACGAGGTCTGCGGTGCCCGGGCCACAGACGTGATCCTCACTCTGGGCTTTGCCAAGACCACCCACGGCCGTCTCCTGCAGCAGTTTGGCGATCTGGAAGGCGAAAGAGGCAAGGGCATGCTGCTGGATGCTCTGGTCTTGCCGGATCGGAATCTGGACATTGTCGCAGCTTTCTCTGCTGAGGATCTGGAGGATGACCGTCTTCACCAGCCCGGGCCGCGTCTGCTCAAGGATCTGTTGACCTGGGCTGAGCATCCTGACGCGGAGCCGGTCCGGCCCGAGCAGGCCGAGCAGTCTACCAATGTGCTCTTCCGGGATTTGGCCCAGCGGCTGCGGACCCGAGGGTTGGATGTTGCCCTGGATTACGGTTATGACCAGGCACCCCGAATTCCATTGGTGGTGGGGCTCAAGAACAAGCCCTATGCTTTGGCCGTGCTGACCGACGATGCCGAGTTCATGCACACTCAGTCCACCAGGGAGCGTCACCGGTTCACCACCGAGGACCTGCAGTATCTTGGCTGGTCGGTCATGACGGTCTGGAGCGTTTCGGCCTTTGTCAACCCTGATAAGGAAGCCGATAGGATCGTCGCTCGCCTTGCCGATATCTACCATCAGGCGCGTTGATGGCGGATAATCAGCAAGACCGGGGAAATCAGGCCGGTAATCCCGCAGCTTCACGCCGACGTCGGCATCGCCGGGTGGTTCGCCCAGGCACGGAACGGTTCGATGTTGACGGCATCGAGGAGGATCCTCAGGATCAGGTCTGCACGCAGGATCGTCTTGACGGGGATGACCGACGGATCCTGGGTGAGCTGCCGCCGCATTGGGGACTCTTCCCCAATGAGCGTGGCGACTGACTGCTGGTTCTAATTCTGTCCCGTCGGCAGACCGGTTCCGGCATCTTGACTGTCTGCACCTGTTGACTGGTGGATGTCGGCGGCGATCTGGCGCAACAGCTGCAGGCTCTGGTCCTGGGGGCTGGGTGCGTTGGGCTGGTCCTTGATGCCCGAGGCGGCCCTGCTCAGTTGCCGCAGCTTGTTGATGGGCATAATGATGCAGAAGTAAACAGCGATGGCGATCAAGAGGAAGTTGAGTAGGGCCGTCAGAATGGCACCGAAAGAGATGGTGGCGTTCCGGTAGCTGATAGTAAGGAGCCCCGACAGGTCCGGTTTGCCGAAGATCATGGCGATCAGGGGGCTGATCAGATTGTTGACGATGGCGTTTACCACGCTGGTCACCGCTGAACCCATGACCACGCCCACGGCCATATCCACCATGGATCCGCGCGAGATGAACTGCTTGAATTCGCCCAGCACACCCTTGTTGCTGATCTGCGAGATCTTGTGCACTGCTTCGGCGGTATCCTTGGCCGCCACCTGATTGATCGAGGCCATCCTGCATCCTTCCGTAGCTGATGTAGCGCATGGAGCGCCCATGCCTGCTTCTCCCTCCATTATCGCGGGCGCAGGATGGTTTCGGTTTTCCGACATGATTGGAGGGTGTCGGTGCAGAGGTTCTTTCGGGGCGGATGGCAATGACAGGGGTGGATGGATCCAGCGACAACAAGAGCAGGGCCTGATTGGCATCCAGAGCGAAGATGGACTGGGATCCTTGCCGGCCTTGGTCGCCCTCCCGCCCGTCTGGATTGGATTGATTCCTGGGGACGGTCTGCGCTGGTTGCAAAACCAGAGCCTGCTCGGCTATCATGCAGCGTCCGCCACCCGAGGCCTGCCTGGGAGCCGGTGTCTGTACTTCGTTGACTTGTCGACTGTGGGCAAGCCCCGGCACACTATCGGAACGGGGTTGGTCTCGCTTGGAGGATGGCGGCAGGGAACTGGATTGGGTGGGATGCGGGCCGTTGTCGGCCGGGCAGTTCCCCGCGGCTAGCAAACTCACCTGATCGCCGGCCTGCAGGTCTCCCGGATCATCGGCCAGGCGGACCGTCACTGGGGTGGTCCCGGCCGGCTGTGCCGGTCTGTTGCTGATCATGGCCGTGGTCAGCGGTTGCCCTGTGCGGACGCTGACCATCAGCCTCCGTCCGCGTACTTGCCCAAATGAAGCGATCAGGCCGGGCAGCCGTTCCCTGCCATGCAGGATTCGTGTCCGAACCATGGCAGGCTCGATGGCTGAGCCGCGTGCAATAGGCCGAGCGGCGACCAATACAGACAGACGGCCCTGCGCCTGGACCAGGATCTGCAGGGCACAGAAGACTGCCAGCCCCAATGCCAGGGCGGCCCCTACGCGCCGTAGCCGAAAAAGCCGCCGTCGGCGAGTCAGGGTGCTGGTGACCGTTGAAGGCTTGTTCTTCTTGGTGAAGATGGGAAAATCGACCATGCCCCCAGCCTGCCAGGATGTTGACCGGCGTATGGGTCCGCATGGTCGATGTGGTCGAATGTGCCTCTTGGTCTACTTGCTGCTTGTGGAGCTCGAAGAGGAGGAAGATGAGGCTCCGTCGGTCCGGTAGAAACCATGACCCTTGAACTCGATAGGCACTGCGGAGAAGACCTTGCGGACCTGCTGCTGCCCGCACTTGGGGCAGATGGTGATGGGTTCGTCGTTGAAAGACTGCTCCTTGGTAAAGTCGTATCCGCAGTTCTTGCAACGATAATGATAGGTGGGCACCGTTCTTTCCCTCCGCTGATGGTCGGTTCGCGCGACGATTGGTTCAACACCCAATATCCTAGTGGTGGCTTCGACCAGAAGAATCGGTACCGGGCCTCTCGTCAGTCTTGTTCATCACCATTATGGTCCGCTCTGTGTCTTCGTGATAGACCTGCGGCTGTGGGCGTGAAACCTTCAGGCGTCAGGACGGCATCCACAGGAAGATCATGGTCCAGATGGGGCAGAGGAGCTTCAACGAATTCGCCGGGCCAGCAGATGCCCACCACTGTGGTCTGTTCAGCGCGCAAGGCCAAAGCCCGGTCATACCAGCCGCCGCCCCGACCCAGACGAATGCCGGTATGGTCGATGGCCAGTGCCGGCACCAGGATCAGATCAGCCTGATGCAAAGCCTGCGCTGGCAGTGCCGGCATATCGGGTTCGTCCGGCCGCCAGCCGGGAATCCGCTTCATGCCATCCAGATCATGCTCTGATTGCAGGCATCCCCAGCCTACTTGGGTGCCCGTGCCCAGCATGGGGATGAGCACCTGGTATCTCCGGCCCAGCAGAAGGTCAAGACTGGGGTCCATGGTTATCTCCCCCCGAATGGAGGCAAAGGCAGCCACGGTCAGGCTCTGGTCGCTTCGGGAGCGTTCGACTCCGGGGAGCACATGGTCGGCCAACAGATAGGCCAGCTTGCGGCCCGCATCCAGGCATTGGGCTTGATCGATGTGCCTTCGGTCTTCAAGCAGCCGGCCACGCCGATCTTGCTTGTCCATATCGATGCGTTCCTGCTCGTTCATGTCCTCAGTTCTACCAGTAGGGGCTCTCCCGGATGGACGCCTGTCTGCCTCAGCTGCCGTTCGGTGAGAACATGGAATCATGTCGGTTCTGCATACCTTCCGTCAGGTCTGGCAGGGTTCCCGGGCCCGCTCGGGCCATGCCCTGAACCTGCCTGATCGTCTGACCCCGCCCCCAGGCCATGGGGACTTCCTGCTGAGACCCATCCGCGAGGGTGATCAATCAGCATGGAATGCGGTTCGATGGAGGAATCGTGATTGGCTGGCCCCATGGGAATCGGGGGATCCCCGCCACGGACCTGGCATGACCTATGCCCAGTGGATGCAGGAGCTGGAGCGTGCCCGGCAGGAGGGTACTTCGGCGGTCTTCCTGATGGATTTTCATCAGAGCATCGTAGGGCAGATTTCCCTAGGCGCCATCCGCTATGGTTCCATGTGCACGGGGGTAGCGGGCTACTGGGTTGACCAGGATTGGATCGGTCACGGATTCGCGCCCCTGGCCTTGGCCATGGTGGCGAATTGGGTCTTCAAGGATAGGAGCGGGCCTCATCTGCACCGTCTGGAGGTTGCGATTCTGCCTGAAAATCAGCGGTCCCTGCGTGTAGTACAAAAGCTGGGCATGGAGCCGGAGGGGCTGCGTCGCAGCTACATGTATGTAAACGGACAGTGGCGGGACCACCTGACCTTTGCCTGGATCAGCGACCAATTCGATCCAGATCTGCTGGCCCGTTTATGAACCCCTGGGGCGGACATGGTCGACACGCTGGGTTTGACTTGCCGCTTGGGGCATACCGTCAACTAACGTAGTACCTATGGTTTATGAATCACTCAGCAGCATCATGGTTTTGGTGATTGCAGTGATTCTGGTGCTGGGTTGGCTGCCGTTTCGCACCGTCAAGGGCATGAAGCGGGCCTCGGAGCATCGCCAGGACAGGCTTTCCACCTCCCTGCACATGGTGGGTCGGGAAGACGGTATGAGGTTCTGCGACAGGCAGTCGAGGACGGTGAAAGGGTTGGTCATGCAGCAAGGGCAGCAGGATGGCAACCGGCTGAGTCAGGCCCAGCGCATCAAGCAGATCAGACAGTTGCGCCGCGCGGCCATACGCCGTCGTCGCATCCTGGTCCTTACCCTGTTGGTCATCACTCTGCTGGTGGCTGGGCTCTCTTACCTTGTAGGTTACAGCCCATGGTTCACTTTGATTCCTCTGGCCTTGGTGATAGTGGTGTTGGCCGCCGGCGCACATGCTTCGGCCCAGGCTCGGATTTGGGAGCGCAATTTGGCCCAGCGGCGTGCTAGGCAGCGTCGTCAGCAGGCGGCCAGTCTGACTAAGGGCAAGACCTCCGGCAGGCCTGTGCAGGCCAAGAATGAGGGCCGCACGGAAACTGCCACGGATGTGCTTGACCAGGGTGAGATTCGTCAAACGCTGGCTCAGGCCAAGGCTGATCAGCAGGCAGCGCTCAAGGCCAGGCAGCACAATTCCGCCAAGCCAGCAAAGCCGTCAGCCGGCACCAGCAAGGCCAAGGGTTCGGCCGGGTCCGCAAAGTCGAATGAGAAGACTGCTGCTCAGACCGGACATACCTCGAACATGCAGCCCGTCACCAAGAAGGCCTCTGAGCAGACCCCAGCCAAACAAGCGGCCTCTCAACCGGCGGCTTCCAAACCGGCAGCTGCCAAATCCTCAAAGGCCCAAAAGGCTGCCTCCAAATCTGCTACGCCCAAGTCGCCAATGGACAAATCCGCTGCCTCGAAGTCTGCAGTCCGGCCTACTTCTTCACAGTCGATGCCTGCCCAATCCGCCGCTGCCCATTCAGGCAAGTCCGGATCGGTCTCTGCGTCTATCGGCAAAGAGCACCAGGCTTCGTCAGATCAGGCCTCCAAATCCGCGGCATCGTCGTCCTCGGCAAAGGCCCAGGAGGATGCCACCAACGAACTCGAACGCATCAATCCCTCTCCGGCCTTGGATGCTTTCGACATGGCGGCAGGCCAGGATCTGATTTCCTTCTCCCTGGGATCGGCCCGCGGCGAGGAAGCGGACAAGGACGGCAAGAGCAACGAAGATGAGGGTCCCCACAGCCTGGAGATCAAGTCAACCCGTCAGGTCTCCGTGGCCCGTCCCCCCGAAAAGAAGAAGGCCGATGGGCGGCCCGACGACTTCCATGAGAGGGAGATGCAGGCCCAGGTCGAAGCGCCTGACCGCAGCGAGAACTCCCTGTCCATCGGCGTGGAGGCCATATTGGCCCGGCGTCGTCCGTCAGCCAAGTCCTGAGGGGCCAATCGACAATCAATCTTTCACCACCAGCGTTAGCACTCAAGTTGGCAGAGTGCTAATTTCGCGCTACTATGACTTGTAGCGCAAAGGAATGCGTGGTGAGTGTTCGTCAGCCTCTCATCGACGTTCCGGCGTGGGTTCATTGGCTGTTCTCACAAGATGTAGGAGGTCCACAGTGTCGATTTCACTCACACCGTTGGAAGACAAGATCGTCATCAAGCAGGCTGAGGCGGAGACCAAGACCGCTTCCGGGCTGGTCATCCCCGATACCGCCAAGGAGAAGCCCCAGCAGGGCGAGGTGCTGGCGGCAGGCCCCGGCCGTCGTGACGACAAGGGCGAGCGCATCCCCATGGATGTCAAGGTTGGCGACAAGGTTCTGTACTCCAAGTACGGCGGCACCGAGGTCAACTACGGTGGCGAGGACTACCTGATTGTATCCGCGCGCGACGTTCTGGCCATCCTCAAGTAAAGAGGCGGTGATTAGTGGCCCCTGGTCCTGTGAAAGGACCAGGGGCCATTTGCGTCTCGTCAGGACCGTGCAGCGGACCAGATGCCGCAGGGACATGTGGCGGCCACTAGCATGGTGCCCATGTACTATCGTCATCGCGCCAGCATTGATTCCCTTCCCGGATACCGGCAGGGCAGCCCGGCACCAGCCGTTCCCGGGTTAACCAGTTACAAGATCTCCAGCAACGAGAACCCATACCCGCCCCTGCCCGGTGTGCTTCAGGCCGTCTCAGAGCAGGCCCTGGGCCATTTGAACCGCTATCCGGACATGCATGGCACCCGTCTGGTAGAGCGGCTGGCCAAGCTGCACGGGGTCGATCCAGCATGCATTCAACTGGGATGCGGATCCACTGAGGTCATCACCCAGCTGGTTGACCTGGTGGCCGGTCACGGCGATCAGGTGGTCTATCCCTGGCGCAGTTTCGAGGCCTATCCCATCATCATCACCACGGCTGGCGCCACCGGGGTGCCTGTGCCTCTGGATAAGCAGGGGCGCCATGACATCGAGGCCATGATCGCCGCGGTCAATGACCACACCAGACTGGTCATTGTCAACAATCCCAACAATCCGACTGCGACCAACGTCGATCGCAATCAGGCCGAACGGCTCCTGCAAGCCCTGCCCGCAGACCTGCCGGTGCTCTTTGATGAGGCGTATATACAGTTCAACGACGACCCTGATCGAGCCGACGGATTGACGCTTGTGCGCGAGCATCCCAATGTGATAGTGGCACGGACCTTCTCCAAGGCCTATGGATTGGCTGGTCTGCGGATCGGATACGCCGTGGCAGCGGAGCCGATTATTGCCGGTATGAACAAGGTGGCCCTGCCCTTCGGCGTCACCGATGTGGCCCAGACGGCGGCAATGGCCAGCCTGGACGCACAGGACCGCCTGGCCGAACGGGTCCAGGCACTCAAGCAGGAACGGGCCAGGATCCTGGCTGGTTTGCAGGAGCAGGGGTGGAAGATTCCTGAGCCTCGGGCCAACTACTACTGGCTGCCTCTGGGCCAGGCCGCCGCACAGGCTGATCAGCGCTTCCGCGACGCAGGCCTGTCGGTCAGGACCTTCCCCGGCGAGGGCATCCGCATCACTGTGGGGGAGCGGGAAGCCAACGACCGGGTCCTGGAAGTTTGCGCTGATCTGCGTCGGCAGGGTTTACCGCAGGATCCGATTGCTGACTGAAGGCCGCGTACTGTCGCGAGCGTAAATGCCAATGATTGCTGTCTCCGTCCTTGTCTGGAATGTCACAGCAAAGGCTGTTTTGCTCTTGTGAGCTTGTGTCGTCTTGGATAAACCTATATATTGTGGTTGGCTGGCCTAGTCTATCCAATATATAGTGTTTACCAAGGAGCAACAGTCACTATGTCCTCAGCAGATGTGGATCGGCACGATCCTCCCGATGGTGCCTCCAAGCTGGTGTACTTCTCCAGCGTCTCCAACAACACCCACCGCTTTGTGCAGCGGCTGGGCGTGGAGGGGCCCATCCGCATCCCCCTGTACGAGCGGCGCCAGCCCATGCCCATTATGGATGCGCCTTACCTTTTGCTGGTGCCCACCTATGGCGGCGGGTCAGCCAAGGGGGCCGTGCCCAAGCAGGTCATCCACTTCCTGAACAATCCGGTCAACCGCGGACTGATCCGCGGAGTCGTCACCTCGGGCAACCGGAACTTTGGCAGCGCCTATTGCGCGGCCGGCCCTCTGATAGCCCGCCGGTGCGGCGTCCCTGAGCTCTATCGATTCGAGCTGCTGGGCACCGCGGAGGATGTTCAAGCGGTCAGGGCCATTCTGGCCGGAATGGGAGTGCAGCTCCAGCAGCAGTCGACTGATTCACGAAAGGCGGTTTTGTCATGAGCCAGCAGGAAAGCACGCAAGAAAGCACCAAGTCAGAGGCCGGCGTCTATGCCGACGACGAGATGATGCGCCAATCCATCACCCCGCCCCAGTACCGTGTCACCCCTGAGGCCAGGATTCGCCCGGTCAACTGGAACAACATCACCGACGAGAAGGATCTGGAGGTCTGGAACCGACTGGTTTCCAACTTCTGGCTGCCCGAGAAGGTGCCCCTGTCCAACGACATCCCATCCTGGAACACCCTGACCGATCATGAGCGCCAGACCACGGTTCGTGTCTTCACCGGACTGACCATGCTGGACACCACGCAGGCCACCATCGGTGAGCTGGTGCAGATCGATCACGCCCGCACCGAGCAGGAGCAGGCCATCTATACCAACATCGCTTTCATGCAGTCGGTCCATGCCCGCTCCTACTCCTCGGTTTTCTCCACGCTCTGCTCCAGCGAGGAAATCGACAAGGCCTACCGCTGGGCTGTGGCCAACGACGTCCTCCAGGAGCGCGTCCACACGGTCCTGCACGAGTATGTCAGCGAGGATCCCCTGAAGCGCAAGGTGGCCTCCACCATGCTCTCCTCGCTCATGCTCTATGCGGGCTTCTATCTGCCCCTTTACTTCTCCAGCCATGCCAAGCTGATGAATACGGCCGACATGATCCGTCTGATCCTGCGTGACAAGGCCATCCATGGCTATTACTCGGGCTACAAGTATCAGCGGGGTCTGGAGGAGAGGACACAGGCCGACCAGGCCATGCTGGAGAAGTTCACCAACGATTTGCTGGACAAGCTCTACGACCTGGAGATGGTCTACTCGGGGCAGATTTATGAGGGCTTCCCCTTCGTCGAGGACGTCTTCGCCTTCGTTCGCTACAATGCCAACAAGGCGCTGATGAACCTGGGCTACCCGGCTCGGTTTGCGGCCGACCAGACTGATGTCAGTTCGGAGATCCTGGCGGCCCTGTCGCCATCGGCCAACGAGAACCATGATTTCTTCTCAGGTTCGGGCTCCTCCTACGTCATGGGGCACTCCGAGTCCACTGACGACGACGACTGGGACTTCTAGGCGAGTTGGATCTGCTGTGATATTGGGCACAGAAAACCCTATATATGCTCACCGTTTTTAATATCAATAGCACATATAGTAGTTCAGGCTCGCGCTGGGCGGGTTCTGATCGGTCCGTCTTCAGGGCGGGCATCACCGTCAAGACAGGCTCTGGATGGCCTGATCAGGAGGAAGCATGGAGCAACAGCAGACCGCCGGAACTGATTCGGAGCTCAGTGCTCCCGAGTTCGCCGCCCAGGGTCAGCGCCTGGGGGCCGTGGTCTACTTCTCGTCGGCCTCGCGCAACACCGCCCGGTTCATCGCCAACTGCCATTTGGATGACGAGGGGATTGACGTCTTCCGCATCCCTTTGAGGCCCAAGGATCCGCCGCTCAACATTCGGCAGCCCTACATCCTGATCGTCCCCACCTATGGGGGCGGATCAGCCAAGAAGGCGGTCATGCCGCAGATCAAGCGCTTCCTGAACGACCCGGCCAACCGGGCCGGCATCCGCGGGGTCATCGCCTCGGGCAACACCAACTTCGGGGAGGCCTTCTGCATGGCGGGGGACATCATCTCCCGCAAGTGCAATGTGCCTTTCCTCTATTATTTCGAGCTCATGGGCACCAAGGAGGACCAGGAGAAGGTCCGCCGCGGGGTTGTGGATTTCTTCCGCAACCACCCCGAGTCCTGAGCCTATTTCATTACACGCACTATCACTGCAATACTCATGAAAGGACACCCGATGGGAGCAAACGAGGACACGTCCCTGGCCCTGGATAGGACCGCATCCGAGGATGAGGAGACCTTCGATCCGGCTCACGACTACCATGCCCTGAACGCCATGCTGAACCTGTACGACAAGGACGGCAGGATTCAGTTCGACAAGGACCGCGAGGCCGAGCGCCAGTACATGGACCGGCACGTACGGCCCAACACCATGACTTTCCCCTCCACGGCCGAGAGGATTGCCTACCTCCTGGATCACGAGTACTACGATCGCAAGGTCTTCGAGAGCTATACCCCTGAGTTCCTGGACAGGATCTACAAGCATGCGGCCGAGAGCGGCTTTGAGTTCGAGACCTTCCTGGGCGCCTTCAAGTTCTATACCTCCTATGCGTTGAAGACCTTCGATGGCAAGCGCTACCTGGAGGACTTCCCCCAGCGCTGTGTGGCCGTGGCCCTGGAGCTGGCCGACGGGGATGAGCAGGCCGCCATGAAGTACACGGATGAGATCATCTCCGGACGCTTCCAGCCCGCCACCCCAACCTTCCTGAACCTGGGCAAGGCCCAGCGCGGTGAGCCGGTCTCCTGCTTCCTTGTGCGCATCGAGGACAACATGGAGTCGATCTCCCGCGGCGTCAACGCTGCCTTGCAGCTGTCCAAGAGGGGCGGTGGCGTGGCCCTGCTGCTCAGCAACCTGCGCGAGATGGGCGCGCCCATCAAGCACATCGAGAACCAGTCCAGCGGTGTGGTTCCGGTCATGAAGCTTCTGGAGGACTCCTTCTCCTATGCCAACCAGCTGGGTGCCCGCCAGGGTGCCGGCGCGGTCTACCTGTCGGCCCACCATCCTGACATCATGCGTTTCCTGGACACCAAGCGGGAGAACGCGGACGAGAAGATCCGCATCAAGTCCCTGGCCCTGGGCGTGGTCATTCCCGACATCACCTTCGAGCTGGCCAAGCGCAAGGAGCCCATGGCTCTCTTCTCGCCCTACGACGTGGAGCGGGTCTACGGCAAGCCCTTCGCTGACATCCCCATCACCGAGCACTACGAGGAGATGGTCAAGGACAAGCGGATCCACAAGAAGTACATCGACGCCCGCGACTTCTTCATGACTCTGGCCGAGATCCAGTTCGAGTCCGGCTACCCCTACATCCTCTTCGAGGACACGGTCAACAAGGCCAACCCCATCGACGGCCGGATCACCATGTCCAACCTCTGCTCGGAGATCCTGCAGGTCCAGGAGCCCAGCACCTACTCCGAGAATCTGAACTATGAACATATCGGCCGCGACATCTCATGCAACCTGGGATCCCTCAATATCGCCAAGGCCATGGACGGCGGCCTGGCCGACACGGTCGAAACCTCGGTGCGGGCCCTGACATCCGTCTCTGACCACACCAACATCGAGGCGGTTCCCTCCATCAAGCGGGGCAACGACGAGGGTCATGCCATCGGTCTGGGCCAGATGAACCTCCATGGCTTCCTGGCCCGCGAGGGCATCCACTACGGGTCCGAGGAGGGGCTGGACTTCACCGACATGTACTTCATGACCGTGGCCTACCACGCCTACAGGGCCTCACATGCCCTGGCCGTGGAGCGGGGGAAGGCCTTCGCCTCCTTCGCCAAGTCCGATTATGCCAAGCCTGCCGGCCAGGGGAACTACTTCGACAAGTACACTGAGGGCAGCCGTTCCCTGGAGCCCAGGACCCAGCGGATCAAGGACCTCTTCGACCAGTACAAGGTCCACATTCCCACGGTTGAGGACTGGAAGGAACTCCAGGCGGCCATCCTCAAGGACGGCATCTACAACCAGAACCTCCAGGCCGTCCCCCCGACCGGGTCCATCTCCTACATCAACCACTCCACCAGCTCCATCCACCCGATCGCCTCCAAGATCGAGATTCGCAAGGAGGGCAAGATCGGGCGCGTCTACTACCCGGCCCCCTACATGACCAACGAGAACCTGGACTACTTCGAGGATGCCTACGAGATTGGCTGGAAGAAGATCGTGGATACTTACGCCGAGGCCACCCAGCATGTGGACCAAGGGCTCTCTCTGACCCTCTTCTTCCCCGACACAGCCACCACCCGCGATCTGAACAAGGCTCAGATCTACGCCTGGCGCAAGGGGATCAAGACCCTCTACTACATCAGGATCCGCCAGCAGGCGCTGGAAGGCACCGAGGTCGAAGGCTGCGTCAGCTGCATGCTTTAAGGCGCATGTCCTAAGGCATATGCAATCACTGGTCGGTACCGTCTTTGAGGGCGGCGCCGGCCCTTTGGCATCCACGTCCACAGGTCGGGTCCGTCCATGCGGTAGACTGACGGTCCTGTCATGATCCGCTTCGCACTGTCGAACACCTATCCAACAAGGAGCAATCAACCATGGTCCCACCCATTTCCATTCCCCGGCAGCCGCTGAAGCTGATCGACCGGGTCTCCGCCATCAACTGGAATCGTCTGGAGGACGAGAAGGACCTGGAGGTCTGGGACCGTCTGACCGGCAACTTCTGGTTGCCCGAGAAGGTTCCCGTCAGCAATGATCTGCCCTCCTGGCAGGCCATGAGCGAGGAGGAGCACACCCTGACCATGCGGGTCTTCACCGGTCTGACCCTTCTGGACACCATTCAGGGGACCGTGGGCGCCGTCAGCCTGATCCCGGATGCGCTGACCCCCCATGAGGAGGCGGTCTACACCAACATCGCCTTCATGGAGTCGGTCCATGCCAAGTCCTACTCCTCCATCTTTTCCACCCTGGCCTCCACGCCACAGATCGACGCGGCCTTCGAGTGGAGCGAGCACAACGAGTTCCTCCAGCGCAAGGCCCAGATCGTCCTGGACTACTACGAGGGCGACAATCCCCTGAAGCGCAAGGTGGCCTCCACCCTGCTTGAGTCCTTCCTCTTCTACTCGGGCTTCTACCTGCCCATGTACTTCTCCAGCCATGCCAAGCTGACCAACACGGCTGATCTGATCCGCCTGATCATCCGTGATGAGGCCGTGCACGGCTACTACATCGGCTACAAGTACCAGAAGGGGCTGGCCAAGGTCTCCGACTCCGAGCGTCAGGCCATGAGCGACTACACCTACGAGCTCCTGGGTGACCTGTACGACAACGAGGTGGAATACACCGAGAGCCTGTATTCCGGAGTGGGTCTGGTGGAGGACGTCACCAAGTTCCTGCGCTACAACGGCAACAAGGCGCTGATGAACCTGGGCTATCCGGCACTCTTCCCCTCGGACAGCACCGACGTGAATCCGGCCATCATCGCCTCGCTGAGTCCCAACGCCGACGAGAACCACGACTTCTTCTCCGGCTCGGGCTCCTCCTATGTCATGGGCAAGGCCGTGGAGACCGACGACGACGACTGGGATTTCTGACCAGCCTGTCCCGCTCCGACGCGGAAGACACGACGTCGGAGCGGGACTTGCGGAAAACGAAAAAACATGTCATTATAGGCAAGTTGCCGTACGGAGCTCCGGTTCTAGTGCGACATGGCGGATTTCCCAAGCGGTCAAAGGGAGCTGACTGTAAATCAGCCGCGTAATGCTTCAGAGGTTCGAATCCTCTATCCGCCACGCCTCGGTAGCTCAGTGGCAGAGCACTTCCTTGGTAAGGAAGAGGTCGTGAGTCCGATTCTCACCCGAGGCTCTCTGGCGGGGTAGCTCAGCTGGCTAGAGCGTACGACTCATAATCGTAAGGTCAAGAGTTCGAGTCTCTTCCTCGCTACTGTGGCCGACATACGTCGGTCGTGCAACGACTATAGAGGTGAACCATGGCAAAAGCCGCAGATATCCGTCCTGGCATTACGCTGGCGTGCACCGTGTGCAAGGAGCGTAATTACATTACGACCAAGAACCGTCGTAACACTCCTGACCGTCTGGAGCTCAAGAAGTTCTGCCCCCGTTGCGGCAAGCATACCCTGCACCGGGAGACTCGCTGAGTTCTTCCTATCGTTTGGCTTCATCAGGACCCGACCACTTGGTCGGGTCCTTTTTTATACAAGAGGCTCTTCTTTATGCAACTCTGCATATATGCCTGTTCCCCATTACCCGGGATGTGTTGGGAGCAGAATGGGTTTTATGATGTAGAGGACGCAGCTTTTAGCGAGTGTTCTGGTAGGCGGCTGCAAAGGCCTGATCCAGGTCGGCGACCAGGTCATTCGGGTTCTCCAGACCTACGGAGATCCGAATCAGGTCGTCGCCCACACCGGCACTGAGGCGGTAGGGGCCTGGAACCTCCCTGTGGGTGATCCTGGCCGGGTCCACAATCAGGGTGCGACAGTCGCCGATGTTGGGCATGTAGCTCATGAGATGCACTGAGTCCACGATGCGCTTCACCTGCTCATAGCCCCCTTTGACCTTGAAGGAGAGGATCGTGCCGACGCCCTTGGGCAGCAGAGTCGAAGCCAGGCGGTCCTGTTGGTCCGCATCGCCCTGGTGCCGACCCTCCGGAATGCCTGAGTAATTGACCTGTTCCACCTGGGGAATGGTCAGCAGGTGGCGGGCCAGGATCGCTGCCGTCTTTACCTCGGCGGCGACACGCTGGGCCAGGGTCTCAAGGCCGGTCAGTTGCAGGTAGGCGGTGAAAGGACTCATGACCGCCCCGAAGGTATGCAGGTATTTGGTATGGATCCTGTGCAGGAAGGCCATCTTGCCGAAGGCATCCAGAAAGCTGACCATGGACCCGTGTCGCTCGTCGCTGATGATCAGTTCGGGCTGGCTCATTTGCGGAAAGCGGCCGTTGCCCCAGTCGAATCGCCCTGCATCCACGATGACCCCGCCCAGTGCGTTGCCGTGGCCGCTGATCCCCTTGGTGGTCGAGTGGACGACGATGTCGGCGCCGAAGTCGATTGGATTGAGCAGGTAGGGTGTGGGCACCGTATTGTCGATGATCAGGGCCAGCCCATGCCGATGGGCAAGGTCGGCCAGGCCCGGGATGTCGGCTATGGCTGTGGACGGATTGGCCACGGACTCGGCGAAGATGGCCCTGGTGTTGTCCTGGATCAGGGATTCCACCTCGTCAAGGTCGTTGATGTCATCCACAAAATCCGTTTCGATGCCGAAGTTGGGAAAGAAGGTCTTCATGGCATCCACCGAAGTTCCATAAAGATCGACCGGTGAAATTAGTCTCCCGCCGCTTTCGGCTGCGCACATGAGGGCTGACGACACGGCGGCCATCCCTGAGGCCATGGCCACAGCCCCCTTGCCCCCCTCCAAGCTGGCCAGGCGATCCTCCAGGACCTTGACTGTGGGATTGGCCAGGCGTGAGTAAGAGAACCCTTGAATTGCACCGGCGGCCAGGGCATCTCCCCGGTCGGCGGTGACCATGTCAAAAGCGGCCGACTGGTAGATGGGGACGCTGGCTGCGCCTCCGCCTTGGCTTTGACAGTCATAGCCGTCATGGACGGCTTTTGTCGCGAATCCTTTGCTCATGCGGATGTGTTCCTCTGAATATGGTCTAGATGCTCGCGTGCTTCACGGAATATCAAACTCGTTTTCAGATTTCGAGACAACAGTGCCTCTATAGACGTTCCTTATAGGAGGTTATTCAGCCGCCGTCGTCTTTGTCGGCATGCATCGGCTGACCGAGCTAATTCAAAAGAACCTGCCTGTGTGTGGCTGTATTTTGCTTTTGCCTGCCGTAATTCACTGAATCGGGCCAGTGGGTCGAGAAAGCGGATGAAGGCAACAGATCAGATGGCTGGAATATAAGAAGGGCTCCAGACCAACCCTGTCACTCGCGATGATACAGTGAAAGACATGCCAGAAGCAGTCACGGTCAACACCTCAACTCCGACATTTGCTGATATCACCACCATGGGTGTGGGAGGACGTATTGCAGCCTTTATTCAGCCACACGACAGGGTCGGATTGATCGAGGCTGTGGAGGGCGCGGATTCCAAGGGGCTGCCCCTCTGCCTGATCGGCGGAGGATCCAATCTGCTGGCCTCTGACCAGGACTTTCCCGGCGTGGTTGTGCGTGACACCCGCCAGGACATCAGCGTTCCTGACGAGGTGGCTCCGCCTGAGGGCGGCGTTCCTGTCGTTCATATCAATGCCACAGCTGGAACCAATTGGGATGACTTGGTCTCCTACTGCGTGCGCATGCATCTGGTTGGAGTAGAGGGTCTATCAGGCATCCCCGGGACTGTCGGGGCCTCGGTTGTCCAGAACATTGGCGCCTACGGCCAGGAGGTCGGGCGTCTTGTCGACTCGGTCGAGGTCTGGGACCGCCAGGACAAGGTCACTGCCTATCTACGTGCCTCTGATCTCGATTTCGGATACAGGACCTCCCTGCTCAAGCAGACCATGTACCAGGCGCCTGCCGTGCCAGATACGCGGTTCTTCCCCACTCCCCGGTACGTGGTGCTTTCTGTCACACTGGTTTTGCGGCACGGGTCTGCCGCTCAGGTGGATTCCGTCCAGCTTGCCAAGGCTCTAGGTGTGGAAGTTGGGGCAACCCTGCCTCTAGAGCGGATTCGACAGGCGGTCCTGACCGTCAGAGCAGGCAAGGGGATGCTGGAGGATCCCTACCGGTACCTGACTGATTGGATGGGGTCCTGCCGCCGAACCTCCGACCTGGAAGAGGCTCTGGAGGCAGTCCAGGATGACCTTCACGGCCCTAGGGGCGAGCGGGTGCTGCTTGACCGTCATAGCTGCGGGAGTTTCTTCACCAACCCAATTATCAGCCGTGAGGCCGCGGATGCCCTGCCGGTGGATGCCCCTCGCTATCCTGTCGAAGACTCGGCCTTGGTCAAGACCTCAGCAGCCTGGCTGATCGATTATTCAGGTTTCCACAAGGGATTCGCTGTGGAGCAGGGGTCGGCTGCTGCCCTGTCTGACGTGCACACACTGGCCTTGACCAACCGCGGGGGTGCCGGATCAGACGACATGGTGGCCCTGGCCCGTGCCATCCAGAAAGGCGTGGATTCCACCTTCGGCATCCGACTGATTCCCGAACCTGTCACCCTGGGTATTGATTTGGCCTGGTAGCCCCTGCTTCAAGCTTCGTTTTTCAGACCCTCAGATCAATGCAAAGATCTGAGGGTCTGTTTTTTTAATAATGCCGGGACAAGCAACAGCTGGCAACATATTCCTCCGCCATCCCTCTATCACATAGCTTGAAAACAGCAATGGACGAATCGGACAGTCACCCGCGTTGATGCGGGTTGAGACAGGCCCGTCGGGTTCATCTGTCCAGGTCATGGAAGGAATGGTATGGCGGTTTCCCACGACATAGCGGTCAGCGGCGTCCGTCCCGGCAAGGTCCTCCTGGTCGGCGAGGGTATGGGGCTCTTCGCGGCAGGCGAGGAGGGACCCTGCAGCGAGGTCGGATCTTTCAGCGCCTCGGTGGCCGGTGCTGAGCTCAATGTGGCAATCGGTCTGGAGCGGTTGGGTCAGCATCCGGTCTATATGACTCGCATAGGCCAGGATCCGATAGGCGAACGGATTCTGTACTTCATGCGGCAGAACAACCTGGACACCTCCTTGGTCGGCAAGGATGCCACTCGTTCCACTGGCTTTATGATGAAGTCCAAGGTAGAGCAGGGAGACCCCAAGACTTACTACTTTCGCAAGGGATCGGCGGCTTCGGCCTTGGGCCCGGCCGATGTCAAGGCCATCGACTGCAGCGGAATCTCGCTGATGCATATGACTGGAATCCTCCCAGCGCTTTCGGAAAGCACACTGGAAGCCAGCAAAGCGCTGGTTGAGCTGTCTCGGGCCAATCAGATTTTCGTTTCCTTTGATCCCAACGAACGTCCGGCTCTTTGGAAGAGCGACAGGCAAATGAAGCAGACGCTCCTGTCCTTAAGCGCCAAGGCTGATCTGGTCCTTCCAGGCATTTCCGAGGGCAGGCATCTATTCGGGCTGGACAATGTCCGCGATATCGGTCAGGCCTTCATTGACAATGGCGCCCGTTATGCGGTGGTCAAGGACGGGCCTGATGGAGCCTACGCGACGGACGGTCACGATGGTGTCTACGTTCCGGGTTTCCAGGTTGATGCGGTGGTGGACACAGTCGGTGCCGGCGACGGTTTCGCAGCCGGTGTCTTGTCGGCCCTGCTTGAAGGCCGACGCATGTCCGAAGCCTTGAAGCGCGGGTGTGCCGTTGGCGCCATGCAGACCCAGGTGGTCTCCGACAACGAAGGCTTGCCCGACAAGTCCCGGCTGAATGACTTTATTGCCGGACGCCAGCGGGCGGCGGTCAGACAGGTTGGCTGAGCCGGTTTATCTGGGCGACGATCAGAAGCCGTCCATGGACAGGCGATGGATTCGATTCAACAAGTTCAATTCCACAAGAGAAGGAAGCAGGCATGAGTGAGTTTGACAAGACGGACGTACCGGAGGAGCGGATCGGATTGATTGATCTGATCAGAACAATCAAAGTGGTCCCGCTGGTGACCCTGCATTCACCCGAGGAAGCGGTTCCTCTGGCCAGGGCCCTGGCTTCCGGTGGAGTGCCCATCGCAGAGGTCACCTTCCGATCGGCTGCCGCCCTGGACGGGATGCGGGCCATTCACGATCAGGTGCCTGAGGTGACCCTGGTGGCAGGAACTGTGCACACGGTCGACCAGGCACGCCAGGCAGTGGAGGCAGGTTGCAAGGGTGTCGTCTCCCCGGCATTCAGCGATGCTGTGGTCGACTGGTGCATGGGCTCCCGGATACCGGTCTTGCCTGGAACGGCGACTCCCAGCGACATTGAGAAAGCCTATGATCTTGGTCTGCGTTTTACCAAGTTCTTCCCAGCCGAGGCTTACGGTGGCGTCAAGACCTTGAAGGCACTCTCCGGCCCCTTTGCCGAGATGAGCTTCCTGCCCACCGGAGGAGTCGGGTTCGGGAACGCCCGTGAATACATCGACCTGCCCAACGTCTTTGCTGTGGGCGGGAGCTTCCCTGTACCGTCCAAGGCCCAGCGCCAAGGCGATTGGAAAGCCGTTGCTGATGCCTGTGCGCAAGCCAGGCAGGTGGTGCAAGGCTGAGTGTCTGAGTCCCGGGCTGGTCATCGGTCGCCAAGTTCGATGATCTGGCCGGACCTCCCGTATGGGCGGGATGACGCAAGCGGACGGAAAGGAAGCATTGTGGAAAGACTACAGGAAGCAGTGGCCGTGCATCTGGGGCTGACTAGTGCACAGGCAGCTCAACGACCCATCAGGATCATCCAGTTCGGTGAGGGAAATTTCCTCAGAGCATTCGTCGATTGGATAGTCCAGCAGCTCAACAACAAGGGCTTGTTCGGGGGGAACGTAGCAGTTGTCCAGCCGCTTGAAAACGGCAGAGTCCATGTCTTGGAGGACCAGGAGCGGCTCTATACAGTCATTCTGGAAGGCCTCAAGGATGGAAAGCCCGTCCGCAGCCATGAGCTGATTGACTCTATCGGCAAGACAGTCGACCCCTACAAGGACTGGGATGGTTTTCTGGCGCTAGCTGATGATCCTGATACGCAGATCATCATCTCCAATACCACCGAGGCAGGCATTGCCGTCAACGATGGGGATAAGGTCACAGACCAGCCGCCAGCGGGATATCCGGCAAAGTTGGCTCATTTGCTCAAGCGTAGGTTCGATAGATCCATGCCAGGCTTCCTGATTATGCCTTGCGAGCTTATCGCCGACAACGGTCCGGCCCTGCATAGTGCTCTGATCAATGTCGCCGAACGGTTCGGATGGGGTAAGGATTTCATCGACTGGCTTGATCGGGAGAACACTTTCGTATCCACTCTCGTGGATAGGATAGTCCCCGGCTACCCGCGCGAAGATGCCCAGGAGCTTTGGGAGATGCTGGGCTACGAGGATCAGAACATGGTCAAGGCCGAACCCTTCCTGCTTTGGGTCGTAGCCGGTGACCAGACCGCCCAGCGCAAGGTTGATGAGCTGCTTCCCGCGCGGAAGGCCGGAATCGACCTGGTGACCTGCGATGCTGTACAGCCCTACCGTGAGCGCAAGGTTTATCTGCTCAACGGTCCTCATACCACTATGGCCCAGGTGGCTCGGCTGGCCGGATTCAAGACCGTAGGACAGGTCATGGGCGATAAGACCATGCGCTCTTTCATCACCCGCGAGATGGAGGAGGAGATCATCCCCGTCCAGACCCTACCCAAGGAGGAGCTGGAGAACTTCGCTGCTGCGGTTCGCGAGCGGTTCGACAACCCCTTTGTCCAGCATTCTTTGGATTCCATAGGGTTGAATTCGGTCTCCAAATTCGTCTCACGCCTTCTCCCGCTGGTTACGGCAAACGTAGAGCAGGGGTGTGGGCTTCCGGAACGCATCATCCTGGCGCTGTCCTGCCTCTTGTGGATTTACGGTGGCAAGGCCGGTGATGCAGTGAAGATTCAGGATGATCAAAAGATCATCGATGCCTTCCGCGAGGCTGCTGGTCAGGAGGATTTTGTCAATCGGATTCTTTCCGATGCTTCAATTTGGGGCCATGACCTGACCAGGATTGCTGGACTAGTGGAAGCTGTACAGAAGAACCTGGACGATTTGGCCGACCGGGGTGTCCAGCCCCTGATTGACCGATTGGCATGAACCAACAGTGCAAACGAGGGGTCAGTTGCTTCGGGGCAATTTGACTCTCGCATTTGCATGTATGTCGGCTTTCCCAGGTTGAAGGAAACTTCCCACAGGGCGTGGTCCTGACGGGAACACTGAATAAATGTCTGATGCCGGCTCGGGTTTGCGATTGACCCGGACTGGCATCAGACACTTTCTTATTGTTCAGGGTTTTTCTGCTTTATCAACGGTTGTAGCGGTAAGCGTCCCAGACCCCAAGCAGATACTGGATGCCCATGGCGCGGTCATAAAGGCCGTAGCCTGGCCGCGGTCTGCCGGCCTCTGTGTTCTCGCTCCACAAATGCCGTCCGTGGTCGGGGCGGATGTAGCCCTGGTAATCGGCCTCGGCGTAAGCCTTCATGATGCCGACGGTGTCCACGTTCCCCTCGCTGGCCCGGTGACCCACCTCGTAGAAAGAGCCCTGCTCGTCGGTGAACCGGATGTTGCGCACGTGGCTGAAGTAGATCCTGTCCATGAAGGTCTTGACTGCATCCACGGCGTCGTTGCCTCTTCTGGATGAGAAGGATCCCAGACACAGGCACAGTCCGTTGCAGGGGCTGGGATTCAGATCCAGCACTCGTTGGATCCCCTCCTTGCTGGAGACCACGCGCGGCCAGCCGAACAGGTCGAATGCAGGGTCGTCGGGGTGGACGGCCAGCTTGACCCCGTAGCGCTCGCAGGTGGGGATCACGGCATCCAGGAAGTACTTGTAGTTGGCGTACATCTGCTCGTGGTCCATTCCCTGATAGGCCTCCATCAGTTCAGGCAGGTGGGCAAGCCTTTCTGGTTCCCAGCCGGGCACAGTCAGTGATCCGGCCCCCTTCAGGGTTTCGTCGATGATGCCCTGTGGGCTGAGCTGGTCCACCTGGTGCTGGTTGTAGTAGAGGGCGGTGGACCCGTCTGGGCAAGGGTGGAACATCTCCGTGCGCAGCCAGTCGAAGACCGGCATGAAGTTGTACGTGACGACTTTGACCCCGGCCTTGCCCAGGTTGGCTACGGTCTCGATGTAGGCGTCAATGGCCTGGTCCCGGCTGATTCCGAGGACCGTCGAACCGGTCTTGATGGACTCGTGAACGTTGACGGACTCAACCACGTCAGCGTTGAAGGTCTTGGTTATGCCTGCCGCCCGATCCCTGGCAGACAGCCCGGTGATTGTTGCCATGGCCTCTTCGATTTCGTCCGGCTGCCAGACCTCGCCGGCCTGTTTATGGTGCAGGGACCAGACAATGGTCTCCACCCCCGGAATCTGACGAATATCGTCCAGGCTGATGGTGTCGTTGCCCTGGCCATACCAGCGGAATCCCATGTGCATGATGTTTTCTCCTTACATCCGGATCGGGCGGACCCGGTATTGTGTGCCTTGTTCAGTCAGTAGGCTGCCGATGTCACCAGGCGCTTGCAGCCTTGTGAAGGGTGCTCGCTACAGCGCCGTTGCCCCGGCACATGGCGGTCAGGAAGGTCTCGATTTTGTCGGCCAGCAGGGTGTCATTCAGATCGGTTCCGAAGATGGATGTGTCGGCCAGGATGGACTTGATCGTGGTCGCCAGAGTCTCCTTCTTGGCTGAACCGTTGAGTGGGATGTCGACCAGAATCCTTTGAAGCTCCTCCAGGCGCGGGTCTGGGCTCAGCTTGACCGGCCGTCCGGCATCGTCGATTCCATTGCCATCCGAACCGATCAGCAGCCGCAGCCAGGCGGCGATGATCAGCGGGATGGCTTCCAGATCGGCTGTGTCAAGGTCCTTGGCCCGGATGTACTTGCTGATGGTGATTCCGTATCTGACCGGAATCTTCTGGGAGGTGTCGGCGCAGATGCGCGCCGGCGTATCGGGCAGACCAGGATTGGGAACTCTGACCTCAATGACTTGGCGGAGGAACTCCTTGGGGGAGAAGATGCCCGGGTCCTCGACCACAGGCAGTCCTTCCACATACCCCAGACGGGTGACCAAGGCCTTGAGGTCCGGGTCGGCGATGGTCTTTGACATGGTCGGATACCCCAGGAGTATCCCGAAGACGGCCAGGGCCGTGTGCAGGGGGTTCAGGCAGGTGGTGACCTTCATCTGGTCGGCGGCGTTGACCGTGTCCTTGTCGGCCATGTAAACCCCTGCTTTCTCCAGAGGCGGGCGGCCTGCAGGGAAGTCATCCTCAACCACCCAATACCAGGTTTCCTCAGTGTTGGCATAGGGGGCCATAGCGGTTCCGCCCCTGGTCCGGAAAGGTTCCGCGTCGGCGATGCCCAGAGCCTTGAGGCGGCGACCCACCTCCTTGTCAGGGTTGGGAGTGATTCTGTCGATCATGGTCAGCGGGAAGGTGATCTTGTTCTTGTCTCTGAGGTAGTCGCCGAAGCCTTTTTCGGCCAGACCCCTCCCTATCCACTCGTCAGCCATCTGCCTGACGGCTTGGCCGAACCGCTCCCCGTTTCGTGAGAAGTTGTCGGTGCTGACCAGGGCCAGGGGAAGGGCGCCGGCCTGGAAGCGCTCCAGCAGGAGGGCCGTGATGACTGCGATGGCACTCTTGGCTTTATCGGGTCCGCCCTCGAATTCCGGAGCGATCCATGGTAGCGGCTGGCCCTGGGAATCAACCAGGGCATAGCCTTTTTCGGTGATGGTCGTGGTGACCATCTCCAGGCTGGGATTGCGGAAGACCAGCCTCAGATCATGCAAGGGCTTCGGATCCTCGCCCAGCGGGTAGGCGCCTGCAACGGAGGCGACCAAGGATGTTTTCATGGATCCGTCCGCCCTCAGGATGACCTGAAGATAGCGGTCGTCGAAGGGGGTGTAGGCCTGGTCTACGATGGCAGGGTCGAAGGATTCGGCCACCAATATGCCTCGGTCGGTGGCGCCTGACTCCAGAAGTTGTTGGGCAATGGGGGCGTGGACTGCCCTGAAGAGATTGCCGGCCCCAAAGTGGACCCAGGTAGGCGAGCGCTCGGTGGCCTGGCGCATGGCCTCGATGTCGTAGGTTGGCAGGGTCACGCCGGCCTTCTGCCATGCTGCTGACTCATTGTGTATATCGTCGCTAAGGTGAAGCATCGGTGCCTTCCTTTATCAAAAGAAACATATCTCGGAGACCAGGCGTAAACGCTTGTCCGTCCTGTCTCCGAACCTATCAAGTTGGTGCCTGTCTGCTTTCGTAGTTGCAGTTTGTTTCTCATCAGACTGCTGTCGGCTGCTACAGGACTGGGAAGTCACTTATACTTGGAAGCTGGAAGTGCTCGGCACCGTTGGCGTGTATTTCATGCGATATGGGGCAGACCAAGGAAGGCTGATACGAATAGATGAAGACCGGAGCAGATTCGGGAAGCGATTCCTCCACGGACAACCGCCATATCACCATATATGATGTGGCTCGTCAGGCCGGGGTGTCCCCCTCAACGGTCTCGCGTACCTTCTCGCGCCCGGATCGGGTCAGTATTTCTACGGCTCGAATGGTTCAGAAGGTCGCTGATGAACTGGGCTATCACAGCGATATCGTCGACAGCCGGTCAGGCTCGCAGGGCAGGGGGCTGGTTGCGGTCATTGTGCCCGACCTGGGCAATCAGTTTTTCACCGGTGTTATTCGCAACATCCAGGACGAGTGCGAACGCTTGCGCTTTGAAACCCTGATTCTTGATACCCGGGAGTCTATCACCAGGGAGCGCAGGATCGTCGATACGGTCGCTCCCGTGGTCTCGGGAATCATCCTGGTCTCCCCGAGGATGCCCGATGCCATGATCCGCAAGTGCGCCCAGCTGCGTCCTTTGGTCAGCGTCAACCGTGACGTTCGTGGCGTATCCAGCATCAGCATCGACGTGGCCAAGGGGGCCTGTCAAGCGGTCGATTACCTATACTCATTGGGTTATCGGAGTCTCACCTATTTGGATGGTCCGGCGGCCTCATGGTCGGGAGGCATCCGGTGGCGGCATATCTTCAATGAATGCGACGCCAAGGGGATGAGCGTCAAGCGTTCGCTGCCTTGCGCTCCTACCTTTTACGGAGGCTATTCCTTCGCAGAGAAGTATATGGACGACCCTACAGGAGCGGTCATCGCCCATAATGATCTGATGGCAATCGGCCTGATCGCGGCCCTCAGACGGCTTGGTTGTGAGTGCCCTCGTGATATCTCTGTCATCGGGTTCGACAACGACACCATGTCCATGGTGAGCAGTCCGCCTCTGACCACTATTCATATGTCCCTTTCAGTCCTCGGGCGGGGGGCTGCCGACCTTCTTATGCAGCGTCTTTCCGGAGCCAACCTGTCTGTAGCCCCGACGGTTCCGGCCCGTCTGGTCATCAGGCAGAGTACGGGTGCCAGGTCGAGCAAGCCTGTGGATCGAAACAGGGCAGCGAAGGAATCTCGGTCATGAGCGGTCATAACCGTTCCAGGCGCGTGACGATCAGAGAGGTGGCCGACAAGGCCGGCGTCGCGCCCTCCACGGTATCAAGGGCATTCGCTCGGCCTGATAGGGTCAGTGCGGCCACAACCAAGCGGATATTCGCTGCAGCCGACGCACTGGGGTACTATACGGAGCCGGTCGATACGGTTCCGTCCAGGACGTTGCGGGGCATGATTGCCATCATCGTTCCGGACATCGCCAACCAGTTCTTCTCTGACATCATCCGTTCTGTACAGCACGAGTTTAATCTGGCCGGATTTGCCCTTATCGTCGCTGAATCCGAGGAAAGCGCCAGCAGAGAGCGTGAGGCCTTCAACAAGATTGCCGCCTATGTGGACGGGGTAATTCTGACCTCCTCGAGAATGCCTGATGCCATGATCCGCAAGTGCGCCCAGACCAGGCCCATCGTCGTGGTTAACCGGACCGTGCGTGGGGTGCCCAGCGTGGCCATCGATATTGGTACTGGTATCCGTCAGGCCGCAGAGCTACTGGTTTCCATGGGGTTTTCTCGAGTGACCTATCTGGATGGGCCTTCTTCGTCATGGTCGGTGGGAGTCAGGTGGAATCACACCTGCGAAGAGTTTCGCAAGCGTGGGGTGAGTGTTCGACGAATTTGGCCGGGTCTTCCCACCTTCGTCGGAGGGTATGCCCTGGCCAAGCAGTACCTGAATGATCCTACAGGCGCCGTCATTGCTCATAATGATCTGATGGCCTTGGGTTTCATGGCTGCCATGCGTCGTCAGGGTATTCGCTGTCCGGACGACTATGTGATCATCGGATTCGACAATGACACTATGGCGCAGGTCAGTGATCCGCCATTGTCCAGCGTGGGTAACACCCCGCCCAAACTGGGTAAGACAGCAGCCGGCATTCTTCTGGATCGGCTGAATGGCCGAGCCAATCTGGCGCAGAGCATTATGATTCCCTCTCGCCTGATCGTCCGGGAAAGCACGGGTAAGGCTACGTCAGGTTCCTGATCAGGGAAGGTTTCGACAAATCATGGCAACATCGAGACCGTCTCTTTTCAGGCGCGCATAGGCTGACTCATGGTATATGTGAGTTCCGATCGTGTGACTGTTTCGCCTGTCCGTTGGTCTGTACAGGAGAATTTTGGGCATGACGGAAATTCGAATGCCGGACTTGCCGTTTTCGACTAAGGAGTTTGTAGTGGCTTTCCTGGATGATGATTTTCTTCTCGGGACGCAATTGTCTCGGGAGTTGTTCCATGAGGTGGCTGAGAATCTTCCTCTGGTGGATTATCACTGCCATTTGCACGCCAAGGAGATCTATGAGGATCCCAACTTCGATAATATTGTCGATGCTTGGCTGACAGATGGTCACAATTATGGAGACCATTATAAGTGGCGGCTGGAGAGGGCCAATGGCATTCCGGAACGGTTGATCACCGGAGACGGGGACCCCTGGGACAAATTTATGGCTTATGCCCGGACCATGGAACAGGCTGTGGGTAGCCCAGTCTATCTGTGGACGCACATGGAGCTGCAGAGGTACTTCGGCATCCGCGAACCCCTGACCACCAAGACCGCCAAGTCCATTTTTGATCAGACGAATGAACAGCTGGCCACCCCGGACTTCTCGCGAAGAGCACTTCTGCGTCGCATGAACGTCAAGATCGTCTGCACCACGGATTCCCCTGAGGACAATCTGGAGTATCACGATCAATTCGCCAAGGAGGGGGAGTCCTTTAGGATGGTTCCCGCTTTCCGTCCGGATGCGGCCCTTAATCCGACCGCCGAAGGGTATGGCGATTGGATCGGCACAATGGAGTCGGTCTGTGGCAAGCCGATCAATGACTTCAGCGGACTGGTCGACGCTCTGCGTGATCGGGTGGAGTACTTCCACCAGCATGGTTCCAGACTCTCAGACCATGCTGTCGATGTGGTGGAGTTCGCTCCGGCGACTGCTGAGAATCTGGATGCCATTTTCAGCAAGGCCAGGGCCGGACTAGAACTGGACAGGCGGGAACAGGCCCAATATCGCGCGGCTCTCCTTCTTGAGCTGATGCGAATCTACAAGGACAAGGGCTGGACCATGCAGCTGCATCTTCAGGCCAGCCGCAACAACAACTCGACGGCTTTCCGAAAGCTTGGAGCCGACACGGGTTACGATTCCATGGCTGACAACTCGGTTGCCGCCCCCCTTGCCGCACTCCTTGACCAGGCGCAGAGTTCGAACATTTTGCCCAGAACCATCGTCTATTCCCTCAATCCCAACGACTACATGGCCATAGCCACTGATTTGGGCTGCTTCGGAGGCGATGACAGGGGCCAGCTTCAGTTGGGCAATGCCTGGTGGTTTAACGACACCGTCACCGGGATGCGTCGGCAGCTCGAAGTTTTGGCTGAAACCTCGCTCCTGGGCAATGCGGTAGGAATGACCACGGACTCCCGCAGCTTCCTGTCCTTCCCCAGGCATGAGCTCTTCCGCAGAGTGCTCTGCGGGCTCTTGGGCGACTGGGCCGCCCAGGGCGTCATACCTGATGACAAGGAGTATCTGGCTCCTCTGGTCCGTGCGGTCTCCTACGAGAACGCCCTGGCCCTTTTTGAGAGCTAAGGCCCAAGCAGGCCGCAGGGTTGACTTGCGCTATACGATTTGGCGGCGGACAGGTCGATTCGCGGACAACAAGGGTGTTGGGCAGGATGGCTCTCGGGTCTACGGCCTTGCCTGACCTGGTATCCAGGATCATCTTTGCCGCCCTGGCGGCCATCTCAGTCAAAGGTTGGTGGATGGTGGTCAGAGCGGGGCCCATGAATGCCGCAGTCTGTATGTCGTCAAAGCCGACCACTGAGAGTTCATCGGGGATGCTGATACCCAGGTGCTTGGCTGCCTTGTAGACTCCCATGGCCAGGAAGTCGCTTTGGGCGAAGATGGCAGTGGGACGATTGTCGAGGTTCAACAGCTCCATGGCGAACCGTTCACCGTCGGCCACGCTGAATTGGCCCTGGCGTATCAATCTTGGGTCGGATTCCAAGCCAGCCTCGTGCAAGGCGGTTCGGTAGCCATCAAGGCGAGCTATGGAGCACATAACCCCATCAGGTCCTGTGATGGTGCCAATGCGTTGATGGCCCAGCTCGATCAAATGGCGTGTGGCGAACAGGCCCCCAGACCAGTTGTCGGATTGAACTGACATGGTCCCCAAGACGGGGTTTCCCCATGGGTCGACAAAGACCGCCGGTATGCGGCGGGATGCGAATCGTCTCGACAAGTCAGCTGATGGATTGGAAAAGATCAGGATGGCCCCCAGAGGTCTGCGGGCCAGGACCTCGTCCAGCCAGGTTGTGGACAGAAGACGAGGATCGCCTATCTCGCTCAGAACTAGCCGAATTCCGCGGCTGGAGGCTACCTCGGCGGCCCCATCCAGGAGATTCAGGGTCCATGGATTGTCTAGATGCTGTAGGGCCAATTCAATTAGGTTGGAAGAGGTCCCGATCCTGTCCGACTTGAAGTACCCGAGCTGATCAATGGCTTCCTCAACCCGTTCGCGAGTCTTTGCGGCCACATCGCTCTTCCCATTTATTACCTTGGAAACAGTGGCGATAGAGACTCCGGCTAGACTTGCAACATCGGCTAAGGTTGGATTCTTGCCACTTTGGGACGACGATTTTGAGCTCACAGCTCCCCCTAGCATCATGGATTAAACAGAATCAGTATAACGAAAAGTTTCGGCTATTTTTATACGATATGTGATGAAGATGTAAATTTGTTAGTGACAATTTTATGTACTTAACCAAGGAAGGAAGAGGACAATCGGCCATTGTAGGCACTGTTCTCAATAGTTAGACGATTTGACTGTGAGAGATGTCACAACTACTATCGAAAATGGCGAAAATAATATTCGCAAAATCAATGAAGATTATCGAAAGGCAGCCAGTATGAGCTGGAGAACAAGAGGAAAGCAAGCCTTGAGCGTGTGTGCTGGGCTGGCTATGATTATTGGTTTATCGGCTTGCGGAGGCAGTGGTAATTCGTCCTCGTCAAAAGTCGCCAAGGAAAGCAGCGGCATGACGATGAGCGATGTGAACAAGGCGCTCAAGTCCGATAAGAAGGTGATGCTGAACTTCTGGACATGGCGTTACGACATCGAGCAGGCCAATATAGATGCTTTCCAGGCCAAGTACCCAAACATCAAGGTCAACGTGACACAAACGGGCGCTTCATCCGATCACTACACGAAGTTTCAGAACATATTGAAGTCAGGCAAGGATGTTCCTGACATCGTTCAGCTGGAGTATGACTACCTGCCCCAGTTCGCAGTGACGAATTCGCTCCTGAACTTCGCGGATAAGAGCATTGAGTCCGACATGGGCAAACTTTACAATGACGCAGCCTGGAAAAATGTTCATGTAGCTGACGGACTTTATGGCACCCCATTGGATCAGGGGCCCGAGGTCATGTTTGTTCGTCATGACGTTTTGGACCAGTTCGGTCTGAAGGTGCCTACCACCTGGAAGGAATTCGAGGAAGAGGGCGTCGCCTTGCACAAGGCTGACCCCAACAGGTACATGAGCTTCGTCGATACCACCGATGTTCGCTACATGGCTTCCATCATCCGTCAGTCCGGCGCCAAGCCCTGGACCGTCAAGGGTGTTCAAGATGTGACTCTTGACATGACCAATGCCGAGGTCAAGGAGGCCACCGATTTCATTCAAAAGCTGATTGATGAGGATGTGCTTGAGCCGGTAGCCAATAAGAGCGACCAGTACAACCGCGGATTTGCCCAGGGCCGTTGGGGCATCCAGTTCGATGGTTGCTGGAAGGGCACCTCTTTCGTCCAGCAGCAGCCCTCCCTCAAAGGGAAGTTTGAAGTGGCTCTCCCGCCGGCCTGGGGGGATGGATCCGCTGGTCTCAAGACCAGCGAGATAGGCGGATCGCTGCTTTCCGTAACTTCAAAGTGCGCCAAGGAGAAGCAGGCCGCAGCCGTCGCTTTCATCAACTGGATGGGTTCGGATAAGCAGTCCATCGACCTTTTCCAGAAGACGGGAAGCTTCTTCAATGCGGCCAAATCTTTCCAGACGGACAAGGACGCTGCCAATGTGCCCAACGACTACTTTGGCGGTCAAAAGGTCAATTCGGTCTATTTCAAGTCGGCCGATGCTCTCAATGCCGACTGGTCGGTTCTTCCCTTCAACTCACAGTATGCCACGGACTTCAAGGATATCGTCGTGCCGCAAATGAAGAAGGGCGGAGACCTGTTTGGCTCCTTCTCCAAGTGGCAGTCTTCCTTGAAAACCTATGCCGATGGGCAGGGCTTCAAGATCACCGTCAAGTAGCAGCAGGTATCGCCCCGCAGGCCGGCTTGGCCTCGGGGCTTCCATTTTGATTTTTGAAGAAAGGAAAGCGCCATGAGCGCAGTGAGTGTATCCGCCGGGCCCGGGTCTCGGGCGGGATCACGCAAGGAACGGCTCCAGCACATTGGAATGTTGTGGTGCCTGCCTTACGTGATCGTCTTCCTCGGCGGGACGATAATCCCGATGGTCTATGCGTTTTATCTGGGTCTGTTCAAGCAGCAGATGATAGGCGGCGAGCAGTTCACAGGCTTCGCCAATTACATCAGAGCCCTGAAGGACCCTCTGCTTTGGGACGGTTTCAAGCGGGTTGCCGTATATGCAATCATTGAAGTGCCGCTTATGACCTTCCTTGCCCTCCTGGCGGCCTTGATGCTGGATTCCCAGAGGATTCGGCATGTGGCCATCCCGCGTATCCTGCTCTTCCTGCCCTATGCGGTTCCCAATGTCATCGCCGCTCTGATGTGGAGCTACATCTACGGCACCGACTATGGCCTGATTGGACAGTTCTTCAGACTCTTCAACGGGCATGCCCCCAATATGATGTCCAAGGAGCTGATGATCTTCGCCATGATCAACATCAGCATCTGGGTATCCATGGGGTACAACACCTTGATTTATTATTCGTCCTTGAAGGCTCTACCCGAGGAGCTCTATGAATCGGCCAGAGTGGACGGAGCGTCCGAGTTCAGAATCGCCTGGTCCGTCAAGATTCCGCAGATCCGTTCCTCGGTGGTCATGACCCTGCTCTTCAACATCATCTATGCGTTGCAGCTGTTCAACACCCCCAGCATGATGCAGACCATTGCGCCTGAGGTCGTGACCAGCTACTACACGCCCAACCTGTACACCTATTCCCTGGCTTTCAGCGGCAATGATCTGAATTACGCGGCTGCCGTCTCTCTGGTCGTCGGTCTGTTCACCATGATCATCATCACCGTTGTCAAGACCCTGGGCAACCGCTGGGAGGAGAGGTAAACCATGTCCAGTACACAAACCGAATCCCGACCCAGGCCCACCCAAAAGCGGTCTGCATTACTGAGCAGGCGCGATGCTAAATTAGCGCGGAAGGATCATGCCATAAGGCTGCGAAAGGCCTCTGGCGGCAACGGCGTCCCGGTCCGTCTGACCCCAGCGCAAAAGGTCATGGATATCCTTTTGCACTTGATCATGCTGATCATGGTCATTTACTGTCTGATTCCCTTGATCTGGCTGGTCTTCTCTTCGACCAAGACCAATGAGGGACTCTACAGTTCCCCCGGGCTTTGGTTCTCTGACCAAAACGCTTTCTTCCAGAACATTCATGACGTGTTCGTTTTCCAGGATGGAACTTACGGCCGTTGGCTGATCAACACCCTGGTCTATGCAATCGTAGCCGGCTTGGGAGCCACGCTCTTCGCCACTTTCGCCGGGTATGCCATAGCCACCATGAAGTTCCACGGCCGTAAAGCACTGCTTTGGATCACGCTGATTTTCATGTCGATACCTTCTACGGTAATCACGGTTCCTCTCTTCCTCCTGTACTCGAAGATAGGCATGACCAATACACCGTGGGCCGTCATCATTCCTCAGCTGTCCAACCCCTTTGGTCTGTACTTGATGATCATCTATGCTCAGACTTCCATCCCCATATCCCTGGTAGAGGCCGCAAGGATCGATGGCGCCAACACTTGGACCATATTCTGGAAGATTGCCATGCCTCTGCTTGCCCCAGGTTTCGTTACCACACTCCTCTTCGCCCTGGTCAGTGTCTGGAACAATTACTTCCTGCCTCTGATCATGCTCTCCGATGTCAAGGACTACCCGCTTACTGTGGGCCTGAACGTCTGGATGAAGATGGGGGGCGACGCTACCTACCATGTGGTGCCCAACAATATGATTCTGACTGGGTCGCTGATAGCCATCGTGCCGTTGATCATCGCCTTCCTCTTCCTGCAGCGGTACTGGCAATCCGGTCTTTCGGCCGGCGCGGTCAAGCAGTGAGGAACGTTATGAGCAGACTGACCAATCCCATCATCCCGGGATTCCATCCCGACCCGTCCGCCCTCCAAGTGGGGGAGGACTATTACATAGCCAATTCCACCTTCGAATGGTGGCCAGGAGTCGACATATATCACTCGACAGATTTGGTGAACTGGGAGTGGGTGTGCTCGCCCCTGACCCGGACCAGCCAGGCCGACCTGATGGGGGATCCGAATGCGGGGGCTATCTGGGCGCCTCACCTCTCCTATGCCAAGGGGTTGTACTGGCTCGTCTTCACCGATGTGAAAACCGGGACCATATATAAGGACACCCTGAACTACATTGTCACTGCCCCTTCCATTACCGGACCTTGGTCTGATCCGGTCTTTGTAACGGCTTCCGGCTTCGACCCCTCCCTCTTCCATGATGAGGATGGGCGTTCATGGTTCGTCAATATGCTCTATGATTGGAGAATGGACCATGAGCGGTTCGCTGGCGTGGTCATTCAGGAGTTTGATACCGGTGCCAAGCGTCTGATCGGACCTCGCCTCCATATCTTTCGGGGCACGAGCCTGGGGGTCTGTGAGGGACCGCAGATTTATCGTCGTCACGGCTACTACTATCTGGTATGCGCAGCTGGTGGAACCGAGTGGAATCATGCAGCCACGGTGGTGCGTTCACGCAAGCTGACAGGACCTTGGGAAGAATCCCCCCATACGCCTTTGATCACTTCCAAGGATGATCCGGACGGGCCCATCCAGAAGGCAGGGCACTGCAGTCTTTTGGAATACAAGGGTCACTGGTACATAGCCTATCTCTGCTCACGTCCTCTGGGCCGCAGGGGCGATTGCGTTCTGGGCAGGGAGACCAGCCTGGATCCCATCGTCTGGGATGAGGACGACTGGCCGCTCCTGGCGAATGGCGGCCATAATCCATCTCTCCATGTGGAGGTTAAGGGGAGCACAGCCAAACAGGTTGCGGATTATTCCGAATCCGTCCGATTTACGCCGACCAGCGGCCTGCCTGCCTCCTTCAAGACCCTTCGTGGCCCTCTGCGTCCCGAGGTTGATTACTCCCTTAAGGAGCGTCCGGGATGGCTGCGGCTCCATGGCGGCCAGAGCCTGTCCAGCCTGCACAGACAGACCTTGTTGGCCCGCCGCTGGCAGACTTTCGACTTCGATACCTTTACCTGGATGGAGTTCGCACCTGCCAACTTCCAGCAGACCGCCGGTCTGGTCCTCTTCTACGACACTGCAAACTGGATGTACGCTTACGTCACTGCACAGGAAGAAGAGAGCGACTGTCCGGTGGCCCGCATCCTCATCAACGAAGGAGATCACTTTAGGTTCGGGAGCGACTTGCTGCCTCTTCAGCCTGGTGTGGGCGTGGGCCTTGCAGTGAAAGTTCGGGGATCGAGGGCCCGCTTCTATTTTGGTCAGGACCCGGACGACTTCCAGGGTGAACGCAAGAAGCTCCAGCCTTTGGGGGACACCCTGCCAGCCAACCATCTCAGTGATGACCACGTAGGAGCGCTCCGAGGGAAGACCGTCTTCTCCGGAGCCATGGTCGGCATCTGTGCCCAGGATATGGATGCCCATTGTTCATATGCCGACTTCAAAGATTTTAGCTATAAGGAGGTGTCAAGGGATCGATAAGAGCGGCAGCATTCAATAGGCCCACCGGGGCGCAAGAGGATTTATGACACAAGACTTCCGAGTTGAGCGGCGGACAAGGCCTGTCGGGAATGTATGTTCACAACGTTTGTGAGCCTCTGTGCTTCTCGTACAGTGACAGCGCCCCAGGGGCTAATAACGGTTCTCAAGAAGGAAGACTGCTGATTCGAAGACGATATTCCGCCGTCTGGGTTGGTTATAGCTGCAGTGGCCATGTTGGCGGGTATGGGCTCCATGGGAGTCACCGGCGTTCAAACTGCTCGGACGGATGAAACTGGTCCCATCGCGGTTCTCGATCAGTGAGATTTGCATTCCGTTCTGAATGGATACGTGACTGCCGCCGGCCGCGCCGATCATCGTGAATGCTCAGGGTTCCACTAAATAAGGCGTTACGCTGAACGCAACTTTGGCGTCTTGTGCCCAGCGAGGATAGGGCCAAGCTTTCCTTCCAAGTCAAGGATCAGCCTCAGCATGGTCTGCTTACCGTGCGTGAGGACGGTGCCTTCTGACTTCTGTTTCAGGAATCCTCATGGGGCTGGCGGCCATCATTGGAATTAACCGGCATCCCAAGTCGGAACGTTAGTCAAATATGGCCCCGGACCTTGCCTCAGAGGAGGGGGACCGGGGCCTTTTTCTGCGCAAAGGTTGGCAACAAAGTGACCGGTATCTTAGAAGGCTCGTTAGCTTGAGAATATGAGTGAGGCAAAGAGGCATTGCATGATTCCAGAGGGCGGTTCCACAGGATTCGTCTCCACCTGCGGCGACGGCAAAGCCACTGGTTTGAAGCATGACTATATCAACGATATACCGGCGCGGACCGGCCAGGATACGATCCTCCTGAATCCGAAGGATATGGTGGCTGTCGCTGCCAGAAATCTGGAGCCCGGCGAAAGTGTCCTGGTAGAGGGTCGTGGTGAAGTGACGGTGCTTGACCAGATTCCTCGCGGGCACAAACTCGCGCTTCAGGACATTTCCAAGGGTGAGGACGTCATCAAGTATGGCTATGCCATCGGTCATGCCAAGGAGGCTATCACTACAGGACAATGGGTCCACACGCACAATCTGGCCACCAACCTGGGCGCCGACCTGAGCTACCGTTATCAGCCGGTTACCGACACGGTCAAGCCGGGCAGTCCGACCGGGACTTTCCAAGGATATAGGCGCGCGACAGGCAAGGTAGGCATCCGCAACGACCTCTATATCGTCCCAACCGTAGGCTGCATCAATAGTCTGTGCAACGCCATGGCACGGTCTTTCTCAGCCCGCCATCCAGGCAACGGATCTTTTGACTCGGTGATCGTGGCGCGTCATCCTTATGGATGCTCCCAACTCGGAGGCGATCTGGTCTACACCAGGCGTTGTCTTCAGGACATCGCCACCCATCCCAACGCTGGGGGTGTGCTCCTCGTTGGTCTGGGGTGTGAAAACAATCAGATGGAGGACATGCTGAGCACCCTGGGCGAGTATGACACGAACCGGGTTCGTTGGATCATATGCCAGGATGTGGAGGACGAGCTGGACGAGGCCGATGCCCTCCTGGACCAGATTAACGAGGCGGCCAAAGGTGATCACCGTGAAGAGGTGCCACTGTCTGAACTCAAGGTCAGTGTTAAGTGCGGCGGGTCCGATGGAATGTCAGGCATCACGGCCAACCCGCTGGTCGGCCGGTTCGCTGAATGGGTGGTTACCCAGGGCGGTTCCGTGGTCCTGGCCGAGGTCCCTGAAATGTTCGGGGCCGAGCAGGTCCTGATGAGCCAGGCACACGACGAGCAGGTCTTCCATGATATCGTCGACCTTATCAACCATTTCAAGGGGTTCTTCCGCAAATACGGCGAAGTTATATCCGACAATCCCTCTCCTGGCAATAAGAAAGGCGGAATCACCACTCTGGAGGATAAATCTTTGGGTTGCATCCGCAAAGGCGGTCGTTGCGAGGTCGAGGATGTGCTCAACTATGGCGACCATATCTCCAGACCTGGGCTCTCCCTGCTGCAGACGCCAGGCAACGACCTTGTCTCCAGCACGGGAATGGCTGCGGCCGGAGCGCAAGTGGTCCTCTTCACTACTGGCCGGGGCACTCCCTTCGGAACTTTCGTGCCTACTGTGAAAGTAGCTACCAACACGCCTCTGGCCACCAAGAAGCATCGTTGGATTGACTTCGACGCCGGCCGTCTTTTGGATGAGCCCGGGGATCAGGTTTTCAGCGATTTTCGTAAGAAAGTCCTTGCAGTGGTCAACGGTGAGCAGACCTGCAATGAGCGTAACGGCATGCAGGACATTGCCATATTCAAGGATGGCCCGACTGAATAGAGTGCGGGTTGCACCCAATGGGCACCCTGGTCGAAACGGCTGGGGTGCCTTGTTGCCTATTGGCGGATTACTGTGCCTTGATCAAGTTGTCGATTCCGAAAGACTTACCAGCGGGTAATATCCCGAAGGTAATATCCCGAAATGAGCAAAGTCCGGAGTTGTGTGCCCCTATCTCCTATGGTGATGGGCCGGAGGAGTTTGCGGCACAATAAGTCACGATTGGGAGCAGGATGGAATTATTCAGAAAGAAATCCGTTGAACAGACCCTGGCGGAGACCGGGGAGGAGGGTAGGTCGCTTAAGCGGACGCTGACCACCTGGGACCTGGCCATTATGGCCGTCGCAGTGGCCGTGGGCGCTGGCATCTTCTCGGTGGGGGCCCAGGCGGCGGCCTTCCATGCGGGGCCGGCCGTCATCATCTCCTTCGTCATCGCAGGCATTGTCTGCGCAGCGGCCGTCATGTGCTACGCGGAGTTCGCCTCCATGATCCCGGTTTCAGGCTCGGCCTACACCTTCACCTACAACACCATAGGCGAACTGGTGGCTTGGATCATCGGCTGGGACCTGATTCTGGAGATGCTCATGGCCGCCTCGGTCATCTCCAAGTACTGGGGCGTCTACCTGAATGACTTCATCCATCTGATGGGTGGCACCTCATTCAGCTCCAGCTTCCATCTGGGCGGCCTGGATGTGGACCTGGCCCCGCTGGCGGTCGTCACCCTCTTCACGGTTCTTCTGGTTCTGGGTACCAAGCTCTCGGCCCGGTTCGACGGCGCCTTGACTGTCCTCAAGATCGGCATAGTGGTCTTCGTTATCGTTGTGGGCTTCTTCTACGTCAAGTTGGACAACTACCGGCCCTTCATCCCGCCTTCCGAGCCCGCTTCGGCCGTTCCGGGGGCCAGTGTGCCCGGAATCATGGGCCAGCCGCTCTGGCAGTGGGTTTCCGGCATGCAGCCCACCATCTACGGTGTCCCCGGCATCCTCTCAGGCGCCGCCCTGGTCTTCTTCGCCTTCGTAGGCTTCGATATCGTCGCCACAACATCCGAGGAGGCCAAGGAACCCCACAAGACCATTCCCCGCGGAATCGGCCTGGGCATGTTGATCGTCATCACCCTGTACATCCTGGTCGCCATCGTCACCACCGGCATGGTCTCCTACAAGGAACTGGCCAAGGCCAAGAACCCATCCCTGGCAACCGGTTTTGAGATGGTAGGGGCTCCCTGGGCCGCCAAGATCATCTCCTTCGGCATCGTGGTGGGTCTGACCACTGTGGTTATGGTGCTCCTGCTGGGGCTGACCCGCATCGTCTTCGCCATGAGTCGCGACGGGCTTCTTCCCCGTGCCCTGTCCCGAACCGGCCGTCATGGCACGCCTGCCCGCATCCAGATCCTGGGTGGCATCGTGGTGGCCGTGGTGGCCTCCTGTTTCCCTATAGACGTCTTGTCCGACATGGTCAATATCGGCACGCTTTCGGCATTCCTGCTTGTGGCCATTTCTCTGCCCATCATGCGCAAGCGTCGGCCGGATCTGCCCCGATCCTTCAAGATGCCCGGCAACCCCTGGGTCCCCATTCTGATTGCTCTGGCCTGCCTCTGGCTCATGCTCAACCTGACCGTGCTTACCTGGATTCGATTCGTGGTCTGGTTAGCGGCGGGTCTGGCCATCTACTTCGGCTATTCCTACCGGCACTCCCTGCTCGGCCGTCATCAGCTCAGCGGGAAGATATCCGAGGCCACCCAGGCCGGTCTGGACTGACCTGGAGCGTCGGCGCTGGAGTGTAAGGTGAGTACTCGCATACTCAGGAGGTAACCCATGACCTACGTCATCGCTCAGCCCTGCGTGGACGTCAAGGACAAGGCCTGCGTGGACGAATGCCCGGTGGACTGCATCTACGAGGGCGTCCGTTCGCTCTACATCAACCCCAACGAGTGCGTGGACTGCGGCGCCTGCGAGCCGGTCTGCCCGGTGGAGGCCATCTTCTACGAGGACGATCTGCCCGAGGAGTGGACTTGGTATAAGGACGCAGCGACTGATTTCTTCGCCCAGGTGGGGGATGCCGGCGGTGCTGCCGCGGTCGGCCCCTATGATCACGATCCGGAGGGTGTTGCAGCCCTGCCACCCAACAAGTAGTCGATTAAGGCTGACGAGCCGCGGAAGGGAGCCATCCCACCGCGGCTTATTTATAAGAGAAAGGCGGGCCATGGGTTTTCACTCGTTCGAATCCCCCTATGATTGGTCAAGGATTGAATCTTACCGGCGGCGTGCTGAGCAGTGCCCCGGCGGTCTGGTCGACCTCTCGGTGGGTTCACCGGTGGATCCTGTGCCCAGGTCGGTCAAGGAGGCCTTGGCGGCGGCTGCGGATGATGGCCAGGCGCGAGGCTATCCAAAAACTGCCGGTGATGGTCTCCTGAGGCAGGCTGCGACCGACTGGTTCCGTCATCGCCGTGGGGTCGATCTTGATGCCGTGGGCGCGGATCTGGTGCCTACGGTCGGGTCCAAGGAAGCGGTGGCACTCATGGCCTCCCTCCTGCATCTGGGACCGGGGGACCGGGTGGTGCAGCCGAAGGTATCCTATCCCACTTATGCCATCGGAACCCAGCTGGCTGGAGCCCAGGTGACGACCGTGGATGATCCTGTTGATACGGATTCATGGGTGGATCTGCCTGGCGTGCGAGCAGTATGGATCAATTCGCCAGGCAACCCCAGTGGGCAGGTCATTGACCGAGCCGGGTTGGCTAAGATCGTACGGGCGGCTCGTTCTATAGGGGCCACGGTCTTGAGTGACGAGTGCTATGCCATGCTGGATTGGTCAGAACATACCCAAGTCGGGCAGAATGCGCCGATCCCAGCCTCACCCTGCATCCTGGAACCTGAAGTCTGTGGCGGCGATGCCAGCGGCATACTCTGTCTGTATTCGATGAGCAAGCAGTCCAACATGGCCGGGTACAGGGCGGCCCTCGTGGCCGGCGATGCTCATCTTGTGAAGGCCATGACCGCCTATCGCAAGCAGGTGGGACTGATTGTGCCAGGTCCGGTACAGCGGGCCATGCGAGCCGCTCTGGAGGACGGAGATGCTGTTATGGCCCAGCGCGAGATCTACGCCCGTCGTCTTCGGGCCTTGGCTCAAGCTCTGACATCTTACGGATACGATGCCGTCATGCCACAGGGTGGACTTTATATCTGGGCGCAAGCCCGTTCGGGCGATTGCTGGGCCGATATGGCCGACCTGGCCCGTATGGGGATTCTGGCCAGTCCTGGGGAGTTCTACGGGGATAGTCACCGTTTGCGATTCTCGTCCACCATATCCGACGACCAGTTGGAGCTGGCCCTGGAGCGTTTGCATACAGGCGCTTAGAGACCCATGCTGACCGAACCCTTGCCGTAGCGGTTCCTGATGGAGTCCATGGTGGCCTCTGCCTGATCCAGGCGCTGGGACTCGCTGCCGGTGTGACGTTTGCTCTCGCGCATGATGTCGTCCAAGGATGGCTGGATGGGGGTATCTTCCACCCGGCTCAGACCGGATGCGCTGACACCGGCTAGGCGGATCAGCCGGGGCAGGGAAGTGTCCATGGGAACACCCTCAGGCAGCCCCAGCATGGCCTTGAGCAGTCCGACAGCCTGCGGATAGATGCGATTGGCTGAGTTGACCGGTGTCTCCAGGGTATGGGCCTTGGTCATATAGCGCAGGTCATCAAAGCGCAGTTTGACGGTGATGGTCCGAGCGATCAGGTCATGCGCTCGCAGTCCGGTGGCCACCTCGTCGCTGCAAGCGCGCAGGAGGTCGCAGACCTGCTTCATGCTGGTGGTGTCGTGCAGGAAGGTGCGTTCCGCGCCCAGGGATTTCTCAGGTGCGCGTGGCTTTACCGGATCGTCGTCCAGGCCGTGGGAGGCCTGTGCCAGCATCCGGGCTGTGACGGTCGAACCTGTGGCCCGAGCCAGATCCCGCTCGCTCATGATGGCCAAGTCGGCCACATCTTTGATGGCCCAGGCGTTGAGTCGCTTTTCCAGGGCCGGTCCGATGCCGGGGATGCCGCGCAGGGGCATCAGCTGGACGAACTCGGCCTGCCGGGCCTTGGGGATCAGCAGCATGCCATCAGGCTTGGCATTGGTGGAGGCCATCTTGGCTACCAGCTTGTTGGTGGCGATGCCCACCGAGCAGGTCACGTGGAATTGGCGCGCCACGCTGGCACGAATCCACCGGGCTATGGCTGTGGGCATGCCCCAGCGCATGAGCGCCCCGGACACGTCCATGTAGCATTCGTCTACCGAGACCTGCTCGATCTGATCGGTGATTTGTGAGAAAACCGTATCAAATATCCGTCGTGAAATGCCCCGATAATAAGTCATGTCGACCGGGAGGAAGACCCCTTGAGGGCACAGTCGCTTGGCGCGTGCCAGGGGCATGGCCGAGTTGACGCCAAAGGCTCTGGCCTCATAGCTGGCCGCCGACACCACCGAACGCTGCCCGGTGCCGATAATGACCGGCCTTCCCTGCAATTGCGGGTGTCGTGCAACCTCACAAGAGGCGTAGAAAGCATCCATGTCAATGTGCAGCACCGTGCAGCCGGTCTCGTCATGTCCCCAGTCCTTCTTGGCGGCTGCAAGCCTTGGTGCGGTACTCATGGCTCCATGATAGAAGGGGCCCCCGGAAGAACATGCGATAAATTATTCTCGAATGTAAATTCTTAGAAAAGATTCAATATTCTGGTTTTTATCCATGAAAAATGGATGGATATGTACCTGCCTCATCCGATTCTGCTGCTCCGGCGAGTCAGGTCAGTCAATCATGGTATTCTATTGTTTTGTTCTCGAAAATTGAGGGCCTAAGGTCCCGGATCGGGAGCCAGCATGGAGACGTGCCTGAGTGGCCGAAAGGGGCACCCTGCTAAGGTGTTGACTGCGCAAGCGGTCCAGGAGTTCGAATCTCCTCGTCTCCGCCTGATGGCCGGTGATTGTTGATTTTGCACGATCACCGGTCTTATTTATTGCCATTGGTATCTACTCCCTTGTCCTTTGCAGGGATTCGGCCTGGGAGGATCCAAATCTGTGAGTGGCGAACCCGATGGTGCCTGGCATAAGCCTGTCTGGCAGGGTAGATCACAACTGGGCAATGGCTGCATGGCCCGTCCTGCCCATCATGTGCTAGATGGAGCTTGGCTTCCAGACAGGGGAATCAGCCTGCGGCCTTCACCCAGTGCACTGGGCTGGACACGGCCCTGCAGAAGGTCGTCCAGCCGACCATTGAAGGCTGGCACCGCCGTGGGCTCCAGGTCGTAGGTCAGTCGCACCCGGTCAGTGAAGTCCTCGCTTTCCATGTGTCCCCCAGAGGTGCGGATCAGACGGCGAAGGGAGTCGTACTCCGGGTAGTCCACGGTAATCGTGAAGCGCTCCGTCGGGAGCACACGTGCCGATCTTGCCGCCTTGAGCGCCAGGGAGGCTGCTGAGGAATAGGCTCGGATCAACCCCCCTGATCCCAGAAGGATCCCCCCGAAGTATCGGGTCACGGTCAGGACGCAATCGGTCAGTCCCTGTCGACGCATGACCTCAAGTATGGGCTTGCCGGCCGTTCCTGAGGGTTCTCCGTCATCGCTCATGCGCTCGCTGGTGCGGCCCTCGGGTCCCCAGATCGCGCAGTGGCAGACGTGCCGGGCTTTGGGATGCTGTAAGCGGACCTCTTGGACGAAGGCCATGGCCGCATCTTGGTCCTCCACATGGCAGGCCTGGCCGATGAACTCGGACTTCCGCTCGGTCAGAGAGCCTGTGGCCGGTTTCTGCGGCGTATCCAATATGGTGAGCAAATCGGTTTGCCTCCTATGTCTATCGTCTCCTCGGTTCCTGCGCTATCTCCATGCTAGAGGGGATTCCGGGCCGAGTCTGATATCAAGGAGGCGACCTAAGCTGGCCGCATGACCAATCCTCAGGACCAACCGGAAACCGAACCTCCGTCAGCCGGCAAGCCCCATGAGGCCCTGACCGTATTCTATGAAAGGCTCAGGCACTCCACGGATACGGCCGAGCTGCACGAATTCGCCCGCAGTCCACTGCCCGACAGGTCAGACCAGGCTGCTTTCTCCCGCTTCACGGCATTGCTGGAGGCGGTGGCTGGCAATGAACACACGCCGGTGGAGGACAGGGTATACCTGGCGCAGACCATGCCCTTTCCCAACATTCTGGTCAAGCTCTCCCAGGATTCCAGCTCCGAGGTCCGCCGGGCGGTGGCCGCCAACAAGGACGACAAGAACTGGCTGGCAGGTTTGCTCACCAAGGATGACGACGCCGGAGTCAGGGCTGCCGCGCTGACCAACCCTATGACCTCCTGGAAAATGCGTCTGGAAGGCGCCCAGGACGAACGAACCGATGCCGAGACACTAGACTTCCTGGGAGCTTTGGGCACCCGCGCGGAGCAGGATGCCCCCCATGTGCTGGCCGCCATGGTGCGCCGGGCCGTGGCCCTGAATCCCAACACGGGACAGGCGACCCTTGAGGCCCTGAGCAAGGACCCGGACGGTCAGGTGGCACGGGCGGCTGCCTCCCGTTGAGACAGGAGCGGACGCGAATTTTGACGAACGGCATACAGGCGTTACAATAATGGATTGTTGTGTTTCCCTAAGGGGTCCTCAAAGCGCTTTTCCCACTCGCCGTCTAGGACTTTAAGGGAGCCCACGGAATACATGGCTTTCGGCCGGCATGGCAGCATGCGGCGCGGAGAGCCTGAAACACAATGCAAGGAAAAGGTTGAATCGTGAAGACTTTCACCCCGAAACCAGCCGATCTGACACATGACTGGTATATCGTCGACGCCTCCGGTGTGGTGCTGGGGCGCCTGGCAGCTCAGGTGGCCGATCTGCTGCGCGGCAAGAACAAGCCCACCTATGCGCCCTACGCCGACTCCGGCAACAACGTCATCGTCATCAACGCCTCCAAGATGGTGCTGACGGGCAACAAGAACGACAAGGTGCTCTACACTCACTCCGGTCGTCCCGGCGGCCTGCGTCGCGACTCTTACGGGCAGTTGATGGAGCACAACCCAGAGCGCATCATCATGACGGCGGTCAAAGGCATGCTGCCCAAGAACAAGCTGGCCAAGGTCCAGCTGACCAGGCTGCGGGTCTTCGCAGGCGAGGAGCATCCTCACACCTCGCAGCAGCCCATTGAGTACAAGATCCATCAGGTCGCCCAGCAGGCCAAGTAGGACCAGAGGAGATAATCACCATGGCTGAAAACAACAACAGCTCCGCGGTTCTTGAGGCCGAGGAGACCAGCGCTTCCTACACTTCCGAGACCAACGCCGGTGCGGGCACCGGCACCTCCGCAATCGAACCGGGCTACGGTACTGGCCGCCGCAAGGAGGCAGTCGCCCGCGTTCGTCTGATCCCGGGCTCCGGCAAGTGGAGCATCAACGGGCACACCCTGGAGGAGTACTTCCCCAGCAAGCTGCACCAGCGCGAGGTCAACTCGCCTATCGTGCTGCTCAAGCTCGAGAACAAGTTCGACGTGGTTGTTCGCGTCGATGGCGGCGGCGTGACCGGCCAGGCCGGCGCAGTCCGGCTGGGCGTTGCACGCGCCTTGAACGCCATCGATAGGGACGCCAACCGTCCTGCCTTGAAGAAGGCCGGGTTCCTGACCCGTGACGCCCGCGTGGTGGAGCGCAAGAAGGCTGGTCTGCACAAGGCCCGTCGCGCCCCGCAGTTCTCCAAGCGCTGACGTTCGCAGTTTCTTTATCCCCGAGGTTCTCATGGACCTTGGGGATTTTTTCATGCCTGGATTCATGCCTGGCAGGTCCAGTCTGAGGCGAACGGCAAAGCGCACGTTCGGGTGCGGAAAATGACCAGAAAAACCACGAATTCCCACACGACACGCTTCAAGCGAACGTTCGCTCATCCTGGGGCTCAATGGTGCCCCCTCGGGTCTATATTGTGACTTTCGTCACGTTATGACGGAAGCCTTTCATGGATCTGCACGGTCTGGAGACTGTCGGCTGGTCCTGATCGGAATCCGCGGAACATGAGGAGGGCCAATATCTTGGCTGAAACGCAGAAGCAGAAGCATGAGCATCAAGTGAAGGAGCCGCCAGTCGTCAGGGAAGGCAGCCCGTCCGACAGCAGTGAGCTGGCCCGCCTGGAAGTGGATGCGTTAGTTGTCCGCGCACAGGCGGCTCTACGCGCCTTTGAGAAGCTCGACCAGGAACAGGTGGACCGGATCGTGGCCAAGGCATCCATTGCAGCCCTGAACAAGCACCTGCATTTGGCGCAGATGGCCGTGGACGAGACCGGACGCGGCCTGGTGGAGGACAAGGCCACCAAGAACATCTTCGCCTGCGAGCATGTGACCAACTACCTGGCCAGACAGCGCACCGTGGGCATTATCAGCGAAGACGACGTGGACGGCATCATCGAGGTGGCCGAGCCGGTGGGAGTCGTGGCCGGGGTGACTCCGGTGACCAACCCCACCTCGACTGCCATCTTCAAGTCGCTGCTGGCCTTGAAGACCCGCTGTCCCATCGTTTTCGGTTTCCACCCCTACGCCCAGCGCTGCTCGGTGGAGGCGGCCCGGATCGTTCGAGATGCCGCCATCGAGGCAGGCGCTCCGCAGGATTGCATCCAGTGGATTGAGCACCCCTCAGTCGAGGCCACCGGCGCCCTGATGCAGCATCCCGGTGTGGCTACCATTCTGGCCACCGGCGGCACTGGCATGGTCAAGGCCGCCTACTCCTCGGGCAAGCCGGCATTGGGTGTAGGAGCCGGCAATGCCCCGGCATATGTGGACCGCAGGGTCAACGTCCACAGGGCCGTCAACGACCTTATCTTGTCCAAGCATTTCGACTACGGCATGATCTGCGCCACAGAGCAGGCCGTCATCGCCCATCAGGATGTGCATGACCGGGTGATCGAGGAAATGAAGCGGCGCAAGGCTTACTTCGTCAATCCTGAGGAGAAGGCCAAGCTGGAGGAGTACATGTTCGGCGTGCGGGCTCATGCCGGTGCCGATGCACCTGCTCCCAGGCTCAACTCCGAGGTTCCGGGTAAGTCCCCCCAGTCCATCGCTCGTAAGGCCGGCTTCGAGATACCCGAGGATGCGACCATTCTGGCTGCCCAATGCGACCAGGTCGGCCCCATGGAACCCTTGACCCTGGAGAAGCTGGCTCCGGTTCAGGCTGTGCTCAAGGCCAGCAACAAGGAGGAGGGCTTCACTCTCTGCGAGCAGATGCTACGCTACGGCGCCGGGCACACGGCAGCCATACACACCGATGACGAGAGGCTGGTGCGCGAGTATGGCCAGCGCATGCACGCCTGCCGGATCGTCTGGAACCAGCCCAGCTCCCTGGGTGGCATCGGCGACATCTACAATGCCATCGCCCCCTCCCTGACTCTGGGCTGCGGCTCCTACGGCGGCAACTCGGTTTCGGGCAACGTTCAGGCGGTCAATCTGATCAACGTCAAGCGGATTGCGCGGAGGAACAACAACATGCAGTGGTTCAAGGTGCCGGCCAAGACCTACTTCGAGCCCAACTCAGTCCGCTACCTGCGCGACATGTTCGGCATCCGCCGGGCCGTCATCGTATGCGACAAGGTTATGGAACAGCTGGGGATCGTCGACAAGATCATTGATCAGCTGCGCGCCCGGTCCGAGCCGGTCACCTTCCGCATCATTGACTATGTAGAGCCGGAGCCCAGCGTTGAGACGGTGGAGCGCGGCGCAACCATGATGCGTGACGAGTTCGGCCCCGACACCATCATCGCCGTGGGCGGCGGCAGCCCCATGGACGCCGCCAAGATCATGTGGCTGCTCTATGAGCACCCGGAGATCTCCTTTGCCGATGTTCGGGAGAAGTTCTTCGACATCCGCAAACGGGCCTTCAAGATTCCGCCCTTGGGCACCAAGGCCAGGCTGGTCTGCATCCCCACCTCTTCGGGGACGGGTTCGGAGGTCACCCCATTTGCGGTCATCACCGACCATAAGACCGGCTATAAGTATCCCATTACCGACTATGCCCTGACCCCAAGCGTGGCCATCGTGGATCCGGTTCTGGCCCGTACCCAGCCCAAGAGGCTGGCCTGTGACTCGGGCTTCGATGCTCTGACCCACTGCATGGAGGCTTTCGTCTCGGTCTATGCCAATGACTACACCGACGCTATGGCCCTGCACGCCGCCAAGCTGATCTGGGACAACCTGGAGCCTGCCGTGGGCACTGCCGGCGGTGAGGCCAAGGTACGCGCCCAGGAGAAGATGCACAATGCGGCGACCATGGCAGGCATGGCCTTCGGTTCGGCCTTCCTGGGCATGTGCCACGGCTTGGCGCATACCATCGGAGCCCTCTGCCATGTGGCCCATGGACGCGCCAACTCCATCCTCCTGCCCTATGTGATTCGCTACAACGGACGGGTCCCAGACGAGCCGACCAGCTGGCCCAAATACAGCGAGTATGTGGCTGCGGAGCGCTACAGGCAGATGGCCCATGTGCTAGGCATCGAATCATCTACCCCCGAGGAGGGTGTGGAGCTCTTGGCCCGTGCCGTTGAATCCTACAGGGACGAGCGCCTGGGCATGGATGCCTCCTTCCAGGCAGCAGGAGTGGACGAGGACCTCTACTGGCAGTCCTTGGATCAGATCGGCATGCGCGCCTATGAGGACCAGTGCACGCCTGCCAACCCCCGCATTCCGCTGATTGAGGACATGAAGGACATCGCCGTGGCCGCATACTATGGGGTCAGTCAGGAGGAGGGCCGCCGGATGAGGGTAGCCCGTCAAGGTGATGGAGCGGCTCAGGAGGCCTCCCAGCGGGTCTGACAGGGTCGTAATTGAGTCGTGGGTTCCCCTGGAAGAAGCGCGACACGCCCGGATTCTTCTAGGGGAACCCTCGTGCTTTAATAAGAAAGTTGCCTGTTTTGGGCTCGCATTTTGTCAATCACAATAGCGGGTGCAGCGAGGAGTCCCATCCCCACGGGATTCTCCACGGCTGCGCATGGATCCGGCTGAGGCCTGTCGGGAGGAATGTCTCCTTGTGGCCGTCGTTCCGTGCCCTCGAAACAGACTGGGTAATCAGTTCATAGATCGCTAGAAAGGGCGGACGGCAATGGCGGGACAGAAAATCCGCATCAGGCTAAAGTCCTATGACCATGAGGTCATCGACCAATCGGCGAAGAAAATCGTCGAGACGGTGACGAACGCGGGCGCAACTGTGGTTGGCCCCGTTCCGCTGCCGACTGAGAAGAACGTGTATGTCGTCATCCGTTCTCCTCATAAGTACAAGGACTCCCGCGAGCACTTCGAGATGCGCACCCATAAGCGCCTGATCGACATCGTGGATCCCACGCCCAAGGCAGTGGATTCGCTGATGCACATCGATCTGCCGGCGGACGTCAACATCGAGATCAAGCTGTAGGGGAGGAGGAAACCGCATGGCTGAAGAGCAGAGGAACCGCAAGGCTCTCCTGGGCCGCAAGCTGGGCATGTCCCAGGTCTGGGACGAGAACGGCTTCTTCGTCCCGGTGACCCTGGTGGACGTGTCCACCAACGTGGTGACCGCGGTCAAGAATCAGGAGAAGGACGGCTACCAGGCCATCCAGATCGGCTACGGGCAGATCGACCCCACCAAGGTGACCAAGCCGCTGGCTGGCCACTTCGCCAAGGCCGGAGTGACCCCGCGTCGCCACCTGGTCGAGGTTCGCACCGCCGATGCTGACAGCTATCAGCCCGGCCAGGAGCTGGGCCTGGACCTGCTGCCCGAGGGCAGCGAGGTCGACGTGACCGGCACCACCAAGGGCAAGGGCTTCGCCGGCACTATCAAGCGCTGGGGCTTCAAGTCCTACCGCCGCACCCACGGCTCGCACAAGAACGAGCGCCGTCCCGGTTCAGTGGGAGCCTGCGCCACGCCCAGCCGCATCCTCAAGGGCAAGCGGATGGCCGGCCGCATGGGTCACGACACCTCGACCGTCCAGAATCTGACCATCGTCTCCGCAGATGCCGAGAAGGGCGTCATCGCCATCAAGGGTGCCCTGCCCGGGCCCCGCGGCGCCATCGTCCTGGTTCGTTCGGCAGTGAAGGGAGCCTGAAACCATGGCTAAGTTGACTCTGAACATCACCGACGCCCAGGGCAAGAACACCGGAACCGTGGATGCACCCGAGCAGATCTTCGGCATTGCCGAGGAGGATGTCCGCTCACACGTGCCGCTGATCCACCAGGTGGTCGTCGCCCAGCTGGCTGCAGCCCGCCAGGGCACGCATTCAGTCAAGACCCGGTCCACCGTCTCCGGCGGCGGCCGCAAGCCTTGGAAGCAGAAGGGCACCGGTCGTGCTCGTCAGGGCTCCATCCGCGCTCCCCAGTGGACCGGTGGTGCCATTGTCCACGGCCCGCAGCCGCGCGACTATTCCCAGCGCACCCCCAAGAAGATGAAGGCCGCAGCCCTGCGCTACGTCCTGTCCGACCGGGTCAACGCCGGACGCGTGCACGTGGTCGATTTCGGCATTGGCGAGACCCCGTCCACCAAGGCCGCCAAGGCAGCCCTGCTGCCCCTGGTCGACAACAGATTCACCACTGTCGTGCTGTCCCGTGAGAACATCAACGAGTGGCTCTCCGTGAGGAACCTGCCCACCGTCCACGTTCTCTTCGCCGATCAGCTCAATACCTACGATGTGGTCACGGCAGAGGATGTCGTCTTCAGCAAGGATGGCTTCGATGCCTTCCTGGCTGTCAAGGGCGGCGCCAAGTCCGAGACCGTCAAGGAGGCCTGATTTTCATGGCAGCTATTCACAAGCCAGCGCACGACATCATTCTGCGTCCGGTCGTATCCGAGAAGAGCTACGCCAACTCGGACCGCGGCCAGTACACATTCGTGGTGGACCCTGATGCCAACAAGGTCGCCATCAAGCAGGCCATCGAGCAGATCTTCAATGTGAAGGTCACATCGGTCAACACCCTCAATCGGCAGGGCAAGCGGACCCGGACCCGTACAGGCTGGGGTCGTCGCAACGCCGAGAAGCGTGCCATCGTCAAGGTGGCCGAGGGCCAGTCGATCGATGTCTTCGGTACCAATAACTGAAGGCTAGCCGAGAAAAGTTAAGGAAGAACTAGATTATGGCTATCCGTACATACAAGCCGACGACCGCGGGCCGTCGCAACGCCTCGGTTTCGGACTTCGCCGAAATCACGCGCTCAAAGCCCGAGAAGTCGCTGGTCCGCAAGCTGAGCAAGACCGGCGGACGCAACTCCTATGGTCGCGTCACCAGCCGCCACCGCGGCGGCGGGCACAAGCGCCAGTACCGTCTCATCGACTTCCGTCGCTGGGATAAGGATGGCGTGCCCGCCAAGGTGGCTGAGATCGAATACGATCCCAACCGCTCGGCCCGCATTGCCCTTCTGCACTTTGCAGATGGCGAGAAGCGCTACATCATCGCTCCGCAGGGCATCAAGCAGGGCGACGTCATTGAGACTGGTCCCCAGGCCGACATCAAACCCGGCAACAACCTGCCTCTGCGCAACATCCCCACCGGCACCATCGTCCACGCCATTGAGCTGCGGCCTCTGGGCGGCGCCAAGATCGCCCGCTCGGCTGGTGCTGCCGTCCAGTTGGTGGCCAAGGACGGGGCTTACGCCCAGCTGCGTATGCCCTCCGGCGAGATTCGCAACGTCGACTCCCGTTGCCGTGCAACAGTGGGCGAGGTCGGCAACAACGACCACGCAAATGTCCAGCTTGGCAAGGCTGGACGTGCCCGCTGGATGGGCCACCGGCCCATCACCCGTGGTGAATCCATGAACCCGGTCGACCACCCGCATGGTGGACGCACTCGTGGCGGCAAGCCGCCAGTGTCTCCCTGGGGCAAGGGCGAGGTCCGCACCCGCAGGCCCAAGAAGGCCTCCAACAAGATGATCGTGCGTCGTCGTCCAAATGGTAAGAACCGCAAGTAAGGGAGTGTCGGAAAGATGACTCGTAGCATCAAGAAGGGCCCATTCGTCGACGCCCACTTGCAGAAGAAAGTCGACGAGCAGAACGAGAAGGGCACCAAGAACGTCATTAAGACCTGGTCCCGTCGTTCCATGATCACCCCGGACTTCATCGGGCACACTTTCGCTGTGCACGATGGCCGCAAGCATGTCCCGGTCTTCGTCACCGAGGCCATGGTCGGCCACAAGCTCGGCGAGTTCGCCCCCACCCGGACCTTTAGGGGTCACGTTAAGGACGACAAGAAAGTACGCCGCTGAGGCGAGGGAGAGTAGAGACACATGGAAGCTAAGGCAATTGCACGTCACGTTCGCGTGACGCCTCGCAAGGCTCGCCGCGTCGTCGACCTCATCCGAGGCAAGCAGGCGACCGAGGCCGTGACCATTCTGAAGTTCGCCCCCCAGGACGCGGCCGTTCCGGTCCGCAAGTGCCTGGAGAGCGCCATCGCCAATGCGCGTGTCAAGGCGGACAAGGCCAACCAGCCCTTCCGCGAGAACGAGCTGGTGGTTCGGGAGACCTACGTGGACGAGGGCACCACTTTGAAGCGGTTCCGCGCCCGCGCCCAGGGTCGTGCTGCCCGCATCAACAAGCGGACCAGCCACATCACCGTCGTGGTGGCCGACAAGGAAGGAGCCCGATAATGGGGCAGAAGATCAACCCGTTTGGGTACCGACTCGGCATCACCGAGGAGCACCGCAGCAAGTGGTACTCCGACTCCAACAAGGCGGGGGAGCGTTACAGCGACTTCGTTCTTGAGGACGACAAGATCCGCAAGGAGATGAACAAGGATCTGGAGCGCGCAGGCGTCTCCAAGATCGTCATCGAGCGGACCCGTGACCGTGTGCGCGTCGATATCCATACCGCCCGGCCAGGCATCGTCATTGGTCGTCGTGGAGCAGAGGCCGAGCGCGTGCGCGCCAAGCTGGAGAAGATTACCGGCAAGCAGGTCCAGCTGAACATCTTCGAGGTCAAGAACGCCTCCATCGATGCCCAGTTGGTGGCTCAGGGCATCGCCGAGCAGCTGACCAACCGCGTCACCTTCCGCCGTGCCATGCGAAAGGCTCAGCAGGATGCCATGCGGGCCGGTGCCAAGGGCATCAGGATCAAGCTTTCCGGCCGCCTGGGCGGAGCCGAGATGAGCCGTTCGGAGTTCTACCGTGAGGGCCGTGTGCCCCTGCAGACTCTGCGCGCCCTGATCGACTACGGCTTCTTCGAGGCCAGGACCACCTACGGACGTATCGGCGTCAAGGTCTGGATCTACAAGGGCGACATGACCGAGCGTCAGTTCGAGGAGCAGCAGGCTCAGCAGAACAACCGCCCCGGTCGGCGTGGCGATCGTCGTCCTCGCCGTGGGGTCCGTCCCTCCGAGGGACGCACCCGCCGTGAGCAGGATGCAGCCAAGCAGAACAGCGGTGTGGCCGCGCCGCCGGCGGCAGCTCAGGAGCAGACCGCCTCGGCCCCCGTCGCAACCGAAGCAAAGGAGTGAGCCGTGCTTATCCCAAAGAGGACTAAATACCGCAAGCAACATCGTCCGGGCCGTTCGGGCATGTCCAAGGGCGGCAACGAGATCGCTTTCGGCGATTACGGCATCCAGGCTCTGGCTCCGGCCTACCTGACCAACCGGCAGATCGAGGCGGCCCGTATCGCCATGACCCGGTACATCAAGCGTGGCGGCCGCGTCTGGATCACGGTCTTCCCGGATCGTCCCCTGACCAAGCACGCCCTGGGATCCCGAATGGGTTCTGGCAAGGGTGCACCTGAGTTCTGGGTGGCCAACGTCCGTCCTGGCCGGGTGCTCTTCGAGATTGGCGGCGTGAGCGAGGATGTGGCCCGCGAGGCCCTTCGCCGCGCTACTGACAAGCTTCCCATGAAGTGCCGGATTATTGCACGTGAAGGCGGTGACATCTGATGTCAGTCGGAACAGCCGAGTATTCCATCAAGAATCTGAATGAAAAGACCAATGCGGAGATCGAGGATTTCCTGAAGAAGTCCAAGGAAGAGCTGTTCAACCTGCGCTTCCAGTCGGCCACCGGTCAGCTGGAGAACACCTCCCGCCTCAAGGCCGTCAAGCACGACATCGCCAGGATGTACACCGTCCTGCGTGAGCGCGAGCTGGGCATCAGCCAGGAGCCCGCCGAAGCAAAGGCCGAGAGCAAAGCTGAGGAGAAGTAAGCATGGCAGACAAGCAGGAGCGCAACTTCCGCAAGGTTCGCAGCGGCTACGTCGTGTCCGACAAGATGGACAAGACCATCACCGTAGAGCTGGAGCAGCGTTCGACCCACCCCCTGTACGGCAAGGTCGTCCGCAGCAACCGCAAGGTCAAGGCCCATGATGAGAAGAACGAGGCCCATGTGGGCGACTTCGTGAGTATCATGGAGACCCGTCCTCTGAGCAAGACCAAGCGCTGGCGTCTCGACTCCATCGTCGAGCGCGCCAAGTAACAAGTTCGGCCAGGCTCCGCATTTCATCCCGCCCTGGCGCGGGGTGTCTGCGGAGAACCAGCGCGGCTAAGGAGAATCAATGATTCAGCAGGAATCGCGGCTTCAGGTCGCCGACAACACGGGTGCCAAGGAGATCCTGGCCATCCGCGTGCTCGGCGGGTCGAAGCGACGCTATGCCGGCATTGGCGATGTGATCGTCGCCACCGTCAAGGATGCCATTCCCGGCGGGTCGGTCAAGAAGGGCGAGGTCGTCAAGGCGGTTGTCGTCCGTACCGTAAAGGAGCACCGTCGCCATGACGGCTCCTACATCAAGTTCGACGAGAACGCGGCGGTCATCCTCGGCACCGGTCGTGAGCCCCGCGGCACTCGTATCTTCGGACCGGTCGGTCGTGAGCTGCGCGACAAGCGCTTCATGAAGATCGTGTCCCTGGCACCGGAGGTGATCTGAAGTGGTAGCCAAAATCAAGACAGGCGACCAGGTCAAGGTCATCCGCGGCAAGGATCGCGGCAAGGAGGGCAAGGTTCTGCGGATTCTGCCCAATGACCGCCTGATCGTCGAGGGTATTCAGATCGTCAAGAAGCATGTGCGGGCCACCCAGCAGGGTCAGGAGTCGGGCATTGTCCCGACCGAGGCGCCCATCCATCGCTCCAATGTGATGGTCATCGACCCGGAGACCAAGAAGCCGACTCGCATCGGCGTGAACATCAAGGAGGAGGCGCGTGACGGCAAGGTCAAGGTCGTGCGCACCCGCTTCGCCAAGAAGTCAGGCAAGGAGCTGTCATGAGCGATACCACCGTTGAAGCACCGGCAGTCCCTCGTTTGCTGCAGCAGTACCGCGAGAACATCGTGCCCGAGATGGAGAAGGAGTTCAAGTTCTCCAACCCCATGCAGGTGCCCAGGATCGAGAAGGTCGTGGTCTCCATGGGCGTGGGTGCCGCGGCACGCGACTCCAAACTGATCGAGGGTGCAGTCAAGGATCTGACGGCCATCACCGGCCAGAAGCCCAAGATCACCAAGGCCAAGAAGTCCGTGGCGCAGTTCCACCTGCGTGAGGGACAGGTCATCGGCGCTTTCGCCACCCTGCGTGGCGTGCGCATGTGGGAGTTCCTGGATCGACTGCTGACCCTGGCTCTGCCCCGCATCCGCGACTTCCGCGGCATCAGCGACCGTCAGTTTGACGGCCAGGGCAATTACAACTTCGGTCTCACGGAGCAGTCCATGTTCCACGAGATCGATCCTGATCAGATCGATCACCAGCGTGGTATGGATATCACAGTGGTGACCTCCACCAAGAACGATCAGGAGGCCCGGGCGCTGCTCAAGCAGCTGGGCTTCCCCTTCAAGGAGAACTGATATGGCAAAAACCGCTCTGAGAAACAAGGCGGCACGCAAGCCGAAGTTCAAGGTGCGTGGCTACACGCGCTGCCAGGTCTGCGGTCGTCCTCATTCCGTCTATCGCAAGTTCGGCCTGTGCCGCATCTGCCTTCGTGAGAAGGCTCATCGTGGCGAGCTGCCGGGTGTGACGAAGTCCAGTTGGTAAAGATCGACGCTGAAGGTCCGCGGTCGAGGCAGATTGCTGCCCGGCGGCGGAAACCACGGCGAGGAAGGGCATAAGCCCACATGACAATGACAGATCCCATCGCAGACATGCTGACACGTCTGCGTAATGCGAGTGCGGCCAAGCATGAAACAGTCGACATGCCGTACTCCAAGTTCAAGGCGAATATCGCGCAGATTCTCAAGCGCGAAGGCTTTATCGCCGATTACCGCGCCAAGGAGGCGCGCGTCGGGCAGGATCTGGAGATCACGCTCAAGTACGGTCCCGATGGACGCCAGTCCATTCAGGGAATCAAGCGTGTCTCCAAGCCCGGTCTGCGCCGTTATGCCAAATCGGATTCCCTGCCCATGCCGCTGGGCGGGCTGGGAATCGCCATCATCTCGACCAGCTCGGGACTGATGACCCAGAAGGAATGCCTCGACAGGGGCATCGGCGGCGAAATCGTCGCCTACGTATGGTGAGAAAGGAGAGCTGAACATGGCATCGCATATTGGTAAGCTCCCCATCGCCGTTCCGGCAGGTGTGGAGGTGGCCTTCAAGGGCCAGGAATTCACCGCGAAGGGTCCCAAGGGCTCCGACGGGTGCACGCTGCCCGAGGGCATCACCGGCAAAGTCGAGGGTAATGAGATCATCATGACCCCCGCCGACGAGGACCGCACCACCAAGGCCAAGCATGGCCTGAGCCGCTCAATTGTGGCATCCATGGTCGAGGGCGTCTCCAAGGGCTACAGCAAGCACCTGCAGATCGTCGGCACAGGCTACCGAGTGGTTGCTAAGGGTAAGTCCCTGGAGTTCTCGCTGGGCTACTCGCATACCATCACTGTCGACCCCCCGGAGGGCATCACCTTCGAGACACCGAACGCCAACGAAGTGGTCGTCTCCGGCATCGATAAGCAGGCTGTCGGCCAGGCTGCGGCCAACATCCGCGCCCTGCGTGCTCCCGAGCCTTACAAGGGCAAGGGCATCAAATACGCCGACGAGCACATCCTGCGCAAGGCTGGAAAGGCTGGTAAGTGATATGACGGTCTCGATACTAGGCAAAGGCAAGAAGATCGCCCGTCTGCGCCGCCATGCCCGTCTGCGCAAGCATGTATCCGGCACGGCAGAGCGTCCCCGTCTGGTGGTCACACGGACCAACCGCAACATGATCGCCCAGATCGTCGACGACACCAGGGGCGTCACCCTGGTCAGCGAGTCGACCATGGCTTCGGACTACGGCTCCTTCAAGGGCACCAAGACCGAGGCCGCCCGCAAGGTGGGCGAGCAGATCGCGGCCAAGGCAAAGAAGGCTGGCATCACCACCGTGGTCTTCGACCGTGGTGGCAACAAGTACCACGGAAGGGTCGCAGCGGTTGCGGAAGGCGCCCGTGAGGGAGGTTTGGCACTGTGAGCGACAACGAAACGACAAAGGAAACAACCCAGGTGACTGAAGATTCCACAAACGCTCAGTCCAGCCAGGGTGGCAGAAGGGACCGGAACGACCGGAACGATGATCGCCGCGGCGGTCGTCGGGGCGGCTCCCGTGACGGCCGTAGGGACGGCCGTCGTGGTCGCCGCGACCGCGACGAGCGTGACGACATGCTCGACAGGGTCGTGACCATCAACCGTGTCTCCAAGGTCCACAAGGGCGGCCGAACCTTCAGCTTCGCGGCTCTGGTGGTCGTGGGCGACGGCAAGGGCACCGTGGGTGTTGGCTACGGCAAGTCCCGTGAGGTCCCCGCAGCTATCTCCAAAGGTCAGCTGGACGCCAAGAAGCACATGTTCACTGTTCCCCGCATCCGCGGAACCGTAACCCATCCGGTGATCGGCCACGATGCAGCCGGAACGGTTCTCCTGCGGCCTGCAGCCCCAGGAACCGGCGTCATCGCCGGTGGTCCGGTTCGCGCCGTCCTGGAGTGCGCAGGCATCACCGACATTCTGAGCAAGTCCATGGGCTCGGCCACAGCCGTCAACATGGTGCGGGCCACTGTAGCTGCCCTGAAGCAGCTGGAGGAGCCTGAGGAGATCGCGGCACGCCGCGGCCTGCCCCTGGAGGAGGTCGCCCCTGACTCCCTCTTGCGCGCACGTGCCGCCGGCATCGCCGACGAGCGCAAGGAGCGCGAAGAGGCCAAGGCCAAGGCTGACGAGCAGTCGAAGGCAGGTGAGTGATGACCAAGCAGATCAAGATCACCCTGGTCAAGGGCGTGGCTCATGCCACCAACCGCCAGAAGGAGAACGTCAGGTCTCTGGGCCTTCACAAGATCGGCCAGACAGTCCTGCGTGAGGACACCCCCGTCTACCGGGGGATGGCCGACAAGGTCCGCCACCTGGTGAACGTAGAGGAGGCAGACTGATTATGGCCAGCGAGAAGCAAGAGCCCACCATCCTGCAGATGCATGACCTGCGTCCTGCTCCGGGTGCCAAGCGTGAGCGCATCCGTGTGGGTCGCGGCGAGGGTTCCAAGGGCAAGACCTCCGGTCGTGGCACCAAGGGCACCAAGGCACGCTACCAAGTCCGTCCGGGCTTTGAAGGCGGCCAGCTGCCCCTGTACATGCGGTTGCCCAAGCTGCGTGGGTTCAGGAGTCCCTTCAAGAAGGAGTACCAGGTGGTCAACCTGGGTGCTCTGGAAGGACTCTTCCCCAACGGCGGCGAGGTCACTGTCGAGGATCTGGTCAACAAGGGAGCGGTCCGCAAGGGCCACCCCGTCAAGGTCTTGGGTGATGGCGATGTCAAGGCTGCTTTCACCCTCAAGGGCGTAAAGGCCTCGACCTCGGCCAAAAGCAAGATAGAAGCCGCAGGCGGGTCCGTCTCTGAGGACTGACACTCATAGGGGACAGACCGCAAGGCAGATGATTCCGGCCCTCCCCGCTCCAAGCGGGCGAGGGCCGGAATTCGTTTCCGGCCAGGTTGCCGTCGGGATTTGACGGAGCCATCGGTTAAGCTGGTCGGAGCAATAAGGTGCGATGCACCGGGACCAACGCGTGGGCGCGTAGGGAGGGAACTTAGGTGAGGACGTTAATCCAGGCCTTCAAGACCAAGGAGTTGAGGAAGAAAATCCTCTTTGTTCTTGGCATCATCATCATCTATCGCATCGGGTCGTTCATACCTACCCCAGGTGTGGATTATCCTGCCGTGCAGAAGTGCATCACCACAGCCGGCAATGAGGACTTCATCGGCCTGGTCAACCTGTTCTCGGGCGGGGCTCTGCTGCAGCTGTCCATCTTCGCGCTAGGCATCATGCCCTACATCACCGCATCCATCGTGGTGCAGCTGCTGCGTGTGGTCATTCCACGCTTTGAAGCTCTGCACAAGGAGGGTCAGTCCGGCGAGGCCAAGCTGACCGAGTACACCAGGTATCTGACCATCGGCCTGGCGGTGCTGCAGTCCACCACTATTCTGGTCACTGCCCGCAACGGCGCGCTCTTCAACGGGGCATGCCAGCAACAGGTCATCCCTGACAGCTCGGTCTGGAACCTGGTGGTCATGGTCCTGATCATGACCGGCGGCACAGGCCTGATCATGTGGATGGCCGAGCTGATTACTGACAAGGGCATTGGCAACGGTATGTCCGTCCTGATCTTCATCTCCATCTGCTCTGGCTTCCTGCCTCAGCTCTGGAACATCGGCTGGGGCACCAACGGCAAGAACGGCGACTGGGTCAAGTTCGGCATCGTTGTGACTGTCTTGGTGGTCATTCTGATACTGGTGGACTATGTTGAGCTGGCTCAGCGCCGCATACCCGTCCAGTACACCCGCCGGATGATCGGTCGCAAGATGTATGGCGGATCCTCAACCTATCTGCCACTCAAGATCAATATGTCAGGCGTGATTCCTCCTATCTTCGCCTCATCCATTCTGGCTATTCCCACCCTCATCGCCCAGTTCGGCAAGCCTGAACAGAGCTGGGTCAAGTGGATTGATGCCAACATGGCCAACACCACCTCGGTGTGGTACATCGTGCTCTACTCGGTCATGATCGTCTTCTTCTGCTTCTTCTACACTTCCATCACCTTCAACCCCGATGAGACGGCCGACAACATGAAGGAGTACGGCGGTTTCATCCCCGGTATCAGGGCCGGACGCGCCACCAGCCGGTACCTGTCATACGTGATGAATCGGCTGAATACAGTCGGCGCCATCTATCTGCTTTTCGTGGCGCTGATACCCACGGTGCTGATCATGTTGCTGAAGATCAACTCCAAGTTGCCCTTCGGCGGCACCACCATCCTGATTATCGCCGGCGTCGGCCTGGACACCCTGCGTCAGGCCAGGGCCCAGACCGAGCAGTTCCAGTACACTGGTTTCCTGCTGGAGGGCGACCACAAGGAAGGCTGACCCTAACTTAAGCACCTGCAAGTGCTGTCAGATTAAAACAAATGAAGGTCCGGCCCTGGCCCTTGGTGGCAAGGGGCCGGATTCTTTTTGTGTCGCGGGAAGACAGTTTGCATGGGTTCAGTAAGTGGAACCTGTATTGGGTCGGGTAGCCGCTAGCATACGTAAATGAGGGTTCTGCCCGGCAAAGACGGCTAAGGCCGTCCGGGACCAAAGAGTCAAGAACATAGAACATCGAGCAAAGGATAGGGAATGGCACAGCGACTGTTGATCATGGGACCTCAAGGTGTTGGCAAGGGCACGCAAGCGGCCTTGCTCAGCAAGCATTACGGGATTCCGGCCATCTCCACCGGCGACATTTTCCGATACAACCTGAAGAACGGAACTGAGCTGGGCAAGCAGGCCAAGGTCTACACCGACAAGGGTGAGCTGGTTCCAGACGAGCTGACCAATAAGATCGTCAAGGACCGTCTTGGCATGGACGACGCCGCCCAGGGCTGGATTCTGGACGGCTACCCCCGTTCGGCTTCCCAGGTCGAGGCCCTGGACAAGATGCTCAAAGAGCTTGACACTCCGCTGACGGCTGTGGTGGCCTTGGACGCCGACCATGACGTGCTTATGCAGCGCATCGCCAAGCGGGCCAAGGAAGAGGGGCGAGCAGACGATACCCCCGAGGCCATCGCCAAGCGTCTGGATATCTATGCCAAGGAGACCGCACCCCTGCTGAACACCTATAAGTCCCGTGGCCTTCTGGTCGCAGTGGATGGTCAGGGAGCGGTCGAGCAGATATCCAAGGAGATTATCGCGCAGCTGGACAAGCGCTAATTCATAGCCGTCAGGCGAAAGGGTTGTCGCCAGCTGAATCAACCGTAAGAAGGCCTTGTTCAGAACACACTGGCACAGCTCGCTGCTAAGACTAACCCAAGCATAGAAGCTGCATGGCCCCAGGGGGCTTGACAGCTTCTTTTTGTGGAGGGCGGAAATCCCCGCACGTCCGCCCAACTCTGGCGGAGAGGATGATAGCCTAGTTGCATTCAGACCCTCTTCCGGGGGGTATTGTATGTCGGTGATTGGCCGTAAAAGATAGAGAAATCAAGAGAAACAGAAGAGGTCCACTTGAAGGGGTCTACGGCATCCGTGGTCAGATCGGATAAACAGGAACCAGCGCGTCCGAAGCACACCATCCGAACCATTCTGCGCTCACTGCGCGAATACCGGAAGGCCAGTTTTCTAGCTCCAGCCTTCGTCTTTCTGGAGAGCGTCCTTGAAATTGTGATTCCGACCATCATGGCCTCCCTGATCGACCAAGGAGTCTCGGGGAGGTCCATGCCGGCCATCTTCAAATTCGGGTTGATATTGCTGGCCTGCTCGGCCGTCTCCCTGTTCTCCGGGTTCATGTCCGGGCGGTATGCGGCCATCGCCTCTTCCGGCCTGGCCAAGAATGTCCGCAGCGACCTCTTCGCCAAGGTGCAGTCCTTCAGCTTCACCAACATCGACCGCTTCTCTACCGGCTCCATCATCACCAGATTGACCACCGATGTGACCAATTTGCAGAACGCCTATCAGATGGTCATCAGGGTCGGGGTCAGGGCGCCGATCATGGTTATCGTCGCCTGGCTCTTTTCTTATAAGATCTCCAGGCCCATATCCCTGGTCTTCCTGATCGCCATCCCCATCCTGGGCTTCGGGCTGATCGGTCTGTCCCTGCTGGTGCACCCCATCTTTGAGCGGGTCTTCCACACCTACGACCACCTCAACAATGTGGTGGACGAGAATCTTCAGGGCATCAGAGTGGTCAAGTCCTACAACCGGGAAGACTACGAGGAGCGCAAATTCAACGGTATTTCTCTGGCCATCTACCGGGCCTTCTGCAAGGCCGAGAGAATCATGAGCCTGAACCCAGCGCTGTTGAACTTCTGCATCTACGCCTCTCTGCTGGTCATATCCTGGATGGGTGCCTCCCAGATCGTGGCATCCGGGAACAATGCGGCCCTGGGACTGACCACGGGCGATCTGACTGCCTTGGTCACCTATGCCATCCAGATCATGATGGCCATGAACATGGTCTCCATGATCGTGGTCATGGTCGTCATCTCCCAGGCCTCGGCGGAGCGCATTTGCCAGGTGTTGGACGAGGTCAGCACCGTGCATGATCCCGCCAAGCCGGTTATGAAGGTGGCCGACGGCTCCATAAGCTTCCAGGATGTGACCTTCCGCTACTCGGATCGGTCCGAACGTCCCGTTCTGAGCCATATCAATCTGGACGTTCCCTCGGGATCGACCCTGGGCATCGTGGGCGGGACCGGCTCCTCCAAGTCCAGCCTGGTCCAGCTCATACCCCGTCTCTACGACGTGACCGAAGGGTCTCTCCAGGTGGGCGGGGTGGATGTGCGCCAGTACGACCTGACCGTCCTGCGCGACCAGGTGGCCATGGTGCTTCAGAAGAATGTCCTCTTCACCGGGACCATCGCCGAGAACCTGCGCTGGGGCAATCCTGATGCTTCGGACGAAGATCTGGTGCGCGCCTGCACTCTGGCCCAGGCTGACGGTTTCGTGCGGGAGTTTCCCGATGGGTATCAGACCTACCTGGATGAGGGCGGCACCAACCTCTCTGGTGGTCAGCGACAGCGTCTGTGCATAGCACGTGCCCTTCTGAAGAAACCTGACATCCTGATTCTGGATGACTCAACCAGCGCCGTGGACACCAAGACCGACCAGCTGATCCGCCGGGCCTTCAGCCAGGAGATTCCCGATACCACCAAGATCATCATCTCCCAGCGTCTGGCCTCTGTGGAGGACGCTGACATGATCGTGGTCCTGGAAGAGGGCAGGATTCTCGACAAGGGCACCCACCAGGAGCTTCTGCGAACATGTCAGGAGTACCGATCCATCTACGAATCACAGACCAGGAACCAGAGCGAGGAGGACAAGGACCATGAGTGACGGATCATTCAAGGACCGCAAGCCCCGCTTGGACAAGGCCGCGCCGGGGACGACCCGTCGCATCTTCAGCTACTTGCTGGCCTACCGCTGGCAGCTGGTGGTGATCGTAGTCTGCATCATTGTCAGCGCCGGGGCCCAAGCCGCATCGGCCTTCTTCCTTCAGCCACTGATCGATCACTACATCCTGCCGCTGGTCGGGGCCGCCAACCCTGACTGGGGACCGCTGATGAGAACCCTGATCCTGATGGGCTGCCTCTATGCGGTGGGGACCTTCTGCTCCTGGTTCTGGAACTGGCTGATTGTCAAGGTGGAACAGGGCACATTGAAAACCATCCGCGACCAGATGTTCGCCCACCAGCAGGAGCTGCCCATCGGCTTTTTCGACACCCATGAGCACGGCGACACCATGAGCCGCTACACCAACGACACGGATACCCTCCGCCAGGCCATCTCCCAGTCCTTCCCGCAGATGGTCTCCTCGGTTTTGTCCGCCCTGGCAGCCTTGATCTCCATGCTCTGGCTCTCCATTCCCTTCACCGTCCTGACCCTGGTCTTTGCGGCGGTCCTGATTGTGGTGGTCCGGGTTCTGGTCACCCGAAGCGGCCGGTACTTCGTTCACCAGCAGCGCTATCTGGGCCAGGTGAACGCCTTCGTTGAAGAGGCCGTCAACGGGCAGAAGGTCATCAAGGTCTTCAACCACGAGAATGCCACCGCCAAGGTCTTCGAAGCGCGGAATGAGGAGCTCTTCCAGGCCTCGGCCCAGGCCAACACCTACGGCAATGTCACCATGCCGGTCGTGGGCAACATGGGCTACCTGCTCTATGTCATTCTGGCAATCGTAGGCGGGCTGGCCGGCATCGCGGGCATGGGCAACGTAGGACTGACCGGGGCAGGGCCGCTGACCCTGGGAACCATCGTCTCCCTTCTGACCCTATCCCGCTCCTTCATAAACCCCATCGGCCAGGTCTCCATGCAGTTCAACATGGTCATGATGGCCCTGGCAGGCGCCTCCCGGATTTTCGACCTGATGGACCAGCCCGTCGAGTCCGACCAGGGTACGGTCAGATTGGTCAGCGTCGAACTGGCCTCGGACGGCCGGACCATGACCCCAGTCGACCACGAAACAGGGCACTGGGCCTGGAAGCGCGAGGCCGACGACGATGGCAGGCGCTCGCTGGAGGCCGCCATGAAGCTTCCCGGCGATGCCCGAGATGTGGCCCTGAAGGCCAAGGATCAGGCCATCACCTCGCCTGACGGACGATACACCCTCCTCCAAGGGGATGTGCGATTCACCGACGTCAGCTTCGGGTATGACCCGAGCAAGCCTGTCCTGCACGACATCACCTGGTTCGCCAAGCCCGGGCAGAAGGTGGCGCTGGTCGGCGCAACTGGTGCTGGCAAGACCACAATCACCAACCTGATCAACCGCTTCTACGACATCCAGCAGGGGCAGATCCTCTATGACGGGATCGATGTGAGGAACATCCGCAAGCCTGACCTCCGCCGTTCCCTGGGCATCGTCCTTCAGGATGTCAACCTCTTCACCGGCACAGTCCTGGACAACATCCGCTACGGACGTTTGGATGCCACTGACCAGGAGTGTATCGAAGCCGCCAGGATGACCAACGCTGACAGCTTCATCCGCATGCTTCCCCAGGGCTACCAGACCGTTCTTGAGGGGGATGGAAGCGGACTGTCCCAGGGTCAACGCCAGCTGATCTCCATTGCCAGGGCGGCTGTGGCGGATCCCCCGGCCATGATCCTGGACGAAGCCACTTCCTCAATCGACACCAGGACCGAGGAGGTGGTCCAGCAGGGCATGGACGCGTTGATGCGCGGCCGGACGGTCTTCGTCATTGCCCACAGGCTCTCCACGGTTCGCAACTCTGATGTGATCATGGTCCTGGACCATGGGCGAATCATCGAGCGCGGCAATCACGATGAGCTGATAGCCAAGCATGGCGAGTACTACCAGCTCTACACCGGAGCCTTGGAACTGGAGTAGGGCTCTCCAGGATTGCCAAAGGCATGATCCAGCATTAAGCGACGTTAGTGTAGGGGGTCGGTCCGCGATGGGCCGACCCCTTTCCTATATATGCATTCGACCATTTTCTGCAGTCGTCCCGAGTTCGACAACTGCTGGCGCAGTAGCAATTTTTTAATATTATCAAACAATTTATACAGTTCTGAGGGCCAATTCCGACTATAGACTGAGAGCAAATATATACAGTTTTGCTGAGCAGACAAGGGGCTGATGACCATGGGCGTCACAGTAAAGGTCGAAAAGCTTACGATTCCCACTTACGGGATCGGAAAACCGGATAAGAATCCGCAATTTATCGAAAATCGAGTCTATCAGGGCTCTTCGGGACGTGTCTATCCTTACCCGGTCATCGAGACCATCTCGGATGAATGCAAGGATCAGGACTACAAGGCGGTCATCCTGGAGAATGAATACCTGGAGGTGACCGTCCTGCCTGAGCTAGGCGGACGCATTCAGTATGCTCGGGACAAGACCAACGACTATGACTTCGTCTACCGCAACCGGGTCATCAAGCCTGCTCTGGTAGGCCTGACCGGCCCTTGGATTTCAGGGGGCATCGAGTTCAACTGGCCGCAGCACCACCGGCCCAGCACCTTCCTTCCGGTGGACTGCACGTTGAAGGACCTGCCGGACGGCGGCAAAGCTGTGGTATGCCATGATACCGACCGCATCTACGGCACCCAGGTCACCACCACCATCGCCCTGCATCCCGGGGTCAGCGTCATTGAAATCTCGGCCCGGCTCTACAACGGCACGCCCCTGCCCCAATCCTTCCTCTGGTGGGTCAACCCAGCCGTGGCGGTCAATGAGCACACCAGGACCGTCATGCCACCCGATGTCACTGCAGTCATGGACCATGGCAAACGCGACGTTTCCCGCTATCCCATCGCCACGGGAACTTACTACAAGCACGACTACTCCCAAGGAGTGGACATCAGCCGTTACAAGAATGTGCCGGTACCGACCTCATACATGGCGGCGCATTCGGACTATGACTTCGTTGGCGGCTACGATTTCTCCCGGCAGGCGGGCATTCTGCACGTGGCTGACCATCACATCTCCCCAGGCAAAAAGCAGTGGACCTGGGGCTGTGGGGACTTCGGCCACGCCTGGGATCGGAATCTGACCGATGCCGACGGCCCCTACGTGGAGCTGATGACCGGGGTCTTCACCGACAACCAGCCTGACTTCACCTGGCTCAAGCCATACGAAGGCAAGACCTTCACCCAGTACTTCATGCCCTACAAGCAGGTTGGGTTGGTCAAGAACGCCAGCGTGGATGCGGCCCTGAATCTGGAAGTCGGCCCCGAGCAGACCTTCGGAGCTGCCGGCGAGCATGAGGGGATCGAGGCCCAGGGGCTGAAGGCCGGGCAGGGGCGAGTCACTGTCTACGCCACACGGGTTCAAAAGGATGCGCGCGTCCAGGTCGCTGCCGATGACGGATCCATCCTTTACCAGTGGCAGGGCACCCTTGGACCCGACAAGCAAGTCAGGGCCGAATTCGAGACAGGCAATCGTCCGACTACTTCATTGACAGCGCGAGTGGAGGACGCTCAAGGACGGCTCCTGGTCAGCTATCGTCCGCAGCCACCCGCCGGAGGCAAGATTCCCGAGCCGGCGCAGGCCGCCGATCAGCCGGAACGTATCGCCACCAACGAGGAGCTGCTGCTGACCGGACTGCACCTGGAACAGTACCGCCATGCCACCTACAGGCCTGATCCTTACTACTTGGAGGGGCTCAAGCGTGACCCCGGCGATGCGCGCATCAACAACGCCTACGGCCGACTTCTGCTTCGACGCGGCGACTTCGCCGGAGCCGAGCAGCACTTCCGCACAGCCATCAAGCGGTTGACCTGGCGCAACAGTCAGCCTTATGACTCCGAGGCCCATTACAATCTGGGTCTCGCCTTGAGCTATCAAGGACGAATAGACGAGGCCTATGATGCCTTCTATAAGGCCACCTGGGATGATGCCCAAAAGGAAGGGGCCTTCTTCTGCCTGTCCTGCATCGCTGCATGTCGCGGCCAGTTGCAGCAGGCATTGGACTTCGTCCAGCGCTCTTTGACCCGCAACACCGACAATATTCGGGCTCGCGGGCTCAAGGCCTATCTGCTGCGTCGGCTGGGCAGGCAGGATCAGGCGGACCAAGTGGTGCGCGAGAACCTGGCCCTCGATCGGTTCGACTTCGTATCCGGATACGAGCGGGTCTTGGCAGGCGGCGATCCGGACGAGCTGTTCAAACTGATGCGCGGGGATTACCTCAACCTCCTGCGAGCGGCCCGTGGCTACGCGGCATTCGGCGCCTATGAGGAGGCGCTGCAACTGCTGGGCCAGGCCGATCAGCATCAGCCCATGGTCCGGTACTATCAAGGCTGGTATCTGCACCTGCTTGGGAGGAAGGATCAGGCTCTTGAAGCCTTCCAAGCCGCCGAGGCCGCGCCTTCGGACTACTGTTTCCCCAATTCCCTGGATGATATAGCTCCCTTGCGGATGGCCATGGACACGGTCGATGGTCCCAAAGCAGCCTATTATCTGGGCTGTCTCTACTACGACAAGTCTCTGACGGACCGGGCCATCGAGCTTTGGGAGCATTCCCGGCAGCTGGATCCCGACTTCGCCACTGTTCACCGCAACCTGGCCATTGCCTACGGCAACAAGCGACACGATTGGCAGGCCGCCGACCGGGAAATCGAGACCGCCTACCGGTTGGATCCCGAAGACGCCCGGGTCTTTCTGGAGCGGGATCAGCTTCATAGGCTGATGGGCTGGAGCTTTGCCCGTCGGCTGACGGAATTTGCAAATCATCCGGAGGTTGTGGCCCACAGGGACGATCTCTATATTGAATACCTGAGCCTGCTCAACCAAACTGGCGGCTACGAACGGGCCTATCAGCTCATGAGCAGCCGGCGCTTCCACCCCTGGGAGGGCGGCGAGGGCAAAATCACCGCCCAATACCGAATCTCGCTGAAGCTAATGGCCAAGGATGCCATGGCGGTCCAGGACTGGGACCGTGCTGCGGACCTGCTGGAGCGAGCCATGACCTATCCGGAGAACCTGGGCGAAGGCAAACTGGAAGGTCAGAAGGACAACGATCTTCACTACTACCTGGGGTTGGTCAGGCGAGCAGCAGGAGACAAGGACGCTGCGGATCAGGAGTTCCATCTGGCCTGCCTGGGTTCCGGGCAGGTGGGGGAGTCGCTCTACTACAACGACCAGCCTGCCGAGATGGTCCTCTTCCAAGGGCTGGCCCACCAGGCTCTTGGCGAGCAGGGTCCGGCCAACGCCTGCTACTACCGGCTGCTGGACTTTGGCGAGCAGCATTTGGACGACCATGTGGAGAAGGACTACTTCGCAGTCTCCCTTCCCGACTTCCTGACCTTTGATGCGGACTACACCCGTATGAACCGGGTTCATTGCCTCTACCTGATGGCACTGGCACGCATCGGCATAGGGCAGATCGACCAGGCGCGGGAGTGCCTGAAACAGGTGCTGGAACTGGATGCCGGCCATATTCAGGCCGGGTTGTTCACTGATGAATTGGACCACAGGGCAATTCTTACCGGGAGGAAAGCATGATCAAGGTTGCATTGACGGGAGCCTGGCGGGTTCAGTCCCCATCTGAGCTGCAGGGAACCGTCCTGTTGCCGGGCACGCTGGACACCAACGGACTCGGACACGATGATCAGGAGCTGTCTGATGACTATGGCAGCGGCAAGCCCGGCCCCATCGGCTCTCGGCTGACCAGGCGGCACACCTTTGAGGGGAAGGTCAGGCTGTCCCGACAAATCAGATGGTCTCCACAGCCGGGGCGAAGGGTCTTCTTCGAGGTGGAGCGCGCTCGCCGCCTAGAGGTCAGGGTGGGAGAACGCCTGGTCGAGCCCTATCGTCCTCAGACCTTGAATACGCCGCATGTCTTCGAGCTGACCGGACTGCTGACGGGCAATGACCTGCTGCAGGTGGATTCCGACAACGCCTACCAGGGCATGCCTCACGACGCCATTGTGGATTCCTCGACCGCCACTGACCACACCCAGACCAACTGGAACGGGCTTCTCGGAAACATTGGTCTGCGTGTGGAGGAGGACACTTTTGTAGATAGCATTCGTGCCTACCCCCATGGCGATGCGCTGACCGTAGAGGCTGATGTGGATTCGCGCCAAGGATTCCATGGTCGCTTGAGGCTCTCTTCCGATGCACTGGCCCAGCCTCTGGAGGTCGCTGCAGACCTGGAACCTGGGCGGCGAACACTGACCTTGCCCGATCTTCCGCTTGATGCCCATGCGGATCGCTGGGACGAATACCAGGGCTGTCTTCATGGCATGGCAATCGAGCTCCTGCCACCGGACGGATCCAAGGTGCTATCGCGGGTAAGTACGGACTTCGGTATCCGTGACTTCGCAGCCGATGAGCAGGGGAGACTGGCTCTGAACGGCAGGGCCTTCTTCCTGCGAGGCGAGGCCAATTGCGCTGAGTTTCCCCAGACTGGTTTCCCGCCCATGGACGTGGGCTCCTGGATTCGTATTCTGGAGGCCTACCGGTCATACGGAGTGAATGTAGTCCGCTTCCACTCGCACTGCCCGCCCGAGGCAGCCTTCATCGCGGCGGACCGGATGGGGATGATGATGCAGCCCGAGCTCTCGCACTGGGACTGCCATCATGCCTTCCAGGAGGATGTCAGTTATCGCTACTATCGCACCGAACTGGAGCAGACGCTGCTCTTCCTGGCCAACCATCCCTCCTTTGTCATGCTCACCCTGGGCAACGAGCTGTCTGCGGATGCGACCGGCCACCAGCGCATGGCTCAGCTTATCGAGGATGCCCGGAGCATTGACGACACCCGGCTCTACGCCAATTCGTCCAACCCGCACTATGGACAGCTGGGCAGTGATGACTGCAACGAGGTCTATACCTCCGAGTCCTACAAGGGCCACGACCTGCGCTGCTGCTTCGCAAACATGCGCGGATCCACCAACGCTGCTCATCCGGGCACTGCCCACAATTTCGAGGACTCCATGCAGGCAGTCCGCAAAGAGTGCAAGGTGCCGGTCTATGGTTTCGAGGTCGGCCAGTATGAGGTGTTGCCGGACTTCCGAGAGATCGAGGAGTTCACAGGGGTCACCCGCCCTGACAATTACGCAATGATCCGTGACAGGGTCCGTGAATCGGGCCTGGACCAGCGCACCTGGCTGGAATGGGTGGCCGCTACAGGCGAACTGTCGCGGATCTGTTACCGGGAGGAGGTGGAGTCCGTCCTGCGAACCCCTTCCATGTCGGGACTTTCGCTGCTGGGTCTGCAGGACTTTCCCGGACAGGGCACGGCTCTGGTGGGCATGATGGATGCCCATCTGCACCCCAAGCGATTTCCCTTCGCCCGTCCTGAACGCTTCCGGTCCTTCTTCACCGACCAGTTGCCGCTGGCAGTCATGGATCGCTATGCCTATACCAGCCAGGAGAAGCTCTCAGGGACGGTCAAAGTGGCCAACTACGGCCGACGCACGCTGCAGGGTGATCTTCGGCTGCAGTTGCAGGGCCAGGGGGTTGATTTGGAGCGTGTCTTCCCTCAGATTACCTGTCCGGTGGGCAAGCTGACCGATCTTGGAGCCTTCGAACTGCCTCTGGATGGCGTTGAAGGCAACCAACGCTGCCGTCTGAGTTTGGAGATCGACGGCGTGACCAATGTCTATCCGGTCTGGGTCTACCGGGACAGCAAGCCTGAACGGCCAGGCGGTCTGTACGAGGCCAGGAGGTTTGACCACCAGGCGCGTCGGGTCCTGGACCAGGGAGGCACAGTCTATCTGAGTCCTGACTCCACGGCACAGTCCCTGCCCAGATCCGTTCAGGCCCATTTCTCCACGGACTTCTGGTCAGTGGGGACATTCAAGGACCAGAGCGGCACCATGGGGCAGTTCATTCAAGCCGACCACCCTATTTTTGCCGATTTTCCGACCGACTCGCATACTGACTGGCAGTGGTGGCCCATGGCCACCCAGCGGGCCATCATCCTGCCTGAGCGCTACCAATCCATCATCACTGAGATGGACAGCTACGCCTACCTGCGACCCATGACACAGCTGCTGGAATGCCGTTGCGGTAAGGGCCGGCTTCTGCTCTCCTCCATGGGCCTGCAGAATCTGACCGAATATCCGGAGGCTCAGGCCCTTCAGACCAGCATCTATCGGTATCTGGGCTCCAAGGACTTCAACCCGCGTCAGAGTATTGATCCCGAGGTCATCGACCAGCTGGTCGCCTAAGTCAGGGGTCCGACCTGCAATTTCAGCGGGTCGGACCCCTTATGTTCAAATGGTCTAAGTCCTATTCTCAGAGGATGCCTTGGGCCACCATGGCATCGGCCACCTTGGTGAAGCCGGCCACATTGGCGCCCAGCATCAGGTCGCCCTCATGCCCGTATTCCTTGGAGGCCAGGTAGGACTTTTGGAAGATTCCAGTCATAATGTCCTTGAGCCGCTGGTCCACCTCGTCGAAGGTCCACTGCAGGCGCAGGGAGTTCTGGCTCATCTCCAGACCGGAGACTGCGACGCCGCCGGCATTGGCGGCCTTGGCAGGTCCGTAGAGCACCTTGTTGTCCTGATAGACCTGGATGGCTTCGGGGGTGGATGGCATGTTGGAGCCCTCGCAGACTACGGTGCACCCGTTGGCGACCAGGGTCTTTGCGGATTCCTCGTCGATTTCGTTCTGTGTTGCGCTGGGCAGGGCGATGTCGCAGGGCACGGTCCAAACTCCCTTGCAGCCCTCGTGGTACTCAGCGGAGTTTACGCGGTCTGCATACTCGCGAATTCGGCCGCGGTGACCCAGCTTGATGTCCTTGACGACGTCGAGGTCAATTCCGTTGGGGTCGTAGACGTATCCGTTGGAGTCGGATGCCGTCACCACCTTGGCGCCCAGTTGTTGGGCTTTTTCGATGGCGAAGATGGCCACATTGCCCGAGCCGGAGATGACGACGGTCTTACCCTGGAAGGAATCCTTGCGCAGCGTCTGCAGGGCCTCCTGGGTGTAGTAGCACAGGCCATAGCCTGTGGCCTCGGTCCTGGCCAGGGAGCCGCCGAAGGTCAGGTCCTTGCCGGTCAGCACACCCGAGTACTCGTCGTGCATTCTCTTGTACTGACCGAACAGGTAGCCGATCTCGCGGGATCCCACGTTGATGTCGCCGGCGGGCACGTCGGTGAACTGCCCGATGTGGCGCTGCAACTCAGTCATGAAGGCCTGGCAGAAGCGCATGACTTCGGCATCCGAGCGGCCCCTGGGGTCGAAGTCGGATCCGCCCTTGGCACCGCCCATGGGCAGTCCGGTCAGCGAATTCTTCAGGATCTGCTCGAAGCCCAGGAACTTGATGACCGACTCGGTCACGGTCGGGTGGAAGCGCAGGCCGCCCTTGTAGGGGCCGATTGCCGAATTGAATTGGATCCGGTAACCGCGGTTGACCTGAACATGGCCCTGATCGTCGGTCCAGGCCACACGGAACTTGACTGCACGCTCAGGCTCGACCAGGCGCTCCAGCACGCCGTTGGCCTCATACTCGGGATGCCGCTCCACCACGGGCTCCAGGCTGGAGAAGACTTCACGCACAGCCTGCAGGAATTCCGGCTGGTCGCCGTCGCGCTTCTCAACCTGCTGGTAGACGCGCTTGATGTATTCGTTGGTGAGCATCTGAGCTCCTTTGACTAGGAATGGCCGGTCCGTCCGGTCCACATACGATTGGGTCCGCCCTCAAGAGCCTACGGGGGCTGGCGGAATCTTATCCCATGGTAAATGCCTCAAAGTTACGTCACAAGAATTTTGGCCCGTAATGTCTAACATGTGGTCATTCAAGGCCCGAAGAATGAGAGAACAAAGAAGAGTAATCAAGTCCGCTAGCAAAAGTTGAGTCTCCGCGACTCAACTTTTATTCCTTGGGTGAACATCGGGCATGGAACCCGGGGCCCGTGGTTTGGACAAAGTGAAGGGCAGGGAGCCCGGGAGGACAGGTCAGGATGTCCGTCTGGGGTTCCGGTCCGCAGGAACGATGACTTAGAGAATCAGGAGATGTGATTATGGCTATGTTTCCCGCATTGATGAACAATTCGATCTTCGGCGACTTCTTCGACGATCCCTTCTTCAACAACTGGCGTGACGGGCGTCGGCAGGGTCAGAGCGCCAAGAACGCGCTGAACAGCCCCTTGATGAACACGGATGTGCGTGAGAAGGACGGGCAGTACCAGCTCTCCATCGACATGCCTGGCTTTGACAAGAAGGACATCGGCCTGCGTCTTGAGGACGGCTACCTGATTGTATCCGCGCAGAAGAACAGCGACCAGGGCGACAAGGACGATCAGGGCCGTTGGATTCGGCGCGAGCGTTACACCGGGTCCTGCTCCCGCAGCTTCTATGTGGGCGATAAGGTCCACCAGGAGGACATCCATGCTCACTACGCCAATGGCACACTCGAGGTGACCCTGCCCAAGACCAGCATCGAGCCGGCTGACAACACGCAGAACATCGCCATTGAGGACTGAGGGATTCGGGTCCTTATCGGACCGCCTGAACGACTGCTATACTGATTGAGCGACAGCCGTTCAGACGGCCCTTTTGTCGTGTCAACACGCTATTGCCCAATTTTGGGTCCATCAATGCTATACTTACCATTTGGCGTGTCTTTCGGCGCGCCGTGTAACCGGCCGAGGATCGGATAGAAGGCTTATGGCAAAAGATGGTGTGATCGAGGTGGAAGGGCGTGTGGTCGAGGCCCTCCCGAATGCGATGTTCCGCGTCGAGCTCGAGAACAAGCACCTGGTGCTGGCCACCATTTCCGGCAAGATGCGCAAGAATTACATCCGCATTCTGCCCCAGGATCGGGTGGTGCTCGAAATGAGTCCCTATGATCTGAACCGCGGACGGATTACGTACCGGTACAAGTAACAAGGTACACAAGCAAAGGAAAACCATGAAGGTCAGCCCTAGTGTGAAGAGAATCTGCGAGAACTGCCGCGTGATTCGTCGTCACGGCCGCGTCATGGTGATCTGCAAAAACCCACGCCACAAGCAGCGCCAGGGCTGAGCGGATTCCCAGCGGCAACGAACACCAAAGGCGCTGAGTCACAGCCGATAGGCTGAACCCCGGGTGCGCAGGCCCGGGCCGGGAGACCGGAAGACTCGGTGCACGACCTGCGTAGAGCAAAAAGGAATCGCAATGGCACGTCTTGCCGGAGTCGACATCCCCAACGAGAAGCGCATAGAGATAGCCCTCACCTACATCTTCGGTGTGGGGCGTACTCGCGCCAAGGAAACACTTGCCGCGACCGGAGTGAATCCGGACACCCGCGTCAAGGATCTCACGGACGAGCAGCTCATTACGCTGCGTGATTACCTCGAGGGAAACTACAAGATCGAGGGTGATCTGCGTCGTGAGATCGACGCTGATATTCGCCGTAAGATCCAAATCAATTGCTATCAGGGCCAGCGCCACCGCCGGGGTCTGCCCGTGCGCGGCCAGCGGACCAAGACCAACGCCCGCACCCGCAAGGGACCCAAGCGCACTGTCGCCGGAAAGAAGAAGGCGACCAAGTAAGGCTGAATGCGAAGCGGGGATGAGGGTCCCCGATGGTTCGCACTAGCAATTAGTTATTCGTTATTCGTGACAAGGAAACGAGGATCAATGGCAGCAGCAAAGCAGGCCGCGCGCAAGCCTCGTCGTCGGGATCGCAAGTCGGTTCCGGTCGGGCAGGCGCATATCAAGTCAACATTCAACAACACCATCATCTCTATCACCGATCCTTCCGGTGCTGTAGTGGCCTGGGCTTCGGGCGGCGACGTAGGCTTTAAGGGCTCCCGCAAGTCCACTCCTTACGCAGCGGGCATGGCCGCTGAATCCGCAGCCCGCAAGGCCATGGAGCATGGGGTCAAGAAGGTGGATGTCTTCGTCAAGGGCCCGGGTTCGGGCCGTGAGACCGCCATCCGCTCCCTGCAGTCCGCAGGTCTGGAGGTCGGTTCCATCTCGGATGTGACCCCACAGGCACACAATGGCGTTCGTCCTCCCAAGCGCCGTCGCGTCTGAGCACTAGAAAACCCATGAATCCACCCGCGAAGACCGGTGAGTGCACCACCGGTCGGAGCTGAAAGGATAGCAACAGTGCTTATTGCACAGCGTCCGACTCTTACTGAAGAAGTCGTCAATGCCCAGCGCTCCCGTTTTACCATCGAGCCCTTGGAGCCGGGATTCGGGTACACTCTGGGCAATTCCCTGCGTCGTACCCTGCTGAGTTCCATACCCGGTGCGGCTGTGACCTCGGTCCGCATCTCGGGTGCCCTGCACGAGTTCACCACGCTGCCCGGTGTGGAGGAGGACGTCACTGAGATCCTGCTCAACATCAAAGGCATCGTGCTGACCAGCGAATACGACGAGCCTGTGGTCATGTATTTGCGCAAGAGCGGCAAGGGCGAGGCCACAGCCGGGGATATCACCCCGCCGGCAGGCGTCACCGTGGCCAATCCTGATTTGCATATCGCGACCTTGGCCGAGGATGGCGAGTTGGAGATCGAGTTTACGGTGGAGCGTGGGCGTGGATACGTCCAGGCCCAGCTCAACAAGCAGGACAACGATGAGATCGGCCGCATCCCGGTTGATTCCATTTATTCTCCTGTGCTCAAGGTCAGCTACAAGGTCGAGGCCACCCGTGTCGAGCAGCGCACGGATTTCGACAAGCTGATCCTGGATGTGGAGACCAAGCCGGCTATTTCGCCGCGTGATGCAGTGGCGTCCGCTGGGTCGACCCTGGTCGAGCTCTTCGGACTCTGCCGCGAACTCAACACCCAGGCCGAGGGCGTAGAGGTCGGGCCCGAGCCTGTGGTGGAAGAAGCCGATCCGCAGATGTCTGTGCCGATTGAGGACCTGAACCTGACGCAGCGTTCCTACAACTGCCTCAAGCGCGAAGGAATCCATACCATCGGCGAGCTGGTCTCGCATACCGAGCAGGATCTGCTGGACATCCGGAACTTCGGCATGAAATCCATCGACGAGGTCAAGGAGAAGCTTGAGGGCATGGGGCTGTCGCTGAAGGCCTCTCCGCTGGGCTTCGACACTAATAATCTCGAGGGAGGCACCTTCTTCTCGCCTGACGACGAGTGAGGGATTGCAACCTTCGTATGAGCGGGCGAGGGGGAAGGGTTCCGTCGCCTGCTGACAGAAATTCCGGGAAGTCGGATGTTCGGGCGTATGCCCACCTGTCCTCCCGGGCCGTAAGGAGATAATCCAATGCCAAAACCTAGCAAGGGCCCACGTCTGGCCTCCAGCCCGGCGCACGAGCGGTTGATGCTGGCCAACATGGCCACCAGCCTCTTCGCCAACGGCCGCATCACGACCACCCTACCCAAGGCCAAGCGCCTGCGTCCGCTGGCTGAGCGGCTGATCACCTTCGCCAAGCGCGGGGATCTGCCTGCCCGCCGCCGCGTCATGCGCGTCATCCGCGACAAGTCTGTGGTCCATATCTTGTTCACGCAGATCGCTGAGCAAATGCAGCAGCGTGAGGGTGGCTACACACGAATCACCAAGATAGCGCCCCGCCGTGGAGACAACTCCCCACAGGCCGTGATCGAGCTGGTCACCGAGCCTCTGTCCGCCAAGAAGGCCGTGGTCAAGGAGGCTGAGTCCGCAGCCAAGGTGGCCGCCAAGGACGACAACGCCGAGGTGGCTGCCGCCACCGATGCTGCCGTCGCCGAAGGCGCAGCCAAGGATGCTGTCGACCAGGCCGTCGAAGCCAACGAGTCCGATCAGGACGTGGAACAGGCCGACCAGGCTGCAGAGGATCTGGAGCAGACCGCTGACAAGGCGGATCAGGCAGCAGCCCAGGCTGAGGAAGACGCCGACGTGGCTGAGGATGCCGAGAAGGCCGCTGAGTAATCGGTCTTTGTTCTGATGACGGGGTCGGGGAGCATGGCTCTCCGGCCCCGTTTGTCATTGGTGCCAGGGAGGTCTCGATGGAGCATCAGGAAAAGAACACGTCCCTTGTCAGGCTGCGCATGGATCTGGCTTACGACGGCGGCGGCTTCCACGGTTGGGCCCGGCAGCCTGGGCTTCGCACGGTCCAAGGCTGCATCGAGCATGCCCTGTCTCTGATAACTGGAGCCCGCAAATCAGATGGCGAGGTTTCCCATAGTCAAATCGTCTGGGAACCAAGGCTGGTCGTGGCTGGCAGGACCGACACTGGGGTCCACGCATCTCATCAGGTGGCGCACCTGGACATTCCTGAAGTTGTGCTCGAGGCCTGCAGGGGACATATGGGGGTTGATGGTGTTTTGGCCCTGGAACGCCGTCTCCGCCACCTGTTGCCTGCTGACATCGTGCTGCTAGGGCTCCGAGCTGCTCCCATGGGTTTCGATGCCCGCTTCTCTGCCTTGGAACGCACTTACCTGTATCGGGTCAGCCAGGGGGGTCGGCCGGGGGATCCACGCATGCGGGGCTATGTGCTGGACCTGGAGGGGAGCCTGGATCTGGAAGCTATGAACGAGGCTGCAGGGGAGTGCATCGGCTTGCATGACTTCGGATCCTTCGCCAGGCCGAACCCTGGGGGCACGACCATCCGCAAGGTCAAGGCAGCACACTGGGACCTGGTTCCGACCGTGAATCTGTTCGGTGTTGACCCGGAGCAGAGTGCCGTCGGATACCTTCCGCCCTTCATGGAGTCCGGGCTGACCGTCTTCCGGATCGTAGCCGATGCATTTGCCCATAACATGGTCCGCTCGTTGGTCGCGGCCTGCATTCAGGTGGGCCTGGGACGCCGGTCCGTGCAATGGTTTGCCGACAAGATTGCCCACCCCTTGCGTGAAGGTTCCACTGGTCCCATAGCTGCTCGGGGCCTGACCCTGGAGCAAGTAGCCTACCCGCCTGATGACCAGCTTGCTGAACGAGCGCAGGCCATCCGTGCCCGCCGTACACTATGACGCACCGGGCTGTTTTGTAGCGACCGTTGACTGCGCCACGCCGTTTGCCAGGTAGGGACTCTGTGGCATAATAGAAAAGTTGTTGTTCGGCAGTGTCGGGCAACGACCATGGTTGAGTGTCCGAGCGGTCTAAGGAGCACGCCTCGAAAGCGTGTGAGGGCAACTCCCTCCGCGAGTTCGAATCTCGCCTCAACCGCCCCATTGGCCCTGACCCGACGGTCGGGGCCTTTTGTATGTAAATACTGTTGCCGCATTCCCAAGTTGTAGTGGTTAACCTGTGGAGTTGGGTTTCGTTATTGTTGCTGATATGCAGTCCATGGAAGATTAGTTTTGCATGATAACTGAGCATGGCAACAAGTGGATTGGCTGATTTGCAGCTGGAATTAGACTTCCTTATGCCCGCGTTGGCTATTCGGTCTTAAGCCAATAAAAGACCGTCCAATGCAGAAGGCGATGCGATGGTCAACACCGGGTCGCCTCCTACATTGCACGGGTTCATACCCCCCACGTGTTCCTATGGAATGCTCCTATGGAACACGTTCTATAATATCACTGTCTGAACCGATGTCGCCACCGCAAAGTTTCGTGAAATCTGTAGTAAGTACTGATTGATTTGTTTTGCTCGATGATTTGCTTGATGATCTTTGATCACGATTGGTCAGGTTTTGGTCATGCATGGGCAGGGATTGCTTGCATATGCGAATGCGGAAACTTATGAGTGAGCGATCGGCGGAACCGGCAGGTCGATGGTCCGCCTTTGCCGTCAATGCTTTGGTGTCTGCAACAGGGCTGACGATGTGGCAGGGTAGCCGAGGTTCATGGCCATGGACAAGTGGGCTACAACCATGTCGATCAGGGCAGATGTGGCCTCTTGGTGGCTTTTCGCCTTCTTGCTGACATCAGTTCGTATGGTGCCTGCGGACCCGTTCAGTTTTCTCCCCACGGCCAGAAGGGACCGGGCCGTATCCATTTCAATCAGGGCAGGAGTAGGAGTCTGTATTCCGTTGGCGGGGTCGGTGGACTCGTCGGGGTGCGCCAGCAGATCAGTGGTGGGATAGACTCCCTGCCTGGGATCGTGCTTGGAGTGGCCGGCCAGAATCTGGGCGGCTGCAGTGTGCGCATCGGCTAGGGTCAGCATCCATGCGGCATCGGTCTTGCGGGCCGCGAGGACCGAGAGTTCGAATCCGGAACGGTCTTCGCCTGTGATGGCCTGATCGGCCAATTCGACGGGCAGCGCCTTGGCCAGCGGATCCAACCGCTGTGCAGCCTGGACCAGTCTGAGTGTAGCCGTTTGACGATTGGCCTGCCCGCCCTGGGAGGCCGTCAAAGCCTGGGCTGCATGCACTGTGGCTTCATCCAGCCTGGCAGGGCATTCGCGGGCCGCTTGGGTCCAGGCCTGGGCTCGGTTGTCTGACTGATTCTTGTGAAGCTGTTCCGACTGCCGGGCTCGTGTCCATGCCTGTTCGCAGGCAGTGGGACGGAGAGTATCGGGATCGTGCTGACTGACGTGCACCGCTGAGGGTGCGCATCCTGATAGGGAGACAGCCAGCAGAAGTACTGCGATGCCGGTCCTCATCCGTCGTGCTGAAATCGACGGCCGATGACTCGCCCACCCGTGGTATTCAAGAACCGGCAGTGTCTGCATGAAAGGCTAGAATAGTAGGCATTGCAGACTAAAAGAAGCGCAGTCTGAATAACTTCATAGGAGGTCTTGACATGGAACTGGACCTGGCTGAAATTCATCAGCTGGCACACGAACAAGGGATTGATGCCGAGACCTTGGATCAAGCACTGAGCGAGGCTCTTCTTCTGGCTTATCAGAAGTCGCCTCACGCAGCCAAACACGCACGGGTGGAGCTTGACGAACGTGCGGGGACTTTCACAATCTGGGCACAGGACGAGATCGCTCGAGAACCCACGCCTGAAGAGCCCGAACCGGGATACGACCTGGGTGAGGAATACGACGACACACCAAAGGACTTCGATCGGCTGGCGGCCTCCACGGCCCGTCAGGTCATCCGCCAGCTCTTCCGTGAGGCCGATGACGAACGAGTCTTCGGAGCTTTCTCGGGTCAGAAGGGCCACCTGATCACCGGAATCGTGCAGCAGGATGCCAGTGATCCCGGCAATGTGCATGTGGCCGTGGATAATGTCGAGGCCATTCTGCCCCGCCGCGAGCAGGTGCCTGGCGAGCATTACCGGCATGGCCAGCGGATCCGCGTCTACGTGGTCAATGTCTCCCGTGGGCTCAAGGGGCCGGAAATCATCGTGTCGCGTTCCCATCCGGAGCTGGTTCGCCGTCTCTTTGAGCGGGAGGTGCCTGAGCTGGTTTCCGGTGCAGTCTCCATCATGGCCATCGCCCGTGAGGCCGGGGCCAGAACCAAGATTGCGGTCCGGGCCAACAGCAAGGGGGTCAATCCCAAGGGTGCGCTGATCGGCCCTGGCGGTGCTCGCGTTCGTGCCGTCATGGAGAATCTGGGCCCTGAGAAGATCGACATTGTGGACTGGTCCAAGGATCCTGCTGAATTCGTGGCTGCGGCCCTGTCTCCAGCTGTGGTCCGCCAAGTGCAGATCGTCAGCGAGTCCAACCGTACGGCCATTGCCTTCATCAAGGATGCCCAGCTCTCTCTGGCCATTGGCAAAGAAGGGCAGAACGCCCGTCTGGCTGCCAAGCTGACGGGCTGGAAGATCGGCATCGAGTCCGAGGAGACCCACCAGCAAAAATTGCGTGAGCTGCAGGCGCAATCCCCTTCGGCTGCTGGTGAAGACGCATGAGAGCAAACATCCGAGGACGCGAGTATGCTGGACCCGGTATCCCGAGTCCGGTGGTTCATGCCGTCGGCCCCGGCACAGAGACGAGGTAACACGATCATGGTCGCACGATGAGACAGGATATGTTCGCCGTCATGAAAGAGTGATCGCGCCGGTCATATGCGCGGTCCGGTAAGGAGAAAGTAAGTGCCCAAAGCACGCGTGTATGAGCTGGCCAAGGAATTTGGCGTAGACAGCAAGACTGTTCTGGCGAAATTGAAGGACATGGGCGAGTTCGTCAAGTCCGCATCCTCCACTGTCGAGGCCCCTGTGGTTCGTCGACTCAAGAATGCTTTCCCTCAGAAGGGTCAGGGCGACGCTGGCCAGGCCGCTGCACGAAATGCCCGCCCCGGCAGCCCTAATCATGGAAGCGGCCAGGGTCAGCATGGCCGCTCGCAGTCCGGCGGCACCAAGCAGCAATCCACACCTGGGCCCAAGCCCGGACAGAACCGTCGGCCCTCGGCTGGTGTCGAGGCGCCGCGGGGTCAGCAGCGTCCCGGTGGCCACTTCCCCAAGCCTGGTGCTCCCCACGGTAACCGCAACGAGCATGAGCAGCGCAACCAGTCCCGTGGGCCCAAGCCCTCAGCCATTGGCAAGCCCGGCCCCCAGGGCTCGCACAACAACGGTCGTTCCGGCGGTTCCGGGGCTTCGCCAGCACGTCATGGCGCACGTCCGGGAGCATCCACGCCTCGTCCAGGCAACAATCCTTTCAGCCGCAAGCAGGGGATGAAGGCGCCTATGCCTTCAGACATTCCCAGGCCGCACCCCATGGCCAGGCCTACCGTCAACGACTCACGCAGAGGTCGGGGTGGATTCCGCAACGGTCGTGGCGGTCGTACCGGACAGGGCGCCCGTCCAGGGCAGTGGGGCCATAGCCGTCCAGGCCAGCAGACCCATCAAGGTGGCGGCAGCCGTTTCGGTGGCGCTTCGTCAGCACCCTCAGGTGGCTTCCGCGGCGGTTCAGGCCGTGGTGGTCGCGGTCGCGGCGGTGCTGCTGGAGCTTTCGGTCGCCAGGGAGGCAAGTCCTCCAAGGCTCGTAAGAACCGGATGGCGAAGAGGCATGAATTCCAGGAGATGAAAGCACCCGTCATCGGTGGTGTGCGCATCCCCGCAGGGAACGGTCGTACCGTTCAGCTTCGTCAGGGCGCTACCCTGGCTGATTTGGCCGACAAGATCAACGTCAACCCTGCTGCCTTGGTCACGGTGCTCTTCCATCTGGGCGAGATGGCCACGGCCACCCAGTCCCTGGATGAGGCCACTTTCCAGATCCTGGGCGACGAGATCGGATGGAAGATCCGCATCGTCTCCGCCGAGGAGGAGGACAAGGAGCTTCTTCAGCAGTTCGACATCAACCTGGACGAAGAACGTGAGGACCAGGATGACAAGAACCTGCAGCCCAGGCCTCCGGTGGTCACGGTCATGGGCCATGTCGACCACGGCAAGACCCGGCTGCTGGACACCATCCGCAAGACCAACACGACCACCCAGGAGGCTGGCGGCATCACCCAGCGCATCGGGGCCTACCAAGCCACGGTCACCCTGGATGGTGAGGATCGCAAGATCACCTTCCTGGATACCCCCGGCCACGAGGCCTTTACGGCAATGCGTGCCCGTGGTGCCGAGCTGACAGATGTGGCTGTCCTGGTGGTAGCCGCGGACGACGGCGTTATGCCGCAGACCGTGGAGGCCATCAATCACGCCCAGGCAGCTCATGTGCCCATTGTGGTGGCTGTCAACAAGATTGATGTCGAGGGAGCCAATCCCCAGAAGGTACGCGGTCAGTTGACCGAGTTCGGCCTGGTATCCGAAGAGTATGGTGGCGACACCATGTTCGTCGACATCTCCGCCAAGCTGGGCACCAATGTGGACAAGCTCCTGGAGGCCGTCCTGCTGACTGCCGATGCCGACCTTGACCTTCGGGCCAACCCCGACATGGACGCTCGCGGCGCTACGGTCGAGGCCCGTCTGGACAAGGGCCGTGGAGCTGTGGCCACTGTGCTGGTCCAGCAGGGGACCCTGCATGTGGGCGATGCCATTGTGGCTGGATCGGCCTATGGCCGTGTGCGCGCCATGCTGGACGAGAACGGTCGGCAGATGGATGCTGCAGGCCCCTCCACCCCCGTCCAGGTTCTGGGGCTTACCTCGGTGCCTACCGCCGGCGACCTCTTCCTGGTTGCGCCCGACGATCGCACCGCTCGTCAGATCGCCGAGAAGCGCGAGGCTTCGGCCCGCGCCGCTCAGCTGGCCAAGCGCCGCAAGGTGGTCTCCTTGGAGAGCCTGAAGGAGCAGTTCGCCAAGTCCGAGGTGGACATGCTCAACATCGTCATCAAGGGCGACTCTTCCGGCTCGGTCGAGGCGCTGGAGGACTCCTTGATGAAGATCGAAGTCTCCGACGAGGTCGGGATTCAGGTCATCCACCGGGGCGTGGGCGCCATCACCCAGAACGACGTCAACCTGGCTACGGTCGACAAGGCCGTCATCATCGGCTTCAACGTCAGGCCCAACAGGCAGGTCCAGGATCTGGCAGACCGCGAGGGCGTGGAGATCAAGTACTACTCGGTCATCTACAACGCCATCGAGGACATCGAGGCCGCGCTCAAGGGTATGCTCAAGCCGGAGTACGAGGAGGTCACCACCTCACACTCCGAGATCCGCGAGATCTTCCGCTCCTCCAAGTTCGGCAACATCGCGGGCGTTATGGTCCAGGACGGCACCGTCAAGCGGGGCACCAAGGCTCGAATCGCCCGCAACGGTGTGGTCACTGTCAACGACCTGGAGATCTCCTCCCTGCGCCGGTTCAAGGACGACGTCAACGAGGTGTCCGAAGGCTACGAGGCGGGTATCAACCTGGGCTCCTTCAACGACATCGAGGTGGGCGACATCATCGAGACCTACGAGATGCAGGAAGTGGAACGTAAGTAGAGCCTGTTGACCATCCGACCACATGTCGGAGGGTCCGTGGCAATCCGCCCCGGTCTGGGTACTCCCTGGCCGGGGCGGATGTCCATGAATGCGACGATTGGTCATGGACGGTTCGAGAAAGGAATCATGATGGCTGGAAATCCCCGCGCTGTACGCATAGCGGCCCTGATACAACGGGTCGTAGCCTCTGCGCTGGAGTCCCAGATGCACGACAAGCGCCTGGCAGGGGTCACCGTCACTGAGGTTCGGGTCACCAACGATTTGCAGATAGCCAAAATCTATTGGACCCAGCTGGGTCGGTCGGGCCATGAGGCCGGGGAGCGCAAGCGCGCCCAGCAAGCTCTGCGGCAGGCCTCGGGCAGGCTGCGCACCCTGGTCGGTGCTCGGGCCGGTCTGCGGCTGACGCCTACGCTGCGCTTCATTTACGATGAGGTGCCTGCCGAGGCGACTGAGATTGAGGATGTGCTGACCGCAGCCCGTCACCGGGACGCGGCCATGGCCAAAGCCCGGGTCAATGCCAGCTATGCCGGCGACTCCGATCCATACAGGCATGACGACGAGGAAGAGGCCGATGGGTCGGACTCCGTCCCTGGTGAACCTGCGGCAGAGGGTGCGGATGAAACCGACCGTTGAAGGCATCGGTGGGGCAGAGGCTTCCGAGTCGTCTGATGGTATGGAGTCCGGCACTGGTGAACCGACCTCTGGCATCATCCTTGTTGACAAGCCGAGCGGTGTGACCAGCCATGACGTGGTGGCTGCAGTTCGTTCTGGCCTTGGCATGCGTCGCGTAGGCCATGCCGGAACCCTGGATCCCATGGCCACTGGTCTGCTGGTCATAGGGTTCGGCCAGGCCACGCGCCTGCTGACGGTCATCGTCGGCCATGATAAAACCTATAGAGCCACTATTCGCCTGGGACTGGGCACCACCACGGACGACGCGGACGGTGATTTGCTGCCGGTGCGTCCTGGAGCTGCGCAGAGGGTGGATGAGCTGACAGCCCAGGGTCTGCAGGATCTGATTGATCGCTGCTTCACCGGCTGGATCGACCAGGTGCCTGATGCATTCTCTGCCATCAAGGTCAAGGGCAAGCGAGCTTATGATCTGGCTCGCGCAGGCCAGGAGGTCAAGCTGGAGCCCCGACGCATTCGGATTGCATCCTTCAATCTGCTTGACTTTCGCCGTGTGGTTTTGCCCGATCAGGGAGCCGAGGTGGTCGATGTGGATGTTGAGGTGTCCTGCTCCAGCGGCACCTACATCCGCGCCCTGGCTCGTGATTTGGGCGAACGCCTGGATCTGGGCGGTCACTTGACGGTCCTAAGAAGGATTCGTGTGGGTCCATTCGACCTGGAGGATTCCGACCTGGCATCCAGGGTTCTGGGCGGTCATGTAGTCCCTCACACCTACCGGAACCGCCAAGGTCAGACGGTCGTTCGCAGTCGCATGGTCCTGGACCGCGACCGGCAGGCGATGTTGGATGGCTCGCTTGACCTGGCGCAGGCGGCACGCATGAGCATGCCTGTCCTGAACCTGGATGCCGACCAGGCCGTCAGAGTCTCTAACGGCGGATTCTTGGATCTGCCTGTCACTGGGCCCACAGCTGCCCTGGCAGGGCCTCAGGGCAAGCAGCGGCTGGCTGCTATCCTGGCACCCGGTTCACGAGGCGGGGCCAAGCCGGATGTGGTCTTCCACCCCGAGGCCTGAGTGCGTAGGTTCGTGTTTAGCTCCAGGGTCTTGCCAGGGTGCGACGGTGGGAATACAGTGCTTAAGGAATTTTCGGTGCCCGGGTTCGGGGCCGCCATGACTAAGTGATGGGAAGCGGATGAAGGTCAGCCAGGTCAGCCCGAACGAGTCGGGCATTGTCAGGTGGCCGGGAACCTTGGGGGCCCGGTCCAGCGTGGTCACCATCGGTGTCTTCGATGGTATGCACCGGGGTCATCAGGCCCTACTGCGCCAGGTGGTCGAGCTCGCTGCCAAGAATCAGGATCGGCCCATGGCCCTGGTCTTCGACCCAAGTCCCAAACTGGTTCATAGCTACGCTGACGGCCATGACATGACCGAACCGCCCCTGGACCTGATTCGCCATGACCCTGATCAGATCATGCCTCTGGAGGAGCGCCTGAGGCTGATGGCCCAGATGGGGCTGGATCAGGTTGTGGTGGTCCGATACACGCTGGCCTTCGCAGCCAAGTCCTATCGATTCTTCCTCAAGCAGCTTACCGAACAGCTGGCCATGCGAACGCTGGTTCTGGGCAGCGATGCGCAGATGGGCGCAGGGCGGGTCGGTGATATCAAGGCGATTGGCGATCTGGCAGACACAGGACTGTTCAACCTGGAGGTAGTGGACGACCAGGGACCGGGCGACTGCACACTGCCTGACGCTGACGGCCTGAAGCGGCGTCAGGTAAGGGCCTGGAGCAGCTCCCACCTTCGGCAATTGATTCTGGATGGTGATGTGGATGCGGCCCTGAATATTCTGGGCCGGCCGCACATGGTTCAAGGCACAGTGGTCCATGGGGAGCAGCGGGGTCGCCGCTTGGGATTCCCGACTGCCAATCTTGCTCCCGACAGCCAGGGGATGATGCCCGAAGATGGAGTCTATGCAGGCTGGCTGGTTGACCTGGGTCTGCCTACGGATCCTATGGCGACGCCGGAGGGACGGGAGGGGCGGCTGGCTCAGGGCTCGCCCTGGCGGATGCCTGCCGCCATCTCCATCGGCACCAAGGAGACCTTCCTGGCTCCTGGCCAGCAGATGCCAAGAATCCTGGAGGCCAATGCCGTCCGGCCGGATTGGGTGGACCTGTACGGTCACCGGGTCCGGGTGGAATTCCTCAGCCGTCTGCGCGGTCAGAAACGGTATGCGGGCGAGAAGCCCCTCAAACGACAGCTGGCCCTGGATGCCGATCGCACCCTGGAACTGACCAAGGCTGCAGGAAGAGTGTTTTCCGTCAACTGAAGACTGTAGGAACCTTGGAACTCACAGCCCTCGGAAGTGGCTGAAAAACTCCCTGGTTCGCGGATTCTCAGACTCGTCCATGACCTCTTGCGGCGTTCCGTTCTCGGCGATGACACCGTCCAGCAGCAGGACAACCCGGTTGGCCGCATGATGGGCGAAACTCATCTCGTGGGTGGCCATGAGAATAGTGGTGCCTCCGGCGGTCAGCTCCGAGACCATGGCCAGGACCTCACCTACCAGCATGGGGTCCAGGGCTGAGGTGATCTCATCCAGCAGGAGCAGTTCCGGGTCGGTCATCAGGGCTCGGACGATGGCCACCCGCTGCTGCTGGCCGCCTGAGAGCTGATCGGGGTAGGCTCCGGCTTTCTTCTTCATGCCGATTCGATCCAGCAGTTCCAGGGCCCGTTCCCTGGCCTGGTCCTTGGGCATGCCATGAACCTTGATGGCCCCCAGGGTCACGTTTTTCAGGACGTTCATGTGGGGAAAGAGGTTGAACTGCTGGAAGACCACGCCGATTCTGGCCCGGCAAGCATCCTGGTTGATCCTGGGGTCGGTGATGTCGGTGCCGCCCAGCCATATCCGTCCATCGTTGACGGTCTCCAACAGGTTGATGCACTTCATCAGGGTGGACTTGCCCGACCCGGAGGGACCCAGCAGGGCCACGGTTTCATGAGGCATGATGGTCATGGAAATGCCGCGCAGGACCTTGTTGCCCCCGGGGTAGGTCTTGCGCACATTCTCCAGACGGAGCACCGGTTGGTTCTGATCGGCGCCTGCCTGTTCGCTCATACCATGCCTCCGCTCTGTTCGCGCTTGCGCAGCCGGTTGGAATACCAGTCGTTGAGAAGAATGAAGGGGACCGAGGTGGCGATGAAGAGCACTGAGGCCACCACATAGGGGGTGAAGTTGTAGGAGGTGGCCACGATGATCTGGGCCGCTCTGACCGCGTCGACGGCTCCCAAAACCGAGATCAGCCCTACGTCCTTCTGCATGGAGATGAAGTCGTTCATCAGTGCAGGAGCCACCTTGCGTAGAGCCTGGGGGATGACGACCAGACGCATGGTCTGCCCCGAGGTCAGGCCCAGTGAGCGTGCTGACGCCCTTTGGGAGGGGCCGACGTCCTGGAAGCCGGCCCTCAGTACCTCGGCGATGTAGGCCGAATAGGAAAGGATGACCGCCACGGTGCCCAGTAGAGCTGCCGGAATCCGGTTGAAGATGGCCAGTCCGGGAATGCCGAAGCCAATCAGGTAGAGGACCACAATCATGGGGATGCCCCTCATGATTGTGGTGTAGATCTGGGCCAGCACCCGCAGGGGAAAGAGCAGCGGGTTCCGGCTGGTGCGAATCATGGCCAGGAGGGTGCCCAGCAGGGCCACGCCGATGACCGCGAAGAAAAGGACCTCCAGATTGAGCCAGAGCCCCTGGAGGACCTTAGGGAAGGCTTTCGCGAAGTAGGCACCGGAGAAAAACGACTGCTTGACTCGGGGCCAGCCGGGTGAGGCGTGCAACCCAAGGGCGATCAGCAGGGCCAGTACAAGTGTGCTCGCGATGCTGACTGCCACGGAGCGCAGATTCTGTCGACGGCCATAGCGTTCCCGTTCCCGTTGAATATCGCTGACCGCGTCCTGTGCCGAGGTGGCCATGAACGACAAGGTTTCCTTTCTTCTCTCAGCCCAGGGTGGGCAGGGAGGTGTAGACGTGCAGCCACTGCTTCTGCAGCTTGTCCAGTGTCCCATCCTTCTTCAGGGTGGTGACAGCCTTGGAAGCGGCCGAGGTCAGCTTGGACCCCTTGGGCAGAACTATGCCCATGCCCTCCGGGTCCTGCGAGCCCTTGATCTGCCCGAGAATCTTGGCGTTCTTGACTTGCCCGGAATCGACCATGGTTACGGCTGAAGGGGTGTCCACGACAAGCGCGTCGATCTGATTGGCGTCCAAGGCCTGTGACGAGGCCACGTCGTCGTTGAAGGTGTCGATGTCGGGTTTGACCAGCTTGTGGGCCATCTCGTAGGAGGTGGAGCCGACCATGGCGCCTATCTTGGCGTCCTTGATTTGGGCCAGGGAGGTGGCGGAGGCATATGGGGAGTTGTTTCTGACCACCAGTGACTGGGTGGAGTTGTAGTAGCTGGGAGTAAAGTCGACAGCTTGCCGGCGTTCAGGGGTGATGGAGAATTGCTGGATGTTCAGGTCGTAGTCCTTGCTTCCCGGGGCGATGGCGGCATCGAAGGTGGTCCTGGTCCAGGTGACGTGTGCCTTGTCGAATCCCATTTTCTCTGCTACTGCATAGGCCACGGCAGCCTCGTAGCCTTTGCCGGATTCGGGCTTGTTGTCCTGCACGTAGGGGGCGTAGGCCGGGTCTCCAGTGGCAATGGTCAGGGTGCCGGGATTGATGGTCTGCTGGGTGATGTCCTGCTTGGCCGCTGACTGCCCGCTGTTGCTCGATGAGGAGCCACAGGCCGCGCCGGCCATGAGCGTGACTGTCGTGAGTGCGGCCGCCGTCAGCCTGCGTATGTTTTTCCTGGTGAAGATGGTCATGCTGATCTGCTCCTCGCGATGATGATGAGTGTCGGTCTTCCGGCGACTCCATCCTAGTCCGGCAGGTTAACGAGTCGGCAGGTGAACGCCATATGGTGCGATAGGGGACCAGCGGCCACTTTTCAGACCAGCCCCAGAGCCTCCAGAGCCTCGGCAAGGTAGGTGACTTCGATCACTTCCAATCCCTGAATGGGCTTTCGGCCTCCTGAATGTCGGTCGGGCGGGACCAGCGCCCGGGTGAATCCCAGGCGAGCGGCTTCTTGCAGCCGGTGGTTGAGCTGAGGCACAGGCCTGACCTGTCCTGTTAGTGATATCTCGCCCATGGCACAGGTGGTGCGCAGGATGGGCCGGGACTTGGCTGCACTGGCCAGGGCGGCCACGATTGCCAGATCGCATCCGGGCTCCTTGGCCAGCCCGCCGGCGATGGTGGACACATATAGGTCTCGTGTCAGCAGGTTGACCCGGCCGTGGCGGTAGAGCACCGCGGCCAGCATGGCCAGGCGGTTGGCATCGATTCCGTTGGTGTTGCGGCGGGGAGTGGGCAGAACCGAGGAGGTGACCAGAGCTTGGATTTCGATGGGTAGGCTGCGGTGGCCATCCAAGGTAAAGGTCACGCAGGTGCCCTCCACCTCCTGCCCGGCCGTGGACAGGAAGAGCCCAGTGGGATCGCTGACCTCTTCGATACCCTGCTCGCCCATGTCGAAGCAGCCCACCTCGTCGGTGGGGCCGAACCGATTTTTGACGGCTCTCAGCAGGCGTAAAGCGGTCTGGGAATCGCCCTCGAACTGGCAGACTACATCAACCAGATGCTCCAGGGTCCGCGGTCCGGCTATGGATCCGTCTTTGGTCACGTGGCCTACCAAAAGGATGGGGATATCGTGCGACTTGGCCATGTCGATCAGGCTGATGGCTACCTCGCGTACCTGGGTGGAGCCCCCGGAGATGCCGTCGACCTGGCTGGAGACGATGGTCTGGGCGGAGTCCACAATGGCCAGTGCCGGCTTCTCGCGCTCGATCAGCCCCAGCACCGTGGCCAGGTCGGTCGTCGAAGCCAGCAGCAGTGAATCCTTGAGCGCTCCCACCCGACTTGCCCGCATTCGCACCTGAGCCTGGGATTCCTCGCCGGATATGTAGAGCACCTTGTCTTCCTGGTCGCCCAGGTCGGCTACACGGCCAGCGGTCTCCAGCAGGAGGGTGGACTTACCGATGCCCGGTTCGCCGGCCAAGAGGATGACCGATCCTGGTACGATGCCTCCTCCCAGGACCCGGTCGAACTCCTCGAATCCTGTGGGAATACGCTTTACCTGGTCCGTGCCTACACGGGTGATGGGCCGGGCCAGGCCGGTCTTCGGGGGCGCAGGCGCCGTATGGCTGCCGCCGGAGGTGGACAGACTCCCGCCTGCGCCTACGACACGGGCCTCGTGGAATTCCTCGATGGTTCCCCACTGGCCGCATTCAGGGCAGCGTCCGAACCACTTGCCGCCGGTCCAGCCGCATTCCGTGCACACGTATTGCGTCGTCGTCTTGGCCATACCTGCACGCTATCGGGATTCAGGGACGAGGAGCTGGGCTTTTACGTCATCTTCGCAGTGCCGACACCCTGCGCATGAGAGAATGGAGGTATGGCTGAGAATCCTTCTGCACCCGTGTCCTCTTCCTCTGACTCCTCCGCGCATGCCAAGCAGCGCCGTCGACGGATCGGTCTGGTCATCGCCCTGGCAGCAGTGGTGGTCCTCGTGCTCTTATCGGCCTTCGTCTGGCCTCACTGGGCGGTGCGCAGCCAAGAGCCAGTCGCCCAGGCCTCGGCTTCCTCCTCCTCACAGCCCTCGCAGGCCAGCAGCCCCAAGGCCACGGCGGTGCCCCTGCCCGACTCGGCTTCAGAGCTGCTCAAGGCAATGCCTGATACGGTGGGCGAGTTCGCCCGCGTCAAAGCGGATTCCGACAGCGAGTGGAGCACCCGTACACCTATTGAGGAGTACAACCTGGTCTACTCATCCGGCAAATCGGGCGGGGACGTGACCCTCCACCTGGCTCAGTGGTCCAGGAGCGAAGATGCCAAGGCGCTCTATGACAGCCAGTCCACGGGCATGTCCGGCAAGGAGCTGGCCTCGGGCAATGTTCGCAGCGGCGGCACGGTCACCGGATCCTACCTGGAGAAGGCGGATGGCGACGACGAGCACAAAGCCCTGGTCATCTGGCAGAATGATACGGTGGTCTTCCGCGCCCAGGGCCAGCGGACTGCGCTGGAGGCTTTTTACAAGGCCTTTCCACTTTAGTCGTCCCGCAAGCGGTGTACGATAAGCAAGTTGGACACTTCCAGGTAACTAAGGATCGGAGGCTCGGATGGGTTCTGTCATCAAGAAGCGCCGCAAGCGGATGAGCAAGAAGAAGCACCGCAAACTGCTGCGCAAGACTCGTCACCAGCGCAAGTAGCTTTATGACTTATGGCCCATCAGGGTCAACGAAGCCCCCCGCATCGAATGGACGCGGGGGGCTTCGTGTATATCATCGCCGGTCATCGTGGCCAGCCGGATGCCTCCAACCAGTAGGGGAGGGGATGATTGCTGACGCTCACTTGTTGGCGTTGGTCATGACCCGGGGCCCGTTCGGGTCGCCCACGATGACTGTGTCAACCATGTTGAGGAAGAGGCCGTGTTCCACGACACCCACGGTGGTGATCAGGTCCTGGGCCAGATCCTGCGGGTGCTCGATCCGATCCAGATGCAGATCGATGATGTGGTTGTGTTCGTCCGTCAGAACCGGCTGTCCCTGGCCGTCCAACCGCAGTACTGGGTTGTAGCCGCGCTCCTTGAAACGATCCAGGACGTGGCGCTCGCCGAAGGGGATAACCTCCACAGGCAGCGGGAAGCGGCCAATGGTGTCGACCACCTTTGACTCGTCCACAATCCAGACGATCCTTCTGGAGTTGACGGCTACAATCTTCTCCCAGAGCAGGGCTGCGCCGCCGCCCTTGATGCCGTTGAAGTCCTTGTCGACCTCGTCGGCCCCGTCGATGGTGACATCGATGTGATCAACCTGGTCGATGTCGACGATGCGGATTCCGTAGCCTTCAGCCTGCTCCTTGGTCCGCCGGGAGGTGGTCACGCCGGTGAACTCCAAACCCTCTTCCTTCACGCGCCGTCCCAGTTCATCCACAAAGAACCGGACCGTGGATCCGGTGCCCAGTCCGGCGGTCATGCCGTTCTCGACCAGCTTGGCCGCCTCGACGCCGGCGGCCTTCTTCAGTCTGTCTTGCTCGGTCTTGTCCATACACGCTCCTTCATGCCCGCATGCGCTCAACTGCTGATGTCTGCGGGTCTTGTTGATTCAGGTTCATTCCAGTCTAGACGATGGCCCCTGACGGTCCATGAGCCGTTCAATCCTCCACTTCAATGGCGTGCAGGCGGAAAGGCGACTCCTGAATGGTCAGGTAGCCGTCAGGATCGATGTCTGCGTCTATATCGATGCTCCCGACGATATGCAGATCCTGTCCTGTGAACATGCTGCTGCCGGATGGGGGCGGCGTGATGCGGATGCGACCGCTGGCTCTCAGTCCCCGGGCGCCGGAGCTCTTGGTCTCTTGGTCAGCCGTGTCGGTATCTGAGGTGTCCTTGAAAGCAGGTGCGAGTTCGTCTTCCTGACCATCGGCTATGTCGGGGTCGGGTGTGCCATTGATGGCCTCATCGCCTGGATCCGTTACTGTGGTTTGGCTTTCTTCGATATCCTGCGTCTTTGGCGACTGGGGGGAAGTTGCTTCCACAGATTCGGCTTCGACAGCGGTTTCGGCCAGGTCTTTCTGCTCCTCCTGGTCCAGGACGACCTTCTTGCGGCCCAGTTTGTCCAGAACTTGGGGTCCTCCGTCCAGTTCAGCCTTGACTGCGGACGGCACTTGCGTGCCCTTGGCATAGGGAGAGGCCAGCAGCGAACGCCAGCCCTCAATGGGCAGACAGCCTTCCCGTTCGCCCTTGCCTGCAGCTGTGGCGTAGCCGCGGGCCAGAGTGTCCACTTTCTCGTTGAAGGTGTCGCCGGCGTGGCCCTTGACCCAGACAAACCTGACCGATCCCGACCGTGCTTGGATCTCCTGGTCGATGGCTTCGATCAGGGGGCGGTTCTTCACCGGCTTGCCCTGGGAGTTCTTCCAGCCCTTTTTCTTCCATCCGGGCACCCAGGTGGTGGAGCAGTTGATGGCGTATTGGGAGTCGGTTTCGATGACTAGCGGGCGCTCGCCTGGGTGGGCGCGCAACGCCTGCAGCACGGCACATAGCTCGCCAATCTGATTGGTGCCGTTGCTGGCGCCGCCTGCATCTGCGTCGCCGCCCTCGTGATCGGCCCAGGCCCAGCCCATGGGGCCATTGGGGTTGCTCAGTGCGCTGCCGTCGGTCGAGACGACCAGGTTCTTGTCATTGGTCATGGCTCCAGCCTAGACAGACAGATAGAAAGCACCCGTGCCCGCGATGAGTACTGCGGGCAGGTGCATGCGGTCTTGTCTGGAACTCAGCTCAGGGCCTTGGCGACCACCTGGTCGGCATCGTCCAGAACCTGGTCCAGGGCCTCAGGCGAAACGAAGGATTCCGCATAGACCTTGTAGATGTTCTCGGTGCCGGAGGGGCGGGCAGCGAACCAGTTGTTCCGGGTAGTCACCTTGATGCCCCCGATTTTGGCCCCATTGCCCGGAGCCTCGGTCAGCTTGGCAGTGATGGGTTCGCCGGCCAGTGTGGAAGCCGTCACATCGTCGCCGTTCAGCTGGGCGAACTTCTGCTTCTGCTCCAATGTGGTCGGGGTGTCCACCCGCTTGTACCAGCTTTGGCCGAAGCGCTCAACTTGCTCCTGGTGGAGCTGGGCCGGATTCTTGCCGGTCTTGGCTGTGATTTCAGCAGCCAGGAGGTCGGGGATCAGCCCATCCTTGTCGGTTGTCCAGACACGGCCGTCCCTACGAAGGAAGCTCATTCCGGAGCTCTCCTCGCCGCCGAAGGCCACCTCGCCCTTGAAGAGGGGGTCGACAAACCACTTGAAGCCCACAGGTACCTCGATCAGCCTGGCACCGATGGATGCGGCCACGCGGTCGATCAGGGAGGAGGAGACCAGGGTCTTGCCGATGCCGGCACCATGGGGCCATCCGGGACGGTTGCCCGAGAAGAGGTATTCCACACAGACGGCGATGTAGTGGTTGGGATTCATGACCCCGGTTCCTGGACAGACGATGCCATGCCGGTCGGCGTCCGGATCGGTGCCCCCCACCAGGTCGTAGGAGTCCCAGGCTCCGGCGTTGAGGCGATCCACCAGCCCCTTCATGGCATAGGGGGAGCTGGGATCCATGCGGATCTTCCCATCGTGATCGATGGTCATGAACCGCCAGGTCGGATCCACCTCCGGGTTGACGACACCAATGTTCAGGCCGTACTTTTCATTGATCAGCGGCCAGTAGTTGATTGAGGCGCCGCCCAGCGGGTCGATGCCCAGACGGACTCCGGAAGATCTGATCAGATCGAAGTCGATGACATTGCCCAGGTCGGTCACGTAATGCTCCCGGTAGTCGAAGCGCTCCACCAGGTCGGATTTGATGGCATCCTCAAAAGGAATCCGCTTGACCTGCCTGTAGTCGCCCAGGAGATTGTTGGCCCGTTGGGCGATGGCGTTGGTGGTTTCGGCCGGAGCCGGACCGCCTGTGGGCGGGTCATACTTGAATCCGCCATCGGTGGGCGGGTTGTGGGAGGGAGTGACCACGATGCCGTCGGCCAGATCCTCGCCGGAGAAGCGCTGGGTGCCGTCAGCCGCCCGGTTGTGTGTCAGGATGGCCTGGGAGACGGTGGGTGTGGGAGTGTAGTCATCATTGGCATCGATGCGCACCCGTACCCCGTTTGCGGTCAGGACCTCGATGGCCGTCTTCCAGGCGGGAAGGGAGAGAGCGTGGGTGTCACGGCCCAGATAGAGCGGTCCAGTGATCCCGTCCTTGGTGCGCTGTTCGGCTATGGCCTGGCTGATAGCCACGATGTGGGCCTCGTTGAAGGAGATGGTCAGGGCGGAGCCGCGATGCCCGGAGGTGCCGAAGGACACCCGCTGGGAGGGAATTGAAGGGTCGGGGATGAGATCGTAGTACCTGCCGATCAGATCGTCGACGTTGATCAGATCTTCTGGGCTGGCAGGCTTGCCCGCATTCTGTGCTGTCATGGCTCCCATCATGCCACCCCGGCATGAGAAAGCGGACAGATGGGCAACAGGCTCTTTCGGTCTCAGTCGGACTGCGGCACCCGCACGTCCAGGGCCTGACGCTCCACACTGAGTGCGATGTGGCAGGTCTCACCCAGAATGTCTCCGTCCACCTGAGCCAGGGCCGGCTTCTCCAGGCGGATCTCCGCCTTGGTCCCCTGCAGCTGGACGATGGTGGAGTTGGTTGACAGGGGGCTCTGGCTGGTCTTGCGGGTGATGGTCTGATGCATCACGTCCCCGAAGAGGTTGGCCCAGCCGATCAAGCCGGCGGAGGTGTCGATGATCTCGAAGTCCAGGATGCCGTCATCGTAGGAGGCATCGGGCATCAGGGAGAATCCTGGAATCTCCCCGCAGTTGCCGGCCATGAAGGTGCGGAAGGTCACCGATGTGTTGGTCTGCGTGACCTGGTCGGGCCGGGTGATGGAGATGTCGGCCGTGTACTTGGGTGCGAACAGATGCTTGGCGCCACTGATGAAGTAGGCCAGCCAGCTGACCGTCTTCTTCAGATTAGGGTCGGTGTCGTCAATCATCAGAGCATCGAAGCCGATGCCAGCGATGATCAGGAAAGCGTGACCACGACCTTGCTCCTTACTGTCTGCGTCAAGGAGGGTCATGCGGCCCACATCCACCTGGGTGGACCCGTGCGAGGTGGCCACGGCCAGGGCGGCGTCCAGATCGCCTACTGGAATGCCCATGTTCCGTGCGAACAGGTTTCCGGTCCCGATTGGGATGATGCCCATGACATGATCGCTGGAAGCCATGGCGCTGGCTACGGTGCGTACAGTCCCGTCCCCGCCCACGGCAACGACTACGTTGGCCCCACGCTCCAGTGCCATGCGGGCGCAGGCCCTGCCGTCCCGATCCAGCTGGGTTTCGATGAAGCTGAATTCGCGGATGCCCTTGTCTCGGCAGTATTGCTGGATGCGTTCGCGGGCGGCAGCAGCCTGGGGTTTGGAGGGGTTGATGACGAAGGCGTAGCTGAGCTGGTCGTCGTCCCGGGCCAGTATCTGCATGGCGAACTTATGCCGTCTTTGGGCGCGGACGATCAGCACCACCGCAGTGGCGACAATGGCCGCCGCTGCCAGGATGGCGAGGATGACGACCGCTGGAATTGGCATGACTCCATTTTGCGCGCCCTGCCGACTCGAATCTTCTGGGTGTGTCCGACGTGAACGAACCCTCTACAGCAATCACGCTCACAGTATGAGCTGATTGAGTAGTGAAAACTGTAAAGTTAAGATGGCACTCGGTCCATGTGGTCCCTTCGGTCTGGAGTTGCAACGGCTTCGTGCGCTGGAAGTCCGGGAAAGCCCGGGGGTATGGGAAGAGGAGGCAGGCATGGATAAATACAAGAGCGTGTTCGACATCATAGGTCCCATCATGATTGGACCCTCCAGCTCGCACACAGCCGGGGCTGTGGCCATTGGTCGGGTTGGCCACATCCTTGCCGGGGGTGTTCCGAGCCGTGCTGATGTTCATTATTATGATTCTTTCGCTCGCACGCACAGCGGCCACGGTACCGACTACGCCATCATCAGCGGCCTGCTGGGTTTTGCGCCGGATGACCCCCGGGTGCCTGATGCCGTTGGCATCGCACGCAGGCAGGGCATGGATCTGACCTTCCACGAGGAGGACGAACCAAGCCCCATCGACCACCCGAATACCGCTGTCCTGGACTTGCGGGGGCCAGCCGGTCGGGTGATATACGCGGCTTGTTCCATCGGGGGCGGGACCATTGAAGTACGGCGTATCAACTTGGACGGCTGCCAGATCACTCCTCCAGGGCTTCTGCCCATCCTGCTGGTGGAAGTGGATGAATCCGAAAAGGGCGCAGGTCGGCGATTGGAGCGCATACGCGATCTGCTTCGAGAAGAGGGTGTGACCAAGCAGACCAGGTATGAGCCCGAGGGTCCGGCCGGCATGGCGGTGTACGAGTTCGATTTGGACAATCCGCTGTCCACGCAGCAACAGAAGCAGATCGCGGGTCACTCGTCCCGGATGATGTATATCGACTAGGAGGCATGGCGCATGTTCACTTCGATTGCTGAACTCGTGAGTATGGCCGAAGAGCGTGGATCGTCGATATCTGAAGTGGCCATCGACGAGGAGGTGCGACGTTCGCACCAGACCCGTGAGCAGATCTGGGCAAGAATGGCCAGGAATCTGCAGGTCATGCAGGCTGCTGTTGCCAGGGGGTCCCAGGGCGATGGCGTGTTTTCCAAGACTGGGCTGAGTGGTGGCCAGGCGGCTCTGCTGGAGCATTATCGGAAGACGCGAACCAGCCTGAGCGGTGACGCCATGCTGCAGGCCGTTGAGGCCGCCATGGCTACCAACGAAGTCAACGCGGCCATGGGCATCATTTGTGCGACTCCTACCGCCGGCTCTTCGGGCACTCTGCCCGGCGTGCTCACAGTGCTCAAGAATCGAATGGGGCTGGATGACGATGGGTTGATTCGCTGCCTGTTCACGGCAGGGGCTTTCGGTCTGGTTACCGCCAACAAGGCGATGATCTCTGGAGCTACAGGCGGTTGTCAGGCCGAAGTGGGCAGCGCATCCGGCATGGCTGCCGCTGCAGCGGTTGAGGGTGCTGGAGGCGATCCTGATGCCTGCGCCCAGGCCTTCGCCATGGCCATGAGCAATCTGCTGGGCCTTGTCTGCGATCCCGTGGCCGGCCTGGTGGAGGTGCCTTGCGTAAACCGCAACGCCATCGGCACTGCCAACGCTTTGATTGCTGCTGATATTGCCTTATCGGGTGGCGTCAGCAGAATCCCGCCCGATGAGGTCATCGCAGCCATGAAGTCCATCGGCGAGAGCATGCCATCGTCACTTAGGGAGACCGGCATTGGCGGGCTTGCGGGTACTCCCACCGGCAAACGGTTCCGCAAGACCGTATTCGGCAAGTGATGCGGGGCAGATGTATATAAAAGACGGATGGTTCCCGTCCGCCTTCCTGCCTCGGCTGCTCTTCCTGGCTGGTCGGCGGCGGTCGGGCCGGTTGCGACAGAGGCCATAAGGCTTGGGAAGAGTTGTGCGGGGCCGGTTTTCGTGTCCCCCGAAAGTCATAGAATTCAGATATGTTAGATATCAGGTTCATTCAGGAACATCCGGATGTTGTCCGTGAATCACAGCGCAAACGCGGCGAATCGGTTGAACTCGTCGACGAAGTGCTGAAGGCGGACAGCGAGCGCAGGGCTGCACTCCAGGATTACGAAAGCCGCAGGGCCGAGCAGAAGTCGCTCGGCAAGCGCATGGGTTCGGCCTCTCCTGATGAGAAAGCCGACCTTCTGGCCCAGACCAAGAGCCTGTCGGACAAGGTGAACGCCTGCAAGGCAGCCTCTGACGAGGCCAACGCCAGGTACACCGATCTGATGTGGAAGTTCAGCAACGTAGTGGAGCCTGAGGCGCCCGAGGGCGGCGAGGATGATTACGTGGTGGTCAAGAAGGTCGGTACTCCGCGCGACTTCGCCAAGGAGGGTTTCGAGCCCAAGAACCACCTGGACCTGGGCGTTGGCGTGGCTGGTATCGACATGCGCAGGGGCGTCAAGGTCTCCGGATCCAGATTCTACTTCCTGCGCGGTGATGTGGCCCGGCTGGAGATTGCCATGCTGACCATGGCTGTGGACCAGGCCATGGAGCATGGATTCATTCCTACGATCACCCCCACTTTGGTCCGGCCCGAGGTCATGGCCGGCACCGGCTTCCTGAACGCCCATGCCGACGAGATCTATCGTCTGCGTGAGCCTGACGACCAGTATCTAGTGGGCACCTCCGAGGTCTCCCTGGCTGGCATGCACGAGGACGAGATTCTGGATTTGAGCAAGGGTCCGCTGCGCTACTGCGGTTGGTCCAGCTGCTACCGGCGAGAGGCTGGTTCCGCCGGCAAAGATACCATGGGCATCATCCGTGTCCACCAGTTTGACAAGGTGGAGATGTTCGTCTACTGCAAGCAGGAGGACTCCCGTGACCAGCACCAGCAGCTGTTGGCCATGGAGCAGGAGATGCTGGCCAAGGTGGACGTGCCCTACCGGATCATCGACACCGCCGCAGGAGATTTGGGATCCTCGGCTGCGCGCAAGTTCGATTGCGAGGCCTGGGTGCCCACCCAGGGTCGCTACCGTGAGCTGACGTCAACATCCAACTGCACCGAGTACCAGGCCCGTCGCCTCAACGAGCGCGAGCGGCTGGAGGACGGATCCACACGTCCTGTCAGCACTTTGAACGGGACCTTGGCCACTACCCGCTGGCTGGTCGCCATCCTGGAGAACCACCAGAACGCCGATGGCTCCATTGTCATCCCCGAGGCCATGCGCTCTTACGTGGGTGGGAAAGAAGTCATCGAGCCCAAGACCTGGGAGGCCTGAGTCGCCTCTGTCGTGAGCGACCGACATTCCGCTGCTGGTTAGACCAACCCTGATGTCGTATGATGAGTGACGTGCCTGATTGGCACGTCTTTTGGACAGGTGTCTGAGCGGCCGAAAGAGACGGTCTTGAAAACCGTTGTGGCGCAAGCCACCGCGGGTTCGAATCCCGCCCTGTCCGCCTGGCTGATGCCCCGGAGCTATCTCCGGGGCATTCTTGTATTCGCTGAGTTCTATGTTCCCAGTACTGAGGTCAGCGGTTGAGACAGCGGTTTGGGCTGGAACTTGGTGTCTACAATGATGGATGGTAGCCATGCTTAATCACGTGAGCCGACCCTTGGGCGCCGACTCTGCAAGGGAAAGGTCGGGTCGTGGATCAATTCATCGCCATTGTCTCTCTGATCGGGGATTGGCTGCTTTTCACATTCCCGCTCTTCCAGGGGCTGATGGAGCTGCAGGAATATCAGGAGCTTCTGGACGACTTTGATCAGCTCAGCAAGAATTGGGATGAGGTCTCGCCCTGGTGGTGGCTGGTGCCCATCGTCAAGATTCAACTGGAGCGCAAACGCGGGCACGAAATTCTCCGTCAGGCTACCAGGACCAGATCAGAACGTCGACGGGCGCTAAGCTTCCTTGATCAGGCAACGGCCTGGTACTTCGTGTCGGTCGCAGGCTGGCTGAAGATGGTTTCCTCCTCTTATGAATTGCTTGAAACATACGAAGCCAAAGAGAACATATGGCTGTTGGTTCTTCTGATCGTTCTACTGACCTCCGGTGGTCTCTTCAACGCCTACTATCGCATAGACAGGAAGCGTATAGGCCAGAAGGAGAAGGAGCTGAAGCCCGACTCTGAGGTGGACAACGACTGACGAGGTGTCCATGGGACCAGGCAATGACAGCACTGATCCTGCAGCCAGAGCAGGGCTTGACGCCTCGGCCGGTATGGATAAGGGGTCATTAGGCTCGGGGGACAGGATGGTTCCCCAGCCGGTGCGAGAGCTTCTGGATGGTTTGAGAACAAATTGGCGTGTCGTTCAACACCCGCCCTTGGATACCATCGACCAAGGCATGGAGCTGGACATTGCTGACCTGCTGGGGCTCTCTGTGGAAAACCTCTCCAAGTTCCTGCTGCTGGAGGATGCTGGAGGTCTGCTGATACTCCTGGTGGCCAGGGGCATAAGGCGACCGGATTTGCGCCAGGTGCGAGCAGTGGTCGGTTGCCGGAGGCTGCACATGGCCTCAGCTGCCACCCTGAGCGAGTGCCTGGGTACGGTGCCAGGTAGGGTCTCGCTGCTGGATCTGGTGGGTCATCGTGGCCAGGTGAACACCGTTGTCTTGGACGGTAATCTGACGGCAACTGACGAACAGACAGCACTGCCGTTAGGCTCTGACGACGTGTCTGTCTGCTTGCCCGGCTCTTGCCTCCCGGATCTTGCTCGGAAGCTGGCATCCCAGGTGTTCATACTGCCAGAAAGTTGAAGCTGTCGGCTCAGTCATTGCTCCTGGTCTCTGCCCTGGGAGAAGCTGGAAACCGTTGTGCGCGAAGGAGGGAAGGAGCAGGCCGGTGAGGCTGAATTTGTCTTGGAGGAAAGGGCCGTCGGCGGATGAGATGGATCAGGACAATCGTTCCGACCCGGTCCAGGCGACCAGGCCGGGTCGAGCCAGCCGGTGGCTGGTAGCGTTCAGGGCCGCCTGTTGCGGACTGCTGGTGGGAGTACTGGTGGTGCTCTACCGGCAAGGCATCGGCTATGGCACCCGGTTCGCTCGATGGGCCTACGGGCAGATGCGTGATCAGCCTCTGATGATCCTTCCTTGGTTGCTGGCCGCCCTGCTGGTCGGGCTGGCCCTGGCCTGGATGGTCGGCCGGGTTCCCATGGCCTCTGGCTCCGGCATTCCACAGGTGGAGGGAGTGGTCATCCACGGCATGCGCATGCCTGCTCTGCCCGTGCTTGGCGTACGATTCCTGGGCGGTTTGGCCTGCGGCATGTTCGGCCTGTCTCTGGGGCGCGAGGGACCCTCGGTGCAGATCGGCGCGGCCGGTTCCCAACTGGTTTCCCGTGGGTTGCGCCGAGACCGTGTGGAGGAGACCTGCCTGGTGACCTCCGGTGCGGCGGCCGGTCTGTCTGCAGCATTCAATGCGCCGCTTTCGGGGATGGTCTTCGCTCTGGAGGAGATCCACAGGTCTTTTTCTCCCATGATTCTTCTTTCGGCGGCCATGGCCTGCCTGAGTGCTGATTTCATCGCCAAGAACCGCTTCGGCCTGCGTCCGGTCCTGGACTTCACTGCTATGCCACAGCTGACCATCGGCCAGTATCTGCTGATGATCCCCCTTGGGCTGGTGGCAGGTCTGGTGGGAGCTGCCATGAACCGCCTGCTTCTGGGTGCTCAGAGTCTTTACAGTCACCTGCCCTCAAAGCTGGGACCGGTGGTCTCCCTCTTCCTGGCTCTGCCGGTCGGATTGCTGCTGCCTGCCGTCCTGGGTGGCGGCGAGGACCTGATCGGCAAGGCGGAGGGTATTCGCGAGCTGGCCTGGTCGGTGGCCATCAACCTGTTGATTCTGCTTCTGGTCAAGATGCTCTTCACGGCCAGTTCCTTCGGCAGCGGCGCCCCCGGCGGCATCTTTATGCCCATCCTGGCAGTCGGCACGCTGACTGGGTCCCTGTGCGGTATGGGTGCAGCCGCCCTCGGAATGCCCGTCCGGATCATTCCGGTATGCGCGGTCTGCGCCATGGCAGGCACTCTGACGGCCTCGGTCAAGGCTCCCATAACATCCATCCTGCTGACGGTGGAGATGTCTGGATCCCTGGTTCATATGCTTCCCGTGGCTCTATGCGCCTTCACGGCCCTGATGGTGTCCGATTTGCTGCGAGTCGAGCCCATTTACGAGGCTCTGCTGGAGCGTTATCGACGCGGACATGCTCCCGATGCCCAGGTTCCTGACAGGGTCACTGTGGAGTTTCCCATAGAACATGGCAGTCCAGCGGCTGGTCGTCTGCTGGGACAGGTCCCCTGGCCGCACGGATGCGCCGTAATCGGTCTTCGCCGGGGCGAGCATAGGCTAATTCCCGCTGGTGATCTCCGGCTGCTTGCTGGGGATGGTGTCATCCTGCTCTGTCCGGGTGATCGTCTAGATCAGGCCCGCCAGGTCATGGAAGGTCTCTGTCGCTGACTGGCATTCTCTAAAGAATGGTCAGGCATTGCCCGCGAACCGCCACGGCCTGGGAGTTGCTGATGGCCACCATGGGCTCATCGTCGCCGTAGCGGTCCAGAATTTTTCTGGTCACCTCGGCGAAGGGCTTGGAATCAAGATGGGGCAGGAGGCGGAAGTCCACCAGGCCCAGCCCTGCGGTGGAGTCCAGATCCGGGGCGGCTGAGCGCGGATCCATGGCATCCAGGAAGCCGATGTCGGGACCGGTCACCACAGCACCGGCCGATTCGCCGATATAAGGTTTGCCCTGACCCACCTGCTGCCTGATCAGATCAGCAGCACCTGAGCGACGCAGCTCCTGCAGCAGGAAGAAGGTGTTGCCGCCGGACAGATAGATCAGGTCGTCCTTCTCCAGACTGCGACGCATGGTCTCCGGATCGGCGGTCGAGACTTCCAAGTCGTCGATTCGACAGCCCATGTCGGTGAAAGCCTGGCGAGCTTCCTGGACATAACTATCTGAACGTTGTGGAAGGTTGGCCGTGGGGATGAAGGCCACCGTATGATTTTCGGGCGAGCCTTCGAGGAAAGCGGGCAGCCTGTCAGCGGTAGCGGAGAATGAGGATGTGAGCAGCAGCCGACGCATAACGGCTCCTTTCGTGCCCGGCGGGACTTCCGCCCTGGGCAGGTCGCAAAACGTAAGATTCGACCATTGCTGGCTTCAATATATCCATTCGGTGGCCTTCACCTAGTGATTGACCACGTGCCTTCTGGATTCTGCCGCATGTTCTGTAGGTCCAGATGTTTATTCTGGGGGCATGGCAAGGCAGCATCGGGAGTTCCAGCAGGGATTAAGCCAAGGCGTATCGGGCGACCTGCCAGGTGAGGATATATTCAACGATGACCGCCCCGACCCAGCGGCCCCAGGTGGCAGCATCCTCTTCGCTCTGCCTGGGACCCTGGTGGACTGGGACCCGCGCCGAGCCTTGGTCGGGCATTATCCTGACGGGGTGGTCGATATGGTTCTGGACCCGGAGGACCCTTGGGGCTTCGCTTGTGTCAGGAGGCAGATCAATCTGGGCGTGGACCCACAGCAGGCATTGGCCGATTATGAAACCACTCACGGACCTGCGGTCGCTTGGGTGGTTCGCGTCTGTCTGGAAAACTACACCTTGGCGGTTAAGGGCCTGCTCCCTGGAGCATCGGATCTGCTGGGGTATCTGCGGCGAGCTGGCCTGACCCTTTGGGGCCTGGCGGCAACGACCAGTCAGCTGACCGAAGCGGTGTCAGATGCCCTCTCGCCCCTCTCTGCTCTGAAAGGTGTTCTGATTTCATCCGAGGAGCATCTGGATCTTTCCGATCCGCTCTTCTATCGTCTGGCTCTGCGTCGTTTCGCCATCAGCCCCGGGCATACGATTTTCGTCGATGTGGATCCTGAGCATGTGGCTATGGCAGACAGACTGGGTATGGAGGGGATTGTTGCCCGTGATATCAGTAGTCTGCGTCAGCTCCTTCGCCAGCGGGGCATTGACTGCTGAGCGGACGTTCAGACGATGCGGCGGTCTGCGGCCCAGCGGGTCAGTTCGGTTCGGTTGGAAAGCTGAAGCTTGCGCAGGACGTTGGAGACGTGGGTCTCAACCGTCTTGATGGAGATGAAAAGCTCGGAGGCTACCTCGCGGTAAGTGTAACCCCGGGCGATCAGGCGCATGACCTCCTGCTCGCGCGCGGAGAGTCGATCCAGTTCGTCATCTTCCACCCGACCGGCATCTGCGGCCTCGTCCTCCTGGAAGGCGGAGAGCACGAATCCCGCCAGCTTGGGGGAGAAGACTGCATACCCCTCGTGAACTTGACGGATTGAGGAGACCAGGTCTTTGGCGGAGATGGTCTTGGTCACGTAGCCACGTGCTCCGGCACGGATGACTGAACCCACGTCCCTGGGCGAGTCGGATACGGAAAGAGCCAGAAAGACCGACCGTGGGGAGAGTGGATGGGAACGGCTCAGAATTTCGGCGCCTCCGCCGCCCTGGCCGCCAGGCACGTGAACATCCAGCAGAACCACATCGGGACGGGTCTGCTCGACCATGAGAATGGAGGACTCCACGTCTGCCGCCTGGCCCACGACGTGGAAATGCGGCTGCAGGGTGGTGATGACGCCGGTACGGAACATCTCATGGTCGTCGACGACGGCTACGCGGATGCTTGCGGGCCCATCCTCGGCTTGATGGGGCTCTGCTGCAGTCGTGGTCATGGGCGTGGTTCAGCCCGCCTTTCCCGACGCGGGTCCTCAAGCGTGGAAAGGATCGGACCGGCATGCGTCTGTGAATGAATGGTTCACCACGTATCCTATCATTGCTGTGCCTCAGTCCCTTTTTCAGCCTGATCAACCTCGCCCTCCTGATGCTGGCTGGCCTCGGACAGCGGCATGTGCATTCTGACCTCGGTGCCCCAGCCTGGGCGGGAGACGATTTCGACCCTGCCGCCACGCCGACGAATCCGACCTATGATGGACTCTCGGATTCCCAGACGGTCAGCTGGAATCGCATCCATATCAAAGCCAGAACCGTGGTCGCGCACGTAGACTTCAACCTGATTCCTGCGGGCCTCGCAATATACGGATATGGGTTCGCCACCGTGGGTGACCGCATTGACCAGGGCCTGCTGGGCCGCGTTGAGCAGGGCGTCGGTCTGCGCGCAGGGCATGGCATCGCCCACGGTGACCACCTCGATTGGCTTGCCTGAATCATCCTCCACCTGTGCGGCTATCTGGCTCAGCCCAGTGCTGACGGACCGGTCTGAGGGAGTGCGTTCCTGATAGAGCCAGTTGCGCAGATCGCGCTCCTGGGATCGGGCCAGGGTGAAGACGGTATGCGGGTCATCGGCATGCAGCTGAATCAGAGCCAGGGTCTGCAGGACGCCATCGTGCAGATGGGCTGCCATATCGGCCCGTTCCTCCTCGCGTTCCTTCATGGCGCGTTCATCGCCCAGCTGGCTAATGATTGAGCCTACCCAGGGCACAACCACTGCTGTCACGCCCACAAGCAGCAGTCCGGCCAGGACTATCAGGGTCAAGGCCCAATGCAATTCCTGTGTGGAGAGCAGGAAGATTATCGCAGCAGACAGGATCAGGGCCAGGCTGCCGATCAGGGCCGGCAGGTGGTAGCCGGTTCCTTGGTTTTCCGGCCTCAGCCAGGCCAGAACCAGCCCGGCGCAAAAAAGCAGGCAGGGGACGACAAAGGCGGGGCGCATACCGCTGTTGAGCAGAAAAACCGTGGTCAGCAGGAGGATGATGCCTAGGCCTGCCAGCAGTCTGGTTATCCGCCCGGGGGTGATGTTGTGGTCCTCCTTCTGACCCGATTGTCCAGTAAGAATGCTGGGTGCCAGCGGAGCCGATCGCGGGTCATTCGGTTGGACCGCCTGGGTGGGATCGCCCTGGGGCAGTATCAACCAAAGGAAGCAGTAGACCACGCAGGTGATCATTTTGGGAGCCAGGAGCACCATGACCAGGCGTATCCAGAAGACGGGAATACCCAGGTGCAAACTGATGCCCTTGCAGACTCCGCACAGGATCCTGCCCTTGTGCGGCCTCATCAGGGGCATGCGCGCAGGGTGCAGAGGAGGTGGTTCCTTCAGCATTCGCTGTTCCTGCATGGGTGCGTTCATGCTTCCATTATCGTTTTCGGATGGTGCCGATAAGGCTATAAACGGAAGAAATCAGGGTCGAATCAGGGTGTTCCCCCATAAGATTTGCGCTCGCTGGGTGTTGTAATGAAGACATGAGTAGCGACATGAACGGCAATGGCCCTGATAACGGCTGGCGGTGGAAGTCCGACAAGTTCTTCCGCGCCTGCAGGGAGTCCTATCTGATCCGCGACCAGGGATGGATCGGCGGCGTCTGCGTAGCCTTGGCCCGTCGGCTGGGCTGGAGCGTAACCCTGGTCAGAGCGCTGATGATTTTGGCGGTCTTTCTCTTCGGCACTGGTGCCGCCTTCTATGGTTTTGCCTGGTTCGTCTTGCCGGATCGGCGTGGGGTCATTATCGCCCAGGAGCTGATTCACGGGATTTGGCATGCTTCCATGGTGGGTATCATCATTTACTGGCTGTTGGCCATCCTGATTCCTGGAGTCGGAATTGTTTCCTTGGCTTTGGGTGCATTGATTTTGTATCTCCTTATCCGGTGGAGTCGCAATAAGGCCCTGGAGTACCAGAGAGGGTACTGGGCTGGGCCGGATGCCGGCAGGCCGGTTTCGGGCGATCCTTGGGTGATGGGACCGCAGTATTCGGAACGGCCGAGTGGTGCAGGTTCGCAGTGGTATTCGAATCAGCCTGAGTATCCGAGCTTTTCAGGGTATGAGGGATACCAGGATTACACAGGGACGCGAAGCAATGCACAGACAGCAAGTGATGCGAGTTCGGAAGGATACAAGGATCAGCCAGAGCATTCCGATTCGTATGGAACTTCAGAGCAACAAGGGGAGGTAGCCTCTCCTGGACCCATCTCTGAGACAGAGGATTCGGCAAACGCCGGCAGCGATTCGAATAATACGCAAGATGGGGGCAATCCCAGCGCTGGTGCAGCTCCCGGAGGTTGGACAGGGGCAGAAGGCCCTGCAGAACCTGCTGGGAACAAGAATCAGTCGTATGGATTCAGTGCCTGGCCAGGCTATGGCACAGCCGGGTCATTTCCGACAGGGCCGGGAATGGCCCGTAAGGCTCCGTCGGTTCCGCCCCGGCTGCGGCGTCGTCCCGCCGGACCTGTGCTGGTCAGTCTTCTGTCAGGACTGATCCTGGTCTCCGGAGCAGGTGTCTGGTGGATGGCCACGAACCCCTATCGCGGATTGAATGCGACCTTGGCCTACGCTCTAATCTGGGCTGGAGGCGTCACGCTGACACTTGGCGTGGTCATACTGATCCTGGGCTTGATGGGCCGCAGGTCAGGAGGATTGACTCCCATTGCCTTGATGGCCTGCCTGGTTGTCCTGATTCTGGCTACCGGTTCGGCCATACCAGGCATTGAGCAAACCCAGAACCGCAGGATCTTGGCCGACTACGCCACAGTTCAAGTTAACGGCAACAACTATGGGCGCTCGTTGGGGGCGAGCAGTGCGGACATGAGGCGTTATCGCCGCGGCACCGCGCTGGTCGGAGACCCGCAGGATCAGGGAAGTGCCGTCATTGACCTGACTGGTTATGAGCGGGAACACGGCACCCATCGTGTTCAGATTATGGATGATGCGGTGAGTACAGTCTCAGGCTGCCCGACGGGCACCGTGCGCCTGGCTGTAGCCTATGCCGACGTTCGCTTGCTCATTCCTAAGGGGTGCAGTTTGTCCTACAGGGAGCACGCCGACCTCTACAGGGTCTTGGGATCAGGCGCGGCTGACTGGATAACCGAGACGGAACAGGGAAACCGGATGTGGTGGGGCAATACGTCGTCATCAGCTGAACGACGCAATTGGGAGGAAGCCCTGCGAGCGTCCAAGGAGGATCAGTGGCATATGCCCGACGATCCCGAATTGATCGTCGAAGCCAATCTCATGGACGGTGCACGGGTCACCGTGCAAGCCCAGGGGAGTGCTACCCAGCCGAAGCGGGCGCAGCTCTACAGCGGCTCGATCAATGAATATTGGGATTATAGCTACAATCCATGGCAGTTTGGGGAGGATCAGGAAGATGACTGATATGCAGCAACCAGAAGGGGGCCAGCCCCAGCCGCTGGATCGTCAGGAGCGCACCACCAAGGTCATGCCGGTTGAATCGCAGGCACCTCCGATATATCAGGTTCGGATGCAGCCGCCGGAGCCGGTCCGTCCTAGCGGCCCCAGCCTGCCGACCATCATTTTTGGCGCCCTGGTTGGACTTTTGGCTCTGACCATGTTGGCTTTAGGATTGGTCTTTCTGCGTTACGGTACGGATCTGACCATAGTCATACCCTGGCAGCGGATTATTCCATTGATTTTTGCCGGCCTGGGCGTGGTGCTGATTGGCGCGTCTGTATTAGCCTGGCTGGCATCAGCAAGGCGCACCCGATCTGTCTTAAAAGACCAGGATATTCCAGAAGATCAGGCTGCCAAGGATGGCCAGAGACCCCAGCAGGGTCAGGGTCAGGGTCAACCAGTGGCCAGCCCCGACAACAGCTGGCTTGCCGTCAGATCGGCTGAAGACAGAGGTCAGGGTGCTCGCCAAGAGCAGGATGAGTACCAGACACATGACGGACAACAGGGGCCAGCATGATGCCATCATCGATGACAGATGCATAAGGCCAAGCGCCTGGCGGACCACGGTAAAGGCATAGGCCAGCAGGGCAGCCATAAGTCCTGCGGCTAGCAGGCCTAGCGACCAGAGCCGTCCGGTCAGGCCTTTGCTGAAACCTGACTGTCGGTGGTCTTTGCCTCGAGCCCGCAGATGTGAGCTCAAGGCTCCAATCAAGGCAGATAGAAGGGCGACAGCCAGCAGAATGGGACCACTGGCCATCAGGGTCAACAGGGCGGTCAGCGAAGGTATCAACCCTGTATTCGTGTGCTTGGGCACTTGATTGAGCTGATGGGGCTGGCTGCCGGCAATCATAGGCGTTGACCATTGATCGGCTTTGGTGCCCATAGCCACGGCGTTGATCCAGTCTTCCAGATTATGGGTATATCTGGGTTCAAGGGGCAACCCGGCCTTGGCCAGCCGGCTGCCGGTGCGGATCTGATGGTTGGTAGGGTAGTAGCGCAGGGTCACGTTGTCGTTGCCGATCGCATGTGTTCTGCGGATGATCTCGCGCGCACCCTGCTCTACTGGCATGGAAACATCCATGGTGCCGAAGTTGATCATGACCGGCATCCGCAGCTGATCCAGATAGGGCAGAGAGGGGAAGTCGGCGTACTCCAGGCCCAGCAGGGACAAGTCCATGCCCATGAGACGCGGTATAACGTTGCGAATCCCCTTAGGCGCGCCAATCAAGTCCAAATAGCTGGTGGCCGCCATGGCCATCTGCCGTCGTCCCGGGTAGACGGGAGGCGAAGTCAGGATGGAGAAGGCGATGCTGGGGTCCTTGGCGGTCATGATGGACGATATCCAAGTGCCCTCGGACTCGGCGTACAGGCCCACCTTGGTTGGATCCACGCCCGGCCAGGAGCGCAGACGGTCAAGGGAACGCCCATAGTCGGCGGCCATGGCCTGGTAGTCGCGGTGGAAGGTGGTGTAGGTGTCCAAACGCTTGTCGGGCACCAGTGTGGTGATGCCGGCTGAGGCCATGGCTGAAGCCAGGTCGCCAAATACTTCGGAGGATTTGCCTGTTCCGGCGCCATGAATGAACAGGCAGGCCGGTCCGGTGCCCTTAAGGTCGCTCGGTTCTCTGACAATGGCCTGGATACGAACTCCACCAGCCAAAGTGATGCTGATTCTCTGCTCCTTGACTGGGTGGGTGCCCTCAGGTGTCGTGGGGCCCAAACTCGAAGCGACTGCAGTGGAGCGGGTCGAGACCCGCAGATGGTCGCGGTAGGGTTCCACCCGCCAGTCCGGCGTCATGGCTTGGCCCAAAAGGAGCATGACCAGCAGGATGACCACAAAGGAGGCGGCGGTAAAGCCCGCCCGTTTCAGCTTTTGCACCCGTCAACTCTACCCGACCGCGCGACTGGTTGGTCAGATGGACTTCATGATTGTGATTCAGGTGGTCGGTTCTGGGCCTGTTCGGCTTCGTCGAGGGTTTCAAAGCCGTTCATCTGCACTGTGGCCAGGATGGTTTCCTCGGTCAGGTTGCCGCCCCGGGCCTCGATCCGGTCCACCATGGATTGGTAGAGATCCAGCGTCCGGGCCGAATAGGTGCCCAGTTCGCCGCGCAGGTAGGTTTCGAAGGAGGTGGCCTCCGGAGTGTCTTCACTGGTGCGCAGGACGCGCATCTCCTGACCTAGACGGGGGTAGCGCTCGCGGAAGTCCTTGGCCCAGGCCACCTGCCGGTCGATGATATGCTCCTGTTGCTCCTGACGATCCAGGCCCAGCCTGGGCAGGTAGGGGGCAATGCTGCTGTGGTACTGGTCCGGGGCGGTGGATTCCATCATCCGCCCATACTTTTCGGTCAGCAGGTTGCGTCCCTGTGCGTCAGCCTGATCCAGATCGTCTGCATAACTGGCCAGCAGGGGATGAGGCCAGGTCAGAAACTGGCTCAGGCGCATCTGATGGAACATGGGCCAGTTGCCCTGACAGTTGGCCGGGCCACCCTCGTTGTTGACCTGCTGGAACTGTTCCCATTCGTGGCGGACGATCCCCTCACGCAAGGACTCATCATCCTGACATTGCTTGTCGTTTGCCATCCTTGGCTCCTTTCAGATGCTGTGCAGAACCGGATCGTCGCTGGAAATGTGGGCCTCGACATAGGGGCGCTGCCATTCCAGGAAGGTTTCCGGGCTGCTGGTCAAGCCCTCCGCTTGCAACTCTTCTACGATTCTTGCGCAGATAGACTCTACAAGCTTGGTAATGCGTTCGGCGGACGGCCGAGCTCCCTTGCCGCCTTCGCCAAAGCCTTGCCCCCCGTAGCAGGCAGCCGAAGCCAGGCGCAGGATGTCCTCCAGTTGTTCGGTCAGGTCAGCCAGCCTGGTAGCCATTCGTCCGCTCAGTCGCCGTAAGGCCGCGAATGTCCATTTGTAATAGGGCAGATAACCGACTGTCAGTGGATTGTTGATCAGAAAGATCAGGGAGGCGCAGGCTTTGACGAATTCGTTAATCGACAGCATAGCTGCAGCCCCGTCGCCCCGCTGCAGACTTCGCGGCAGGTTGTACTGGCCCGCCTGGGCGATCATGCCCAGCCGACGGGAGATCAGGCAGAAGCGCACATCGTCGGGCATGGCCTTGAACCCTTGCCGGGTGGCCAGCATCTGTCCCAGAGGATCCGCGAAAATCTTGCCATTAGTGGCTGCCGCCAGCGTGGCCTCGTCAAGGAGCAGCCACTCGTGGGGGTGATCTTCCGGGGGCGCCTGCCGGTAGCCGGTCAGAGATTCGAAGAAGGCGCCGATCTCGAAGACGCCCACGCGGCGGTTGGCTCCCTTTGCCCTGACGCTGTCGGTTCGCGAGCCGAACCCCATGAATTCGGTGGGCAGGGCCTCGTAGTCCTTCTGCAGCTGGTCGCCGATGGCCTGGTAGTCTTCGCTGGTCAGCCACAGGCAGAAGCCCGGGCCGAAATCGTGATCCCGGGAGATGGCGTCGTCGAAGCCGTAGCAGTCTGAGCCATGGCCCATCAATCCCACGGCGATCCGACCGCGATACTGGGGGTATCGCTCCTCAAGCATGGGACGGCCCACTTGCTCCCAATAGGCCTTGGCCAGGTCCAGCCCTTGAATACCCGGGCGGGGGTTATGCTGATCGCTGTCTTTGTTCTGATTCCTGGCTGGGGGGCGATCTGAGTTGGTCTGCGTTTGGATGGACGCAGCTTCGTCAACCTGGTCGGATTGATCCCTGTCTCTGTTTTTCTCAGCAGCGGTCTGGGCCTGGTCCAGATTGGCCTTGGTGATCTGGTAGTAGTCGCTACCCTTGCCGTACCGGTCCTCAATGATGGCCAGGGCCTTGCGGTAGGTGTCTGCCGACTGCCTGAAGCGACCGGTCATGTAGCAGACCTGGGCGAAGCCAGCCAGGGCCGAGGCATAGTGTGCGCTGTTTTCCAGGTGGCCGGTTCGATAGATGTCCAGGGCTGTGCGGGCCTGGTCCCAGGCCTCTTGCAGAGCCTGCGGATTGTCGTTGCGCTGCATGAGCAGGAGGGCCAGATTGGTGTGGGTGGAGGCCAGATCCAGATCCCGGGATGGATCAGTACTGGAATTCTCCAGGATGTTCATGGCCTGGCGCAGCTCCTGTTCGGCCTGGTCGGGCCGGTCGGTTTCGCTGTAGAGCATGGACAGGTTGTTGTGCAGGGCCGCCAGCCGGCGGTCCTTGGGTCCAAGCGTTTTGGCTGCAGAGGCAAGCGCCTGCCGGTAGAGGTCTTCGGCCTGGTCGTACTTCTTGGCTGCCCGCAGACCTGTGGCCGCATTGATCAGAGTGGTCGTCCAGGCATCGGACCCCTCGATGCGCATTCGTGAGGCCAGCTCGATGGCCCGCTGGATCATCCACATGTTCTCTTGGTGGCGGCCTTGGGACCGGTAAAATCCTATGGTCTCGTTCAGTACAGTCAGCAGTCCGGCATCATCGCCTGCATTCTCCGCATCCACCAGCGCCTGTTGCAGGTAGGGTTCAGCTTCGTCGCGAGCCTTGCCGGCGCTGAAGATGGCATCCAGACCGTCGAGGAAGGCTTGGGTGTCGAAGGTGCCGTCCGGTTGCATGTAGGACTGCTGGGGTTCTTTCTGCCTGCTGCCTAAAATCGGTGTCTGGTCCTGGCTCATTTGGCTCCCTTGCTGTCAGGGTATCTGTAGGTGCCGGTTCCTCGTGGAGCTCTAGCGCCTGGTCGCTTCTATCTATCAGTCTAGGCTGATGGTCTTTGATGGACTTTAGTCGGCTATGTCGCCTAGGTCACACCTGCTCGGTGCAGCTGTCTGAATAATCAACGAGTATCTCGGCCAAACATCGCTCATGGTTTTGGAAGTGATGGTTTCTTCGGTACTGCTCAATGACACGGCAGAGCTCATCCGCATCATTCCAATATTGGCGTAGGAAAGCATACTGCTTGATCTTGTGCAACCCCAGTTTCTCCTTGCAGAATTCGCTGGGTTTCATGTTATTAACATGCGTCCAGTCCCTATAAGCCCCCTCTTTGATGATGGCCAGGATCTCGATCTCCGGACGGGTAGTCAGAGTAAATACACGGGCTTTAGACTGGTACAGAGGCGACAAGTGAAAGCGCTCATTTGGCGAGTCAATAATACGGACGATATTCACGCACGAAGAACCATAAGTAACGGAAAGGAACCGTTCCTCGATATCCCTATCCTTCCGGCAGCGGGTATAAAGCCGACCAGTCTGCGGATCCTCAATAAGCGAATCTTTAGGAATGATCAGTTTTCCTTCTGCCAGCAGGAGTTCAAAGATGACGCTTTCGGCAGATCCCTCGCAGATAACCAAGGTAGGTTGGTTATATATCGCTTGACTATCCATGAACCGTATCCTTGACGTAGCTCCGCAGGGCGCTAATGGAAGCGGCTGAGGGTGCCGTTCCTTGCAAGGCACCTGACATGAACTGAACGCTCTTCTTCAGTTCACCGCGCGTGACAAGTTTGTTGTATCTGACCAGTTGGAATCCCGCGTTCTCATGTCTGACAGCGAACCAGATGTTGTCCTTTCTGGTGAAATGATCCAGCAATTCAGGGTAGTGCGTAGAAAAAACGAGTACTGCCCCATGCGGGTTAGTGGCGGGAGAGGAGAACAAATCGATGATGGCGAATACCAACTGCTTGTTTATGCTGTTTTCGATTTCGTCGAATAGTAGGTAACCTCCTTGTGCAAGTGTTTCGATAGCATGCTGCGCCAGGGATGTTCCGCGAAATGTTCCCGCCGATATCATGGCCATAGCTTGTGAGGGATCACAATTACGTTCAAGCTTTTCGTTGCGGAACTTGATATGGAATTGGTGATCGCTTACCTCTAAGTGTTCGATGGTCGGATCGAATAGACGCACCACTTGGGATGGAGGAGTGACGGGGATGGACATTTGCAACGGATTTTGCAGACAGATGGTGACCATGGTCTCCTTGGCCCGCAAAATCCCGCTCATCAGAGAGCGATCGGGGGGTAAGAATCTCTTGACGTCCTCAGCCAGCTCCTTTTCGTCGCCGGACTTGTTCATTCCCCGAGTCGCTACAGTCACCCAGGATTCTTCATCGCCATCAATGGTTCTTCTCAAACGAATCTTGCTCAGGCTTCTGCCCGCATACTGGCACAGCCGTTCCTTTTCAAAAACCAAGGGAGAGTCGGCGGTGGCCTCGTTCTGATCTGCGCGTCGAAGTGTGGCATTGAGTAGCCAAGCATCGCCGTCTTCTTCGAAGATAATGCGTGCTGTAATCGTAGGCTCAAGAATGTCCATCAGCGAATCGATGGTGGAGCGTTGAGTACCCAATGAGGCGCCCCTGGCAATGTTGATGATTAGAGAAAGCAGGCGTAGATCAGTGGTTTTGCCGGAGGCATTGATGCCGGAGATGCCAATGGCTGTGACGATGCCAAGCGGTGAGGTGGTGCCCTGAAGGCGATGGGTGAAGCTGCCATCGGTAATCCTATCCTCGGCGAACATGATCATGCGTAGTGCGCCCTTGTCGTATAAACGAAGTCCTTTGAGGTCAAAGGCTAAGATCCGCATTATGCTCCTTTGAACAGAATATCTGTTTATATGCTACACCTGAAGGTTGGTGATTGGTTGTTATGTGCCGAGGAACCTCAATATTAATGCAGTAGGCAATTCCAGAATCGTCGGGGCTGTGATCCTTGAACTTATAAAACGCGAGAAAAACGAGAATCGCTTTTGCTTTTTAAGAAGAGAAAGAGAATAGCGAGGTTAGTATTCTTACATACATCCGTCTTCAAAAGTCTCGTAACGGCCGGCGGGCGCAACCGCCGCGGAACAGTCGGGGGCCGCGGGCGGCTCCTTCTCTTTGTCGGGCTCCTGAGCGGTGACCTCCTGCACGGGCTCGTTCGGGGTGACGGCCAGGGTCGGTTCCGCTTCAGCCTGCTTCTTGGCCGCTGCACGGCGGTCTTCCTGCTAGCCATTGATGACCCCCTTCAGGCGTGCGGCGGCCTTGCCGCCGAAAACGGCCAGCCCGACGAAGAACTCGATGCGGATGCGGTAGGCGGGCTTGTCCTGCAGCCGGCCCAGATCCTGCACGCTGATGCCCTCGTTGGTCAAGCCGGTGACCGCCTGGTCGCCTTCCGAGGAGCCGTATCGTACCGCGTAGATGCTGGAGGTGGCTGTCGCTGTGCCTTGAGTCTCAAATTGTGCGAGGATCCGCGTGTTATCCGGGTCGATGCCGGCTTCCCGGACCGGGCTGGCCTCCGCCGGAACCGGCTTCCCCTGCGGGGAGTCGGCCAGACGCATGTGGAGCCTGTCGAAACGGTGGAGGAAATGCATGGGCATGGTTGCTCCTTGGTAATCGGACGCACGATTAGCGACGCGGCGTGCGGGGTCCGCGGAAAACTCGATGGCCCGTCAGGGCATGGAAAAGGCCACCCCGGTAAGGGATGGCCTGGAAAGCAATTACAAGTGTGCCCGGGCTAGGCCGTCGCGCCCTTCAGGATGTCCGCGTACTCCTGACGGTCGTCCTCGTTGAGGCAGGAGAACGCCTGCACGAGCACGTCGCGGGGGACGTCCACCTGGTACGAGGGGATGGACGCCACGGCGTAGGACAAGGCGAAATACGGCTCCCCGGCCTCGAAACCGCCGTCAAGCGCGATGAGCTCCCACTCGTCCATGACCGGCGCTAGGTAGGGCCTCAGCCGGCGGAAGGCCTGTGCTGCTTGCTGATCAGTCGCCATGCTATCTCCTTCTCCCCGGCCACCGTCGGGAACGCCGTGTTGATCATGCACCGTCCGCGGGTGTTCCCTTTCTTCTCCAGCCACACGCGGATGATCTCCTCACCGACCAGCTTATACCTGTCCTCCCGGTTCCCGTCCTTCATGCTCCTGACAAGGTCGGGTGCCGCCACGGTCTCCAGGACCTCATACCTGACGCGCTTCTCGCTCCCCGAGAAGGGGAACGCGGTCTTGCCGGGCACGAAGGTCCCTGGCCCGTGGTTGCCCAGGATATGCCCCCAGACTTGCTGGTACGGCTGGATGACCTCGTCAGGCCACGGCTTGGACAGCGTGTAGCGCCCGTTGTGGAAGGAGCCGCCGAGGGTGACGGTCTGCTCGGACCGGTAGGCGAAGCCCTTGCCGGCCAGCATGACGCAGAAAGGGCACGGGTTGCTCCTGTTTCAGAGGCTCTGGCCGCCCAGCAATGACGATCTGCCCTTATCACGTCGTCAAGATCCGCGAGCACGTCAAAAAAGATTTGGACAAGACCGGCCTTTTCATCGCTTCTCCTTCCCTGCGAGCAACGATGATGCCGGAGACTCCCCGTCGCAGTCATTGAGTGCTTCGCATGGATCGACACCGACTTCTTTTGACTGCTGTATGAGCTTGCTGAGCATCATGTCGCCGGCTTCAAACCGGGCGTTCAATGTGGGCCTGGCTATGTGCAGCGCTGATGTCAGTTCGATTTTGGATTGCTTGTATGTCAGTGCCGTTTTGCGAAGCACGTCTATGGCCCGAGCAGCAAGTCTGTAAGAGCATTCTTTTACTATGTCAAACTCGCGTTGCGATTTATAAAAAGCTGTTACATGTCTGATCTGATTGCCATGGCAAAGTACGCGCGCGTTTGGACACTGACTGATATTACGGGTATGAGACTTATTTCCGAAAAGCGAGATGAGTCACCGTTTCAAATATCAGACCGCGCGCTCGCCCGTGCCATTGACGTAAGTGCGCCAAGAGTCAGCAACTTTTTTCAATTGCAGGCATGGGTCGCCTTCTTCGCGTGAGTTTACAGCGCTGTGCCAAGTCTTCAATCTCAATCCAGCTTCAAGGCTAGAGCAAGCATTGCAGCTAAGCCAGCAAACTGAAGAACAAAAGAGTAGAGCTGCGAAGCTGGATCAGGTTGCGGCTCATCCGGAAGATTTCGATATAGCCGCTCTGCATGATCCCAATGAGGCGATGGAAAGGGAGACACCACGAGATTGAGTTCAGAGGGAGCTTCCATGGATACGTGAAGTCGGTGTCGCCGAAGGACGGCGGCAAGTGGTTCGCCCGCGCGTGCGATGCGGCCGGGTTGAACGGATGACCATCCATGACCTGCGGTACACGGCGGCCAGCTTGATGGTCAAGAGCGGGGCGAACGTGAAGGCCGTCCTGCGGCAGCTGGGGCACACGTCGGCTGCGATGACCCTGGATGTGTATGCGGATCTGTTCGACGAGGACCTGGATTCGGTGGGGGAGTCGATGAATGAGCTGCTGCTGCAATCTGTTTCGCCGGCTGCGTGATGTGCTCTAAACGTTGAAATCCCGGCCCTTTCAGGCCAGGAATACTTGTCGGGGTAGGGGGATTTGAACCCCCGGCCTCTTCGTCCCGAACGAAGCGCGCTACCAAGCTGCGCTATACCCCGTGACAACGTTCTATATAGTACACGTACCGTCGGCCAAACGCCATCGTCTGCGCGGCGCGGACGTTCAACTACCTGCCATCGGATGGCAACAGGACCAAGTACCGGCTCATGCGTAAAATAGCGATTTATGAATGACTCATCGGAAGAAACCCCTCGTCTGACGACGGTCGAGCGCGCTCAGGCACTGCTCGAGCAGGATATGGCCATCACAGAGAAGATTGATCAGGGCGCCCAGTTGGATGACGCCATCGATCCCGGCAGCCTGACGGACGGCGCTGAAGGCCATCCCGAACAGGTGCGCATGCGTGTGGCCAAGAGGGCGCTCATGCTCAAGGAGGGCATCGAACCCTATCCGGTTCATCTGGATGTGACCGACCGCATCGAGGATGTGCGCCGCAAGTATCAGGACCGCCTTGAGCCGGGCCAGGAGACCGAGGATGTAGTTGGCATCGCCGGCCGAGTCCTTTTCCTGCGCAACGGCGGCGGCCTCTGCTTCGTCCAGCTGGCTGCGGGCGACGGCACCCGCATCCAGGGCATGATCTCCAAGCGTGAGATAGGTGCTGATTCTCTGAAGCGATTCAAGCAGCTGGTCGACTTGGGCGACCACCTCTACCTGCGCGGCCGCGTGGTCGCTTCCAAGACCGGAGAGCTCTCCGTCTTCGCCACTGAGTGGAACATCGCGGCCAAAGCCTTGCAACCCCTGCCTGCACTTCACAAGGAACTGACCGAAGAGCAGCGCACCCGCAAACCCTACCTGGCCATGATCGCCGATGAGGATGTGCGGGCCATGGTCCGCCGCCGTTCCAAGGCCGTCTCCTCGCTGAGGCGCACCTTCGAGGACCACGACTTCATGGAGGTCGAGACCCCCATGCTTCAGACCGTGCATGGGGGCGCTGCGGCCCGGCCATTCACCACGCATATGAACGCCTTCGACATCGACCTCTACCTGCGCATCGCCCCTGAGCTCTTCCTCAAGCGCTGCCTGGTGGGCGGCATTGAGCGGGTCTTCGAGATCAATCGCGACTTCCGCAATGAGGGCGTGGATGCCACTCATGCCCCGGAGTTCACCATGCTGGAAGCCTATCAGGCCTACGGCACCTATGACACCATCGGGGAACTGACCAAGGAACTGATCCAGAAGGCGGCCATGGCCACGGCTGGATCGTTGAAGGTGACCCTGCAGGATGGCAGCCAGTATGACTTCGGCGGTGATTGGCGCCAGATCAGTATGTATGATTCCCTTTCCGAGTCCTTGGGCGAGGAGATCACCCCGCAAACCAGCGTGGACCATCTGCGGACCATCGCTGACAAACTGGGTCTGGAGGAGGAGCCTGCCGAAAACCACGGCAAGCTGGTCGAACACCTCTGGGAGCACTTCTGGCAGGACAAGCTGTATGAGCCGACCTTCGTGCGTGATTTCCCGGTCGAGACCTCGCCCTTGGTTAAGGCCCACCGCACCAAGCCGGGCGTTGTTGAGAAGTGGGACCTCTACGTTCGCGGGTTCGAGCTGGCCACGGGCTACTCCGAACTCAACGATCCGGTGGTCCAGCGGCAGCGGTTCGTCGAGCAGGCCAAGATGGCCAGCCGCGGCGATGTCGAGGCCATGGACATTGACGAGGACTTCCTGGAGGCCCTGGGCGTAGGCATGCCTCCCGCTGGCGGCATGGGCATGGGCATCGATCGTCTACTGATTGCCCTTACCGGTGCATCCATACGCGAGACCATCACCTTCCCCCTGGTCAAGCCGCTGGTCTGAGATGATAAGAGGGGAGGGACGGTCATGAATATCAGGCTGTGGATGGATGGCATGCGTCCCCGGACGCTGCCTGCCTCGGTGGCGCCTGTCTGCGTGGGCGCTTCGGCTGCACTCTTGGAGCGGTCACGGCTCTTGGAACAGTGCACCAGTTCCTGCTCGCCCACGCCTGTCGACCCTGCCCTGAAGGCGGCCACACCGGGACGACTGGCCTTGATCGTGGTCTTGCTGGTCCTGCTTGCCCTGTCTATGCAGATCGCAGCCAACTTCGCCAATGACTATGCCGATGGTGTTCGCGGCACTGATTCCGGCCGTGGCGGCGAGGAGGCCACCTCCGGCAGACCCAGACGTCTTGTGGCTGCCGGAGTGCCGCCCAGGAAGGTGCTTTACGCCACCATGATCTCGGCGGCCTTCACCTGCTTGATGGGTCTGGCCGTCATGGCACTGACCGGCCACTGGTGGATGATCCTGGTCGGGGTCTGCTGCCTGATCGCTGGCTGGTGTTACGTGGGCGGCCCGCACCCATATGGTTACCACGGGCTGGGCGAAGTCAGCGTCTTCATCTTCTTCGGTCTGGTGGCCACCCTGGGTACCGAGTACTTCCTCATTAATAGGGTCGATGCCGCCGGCATCCTGGGTGCCTGCGTATGCGGGCTCAATGCCGTGGGCCTGCTCATGCTCAACAATTACCGTGACCTGGACGACGACCGCCTTGCCGGCAAGCACACATATGCAGTTCTTGTGGGGGCGCGCGCAGCGGCGATCTCCATTTACCTGGTCTACATCCTGAGCTTGGTTCTGGGCCTGATTCAGTTCGTTCCTGCTGTCATGCGACGTGGCCTGCCCGGTTTCCCTCTTGTGCTGATCCTCCTGCCTGTGGCCGTTGTCTTTCTGCTGATCTGTCGAGCCTTTGCTCGTGGCCAGGTGCCCAAGGCTTTTGGCATGGCGGGTAAAGGCACCCTGGTCTCCGCCCTGTGTTGGTCGGCGGGCCTGCTCCTGCAGCTATGAAAATCTTGATACTCCCATAAGGGGACGGTCCGACTTTCGAACGATTTGGTGGATAATCAGGCAATCATGTTCATCACACTTCGGGAATACAAGGACGCGCTGCGACCCTCGGCCTTGCTCTGCTCGCCCACGCCGGTTCTGATTGGCACAGCGGTGGCCCTCCGGCAACTGTTCGACCAAGGGCTTGGGCCGGATGTGCGCTTCTGGCTAACTGCTCTCTTATGCTGTCTGACGGCTGTGTTCATCCACAGCACCTGCAATCTCGCCAATGACTACTTTGACGGAATCAGGGGTACTGACGAAGGCCGTAGCAGTCTTTCGGGCGCCGGGGCTGACGGTTCGGTGCCTGATCTGCCCAGAAGAGGCGTGGCCGGTGGCGTGGAGCCTCGCAAGGTCCTGCTGTCTGCCTATCTCAACATCCTTATGGCCTGCCTGGCTGGTCTGATTCTCTGCTGGGTGACTGGCCACTGGTGGATGATTCTGGTCGGCATCTTCTGTCTGCTGGGTGCCTGGTTCTACACGGGTGGCAAACACCCTTACGGCTATAGGGCCATGGGCGAGCTGAGCATCATGATTTTCTTCGGCCTGGTGGGCGTGCTCGCTACCCAGTACCTGGAGAATGGCAGCATCGACCGCCACGGGTTCATCGGCGCGCTGGTTGGTGGTCTTATCTGCATTCCTGTTCTGGAGATCAACAACTATCGTGACATCGATGCGGATCCTCTGGCTGGCAAGTACACGCTGTCTTCCTTCATCGGAGCCAAAGGCACGCTGATTCTGATGGGGTCCTGTTATGCCTTGGCTGTGATTCTGGGAATCGTCGAATCATGGTCCCTGTCCGGCGGTTCCCTAGCCGCCGCCTGGCCTCGTCTGCTTTGTCTGTTGCCTGTCTTGGTGATGGCTGTTGCCACCACGATAGCCAGCTGTCGGAACCGCTTCAGCAGGGCCTTTGCGCTGTCTGGCTATACCGATCTGCTGACAGGGTTCTGCTGGTTGGGCGTCTGCCTGCTTTAAGAGACTGTTCTAAGGCGGGGGAGGTCCGCCAAACAGTCCCTCTCAGGTCTTAGAATTTTCATTATGACCTACAAACTAGTATTGCTCAGGCACGGCCAGAGCGCATGGAACAACACCAATCAGTTCACCGGCTGGGTGGACGTCCCGCTGACCGAGCAGGGCGAGCAGGAGGCCCGCAAGGGCGGCAAGCTGCTCAAGGATAAGGGTGTTCTGCCGGACATCGTCTTCACCTCCCTGCTGCGCCGCGCCATCAACACCGCCAACATCGCCCTGGACGAGGCCGACCGCCTTTGGATCCCCGTCAAGCGCGATTGGAGGCTGAACGAGCGTCACTACGGGGCTCTGCAGGGCAAGAACAAGACCGAGATCCGCGAGAAGTACGGGGACGAGAAGTTCATGCTTTGGCGTCGTTCCTATGCCACCCCGCCGCCTGAAATCGACCCTGACGACGAATACTCGCAGTCCCACGATCCCCGGTATGCCGGAGCTCCTGTGCCCCGCGCCGAGGCACTGGCCAACGTGGTCAAGCGCGTCACCCCCTACTGGGAGAGCGACATTGTTCCAGAGCTGAAGACCGGCAAGACCGTCCTGATCGCCGCTCACGGCAACTCGCTGAGGGCCATCGTCAAGATGCTCGACAACCTGACCGAGGACGAGATCGCCAAGGTCAACATCCCCACGGCCATCCCCCTGGTATACGAGCTGGATGAGAACTTCAAGCCCATCAAGCCTCGCGGCGAGTACCTGGATCCTGAGGCAGCCGCCGCCGGTGCTGCTGCTGTGGCGGCCCAGGGCCAAAAGTGATATCCAAATCCATCCGATGATGTGAACCGGACTTTGGATACAGAGCATCCAAAGTTGTTGAGGTGGTGTCCTTGCTTTTGTAGAGGGCACCACCTTTGGTATTCCCTGGACGTTATGGAAGTAAAAAGGGCCTCCACCCGACCAGCTGTCAGGTGATGAGTAGCCCCTTTGCTATATATGTTCAGTCCAGATCGAGGTCGAGATCTTTGGGGTCTTTTGATGGATCGAAGCCCGAGACGATGTAGACCACGCGGCGGGCCGCCGATACGCCGTGGTCTCCCAGCCGCTCCATGAACCGTGCCACCAGGATCAAGTCGATCAGCTGCTGCCTGGACCCCTTCCAGTCGTCTGAGAGGGCATAGCTGAAAGTTTGTTGGTGGAGCTTATCCATCTGGTCATCGCTGACGATGATCTGCTCGGCTATGGTCGTGTCCCTGTCGGAGAGCATCTCGACCAGACGGTCGGCCATGACATCCAGAAAGTCCTGCATCTGTTTGAACAGGGGAATGACCTCGGCGGGCAGGGTCGGTTCAGGGTAGGAGCGCCTTGCAGTCTCAGCAATGTGCCTGGCCAGGTCTCCCATACGCTCAAAGGTTGCCGACAGGCTCAGGGTGGAGACCACCACCCGTAGATCAGTGGCCACAGGGCTCTGCTTGGCCAGGAGCCTGATGCATTGATCGATGATGCTGGCCTGGAGGTTGTCTATATCGGCATCCCCGTCGATGACTTCCTGGGCCGTTTCCACGTCGCAGTCCATCAGGGACCGTCCTGCTTTTTTGATGGCATCGCGAACCTTGGCAGCCATCCGATCGAGATCGTCGGCGACCAGCCCCAGCTCCTCGTTGAAAATCACGCGCATTGTTCTTCCCTTTCGGCCTCGGTCAACGATATGACTACAGTCTATGTGACCAGGGTGGCAAGAAAAAGCCAGCCCCGAAGAATGTCGGGCCATTGGAGCGGCGATCACTGTCGGGTATGCGAGAATAAAGCCGGAACGGCCGACGAGACTTGGTTGATGTCGCAGTGTCCGGGGTCGGCGCCGGACTGGAGGGAAGTCCTTATGAGACGGTTCATGGACCGCCTGCGCAGCCTTATGGGCAACCGGAGCAAGGATGGCGAAGAGGCCGACGGTGAGGCTTTGGAGGGCTCGACCCAGGCCTTGCTGGCACTTATCCCCGCCGCCACCGTTGTGGTCGATGGCGATGACGAGGTTGTGCGCTCCAGCCCGGATGCCTACAGGCTGGGAATCGTCAGCAACGACGAGATATCCAATCCGAAGATCACCGAAGCCATCGCGCAGGTACGGCGTTCGGGCGGTCGACGCAGCTTTAATCTGGTCACGCGAACGCCTACCGAATTCGCTTTGGATGTCGCAGCTGAGAGCGCGGAATCCGATAATTGGGATATTGACGAGGCCGAGGATCCCGGTGACGCGACCCATGTTCAGGCCCAGGCGGTTTCCAGAAGGAACTGGCTCAAGGTCACCCTGGGGCGGATTGACCGGTCCTTGGTGGTGGTGCTTATCGATGACGTGAGCGATTCGGTCAGGTTTGTTCGGACCAGGGACGCTTTCATGACCAATGTATCCGAGCAGATGCTCAAGCCGGTCCAGGCCCTGGAGGAGCTGGCGGCACAGCTCAAAACCACCTCCCATCTGGAGGGGGACGACCCAGAACTTCTTCGCAGCCACCTGCGCAGCGTTTCCAAGGATGCCTCCTCGGTCCAGCGATACAGCGCCTATCTGGCGCATGTGCTCAAGGATCTTCTTTTGCTGATTCGGGCTCAGGAGCGAATCAAGCCCAGCAGGGAGAATGTGCTTGACGTAGCTGAGCAAATACGTGCAGTGGTGCAGGATGAGCAGAATGGAGCGGATCAGGCCCATGTGACCCTGCGATGGCGATGCGACCAGCCGCTGACGATTCATGGCGACGGGCAGCAGATCAGAGTGGCTCTGGCCAAGCTGGTGGAGAACGCTATCTCCTATTCGCCTTCAGGCTCTACCGTCTCCCTGGTGGCACAGGCCTCCAAGGATGGGTACTACGGAATCATCAGGGTGGTAGACCACGGCCGGGGCATATCCAAGGCGGACCAAGACAGAATCTTCGAGCGCTTCTACCGTGCCGACAATCAGAGTGAAGAGACTGCCGTAGGTATCGGCCTAGGGCTGGCCATCGTCAAGCATGTGGCTCTGACCCACCATGGCTCGGTCACGGTCTGGAGCGCGCCGGGAGAGGGGAGCACCTTTACGCTGATGCTTCCTCTGGCTCAGGGTCCGGTTGCTGGGCAAGGCGGCGATAATCCCAGCGATTGAAATGCTCCCAAATCAACAGCAGAATGCCAACGCCAACCCCGGATAGGCAGACAATCAGAGGCTTGGTGACCGTCATTCCGGTCAGGGCCAGAATGACGGTCACGGCCAAGGCCAGAATCCAGGCGCCAGTACCGAGCAGGAAGATGCGTCGCAGGTCCACCTGCACGGGCCGAGGCGAAGGCCTGCGGGCATCCGGGTCGAAAATGGGAGCCAGCTTCATACCTTTACTGTACCGTTCGCAATGACATGCGGCGACCCCCTCGCCTTGCCCAGGCCTCGGCCCTTGTCTTATCATGACGGGGATTGGTGGGTTCGTATGCACCGGCCCATGGAGGGATTTCCCGTGGAAAGGGGAGTGCGTGTATCCGATCCAAGCTGTGGAGAAGCACTACGCCTGGGGCTCACATGACCGACTGCAGCGCATGTTCCATCTGGATGAGTCAGACGGATGCCCGGGGGATACATTGGCGGAGATGTGGTTCAGCGGACACACCGAATCCCCCTCGCCTTTGACCTTGCCCGACGGCTCGCTGCTGCCTCTGACCGTGGCCATCCGCCGCAATCCCATGGCCATGCTGGGGGAGCGCGACTCCCGCCTCTTCGGCCCCACCCTGCCCTACTTGTTCAAGATCATCTCGGCCCGCATCCCTCTGTCTCTGCAGGTGCATCCCCTGGATTTCGAAGCCCGTGCCGGCTTCAATCGTGAAAATGCCCTGGGAGTGCCTGACGACGATCCCAGCCGCTCCTTTCATGACAGTCTGGCCAAGAACGAAATGGTAGTGGCCCTGGAGCCTTTTCAGGCCTGTGTAGGCTTTGCGACCATCTCCACCCAGCTGACTCTCCTGCGCGCCGTGGATCACCCTCTGGCCGAGCTGATGACCGAGGCGCTGACCGCCCGCACCTTCCACCTGGGGGTTCCTCCGGCCCGCTTTGCCGCGGCTGATGCCATGATGCCGGTCTCCTCCCTGATTTGGCCGGACTCCCGCCGACGTATCTTCCGGGCCTTCCACGCTGCCGTGACTGCCGAGCCAGAAGCAACCCGAGGCCTGGAGGAAGCCTTGGAGGCTGCTGCCGGGAGGCTGCGGTCCAGGCGGGCGGGAGCCGTGCTGGACCATGCCCTGTGTGCCGCACGAGCCTTTCCGGATGACCCCGCTGTGCTCTGCTTGCTTATGCTCAACCCCGTGGATCTGGAGGAGGGCGATTCGGTCTATATCCCCGCCGGGACCCCTCACGCATACATCCACGGCACTGCGGCAGAGATTATGACCAACTCCGACAATGTGCTCAGGGCCGGCATGACCCCCAAACATCGGGACATTCCCAACCTCCTACGTAGCCTGGACTGCCAGCCTTCGGCCCCCATTGATCCATCGAGCTCCATGATCGCCACCCTGATCATGCACAATACGGTGACCTACCGGCCCAAGATCAACGAATACATGCTGGTCTACGGGCATGTGGAGGAGGGTGGAGCCACTTGGCCCCTGCTCAATAGGCTTCAGCAGCGCTACGGGGATCTGATAGAGCGTCTGGGGCCCCGCCACCTGATGATTCCCCGCCGTGGACCACGCATCATAGTCTGTACTGATGGCCGGATCCGTTGCACGGCCGCTGACCAGTCCTGTGTACTGGACCAGGGGCGGGCCCTCTTCATTCCCTCCGAGGACGGCCGTGTCGACATCACCATGCCTCAAGATTCCAACGATGCCGGCGGATCCTTCCTCCTGGCCTCGACTCCGGTCTGACCTGGTATGAGTCAGATTCGCTCAGGGTGGACCATGCAGGGTTCAAAACTGTGGGACACGCCGTGGCGGACGGCACGCATGCGGGTTTGCTCATGTCCGCATTATGTCCGTATAATCCTAGAGTATTCCGTGGTTGTCGAAGATGAGCGACCACCGAAGCCATGCTTGAGTACACCAGTATGGACAATTCAGGTCATTTGGCCTGGATTCTCGCTTGCGTTATGGTGTTCCCTTGTGATGGTTCGTGGTACGGCACGAAAGTCGCGTCGGAACATAAACGGGAGTGATTCTAGATGAAGCATGCTGCGCACGGGGCTTCGGCCAGGCGGGGCACAGGTGTCGGCAGTCGGTCGACCGGTCGATCGTCGGGCATAACCCAGGCAGCTGGCATTGAGGGTCTTGATGATGCCCTGGCAGCCAAGCTCAACGAGGTAGCCCCTCGGACCCGTCGTTCTATCCGTCTGGCGGCCAAGGCCTCAGCCCGTCGCTCTCATATCATGACCGGTTCGGCCCTGACCGTCCTGGTCGGTGCTGCCGCTTCCTCTATGGCGGTCAGCCAGGCTCGGGGCGACTGGTCCTTGCCTTTGGCCGACAGTGTCGCAATCAATTTGGTCACCCCCTCATCCTCTACCGGCTCCTCCAGCGCAACTGGTGGTGCAAGGGTCTCCCGTTCTGATTACCGCCAGCCCCTGCCCACGGCCTCGCAACGCAACGAGGGCAGCTGGGAGCTGGGCGAATCCGAACTCGATGCCGGACAGATGTCCAAATCCCTGGCCAACAATCCAGTCGTGGCTGTGCTGATGGATGCCAACCGATCAGTACTGCCGGCAGGGTTCAATCCCAACCATGTCACTGGAGATGTGGGCAACGCCTATGAGTTCAGCCAGTGCACCTGGTGGGTCTACGTCCGTCGTCACCAGTTGGGACTACCGGTGGGCTCGCACATGGGCAATGCCAAGGAGTGGACCGGCTCTGCACGCACCCTGGGCTATTGGGTGGACAATACGCCGCGCAATGTCGGCGACATCGTGGTCTTCCAGGCCGGCCAGGAGGGTTCGGATTCCACCTATGGCCATGTGGCCATCGTGGAGAAGATCAATCCCGATGGTTCCATCGTCACCTCCGAGTGCAGTGCCAACATGAACGGAAAGACATATTCTCGCACCTTGTCCAATGTGCACGCTCTGAACTACATCCACTATTGATCCTTGACTGCACGGATCGTGTCCTCTTGTGCTTGATCCCTGTGCCCGATACGTGATAGAATTGTGACCAATGAAAAAGACACGCAAGTATGTGAGCATGATGGCAGCTGCCACAATCTGTGGCATGCTTTCCATCGGTATACCCGCCGTGGCCCAGGCCAGTGACGGCAGTGAAGCCGCAGTCACTTCGTCGCGTTCATTCACCCCCGGCAGCAAGGTGCGTGCCGACCTGTTGACCGAGTCGACGGCTACTACCGTCGAAAAGGACAGCAGCTGGGGTGGCATCGAGTCTTTGAACGTTCCTGCCACCAAGTCTCCGGCCGAGAAGGATGCGGAAGCCAAGGCCCAGCAGGCTCAGGAACAGGCCCAGGCTGCAGCCAGTCGGCACCAGTCCTCGCAGCAGGTCAGTCGTTCGGCTGCTCGTAGCAGTACAGTCAGCACAATCACTGAAGTGCCGGCCACTGGCAGGGGCGCAGATGTGGTCAACTATGCTCTTCAGTTCCAGGGGGTTCCTTATGTGTTTGGTGGGACCGATCCGGCCACGGGTTTTGACTGCTCTGGATTCACCCAGTATGTGTTTGCTCACTTCGGCATCGGCCTGCCCCGCACAGCCGATGCGCAACGTTCAGTGGGTGTGCCGGTCACGGATCCTGCTCCTGGCGACCTGATTGTGACCCCTGAGGGCAGCCATGTGGGCATTTATGTTGGCGGTGGCCGCATGATTCATGCCCCGGATGTCGGTCGGACCGTAACAGTTGAGAAGCTTTATCGGGCTTTCGAGTATCGTCGTCTGGTCTGAGACACATTTGTGCATGTAACCTCAACGCCCCCTTTTGGGGCGTTTTGCATATTCAGAGTCGAAGTTCCTCGCGTGTTGGCCCTTGCCAACTTATCGATAAGGTCTGCATGCGATATTCTGGCAGAAAGAGCGGTGTCGGTTTGTCATCGCCAAGTTTAAAGGAGGTCGTCGGATGAGCAACGACAAGGCTGTTCTGGTAGGCGTCGATGGCTCGGACGCCAGCTACAAGGCGGCGTGGTGGGCCGCCAACTACGCTAAGCATGCAGGGTTGACCCTACAAATCGTCTGCGCATATTCCCTTCCCTCTTATGCGGCTGTCTCTTTCGACGCGACCTACACCACCATGGGAGACGACGTAGCGGCTCACAACGACGCCCAGGAGATTCTCTCAAAGGCCAAGGCCATCGCCGATGAACAAGGTGTCGGTGCAGCCACGCTGATTGTGACGGGGGATCCCTCCTCGGTCTTCGTGGAGCTGAGCCGCAACTACCGGCTGATTGTCATCGGAAACCGGGGCAAGGGCGGCCTGGCCGAGCGGCTGCTGGGCACCACAAGCTCCAGCCTGCCCGCCTATGCCTACTGCCCTATCGTGGTCGTCCCCTACACCGATGACGATGGCAACCTGATGCATTTGAGCAACGACATCAAGCGGGTTGCTGTGGGTTCCGACGAGTCTAAGTGGGGTCTTAAGGCATTGCAGATTGCCGCCGCTTTCGCTGACAGCTGGAATGCCGAGCTGGATGTGATGTCGGCAGTGCCCAATATCTCCGGACTGACCGGCACGGGCTCGGCCGAGGAGCGCAGCGTCATGGACTCCTATCTGGATGATCTCAATACCCGAATCACTCCGCTCATGAAGACCTATCCCGATCTGCGCATCAACAAGACCGTGGTGCCAGGGTCTGCCGTAGAAGCCTTGACCCAGGCCAGCAAGACTCATGACGTGGTCGTAGTCGGATCGCGGGGCCGCGGCGGCTTCACTGGGCTCCTGCTGGGATCTACCAGCCAGGGCCTCCTGCAGCATGCGGTCAGCCCCGTTTACGTGGTGCCGCGCAAATATGTGGAGGCCGAGGAATCCGGTCTCAAAGCCGCAGCCGACGCGGCAGAAAGCACGGATGTGGCCGATATCACCGGAGTGGAGAAGATCTCTGTGGATTTGGCCAAACCCGAGCAACTGGCTGATCTGGAGTCGACCATCGATCCCGAGCATAAGGAGTAAGGCGGTCGATTCAACGGCAACTTCGACGAAGAGCAGGGACCCCCGGAGTTCAATGAACCTGGGGATCCCCGCTCTTTTATGGCTATCAGATCAGTGGCGAACCTTGACGGAGATCCTGACCGGGGTCTCCCGCTGATAGGTATGCGCCACAGTGCAGGACTTGGCAATATGGCGGCGGATCCGCTCCTCCAGCTTGTCCGCATCCTCCTGGGCCAGCCTGGCCGAAGTGGCATCGACATCCACCTGCTCGTCGAAGCTCAGGTAGGCGTCGTCGTCGGAGTCATAGGTGCCGTCCACCACGATTTTCGCCCCCTTGCCCTTGCCTAGGGCGCTCTCCACGGCGAACTGGCTGGAGAGGGCTCCGCAGGCGGCCAGAGCGATCTTCATCAGATCGCCCGGGTTGAACTGATCCTCGCCCTTGCCGAAGGTGATGTGGGCCCCATTGTCGCCATAGGCGTTCCAGGTGCCGTCCTTGTCGCGTTCGACCCAAAGTCTCTTGCCCATCTGTTCCTCCTTGTCCGGCACCCAATGGGTGCGTCATCCGGATCCGACCCTGTGGCCGGACCTGTTCCTCCAATCTAACCCGGACTGTGCAATTCGTCACCGGGGCGCGCTCAGCTGACCGAGGACTTGATAGTATGGCCGCATGGCCTTGACTCCCGAAGAACTGCAGCGTATTCGTACACGTATCCCTGAGCGTCCCGACTCGGACATTCCCACTCCCTATGAGGACTTGGTGCGCACCATCCTGCGCGAGGGCACCCTGAAGTCCGACAGGACGGGGACCGGCACCATATCCCTGTTCGGGCGGCAGATGCGCTTCGATCTGTCGCATTCCTTTCCCTTGATCACCACCAAGAAGGTCTACTTCCGGGGAATCGCCTACGAGTTGCTTTGGTTCCTGAAGGGATCGCAGAATGTGCGCTGGCTGCAGGAGAACCGCGTGCATATTTGGGACGAGTGGGCCGACCCGGAAACCGGGGATCTGGGTCCGGTCTATGGGGTCCAGTGGCGCAGCTGGCCCGCACCGACGCCGGAGGATCCCCATCACACCATTGACCAGATAGCCAAAGTGCTGGATCTGATACGTACCCATCCGGACTCCCGTCGAATGATCGTCACTGCTTGGAATCCAGCCCAGGTTGACAGCATGGCTCTGCCGCCCTGCCATGCGCTCTTCCAGTTCTATGTGGCCGACGGCAAGTTGAGCTGCCAGCTCTACCAGCGTTCCTGCGACATGTTCCTGGGGGTGCCTTTCAACATCGCCTCTTATGCCCTGCTGACCCTGATGATGGCCCAGCAGGCCGATCTTGAACCTGGGGAATTCGTCTGGACCGGTGGCGACTGCCACATCTACGACAACCACGTGGAGCAGGTTCTGGAGCAGCTGTCGCGCAATCCTTATCCCTACCCGACCATGCGCATCCGCAAGGCCGACTCCATCTTCTCCTATCAGTATGAAGACTTCGAGGTAGTGGATTATCAATGCCACCCCGCCATCAAGGCCCCGGTGGCGGTCTGAAGGTGCGCTGAGCCGAATACGGGCACCGTCGAATCCGAAGATTAGAATGTTCTCGTATATCTACTCACTATGAGGAGTGAACGCAACAGATGGAGCATGACAATAGTCGAAGTGGCTATCACGAACCCGAGCCCGGTCAGGCCGGGCTTCTAGGCGATGAGGATTGGCGGCATCAGGAAGAAGAGATAGGCCGCCGCTCATCGGTCAATATGATCTGGGCGCAGGCGCAGGCCACTGACGGTCGGCGTGGCGCCATCGGTTACCACAATGCGCTGCCTTGGCATCTGAGCGAGGATATGCAGCACTTCAAGGAGCTGACCGTATCCCATCCTGTCATCATGGGGCGGCGGACCTGGGTCTCCATGGGGGAGCGACCCCTGCCCAAGAGGGACAACATCATTCTATCCAGTGACCCGGGGTTCCATGCACCAGGCGCCACTGTGGTATCTGCGGCCGACGATGCTCTGGAACTGGCTAGGCAGGAAGCCATTCCTGATGATGGGATGGATCGTAGCGAAATCTGGATCATCGGCGGCGCAGGGGTCTTCAGCACCTTCTTTCCGCTGGCTGATGCGGCCTATGTGACCGACCTGGACCTGCGGACTCCAGCTGATGTCTTTGTGCCTGATATGGAGGAGCTTGTCAGCAAGCGGTTCTGGCAGGTGCGCGACGAGAGCCGTTGGATGACCCCTGCTAAACCAGACCAGGCGGATGCCATCCGGCGCTTCCGGTACATCACCTATGGGAAGGTGCGTTGATGGCCCAGAATTCTAAAGGAAAGGCTTCACGGGGCCCTTACAACGTCATGACCGTCTGCACCGGCAACATCTGCCGGTCACCCATGGCTGAGATCATCCTGCGTAAATTCTTCCAAGATCGCGGACTGGATGAGGACCAGGTCAGGGTGGAATCCAGCGGGGTCAGCGACGAGGAGTTTGGCAACCCGATAGATCGGCGTGCTCAGAAGGTTCTGCGCGAGCGGGGCTACGAGGTGCCGGCTGACCACTTCGCCCACCGGATTACCCGGGAGGAGGCCGAAGACGCCGACCTGCTCCTGCCCATGACGGCCGACCATATGCGCGCCCTGTTGCGTCTGTTGCCCTCAGGCAAGCGATCCGATGTGCACCTGTACCGCAGCTTCGACCCGGATCTGCCCAAGCCAGCGCCGGGCCGGGAAAGCCAAATCGATCTGGTGGACCCCTGGTATGGCGGCCCACATGAGTTCGAGGTGGCCATCGATCAGATTGAGCACACCGCGCCCTACATCGTCGACTGGGTGGCCAGACAGTTGTCCTGAACGATAGATGCATGAAATAGGCCTATAGGAACTAAACGCGTTGTTTTAGGTTCTGTGTGTGGGTTTGGTTGTGTGTTGGTCAGAGTGTGGTGTTGGGGTATCTGACT